>NZ_PSTU01000007.1:0-29621 GCF_002931215.1 Pseudoclavibacter sp. Z016
CGGCGCGGGCGCGATCACTGCCAGCCAATTGCCCCGCTGACGTCCCGGCTGGAGGGCGACTCGCCGGGCAGCGATGGAGGCTCGGGGCCGGAGTGGGTGGCGGGGCGTGGACGGTCGCGGTGGTTGGTCTGTCGCCGCGGCCGGCTCGTGGCGTGACCAACTTCCGGGATGGATGCGGGACGGCGGGGCCTTGCGAGGCTGTTCTGGCGCATCCATCACGCAAGTTGGACGATGCAGCGCTGGCACGAGCGTCCACGCGCCCTGCGGCGCGAGCGCTGCCAGGCAAGTGGCGCTCTCGAGGCGAGCGACGCCCGTCGCGGCCAGTCAAGTGGCCTCTTTGGCATCCGTCATGTCGCAGGACATCGGTGTCAGTTCGAGCGCAACCGGTGGTGACACTTCTCGGGCTTATCGGTTGGGTGGGCGTGCTGATCGACCCGGGGTATGTCGTCGAATGAGCCTGTTGATGCCCGTGTCGGTCCCGCGATCAGTCAGCCGCCGGTGGCACCGTTCAGCTCCAGATCATTCGCTGGCAAAACTGTCACCGATGTCCTGTGACCTCACACCCGAGGCGTCACAGATCGCCGCGGTTGTGCACACAAGCAGCGTTGTTGTGCGCTCGGGATGGGGTGGACCTGAAGTGCGCGGCTCCGTGGTGGGGATGCTTGTCGCCCAATGTTCGGGCGAAACACGCATTGGTGCGTGGAATCAGGTGAATTGTCCAAGGGTCGAACTTTCGAAGGATGGTCCGCGGACCGCGCGAATGCAACGCTAGCCGCATGCACAGAAAAGCACGTCAGCAGCACGGAGGCGGTGTCCTTCCCAAACCGCATTCTCGTTGCCGGGAGAGTCGTGTGGGAAAGGGGTCCGAGAATGCTCTTGTCGCGGCGCAATGCTGTAAATCGGAAACTTGCATGATGCTTCATGGTAAATGCTTGACGTGAAGAGCGACCTTTTCTAGTTTAGAACGGCGGTCGAACGGAGGCCGCGAAGTCACTATCAAGGGGGAAAGATGTCCAATTACATTGCGCCGAAAATCGAGCAGGTCGGATCCTACCGAAAGGTCACGAACGGGGTCTGGTTCGGTCGCTGGCGCGACATCTTCGGCGGGCGAGCATTCATCAAGGTGACGGTCGGCTAGGGGTCGTCGTTCGAACGAGGGGGCGGTGCGCTCATCGCGTGCATCGTCCCCTCCAGGCTCGAAGGAGAAAGGTGGTGAGGGGCATCTCAACGCTCAATGAAATCCGGTCGACTTTCTCGACGTCCACGCTCTGCTATTGGACGATGGATGACGGGGTCGTTCGTACCAGTGCATCCCAGCTCGACCTGCGTGGCTTCGCTGCGCTGGACCTCGACCGACTTTCGCTGGAGACCTGCCCCAACCTGCCGAGCATCTTCCGCCTGCGTCCGTTCTGGGCGAATGTCCGGGTGGTCGCCCCAGGTCACGACCTGGTTGTCGCGGAGGGGCGAGGGGGTGATCGACGCTGGTGGGAGGCGGGCGAGCACCGAGATGCGACGTTCGAAGCGGCGGCGGACCAATTGCGGCACGCTCTCCGCACCGCGGTCGAGCGGCGCCTCTGCCCGGGCGAGCGCCTCGGGGCAGATCTCTCTGGGGGGATGGACTCGACGTCGCTCGCCTACCTGGTTGAGGCGGTCGGGGGCGAGGTTGCTCACTTCCATGCAGGAACTGCGGATGCACAGAACCAGGACTCGCGATATGCGCGGCGAGCCGCGGCTGAGCTGCGCGGCGAGTTCGTGGAGCTGCCGTCCTTCACATCGACGCTTGACGCATTCGCCACGGCAGCACGGAACGGGGAACGCACAGGGCGCGGCGTTTCCGGGCCGCCGGCCTGGCGAGCCAACATGCCACATCTGGAGATGCTGTTCGAGCAGGAGCGCGCCCGAGATATTCGCACGCACATCAATGGGTTAGGTGGTGACGAGCTGTTCGCCCTGCAACCGGCGATCATGTCGTCGTTGGTGCAGTCCGGCGCGGTCGCTGTGGGGCTGCGGTCCGCTGCCCGTCTGGCGCGTGCGCAACGGTGGCCGGTGCTGCGGACTCTTGCAGCCGTGTGCTCCACACGCACCCTTGGTGACGAATTGGTGGCGCGTGTCCACGCGGACGCGAGTCCGCACGCTGACGCCTTCGGCTGGGCCCCGGGCTTCGGGGTCTCACGTTTCGCCTCCGCGCAGACACGGGCGAGAGTCGAGGCGCAGATCCGCGGTCAGGCAACGGCCGGGATCGAGCCGCACTTTCCCGATAGGGCCCGGCACCAGATGGCCGAGTCGGTCATGTTCCAAGGGGAAATCGTGCGGCAGGTCAACGAGGCGTTTGCCGACGAGGGGGTTCATTGGGAAGCGCCATTTCTCGATGACGAGATCCTGCGGCTCATGTTCGGGCTCTCCTCGTCGATCGCTATAGGACAGCGGCATTCGAAGCCCCTGCTGGCCGCGAGCATGAAGGGTCTCGCGCCTGAGTGGATATTCAGTCGTGAAGACAAGGGTGAGTACAGCGCAGATCTGTTCAGTGCCTTTGCTTCCAGAATCGGTGGCCTGAAATCACTGTTTCGCGAGAGTTTTCTTGTCGATCAAGGTCTATTGAATCCCGACGCGATTCTCACTGCACTGGAGATGCCCGTGTTGAAGACGCACGACCTCTTCGAAATCGAGCAGCTCGCGACCCTTGAGCTCTGGGCTCGGGAAATGGAAGGCGAATGAGCGACAGATTGAGCGACGCCGATATCTATACCTTGTTGCCGACATGCTCGTTTGAGCAAGAGGGGGAAGGCGTTGTGGTTTTCGATGCCGGTGGAGGAACGTACTGGCGCGGCAACTCGACCGCCAGGCTGGTGCTTGAGCTCACCGTCCGGGGATGCACGCGCGCGGACGCCGTTGACCGGTTGGAGCGCGAGCACGGCCCCTCGGCAGGCGTGCGAGATGACGTGCGAGGCCTCTTGGCCGTCCTGATCAAAGCGCGCATCGTGAAGCGCAACGCATGAGCCTTCCGCTGAACGCCCAGCCTTCCATCGCGACGAGGGGCTGCCGCGCCCTGACCGTGCGGTGCGCGGTCTCGGTCGCGTATCTGATCACGTACGCCAAGCCGCGGCAGATCAGACGGTTGCTCATCGAGCTGCGCCGTGGGGTCCGCCCATCGACGCGCGAGGAGGCGGAAGTCGCACGCGCGGCGGTGTGCGGCGCGAGTGAGCGTTGCGCTGGAGAGGGCTGCCTGCAGCGCTCGATCGCGACGGTCCTTCTCTGCCGCTTCGAAGGCCACGCGCCGAGCTGGTGCTCCGGCTACCGGACGGGGCCGTTCGTCGCGCATGCCTGGGTGGAAGCGGATGGCGTGCCCGTGTCGGAACCCCCCGAGGTAGCCAGCTACCGGAGAGTCGTCACGACCGAAGAGGACAGGCCGTCATGACCATGTTCCTCCAATCGCTCCACGCGGAAGCCATCAAGTTCACCTCACTGCGTTCGTCGCGGAACGCGAGTCTCGCAACCGTTGCGGTCGTGACAGGTGCCGCGTACGGCGTCACCGCGCTGACGCACCAGGCGATGCTCTCTGGAGATGTCAGCGCTGCTGGCGGACTCGAGCCTCAGTCGGCTTTCCTCATGGTGTTGCACTACGGGCAGATCGGGGCGATCTTCCTGGGGGCGAGTGTCTTCGCGCAGGAGCGGGACAACGGTGTTGTGGCATCCTCGCTTCTCGCTGTTCCCAACCGACGCAGCTTCTTCCTCGCGAAGGCGCTCTCCGCCCTCGCCTTCGGCTTCGCGGTCGCCCTTCCTGCTGTTCTCGGGAGCTATGCCGTCCGCTGCGCTGTCCTCGACTGCCGTGCGGTCGACAGCCTGACGAGCCTCCCCGGTGGAGACCTGCGCCTGCTCGCGGGGTACCTCGTCTACTGGTCGCTCATCAGCCTGCTCTCGTTCCTGATCTCGTCGGCGTTTCGCAGCGGCATCGTTGGGCTCTGCGCCATGCTCGCGCTCACGCTCGCCATCTCGCCGTACCTGCTCGAGTTCACCTCGGTCGCCAGGTTCTTGCCCGACCAGGCAGGCGCACAACTCCTTCTTCAGGACGCTCCGCTTGTCGGGGACCTGGGGCCGATGCTCGGGCTCGCCGTGCTGCTGAGCTGGATCGGCGTCTTCGCCGTCGCTGGATTTCTCTCGGTCCGCTCCTGGGCCGTCAACCACGCAGAAAAGGGGGTGGGTTCATGATCGAAGTCGAGAACCTGACAAAGAACTACGGTAAGCGCACGGCCATCGAGTCCGTGTCCTTCGAAGCCAGAGCAGGCAGGGTGACGGGATTGCTCGGCCCGAACGGAGCGGGCAAATCAACGACGATGCGGATTCTGCTCGGCCTCGACCGAGCAACGTCCGGGCGCGCGTTGGTGCTCGGCTCCGAGTACCGAAGTCTGCGGCGTCCCCTGACCCGCGTTGGCGCGCAATTCGACGGGTCGGGTGCCCATCGCGGACGCACGGCGAGAGCGCACCTCCGCTGGATGGCGGCCAGCAACGGGATCTCGCCCACGCGCATCCCGGAAACGCTGCAGCTCGTCGGGCTGTCGGACGTCGCTGACCGTCGCGTCGGGACCTTCTCTCTGGGCATGGGGCAGCGTCTGGGCATCGCGGGCGCGCTCCTCGGCGACCCGGAGGTCGTGATCCTGGACGAACCGATGAACGGGCTCGACCCGGAGGGTATTCGCTGGATTCGAGATCTTGCTCGCTCGCTGGCGGGTTCCGGACGCACGGTGCTCATCTCGTCGCACCTCATGGGGGAGATGCAGTCCATGGCTGATGACCTCGTCGTGATGGCACGCGGAAGGGTCATCAGGGCGGGGGCAGCGGCGAGCCTCGTCGCGGAGTTCGACAGTCTCGAGCACGCGTACTTCGCCTGGACGCAAGGGCGCGCCGAGCATGTTGCGGGTGATGCCGCGTGAAGATGGCACTGGCGTCAGAGTCCTGGAAGCTCTTCACCCTCAGAGCAGTCCTCATCACGCTGGCGGTGAGTCTCGTCGTTCCTGTCCTGATGGCAGCAGTCACCGCCCCCTCCGTTGGCGAGGGGCTGCGCGTCGACGACCCGATGCTCGCAGCGGGGACAACGCCGGAGGTCGTCGGTCTCGAATGGATCGCACTCGGGCAGATCGGCGTCATCATCGTAGGGGTGCTTGCGGGAAGCGGTGAGTTCTCCGGCGGCCAGATCCAGACCTCGCTCGTCGCGGTGCCGAATCGGCTCAGGTTCGTCATCGCGAAGATCTCGGTCCTCGCCGTCACCGTGACGTTGCTCGGCGCGGTCACGATCCCGCTGCTCAGCATCTGCAGTCAGCTCGGTCTCGGATCGCTGAGTGTGCTCAGCGAGGGCGTGCCTGTCTCGCTCCTGGTGCGCTGGCTGGGCGGCGTCGTCTACTGGACGGGAATCGCGCTGATCGGGTTCAGCTTCGCGGTGCTGGTCCGCCAGGCCCTGGTGCCATTGCTCGTGCTCATCGCGGTCTCGCAGATATCGCTCGTCCTGGTCTTCCTGACGCCATGGGCGAAGTTCCTGCCGACGATCGCCGGCGCGCAGCTGTTCGATGCGGCCGCCGTGACCGCAGCGAATCCGGCAGCAGCGCTCGAACCCGGGAGCGCATACGCGGTGTTCCTCCTCACGGTCGTGGCATTGGTCTGCTCCGCCGCCTTCGCGTTCTGCCGACGGGATGTGCGCGCATGAGCCTTCCGCGGGAGAAGCGGTCGGCGGCACTCGCCGGTCTGTTCCGACACGTCTTCGTGCAGAAGCCCACGCTCGTCGTGATCGTGGTCCTCAGCATCTGCGGCTCGGGGGCGGCGCTCGCGCAGCCGTGGCTCGTGGGCCAGATCATCGACCGGGTCGGCGCGAGCGAATCGCTTGGGGTGCTTCCGTGGCTGATCGTCGGCCTTCTCGTCGTGGGCGGGCTGATCTCGGGCTTCCTGCAGTACCTCATCCAGAGAACGGCCGAGGTCGCCATCCGATCAGCTCGGGTGGGCCTCGTCGACCACATCCTGCGTCTTCCCATCGCGACCCTCGATCGCCACCGCGTCGGTGATCTGGTCTCCCGCGTGAACGCGGACACCTCGGTCATCCGCAGCATGTTGACGCAGGGATTCGTGGAGTCGATCGCCGGTGTCGTGACCTTGATCGGCGCGCTGGTGGCGATGTGGTTGATAGATCCGTTGCTGCTCGTGGTCTCACTCGGCGTCGCACTCGTTGCCGTCTTCCTCGTCGTGATGATGACGTCACGGATCGAGGAGGCCAGCTTGGGGGTGCAACAGGCGGTCGGCCGCCTGTCGTCCTCGCTGGATCGGGCTATCCGCGCCGTGCGCACAGTGCGGGCGGCGAACATGACATGCGCGGAGTCGGAGCGTGTGAAGGGGGATGTGGAAGCCAGCTGGGCTGCCGGCCTGCGGGTCGCGCGGATCACCGCCACGCTCGCGCCGGTCTCGTCCGCCGCCATGCAGGCTACGTTCCTTGTGGTCCTCGGACTCGGCGGCTACCAGGTCGCGGCGGGTGTGCTGACCGTCTCCGACCTGGTCTCCTTCATCTTGTTCCTGTTTTTGATGATCATGCCGCTCGGGCAGATCTTCGGAACGATCAGCGCTGTCGGCGAGGCTGTGGGCGGGATGGTGCGCATCAGCGAGGTCATGGAGCTGCCGCTGGAGGCGGATGCTGAAGCTGGAGCCGTTACCGCTCCTGCCACCGATGAGGGCAATGTCCTCGAGTTCCAGGATGTCGCTTTCTCCTACCCAGTCGCTCCCGAGCGGGATTCCGAGGATCTCGCGACGCTCGCAGCGGTCAGCTTCGAGGTGCCGCGAGGCGAGCGCGTCGCGCTCGTCGGGCCATCCGGGGCAGGGAAGAGCACGCTGCTGCAGCTCATCGCTCGCTTCTACGATGTGGATCGGGGGACGATCCGCTTCAACGGGGTCGATACCGCTGGCATCTCGCGTGAGGCCGTGCGGTCCCGGATCGCCTACGTCGAGCAGGAGGCGCCCGTGCCCGCGGGGTCCCTGAGGGACGCGGTGACACTTGGCTCACAGGCGCACACCGACACCGACATTCTCGAGCTGTTGAGCGAACTGGACCTCGTGGGAGTGCTCGTGCGCTCCCCACTCGGCCTCGACGCAGATCTGGGGGAGGGCGGCGTGCTGCTTTCAGGCGGTGAGCGTCAGCGCCTGGCGATTGCGCGCGCGCTGCTCCTGAAACCCGACATCCTGCTGCTCGACGAGTCGACGTCGCACCTCGACGGGGTGAACGAAGAGCGCGTGCAGGCGGCGATCGCACGCAGGGCGGGACGGTACGCGATGCTGGTCGTGGCCCATCGCCTCGCCACGGTGCGCTCTGCGGACCGGATTCTCGTGCTGGACGCGGGACGAATCGTCGATTCGGGACGCCATGACGAACTCATTCAGACGTCAGAGCTCTACCGAGAACTGGCGCGCAACCAGCTTCTCCCGCTCTGACCCGCGGGCGTCCTCAGTGCCCGAGGTTCGCCTTGAGCACGGAGATGCCGACGCCGACGAGGGCGAGGCCGATGCCGGCCGCGAAGGTGCGGAAGGAGGGCTTCTCGCCGCGGATGCGCTGGATGGTGAAGCCCATGCCGGCGAGACGCACGATGATGACGACCTCGGCGACGATCTGCGCCGTCTCGCCGTCGATGACACCGAGCGCGGCGACCCCGAGGATCGCCGCGGGGATGGACGCGGCAGAGGCGATCGGGACCGCGTCCCGCAGCTCGTGGAGGAATTTGAGGTGCGCTGTGCGCTCTGGGCGGTCGGCGGCGCGTGTCGAGTGGCCGACGGCGTCGGCGATGAGGTGCGCGAGGAGGGTCGTGCCGCCCGTGGCCAGGACCACGATCGCGCCCTCGCCGGGGTTCTCGCCAGCGTGCACGAGTCCGAGGAGCGTCGCGAGCACGATGATGTTGCCGTACACGTACGCCGTGAGGCGGCTCGCGGCGCGCTCCCGAGGCAGGTCGTCCTTGCGGCGCAGGATGGCGGTGGTCATGGGGACAGACGCTAGCCCAGCCGCGGCCTAAACTGGGAGAGCCGCGATCGCCGTCGGCAGGAAAGGACGCCTCGTGTCGGAACGTGCAGCGACTCAGAAGCTCGACATCGCCGTCATCCCGGGTGACGGTATCGGCCCGGAAGTCGTCGCCCAGGCGCAGCGAGCGCTCCGCGCCGCCCTCCCGGAAGGCGTCGAGCTGAGCCTCACCGAGTATCCGTTCGGAGCGGGGCACTACCTCGAGACCGGCAAGATCATCTCCGAGGCGGAGCTGCACGCGCTCGCCCAGCACGACGGCATCCTGCTCGGCGCGGTCGGGGGAGACCCCGCCGACGAGCGCCTCGCGGGCGGCATCATCGAACGCGGTCTGCTGCTGAAGCTGCGCTTCGCGTTCGATCACTACATCAACCTGCGCCCTGGCGCGATCTCGCCCGGCGTGAAGACCCCGCTGAGCGACCCAGGCGAGGTCGACTTCGTCGTCGTCCGCGAGGGCACCGAGGGGCCATACGTCGGCAACGGCGGCGTGGTCCGTGCCGGGACGCCGCACGAGATCGCGACCGAGGTCTCCGTGAACACGGCCTACGGCGTGGAGCGCACCGTCCGCTACGCGTTCGAGAAGGCGCAGTCGCGTCCGCGCAAGCACCTGACGCTCGTGCACAAGAAGAACGTGCTCGTCAACGCCGGCGTGCTCTGGCAGCGTGTCGTCGACCGGGTCTCCGCCGACTACCCGGACGTTGCCGTCGAGTACCTGCACGTCGACGCTGCTACGATTTTCTTCGTCACGAACCCACAGCGATTCGACGTGATCGTCACCGATAACCTGTTCGGCGACATCGTGACCGACCTTGCCGCAGCCATCACCGGCGGCATCGGGCTGGCGGCCTCGGGGAACATCAATCCCGAAGGCGAGTTCCCCAGCATGTTCGAGCCTGTCCACGGCTCGGCTCCAGACATCGCGGGCCTCGGTAAAGCCGACCCGACGGCGGCGATCCTCTCCGTCGTTCTGCTGCTCGAGCACTTCGGACTCTCGGACGCAGCCGCATCCCTCGAGAGCGCCTGCCGCGCCGACCTCGCATCCCGAGGTGGAACGGCCAGGAGCACCTCCGAGATCGGCGACGCCATCATCTCCCGACTGACCGCGCAAGGAACCCACGCATGAGCGACACCAGCAGCACCCAGCCAGGCACGACGAAGCAGGCCGCCGTGGCCGAGGGAGCCTCCCTCGAGTTCACGATCGAACGCAACCCGGCTCCGGCTTCGGCCGAGGTCAGGGACGCGGTGCTCGCCGACCCCGGGTTCGGCAAGCACTTCACGGACCACATGGTGATCATCGACTGGACCCTCGCCGAGGGCTGGCACGATGCCAGAGTCGTGCCGTACGGGCCGCTGCAGGTCGACCCCTCGTCCGCCGTCTTCCACTACGGCCAGGAGATCTTCGAGGGGCTCAAGGCCTACCGGCACGGCGGGGGAGACGTGTTCGCGTTCCGGCCGGAGCGCAACGCCCGCCGCCTGCAGAGCTCCGCACGGCGCCTCGCGCTGCCCGAGCTGCCCGAGGAGCTGTTCGTCGAGTCGGTGCGCCAGCTCGTGCAGATCGACGAGCAGTGGGTCCCGGCGGCTGGCGAGGGCAAGACCCTCTACCTGCGCCCCTTCATGATCGCGTACGAGAACTTCCTCGGCGTGCGCGCGGCGCAGACGGTGCGCTACATGGTCATCGCCTGCCCAGCCGGCTCCTACTTCTCCGACCCCACGCGCCCCGTCGACATCTGGCTCTCGCAGGAGTACTCCCGCGCTGGCGCGGGTGGCACGGGAGCCGCGAAGTGCGGCGGCAACTACGCATCGTCGCTGCTCCCACAGGAGGAGGCGTACGCGAACGGCTGCGAGCAGGTGCTGTTCCTCGACGCGGCGGAGAACACGTACCTCGAGGAGCTCGGCGGCATGAATATCGTGCTCATCAAGTCGGACGGCACGATCCTCACCCCGCTGAGCGACTCCATCCTGCCCGGCATCACGCGGGACAGCGTCCTCGAACTGTGCGAGCGGGCCGGTCGGAAGATCGAGCAGCGCCGCATCACGATCGACGAGTGGCGCGAGGGGGTCGCCGACGGCACGATCGTCGAGGCGTTCGCCTGCGGCACTGCGGCGGTCATCTCGCCGATCGGCAAGGTCAAGTCGCCCGACTTCACGATCGAGAACCCGGTCATCACGCAGGATTCGGTGAGCATGCGCATCCGCGCCGAGCTCACGGGCATCCAGAACGGCGAGCTGCCCGACCTCATGGGCTGGACGCAGCGCCTGGCCTGAGGGGCTGGCGAGGCGGAGAACACGACGACCGGACGGACGGCGGGCTGACGCGTGGTCTACGGCTGGGCTGCCCGCAAGGGCGCTGAATACCAGGAGCAGGCGATGGCCGCGCCGTCGAGGCGAGGCTTCGTGCTGCTCGCGGTGCTCGAGCTCGGCCTAGCGGGCCTGTTCGCCGGGTTCCTCACGGCCGGGCAGTTCTGGCTGGCGCCGGTGGTGCTCGTGGTCGCCACGCTCGCGGGATGGGCGACCACGAGGTTCCTCGTGCACGTCTCGGCGTGGCTGCGGCGGGTGGTGGTGATCTCGGCGGTGCTCGGGATGCTCGCGCTCGGGGTGTTCGCGAGTCCGGTCGCCGGCATGGGGCTGCTGGCGCTGTTCGCGTTCGCGGGAGGCTGGTTCCTGACGTTCGCGGTGGCGCCGTCGCGCGCCGTCCGCTGGCGTGCGGTGACGCGGGGTCGCCACTAGCTCGTGTAGTGGAGCGCCATGTAGGAGCCGCGCAGCAGCTGCACCTCGAGGACAAGCTGCCGGAAGGTCCAGGCGCGCGGGGGCCGGCAGGTGATGAGCGACATCGGTCCGTCTCGCAGCTCGAGCAGCTCGATGCCCTCGATCTTCAGCTCGGTGTCCGGGCGTGCCCTCGCGAGCAGCGCGCGAACGCCGTCCTCGTCCATGTCGGTGTCGCGGGGAGCGTCGAACTCGAACGTGAGCTCGTGGATGTCGACGAACAGCGAGTCGGTGTCGTCGAACTCGTCGCGCCGCCCGTCCTCGCGCTGCTCCTCGCGGTACACGTAGCCGAGCACGTCGTCGCCGGCTGGCATCGTGACGATGAGGCCGCGGCCGGGTTCGAGCTGCTGGCGCAGCGACCGGCAGACGTGGGCGAACGCGAGGTCCTCGACGTCGAGGACGTCGACGGTGATGTCGACGGCTCCGTCGTCGCCGAGCTCGACGCCGTTGGGGAGGGTGTACGTGTTCGCCATGCCGTCAGTCTCCCAGAACGGCGGGGTGCGGATGCGCGCGGCGCGTCACGCGCCGCCGGCGCGCAGTCGCCTGGCCGCCCCGGCGAGCCACAGCTGCACGCCCTCCGACATGATGCGCGGGTCGAGGCCGGAGATGGCGGCGATCTGGTCGAGGCGGTAGCGCACCGTGTTGCGGTGGGTGCCGAGCTCGTCGGCGACCTGCGCGATCTGGCCGGAGTTGGCGAAGTAGGCGTCGAGGGTCGCGAGCAGCATCGATCCGTGCTCGGCGTCGTGGGCTTCGAGCGGCCCGAGCACTTCGGCGGCGAGCTCCAGCACGGGCACGTCGCGGCTCGCGAGCAGCAGCGAGGAGATGGACAGGCGTGCGGAGGTGGCGACGTCGGTGTCCTTCGGCGCGTTGCGCAGCGCATCCCGGGCCTCGAAGTAGCTCCAGCGCAGGGCGAGGGAGGCCGGGTAGAGGTCGCCGATGCCGACCCGCGCCGCGATGCCCGCCGAGCGGGCGAGGCCGATGAACGCCTCGGCCGCGTTCGGCATGCGCGTGCGCTCCGGCGCGATGACGAGGAGGCGGCCCTCGAAGACCGCGGACACCGACGACTGCAGCTCGGCGGGCAGCGGCAGCGCGGTGAGCTCCGCGGTGCGGCGTTCCTCGGTCTCGGCGACCAGCACGCGTGCGGCCTGACCCGTGGCCACGCCGAGCGCCGTCAGGCGCCGCTCGGCGTCCTCGACCGTGAACTTGCCGCGGATGAGGTCGTGCAGCACGTGCCCAGACGCGTCGCGGGCGGCGCGAACGCGACGCGTGTCCTGGATGAGCTGCAGGCTGAGCAGCGACCGCGCGTAGTTCACGAGGCCCTCGTTGACACGGGGGTTGGTGATGTGGAGGGTCGCGCCTGCCGACTGGCCCGTGGAGATGGGGAGCGCATCCCACCCCGTGACGGCCTCGTCGTGCACGTCGAGGCTGCCGGCGAGCAGCTCGCCGAGGCGGGTCACGGCGACGTGCGAGCTCGTCAGCCTGGCGAGCCTCGCGGTGAGCCCCGTGATGCCGCCGTCGGAGAGCAGCGACGTCACCAGCTGCTGCTGCTGGCGGTGCTCGCTCTCGAGGCGCGAGTGCTGCTCGTCGGTGCTCGCCTGCGTGACGACCTTCGTGAGCGCCGCGAACGGCGTCTCGTAGGCGACCTCGAAGAGCGGGAGCCCGGCCTGCTCGGCCGCCGCTATGAGGGCGGCCGGCACGGTGTCGTGCGTGAAGCCGGTCCCGACGCCGAGCGCGACCGTGTCCGCCTCGACGAGGGACTCCACGAACGAGCGGTACGCGCGTGTGCCCCGCAGGCGCATCCCGGTCGTGAGCACCAGCTGTCCGCCCGTGAGGAACGGCTGCGGGTTGAGCAGCTCCGTCGTCGCCACCCACTCGATGCTGGCGCGCAGCGCCTGCGGCTCGCCCGTGTGCAGGGTGAGGCCCAGGGAACGGTTCGCGAGGAGCGTGTCGACGGTGGCGAGCATGCCCCGATTCTAGACATGCCCTAGACGGATGCACAGAAGTGGTCGGACCGGTCGTGCGCGTGCCCATTCGTCTCGCGGTGCAGAACCGCGTAGCCTTCAAGCCATACCAAGAGGTCGAACCCCGAGGAAGGAAGCACCGTGACGGAGTTCCGCATTGCCCAGGAGCGCAAGCTCGAAGGCGCCATTCCAGGCCCCAAGTCGCAGGCCCTGACTGCGCGTCGTGAGGCGAGCGTCTCCGCATCGCTTGTCCCCGCAGTCCCCGTGTACGCGGCTGACGTCGACGGCGCCATCATCCGCGACGTCGACGGCAACCAGTTCGTCGACTTCGGTGCCGGCATCGCCGTCACGAACGTCGGCGCATCCCACCCCCGCGTCGTCGCGGCCGTGCAGGAGGCGGCAGCGCACTTCACGCACACCGCGTTCGGCATCACCCCGTACGAGGGCTACGTCGCCGTCGCAGAGAAGCTCATCGAGATCACGCCCGGCGACCACGCCAAGAAGGCCGTGCTCCTCAACTCCGGCGCGGAAGCCGTCGAGAACGCGGTCAAGATCGCCCGCCACTCGACCGGCCGCAACGCCGTCATCGCGTTCGACCACTCGTTCCACGGCCGCACGAACCTCACGATGGCCCTCACCGCGAAGAACATCCCGTACAAGGACGGCTTCGGCCCGTTCGCGCCCGAGGTCTACCGCGCGCCCATGAGCTACCCCTACCGGGACGGCCTCACGGGCGCCGAGGCGGCAGCGCGCACGATCGACGTCATCGAGAAGCAGGTCGGCGGCAAGAACGTCGCGGCCATCATCATCGAGCCCATCCAGGGTGAGGGCGGCTTCATCGTCCCCGCCGACGGCTTCCTCCCCGCGCTCGTCGAGTGGGCCAAGGCCAACGGCGTCGTCTTCATCGCCGACGAGGTCCAGGCCGGCATGTGCCGCACCGGCGCCTGGTTCGCGTCGGAGCACGAGGAGATCGTGCCCGACCTCGTCACGATCGCCAAGGGCGTCGCGGGCGGCATGCCGCTGTCGGCCGTCGTCGGCCGCGCCGAGATCATGGACAGCGTGCACGTCGGCGGGCTCGGCGGCACCTACACGGGCAACCCGGTCGCAACGGCCGCCGCGCTCGCCACGATCAGCATCATGGAGGATGAGCAGCTCGCTGCCCGCGCCCTCGAGATCGAGACGATCGTGAAGACGCGCTTCGAGGCGCTCAGCGCCGAGCTCGGCGAGAACACGATCATCGGCGAGGTCCGCGGTCGCGGCGCCATGCTGGCGTTCGAGTTCGTCGAGGCCGGCACGGCGACGACCACGAAGAAGCCCCACCCGGCCGCCGTCAAGGCGATCGTCGCGGATGCTCTCGGCCAGGGCGTCGTGCTGCTCTCCTGCGGCACCTACGGCAACGTCGTGCGTCTCCTCCCGCCGCTCACCATCACGGACGAGCTGCTGAACGACGGCCTCGACGTGCTCGAGGCGGCGATCCGCGCTCAGGCGTAGGACGCCCGCGCCCGTCCAGGGCGCGCATCAAGCCGCCGAGGGAACCCCCGGCAACAGAATCTCGACGCCCCGGCACATTCCGCGCCGCCGGGGCGTCGAGGTATTTCCGGGCGTACCGCTCGCCGCCGCCCTGGCGCCCCGGGCGCAGACCCCCAACAACACAGACCTCGGGCAGATGCAGCTTCGTCTCGAGACGAAGCTGCATCTGCCCGAGGTCTGTGTCGGGGCGCGTGTCTGTGCCGGCTGCGTGGATGCGCCGGGCGGGTGGATGCGCTGGGCGGGTCAGGCGGCGGGGGCCCGCTTCGCCTTGCGCTGCGCCTTGATGGTCTTGTACGCGTTCTGCCCGGCGATGAACAGCAGGTACGCGCCGAAGAGGATGCTGCCGACCATCGGGTCGATGAGCACGGCGCACCACACGCCGAGGAGGCTCGTGAGCGCGGCCGTCAGCCCGATCGCGGCGGCCGCCTTCAGGTCGACGTTGCGGCGGCGGGAGTTGCCGATCGTGCCTGTGATGGTGGTGGGGATCATGACGAGGAGGCTCGTGCCCTTCGCCTCGAGGTCGCTCGAGCCGAACAGCAGCATGAGCGCAGGCACGAGGATGACACCGCCGCCGACGCCGATCAGTCCCGAGATGATACCGGTGACGAGGCCGAGCGCGACGAGCATGAGTGCCGTGAGCGCCGTCATGGTGACCTCGGCGTCGCGGCTCGGCACGGCGAGGAACAGGGAGACGGCGACGCCGAGCAGGAACACGATGAACATCCACCGGAGCACGATGAGCGGCAGCTTGTTGAGGAGCCACGATCCGATCCAGGCGCCGGCGATGGCGCCGACGATGAGGATGAGGCCCGCGAGCCAGTTCACGGAGCCGGTCAGGACGTAGCCGACGACGCCGACGATGGCGGGCGGGATGATCGCGGCGAGCGACGTGCCGGCGGCGAGGCGCTGGTCGAACGCGAGCATGGCGGTCAGCGCGGGCACGATGATGGTGCCGCCGCCCACGCCGAGGAACCCGGAGAGGAAGCCTGCCGCGAGGCCGATCGAGATGAGCACTATCCAGTCGCGGCGGGTCCTGGTGGTGGCGGGCGTGGTCATGGAGCTCCTAGGTTCTGCGGTGTTCTGCGCCGAGGTGGGCGACGGCTTTCGCGAGGGCGCGGATGCCGAGGGCGACGTCGCCGAGCGATACTGCCTCGTCTGGGTGGTGGCTGACGCCGTCGGGGTTGCGCATGAAGAGCATCCCCACGTCGGTGATGGCGCCGATGGCCATGCCGTCGTGTCCGGCTGGGCTGAACAGGGTCGTCGGGTCTTCGGGCCGGCCCGAGCCGAGGATACTCCCGTCCGCGGCGGTGCCCGGCACGAGGGTGGAGCGGATGCCCTCGCCGACGACGTCCTGCAGCAGCGGCGCACAGAACAGGGCTGGGGCGTTATGTACTTCGCGGGTGTGCCAGCGCAGGCGCCTACGGCCCATGATGTCATCGAGCTCGCGGGAGATCTGGTCCCACACGCGGTCGCGTTCGCCGTCGAATTCTCCGCGCAGGTCGAGGCTGAACCTCGCCTCGCCCGGAACGATGTTCATCGCGCCGGGGAACGCCTCGAACTGGCCGACCGTGCCGATGATGTGGTGCTGGGTGGAGCAGATGCGCTCGACGGCGAGGGCCGCCTCGCTCGCGCCGAGGAGCGCGTCGCGGCGCATGTCGTACGGGGTGCCGCCGGCGTGCCTGGCCTCGCCCTCGACGACGAGCTGGAAGCGACGGGCGGAGGCGATGGAGGAGACGACGGCGAGCGGTTCGCCGCGGGCGTGCAGCTCGGGCCCCTGCTCGATGTGCGCTTCGAGGTAGCCGACGAGCTCGCTCGGCCTGCGGGCGGCTTCCGAGACGCGGCCGGGGTCGAGGCCGAACTCGAGGGCGGCTTCGCGCAGGGTGGTGCCGTCTGGGTCCTCGAGCTCCCACCAGGCGTCGTCCCACGTGCCGGCGACGGCGGAGGAGCCGAGGAGCGCCTTGCCGAAGCGGGCGCCTTCCTCGTCCGAGAACGCGGCGACCTCGAGCCCGAAGTCGAACGGGGAGCGGGCGGGGGCATCCACCCCACTCGTGTCGTCGTCGTGGCGCTGGAGCAGGCGCACGACCTCGATGGCCATGAGCACGCCGACGATGCCGTCGTAGCGGCCGGCGTCGACGACCGTGTCGAGGTGCGAGCCGAGCATGAGCACGGGCGCCTCCGGGTCCGCCGCGGGGAGGAGGCCGAGCTGGTTGCCCGCCGCATCCTGCCTGGTCTGCAGGCCGGCCTCGCGCATCCACTCGGCGGCCAGCCGGTTGACGCGCGCGTGCTCGGGGGAGAGGTGCACGCGAGTGATGGCGCCTGGGGTGGAGGTGATGCGGGCGAGCTCGTCGCAGCGCGCCATGACGCGGCGGGCGGCGAGCTCGAAGAGGGTGGGATCGAGGGCGCCCAGTCGCGCGGCCGTCATTCGGCGGCTCCCAGGGGGCTGTCGGCTGCGCGGAAGACGTCGGCTGCGGCCTCGACTCCACCGCCGGTCGGCACGGATGCGCCGTATCGGCGGAGCACGGCCTCGAGCGCCGCGAGGGTCGTGAGCACGGTGTCCTTGCGGGCGTTGTAGCCCATCGTGCCGAGGCGCCACACCTTGCCGTGCAGCGGGCCGAAGGAGGTGCCGATCTCGATGCCGAAGTCGTCGAGCAGGTCCTGCCTTGCCGTATCGCCGGGGACGCCGCCCGGGATGACGACGGCGACGACGTTGTTCATCTTGTGCGCGACGTCGCCGAAGACCTCGAGCCCGAGCGCCTGGACGCCGGCGAGCATCGCGGCACCGGCGACGCGGTGGCGTTCGATGACGGCGTCCCGGCCCTCGCGCAGCAGGACGGCCGCGCACTCCCGCGCCGCGTAGAGCATGGAGGTGGCTTCCGTGTGGTGGTTGAGGCGTCTCGGCCCCCAGTAGTCGAGGATCATGCCGAGGTCGAAGTAGTTGGAGCGGATGAAGTCGCTCGCGGACTCGTCACCCGTCTCGCGGATGCCAGCCTCGACCCGGCTGCGGGAGCGGATGACCTCGACGGCGCGCTCGGAGAGGGTGATGGGTGCCGAGCCGCTCGGGCCGCCGAGGCACTTCTGCAGGCCGGCGGTCGCGGCGTCGAGGCCCCAGGCGTCGGCGAGGAACTCGTTGCCGCCGATGGACGCCGTCGCGTCGGCGTAGAAGAGCACGCCGTGCTTCGCGCAGATGGCGCCGACCTCGTCGAGGGGCTGGTTCATGGTGGTGGAGGTGTCGCCCTGGACGAGGGCGAGGAGGGTCGGCTTGACGCGGACGATGGCCTCCTCGATCTGCGAGACGGGGACGACCTGCCCCCACGGCACCTCGATGGTGTGCACCTCGGCGAGGGCGCGCTCCGCGATCTCGGCGAGGAGGTGGCCGAACCGACCGAAGACGGGGACGAGCACACGGTCGCCTGGCCGGATGAGAGAGACGAGCGCCGCCTCGATGCCGGAGCGGGAGGTGCCGTCGACGAGCACGGTCGCGGTGTTCTCGGTCGCCCACACCTGCCGGTACAGCTCCTGCGTCTCGTTCATGGCCTGCGTCATGAACGGGTCGTACTGGCCGACGAGGGTGCTAGACATGGCGCGGAGCACACTCGGGTACGCCGAGATGGGGCCGGGCCCCATGAGGAGGCGGGCTGGCGGTTCGATGGGGAGGATCGCGGTCATCTGCTTCATTCTCTCGGTGCTCACGCGCTCGTCGCGGCGCGGCTGGTGGCTCTCGGGGTGGGGGCTGCGGCGGATGCGAGCCTGCGGCCGAGTCGGACGAGCGCCAGGTCGGAGCCCGCTCGCGACACGAAGCAGACGCCGACGGGCGCGGCCTGCGCGCTGCTCGTGGTCGGCACGCTGAGGAGCGGCGCGGAGAGCGCGGGCAGCCCGGCGACGGCGGCCGGGGTGGTCATGCGCAGCGTCGCGGTGCGGATGGCGTCGATGCTCGATGCATCCGCGGCTCGGCTCGGCGCTGCCCCAGGGGCGGTGGGGAAGAGGAGCACGGCGTCGTGGACGAGTCGCTCGAGGCGCGCGCTGAGGGGAGCGAGGGCGTCGCGGGCCGCCTGCTCCTGCGCCTCGGTGATCTGCGAGGCGGCGAGGAACCTGGCGGCGACGGCGGGGCCCGTGGCGCCGGGATGCGCTTCCAGCCAAGGGCGGTTGTTGCGCCAGGCCTCAGCGCCCTGCACGATCCGGAACGGCTCCTGGTAGCTCGCGAGCTCGCCGATCGAGACCCGCTCGACCGGCGCTGCCACGGCCCCGCGCTCCTCCAGCTCGTGCAGGAACGCCTCGAAGGCGGACACGGTCTCGGGCGAGGCCGCCGCCAGCACCTCGGCCGGCACGACGAGGCGGCCGGGGAGGTCCTCGCCGCGCTGCCCCGCCGCGCTCGCGGTGGACTCGGAGCTGTCGTAGGAGAGGCACCAGTCGGCGACCCGCTGCAGGGTCTCGCCGTCGCGCGTGAGCCAGCCGACGGTGTCGAACGACTGCGCGAGCGGCAGGAGGCCCTGACGTGGCACGAGGTCGTGTGTCGTGCGCAGGCCCCACAGTCCCTGATAGGAGGCGGGGATGCGCACGGATCCGGCGGTGTCGGTCGCGAGGCCGATGTCGGCCTGGCCGTTGGCGACGGCGGATGCGGGCCCGCTCGAGGATCCACCGGGGAGGGCGCCGGGCACGGCGGCGTTCGGGGGAGTCCCGAAGTGGGCGTTGTCGCCGGCGATCGAGTACGCGAACTCGTCGGTGCGGGCGATGCCGCGCAGGGAGGCGCCGCCGCGCAGCAGATCCCTGACGGCGGGCGCGGTCCTCGTCTCGGCCTTCGCGGAGTCGAGGTAGCTGGGGTTGCCTGCGCCGATGCGGTAGCCGCGAATCGCGAAGAGGTCCTTCACGGCGACGGTGAGCCCTTCGAGGGGCCCCTCCCACGCGCCTTGGAAGAGCGGGTCGCCGACGGTGCGCCAGATCGAGCGGTCGAAGGCGCGGGGCCTCGGGGTCACGTGCGCGGCCGTGATGCGCCAGCCCTGCGGCAGCTGCTGCCAGAGCTGCGTCTGCAGTCCGAGCCCGCCGGTGGCGAAGCGCGAGGTGGAGACGAGCAGCGCGACGCCGTCGGCCAGAGCCCGGTACTCGATGCGCTCGATGGTGCGCTTCGCGACGCCGCCGCGCTGGGCACGGAACTCGCTGATCTGCTCGTGGCCGACCAGCAGGCCGCTGTCGTCGCCGCGAAGCGTCGCGTCTCCCGGCGCGAACCAGGCGTCGAGCTCGTCGAGGTCGTTGCTCTGCACGGCCCGCTCGTAGGCTTCGAAGGCGGCGAGCAGCGCGGCGGGTGGGGTTCCGTCCGCGAGCGTCGTCTCTGGGGCGTTCTGCTCGACTGAGGTCACGCGGGTGCTCCTGTTCCGTTCTGCGGTGCCGTGCCAGCCGCCACGTCGGCGAAGTCGGCCTCTCGGATGCGGGCGTGCACGCCGCAGACGACGTCGACGACCTGCGAGATGTCGAAGTCGGTGGCCGCCGACAGGTACGCGTAGGCGAGGTGCTCGTCCATGCCCCACCGAGCCTGCAGCAGGTCGACGGCGGCGCGCACGCACTTGCGCATGGCCGCGTTCAGGTCGGGGTCGAGGCCGGTGGGCACGAGGTACTCGGGCGTGCGCACGAGCGGGCCGGTGAGGTCGCCGAACTCGCGCCGCGCATCCGCCGCCGGAACGACGTCGAAGGTGAGGGTCGCGCGCAGCGAGGCCTCGAGCGCCGTGAGGGCGACCTCGCCGTCGCCCTGCGCGAAGTGCGGATCGCCGACGTAGGCGAGTGCGTCGGGGACCTGCACGGGCAGGTAGAGCACGCTGCCCTCGGTGAGCAGCTTGATGTCGATGTTGCCGCCGTGCGGGCCGGGCGGCACGGAGTGCGGGCGTGCGCCTGCGGCGGGAGCGACGCCCATGGTGCCGAGGAACGGGGCGAGGGGGAACACGACGCTCCGAACGCCGCCCTCGGTGAGCGGCATGGTGCCGACGAGCTCGCCGCCGCGTTCCTCGACCGCGGCGAACACGCTCACGGTCTCGCGGCTGCGCGGCAGCACGCCGGGCAGCGCACCCTTGCCGTGCCGGTTGGAGATGACCCCGTACGGCACGCGAGGCTCGAGCTTCTCGACCGTGATGCGCAGCAGGTCGCCTGGCATGGCACCCTCGACGGCGATGGGGCCGGTCACGACGTGCGGGCCGTCGTTCGCCGGGTCGCGGGGCGCGTGCTCGGCGATCTCGATGGCGTCGAGCAGCACCGCATCCGGATGCACGCCGTGCGCCGCGAAGAACGCGGCGGGGTGCTGTCCCTGGTCGGGCAGCAGGCCCTCGTGGCTGACGGTGTCGATGACGACGCTCGCCCCGGGCCGCACGGTCAGCACGGGGGTGTCGCGCGCGCTCGGGAGCCTGCCCCAGATCGAGGTCGATGCTCCAGATGGCAGGTAGCTCGCGCCCTCAGGCAGGCGTGTGCCCGGCTGCAGGATGGGGAGCGGGGCGAATGCCGGCGTGGCCGCGCCGACGCCGTAGCGGTTCGCCGCGGGAGCCGCGGGAGCTGCGGTGGGAATCGTGGTCATGCTGCCTGCTCCTCGTCGAGGTCCAGTCGTGCGGGGTTCGCCGCCGCGAGCACCTCGCGGCCCAGGCGGGACGTGAGCCCGGCTGCCCGCGTGTAGATCAGCTCTCCGTGCAGGTAGGTCGAGTCGACGAGCCCGTGCATCCGCGCCCCGTGCCACGGACTGATCTTGGTGCGGTACTCGAGGGTATTCTCCTCCAGCGTGTGCTCGAGGTCTGGCTCGAAGACCGCGAAGTGGGCCGGGGCGCCGACCGTGATGAGGCCACGGTCCTCGAGGCGCACGAGCGCGGCAGGTCCCGTGGTGAAGAGGGGCAGGATCGCCTCCAGCGGGATGCCGCGCCGCCTGGCCTCGGTCCAGACCGCGGTGAGCCCGGTCTGCACCCCGGCGATGCCACCCCACGCGGTGCCGAGGTCGGGCCCCGCCTTGAGCTCGAGCGTCGCTGGGGAGTGGTCGCTGACGATCGCGTCGATCGTGCCGTCGAGCACGCCGGCCCAGAGCGCGTCCTGGTTCGCGGTGTCGCGGATAGGTGGGCAGCACTTGAAGCGCCCGTCGCCGTCCGGCACCTCCTCGGCCCGAAGGCTCAGGTAGTGCGGGCAGGTCTCGATCGTGATGCGCACGCCGTCGGCCTTCGCCTCGCGGACCAGGTCGAGGGCCTCCGCCGCCGACACGTGCACGATGTGCGCCCTGGCGCCGGTGCGCCTCGCCGCGGCGATGACGGCCCGGATCGCCTCGACCTCCGCGACCGGCGGCCTCGACGCGACGAAGTCGGAGAAGACGGGGCCGGATGCCTCGCTCAGGTGCGCTTCGAGCTCGGCGTGCGCGATCAGGAGCCCATCGACCTCGGCGAGCTCCTCGAGCGCCTGCTCGAGCTCGGGGAACGAGAGGTGATCGAACTCGTCGATGCCGCTCGGCGCGAGGAAGCACTTGACGCCGACCGCGCCCGCCGCGAGCAGCGGACGCAGGGAGCCGAGGTTCTGCGGGACGACGCCGCCCCAGTAGGCGAGGTCGACGGCCAGCTGGCCGGAGGTTGCCGCGCGCTTCGCGTCGAGCGCCTCGACGCTCGTCGTGACGGGCAGCGAGTTGAGCGGCATGTCGACGACCGTCGTGACCCCGCCAGCGGCGGCGGCAGCCGTGCCCGTCGCGAAGCCCTCCCAGTGCGTGCGGCCCGGCTCGTTGAGGTGCACGTGCGTGTCCACGAGCCCCGGCAGGAGCACCTGGGTGTCCGGCAGGACGATGTCGGCGTCGTCGTCGAACGGGGCGATGGCGGCGATGGTGCCGTCGCTGACGGACACCGTCGCCGGCGAGAATCCGCCGCCGAGGAAGACGCGTCGCGCGGAGATCCTCATGCGATCGCCGCCGCTGGAACCCGCAGCTGCCCCTGCGGCGCGGCCTGCGCCCGGGTGGGGCGTGCGTACTCGTCCCGCTTGCTCGTGCCGACGCCCATGCGCGACATCGCAGCGACGAGCCCGACCGACGCGGCGACGCCGTCGACGACCGGCACGCCGACCCGCTCGGAGAGGCGAGCGCACAGGTCGGCCATGCCCGCGCATCCGAGCACCACCGCGTCGGCGCCGTCCTCCCGGACGACTCGCTCGCACCACGCGGCGATGTCCTCGAACGCCGCCGAGCCGGTCTCCTCGAGTGCGAGGACGGGGATGCCGGTGCCGTACGCCGCAACGCACGCCCGCTCGAACCCGTACCGCTGCACGAGGTCGTCGGCGCGGCCGAGCGTGCGGGAGAGGGTCGTGACGATGCCGAACGTGCGCCCCGTGAGCGCCGCGACGTGCATGGCCGCCTCGGCGATGCCGATGACGGGCACGTCGACGAGCTCGCGTGCCGCGTCGAGCCCCGGGTCGCCGAAGCAGGCGATGACGTAGCCGTCGCTGCCGCCGTCCGCGAGATCGCGCTCGACGAGCTCGACGACGACGGAGGCCGCCCGCACCTCGTCGAAGTGGCTCTCGATGGCCTCCGGGCCCTCACCGGGGGCCGGGCACACGGCGACGATCTCGACGCCGGGGCCGGCCACGGCTCTGGCAGCTGCCGCGACCTTCTGCGTCATGGCGACGGAGGTGTTCGGGTTGACGAGTGTGATGCGCATGCTGGGTCAGTCCTCCTCGATCGATCCGTCGGAGATGCCGGCGGTCTCGCCCTCGAACGTCGGCATGAGCGGCTGGCGGCGCTCGAACAGGACGAACAGCGCGAATCCGAGCCCGCAGCCGATGAACCAGCTGAAGTCGGCGAGGTAGCTCAGGTCCAGGACGCCCGCCTCGGCGAGCGGCCGGGTCAGCACCGCGATCGCGACCGTCGGGGCGCCGGCGAGCACCATGGCCCACACCGCGTTCGGGTTGAACCCCTTGCGGTACCAGTAGGCGCCCGTCTCGCTCATCGTGAACATCTCGTCGACCTTGATGCGCTGCCTGCCGATCACGTAGTAGCCGGCGATGAGGATGCCGAAGAGCGGTCCGATGAGCGCACCGAGCACGCCGAGCGTGTTCTGGATCGCGGCGTCGTTGTTGTACCAGTTCCACGGGGTGAGCAGCACGGAGCCGACGGCGGCGATCATGCCGCCCATCCGCCAGCTGATCCTGTGCGGGGCGACGTTCGAGAAGTCGAACGCCGGCGCGATGAAGTTCGCCACGATGTTGATGCCGACCGTCGCCGTCACGAACGTGAGGCCGCCGAGGAGGATCGCGAAGTGCGTGTCGATGCGCTCGACCGTGTGGATCGGGTCCGTGATGAGCTCGCCGAAGACGGGCACGGTGGCGCTCGCGGTGAGCACCGTGAGGATGGAGAAGAACAGGAAGTTGAGCGGGAGCCCGAGGAAGTTGCCCCGCTTCACGGCCTTGTAGCTCTTCGCGTACCTCGAGAAGTCGCCGAAGTTGAGCATGGGGCCGGAGAAGTAGGAGACGACGATCGCGATGGCCGTGAACATGACCGGGATGGAGGCCCAGAAGTCGAGCGGCTCACCCGCGGAGAGGTTGAAGTCGATGTTCTCCCAGCCCGCCTGGCTGACGAGGTAGATGGCGAGCACGATCATGACGACGTACACCGCTGGCCCCGCCCAGTCGATGAAGCGGCGGATGGACTCCATCCCGCCCCAGAACAGCGCTGCCTGCGCGAACCAGAGGATCGCGTAGGAGATCCAGCCGAGCGCCGACAGGCCGAGGAACGAGTAGTCGGTGCGCAGCACCTCGCTGGCGGGGATGAACTTGAGGAACACGATGTTGAGCGACTCGGCGGCGAGGAACGTCTGCACGCCGTACCAGGCGATGGCGATGAGGCCGCGGATGATCGCCGGGATGTTGGCGCCCTTGACGCCGAAGATCGCGCGGTTCACGACGGGGTAGGGCACGCCTGTCTTCTGGCTCGACTTGGCGACGAGGTTCGTGAAGAACTGCACGATGAGGATGCCGACGATGAGGGCGACGAGCACCTGCCAGCTGGCGATGCCGAGCGCGAAGAGGCTGCCGGCCGTGACGTAGCCGCCGACGCTGTGCACGTCGGACATCCAGAAGGCGAAGATGTTGTAGGAGCCCCAGCGCTGCTTGCGCAGGGGAGCGAGGTCCTCGTTCGCGAGCCGCGGGTCGTAGCCGGGCTTCATGTTGCCGTCGCCGACGGGGTGGCCCGCCGCCTCGACGGGGTGGCCCGCCGCCTCGACGAGGTTGTCGGGCGCCGCGCCTTCGGCGCCCAGGCCGCGGGTGCTGCCGGATGCGCCAGTCTGTGCCAGTTGATCGGTCATGCGTTGAAGTTATGACTTCACGCTTCGCGGGAGGTTTCTGCAATGTAACGCTCGTGTAAAACCGAGGTCCCCTCGATGGCGTGCAGTCAGCACTTCACGGTCTCGGCGGTGACCGCGGCGCTGCGTCGGTCTCCGGAGTCAGACTCCCGCTGCCGCCCCGAGTCCGCGGATGAGCGCGTCGAGCCCGCGCTCGAAGGCCTGCTCGCGCAGCCCCAGCGGTGTGTGGGCCGCGACGGAGGCCGCGAGCGTGGGTGCCGCATCCGCCTGATCGCCGAGCTCGAAGATATCGAGGGGCGCGTTGAGGTCGTACGCGGAGCCGTAGACGAACGACTCGATCGCCACGATCGCCGGCATGATGTTGGCGTCCGGCCAGCCGGCCCGTCTGAGGCCTGAGGCGACCCCCTCGTACATCGCGAGCGTGTCGGTCGCGCCGGCGACGGGCATCTTCGCGATCGCCTCCACGAGCGAGTCGTGCTCCTTCATGACGAGGCGGTAGCTGCGCGCCCAGCTCGCGAGGGCCGCGTCCCACGGCTCGGTCTCGAACGCCGAGGCGTCGACGGCGGCCATGAGGCGATCCTCGATCCAGCGCAGGATCTGCCGCTTCGAGTGCGCGTGGTTGTAGAGGGCCGCGGGGGTGACGCCGAGCGCCTTGGCGAGCTTCGCCATCGTCAGGGCGTCGTACCCCTCGTGGGTCGCGACGCGCATGGCGGCGTCGGTGATGCGCTTCTGCGTGAGGATGCGCGTGCGGGGTCGCCCAGCACGCCGCTGTCCGTCAGACTCCACATGCTCGCTGGTGCTCACTGGCCCTCCCGTCGTTCGACCCTAGCTCCTCGGAAATGCGGCTTGTCCGAGGGGCCCGTCTCGACTAACGTAAATTAATCCTGTTTATTTGGAAGGCGGCGCCAGGAAGCCGGCCGCCAACCACACTCACTTCGACGGCGAAGCCAGGGCGCTTGGAGCTGTCACAACGGAAAGAGCGGAAATGCAGACCATCGAACGCGACGTCGTCATCATCGGAGCGGGCCCCTCCGGCCTCACAGCGGCCCGCCGCCTCACCCAGGCAGGCAAGACCGTCGCCGTCCTCGAGGCGCGCGACCGCGTCGGCGGACGCACCTGGAGCAACATCATCGACGGCCAGTTCTTCGAGATCGGCGGCCAGTGGGTCTCGCCAGACCAGACGGCGCTCCTCGCCCTCCTCGAAGAGCTCGGCAAGGGCACCTTCTCGCGCTACCGCGAGGGCAAGTCGGTCTACATCAGCCCCAAGGGCGAGCGCACCGTCTACGAGGGCGACACGTTCCCCGTCAGCGAGCACACCGCCGCCGAGATGGACCGCATGATCGAGCTCCTCGACGGCCTCGCCGCCGAGATCGGCCCCGTCGAGCCGTGGGCGCACGCCAAGGCGCGCGAGCTCGACACCATCTCCTTCCACCACTGGCTGCGCCAGCAGTCCACCGACGAGGAGGCCTGCAACAACATCGGGCTGTTCGTCGCCGGCGGCATGCTCACCAAGCCGTCCTTCGCGTTCTCGGCGCTGCAGGCAGTGCTCATGGCCGCATCCGCCGGTTCGTTCTCGAACCTCGTCGACGAGAGCTTCATCCTCGACAAGCGCGTCATCGGCGGCATGCAGTCGGTCAGCCAGCAGATGGCGCAGGAGCTCGGCGACGACGTGTTCCTGAACAACCCAGTGCGCTTCCTCCACTGGGAGGACAACGGAGCAGGCAATGCGGCCTCCGTCACCGCGGTCGCCGACCACATCACCGTCAAGGCGCAGCACGCCATCATGGCCGTGCCGCCCAACCTCTACTCGCGCGTCTCCTTCGTCCCCGCCCTGCCGCGCCAGCAGATGATCGTGCACCAGCACATCTCCATGGGCCTCGTCATCAAGGTGCACGCCACCTACGCCACCCCGTTCTGGCGTGAAGAAGGCCTCAGCGGCACCGCGTTCGGCGCCGGCCACATCGTGCAGGAGGTCTACGACAACACCAACCACGAAGACGAGCGAGGCACCCTCGTCGGCTTCATCACCGATGAGGCGGCGGAGGCCATGTGGGCGCTGGGCGACGAGGAGCGCAAGGCCGCCGTCCTCGGCTCCGTCGCCGAGTTCCTCGGGCCGAAGGCCCTCGACCCCGAGGTCTTCTACCTCTCCGACTTCGGCGCAGAGGAGTGGACCCGCGGCGCGTACGCCACGAGCTACGACCTCGGCGGACTCCACCGCTGGGGCGCCATCCAGCACGACCCGGTCGGCCCGATCTTCTGGTCGAGCTCCGACCTCGCGGCAGAGGGCTACCAGCACGTTGACGGCGCGGTGCGGATGGGCGAAGCTACGGCGAAGCGCATCCTCCAGTCCTGAGCGCCCACGGCATCCCGAAATCGGACGACACCCCAAGAATTGGAGAGGCAGCATGGCGCAGCGTTTCGTAGTGGGCTACATCGCGAGCGATCGAGGGCATGACGCCCTCGCCCTCGCCTCCTTCCTCGCGAAGGGCACCGACACGGAGATCATCGTCGCGATGATCACGCCGGAGACGTCGCCGTACAGCGGCACGCATCCGCTGCCGCTCGACGATGCCGACAGCATCATCGGCAAGCAGATCGACACGTGGATGAGCGAAGCGCTCGCCCAGGTGCCGGAGGGCATCGCGGCGCGCGGAGTCGTCCGCAGCGCCACGGGCGAGGCCCAGGGGCTCATGGACATCGCGGCGGAGTTCGGCGCTTCCGCGCTGGTCATCGGCGCCGCCACCACGGCGCTGCTGCGGCAGTTCACCATCGGGACGGTCGCATCCTCGCTGCTGCACGCCTCGCCGCTGCCCGTTGCGCTCGCGCCGGCTGGGTTCGCCGAAGAGGGGCCCGTCACCCGCATCACCACGCTGTTCGGCACCCGCTCGGGGGCCGCCGCGCTCATCGGCACCTCCGTCGAGAGCGCGCTGCAGCGCGACGTGCAGCTGCGCCTGCTCTCGCTCGTGCAGCTCGACCGGGTACCGCCCAGCCAGGTGCAGGAGGTCGACGAGTTCGTGCGCGAGTTCGGCGGGGCAGTGCTCGCCGGCCGTGCGGAGGCCCTGCTGGAGTCGGGCAAGGCCACCGTCGAGACGGTCGAGGGCGAGAGCCTCGAGGCCGCACTCGAGCGGGCCGACTGGAAGCCGGGCGATGTCGCCTTCGTCGGCTCCAGCCGCCTCGCCCAGGGAGGGCGCATCTTCCTCGGCGCCCGCGCGCAGCGCCTGCTGCGCGTGCTGACCGTGCCGATCATCGTCGTGCCGCGCGCCGCGCAGCCTGCCGAGGCGCCCAAGTCCGCTCCCGAATCCCCAGCGACAGGAACAGGGCAATGACCAGGACAGAAGACAGCACGGAGCGGGGAGGGCTCAGCTCCAAGGGCCTCTCCGCAGGCAAGGTCGGCGTCATCGGCGCGACCATCATCGGCATCTCGTGCATCGCCCCGGCGTACACGCTGACCTCGGGTCTCGGCCCGACCATCTCGCAGGTCGGCCTGCAGACGCCGGCGATCCTCTTCATCGGCTTCATCCCGATGGTGCTCGTCGTCTTCGGCTACCGCGAGCTGAACTCGGCGATGCCGGACTCCGGCACCACCTTCACGTGGGCGTCCCGCGCGTTCGGGCCCTGGATCGGCTGGATGGGCGGATGGGGGCTCATCGCCGCGACCGTCCTCGTCCTCTCGAATCTCGCGGCCGTTGCCGTGGACTTCCTGTTCATCCTGCTCGCGCAGGTGTTCCAGAATCCGGAGCTCGCCGACCTCACGACGGTGCTGTGGATCAACATCCCCGTCACGATCCTCTTCACGGCGCTCGCCGCGTGGATCTCGTACCGGGGCGTCGAGGCGACCGAGAAGATCCAGGTCGGGCTCGTCGCGTTCCAGCTCATCGCGCTGGCCTGGTTCATCGTCGCCGCCTTCATGCACCTGAGCAACAACACGGCCTTCGACCCGACCCCCATCGAGCTGTCCTGGTTCAACCCGTTCGAGCTGGGCGACATGGCCGTCGTCGCCGCCGGCGTCTCGCTGTCGATCTTCCTCTTCTGGGGCTGGGACACGGTCATCACGATGAACGAGGAGGCGAAGGACCCGAAGAAGACACCGGGCCGTGCCGCCATGCTCACGATCATCATCATCATGGTGATCTACCTGCTCACGACCCTCGCCGTGCTCGTCTTCGCGGGCATCGGCACCGAGGGCCTCGGAGCCGGCAACCCGGACAACCAGGAGAGCATCTTCGCGGCGCTCGCGGGGCCGGTCATGGGGCCGTTCGCGCTGCTGATGTCGATCGCCATCCTGTCGTCGTCGGCGGCCTCGCTGCAGTCGACGATGGTCTCCCCATCGCGCACGATCCTCGCCATGGGGCACTACGGCGCCCTGCCGAAGCGCTTCGCGGACGTCAGCCCGCGCTTCAAGTCGCCGTCGGTCGCGACCCTGGCCTCGGCCATCGCCGCTGTCGTGTTCTACGTCGTCATGAGGCTGCTCTCCGAGAACGCGCTGTGGGACACGATCGCGGCCCTCGGCCTCATGATCTGCTTCTACTACGGCGTCACGGGGCTCGCCTGCGTCTGGTACTTCAGGCACAGCCTGTTCAGCTCGGCCAGGAACTTCTTCTTCCGGTTCCTGTTCCCGCTGCTCGGCGGCATCGTGCTGCTGTACTTCTTCTACGAGACGGCCGTCGCGTCGCTGTCGCCGTCGTTCGGCTCAGGCTCGGCGGTCTTCGCGACGAGCTACGACGCCGACGGCATCGCCCAGGACGGCATCGGTCTCGTGTTCGTGCTCGGCATCGGAGTGCTGCTGCTCGGCGTGGTCATCATGGTCGTGCAGTACTTCCGCAGCCCCGGGTTCTTCCGCGGCGAGACGATCCAGATCGGCAACGACCGCGACACGCAGTCGATCGAGGTGCTGAAGGACTAGCTGTCCCGCGGGATCCCGCATCCCAACCCGCCCCGCCCTGCCGCACCCCGCCCCGCCGCATCCGCCGCAGATGGGTCGCTTCCACCCCGTATCAGCGCTCGATACGGGGTGAAAGCGACCCATCTGCGGCGGATGCGGCGGTGGGGCGT
>NZ_PSTU01000025.1:0-25071 GCF_002931215.1 Pseudoclavibacter sp. Z016
GGGTGGGGTCGCGGCGTGGGCGTGGATCCGCGGCGCGAGCCCGCGGCCGGGGCGCTACGCGACGACGGGAGGCCGGTCGGCGCGCTCCGGCGCATCCTGGAACGCGGCCTTCGGCACGAAGCAGAGGGCGATCGCGGCGGCGACGGCCGTGAGCCCGCACACCGTCCACACCGTGAAGTACCCGGCGAGCGAACCGGCCGTCCCCTCGGCGGCTGGCGCATTCGCGAGCGTGCCGAGCAGGGCGATGCCGAACACGCACGACGCCATCGCGCCGCCCAGCGTCTTCACCGAGTTGGTGAGGCCCGTCGCGACGCCCGTCTGCGTCGCGGGTGCGGCCGCCGCGGCGGCCGATGGCAGCGCGGCGACAAGCGCCCCCGAGCCGATGCCGGCGATGACCATGTTGGTGACCGCCTGCAGGTAGCCGTCGTGGAACGGCAGGAACAGGAGGTAGCCCGTCGCGACGAGACCGCTCGCGCCGATGAGTGCGACGCGGGGTGCGAGCAGCTTCGTGACCTGCGAGTAGAGCAGCGCCCCCACGACCATCGAGAGCACGTAGGAGCCGATGAGGATCGACGTCTGGCCGGCGGATGCGCCGAGCCCGTAGCCGTACACGCTCGGGTCGGTGCGTGCGAACGTCGAGAGGGGTGCCTGCGCGCCGAGCACGCTCACGCCGAAGAGCCCCGCTGTGAGGAACACGGGCCAGAGCGCCGACGACCGGAACAGGCGCACGTCGATGAGGGGGTCTGGGCGTCCGAGCTCGACGCGCGCGAAGAGCGCGAGCCCGGCGAGGCCGAGCAGGACGACGAGCCACGAGGAGAGGTCGCCGGGGCCGGTGACGCGGAGCAGGCTGAGGCCGCCCGTGAACGAGAGGAGGGCGAAGCTGAGGAGCAGGAGGCCCGGGTAGTCGAGCTTGCCGCCGACCGGGCTGGGCGATTCCTTGACGCCGAAGAGGATCACGAAGAAGCAGAGGGCGACGGCGATCGCTGGGATCAGCAGGAGAACCTGCACCGGCAGCGACTCGGCGAGCGCTCCGGCGCTGAGCGCGCCCGCGATGGCACCGAGCTGCAGGGCGGCGACGAGCACGCCGGCGGAGGTTCGGGTGAGTCTGGCGGAGTTGGGGCGCTCGCGGGTCCGCGACCAGATGAGTGCGATCTCGAGGGGCAGCCAGATGACGTAGAAGCCCTGCAGCGCCCAGGCGACGAGGAACATCCAGAACTCCTGCGCGAAGACCAGGCCGAACGAGGCGAGTGCCGTCACCGCGGTCGAGGCGAGCAGCACCTTTCGCTGGCCGATCATGTCGCCGAGCTTCGCGAGCACCGGCACGACGAGTGCCGACAGCATGAGCTGCGCGCCCTCGAGCCAGTTGACGTCGGCGTCGTGGATGCCGAGGTGGCGCGCGATGTCGGTGAGCAGCGGGGTGTAGTAGCCCTGCAGGATCCCGCTCGTGAACTCCACGAAGGCCAGGAACCCGACGATGCCGGCGATGGAGGCGAAGCCGGTGGAGCGGAGACGGTGCACGGTGGTGCCTTTCCTCGAGGGACTCTCGGTGTCGGGATGTCAGAGGGAGCGCAGCAGTGTCGTGTGGAACTTCACGCCGGCGTGGAGGCTCGCGATCGAGACGCGCTCGTCGACCCCGTGGATGGCGGCCCGCTGCGCGGCGTCCATGGCGAGCGGCGCGAAACGGTAGGTGGCGGGCGCGAAGCGCTGGAAGTGCTTCGCGTCGGTCGCGGCGAGCGTGATGTACGGGGCCGCGATGGCCTCCGGGTACGCGGCTCGCGCTGCGTCCTGCAGGAGGCGGAACTGCGGGTTGTCGGTCGGCGCGATCGTGGTGGGCTCGTTCGGGTCGGTGGTGCGGATGCGCACCTCGCGGTCCCGGATGGCGCGTCGCACGTGCCGTACGGTGCTGGCGACGCTCTCCCCGGGCGCGATGCGGCAGTTGAGGGTGGCGCTGGCGCTCGCGGGGAGCACGTTGTCGGCGGTGCCGCCGCTGAGGCGTGTCGTCGCGAGGGTCGTCCGGACGAGCGCGGCGGCGTCACCGCCGAGGCGGGCGAGTGCGTGCGCTGCGAGCTGGGGTGCCCTGGTGAGGGTCTCGAGGATGACCTTGCCGGAGCCGTGCGCGTGCGGCGTGAACGTCGCGAACATCTCACGGGCCACCGGGTTCAGGCGGGCGGGGAACGGGCGTCGCTCGACGCGAGACACCGCCCTCGCGAGGCGCGCCGTCGGTGTCAGCCCGGAGGGTGCTGAGGCGTGCCCCGCGTCGCCGCTCGCCTCGAGGATGACGTTGACCGAGCCCTTCTCGCCGACCCCGATCATGGCGGCTGGCACGTCGATGAACGGCAGGGGAGCATCCACCACGGCACCGCCCTCGTCGAGCACGAGCCACGGTGTCAGGCGGCGCTCGCGAAAGAGCGCGGCGGCCGCGGTGGCGGCGCCGGAGTGCGTCTCCTCGTCGCCGCCGAACCAGAGGTACACGTCGCGCGGGGGCGTGTGGCCCTCTGCGAGCAGCGCCTCGACGGCCTCCATGATGACGCAGAGCGGCCCCTTGTCGTCGAGCGTTCCGCGGCCCCAGACGGAGCCGTCGGCGATGACGCCGTCGAAAGGCGGATGCGTCCAGCCCTCGGCTTCGAAGGCGGGGACGACGTCGAAGTGCGCCATGAGGACAAGCGGGCCGGATGCCGTCGCGTCGAAGTCGCTGCTGCTGCCGTCGCCGCCGGGGCTCGCGCTGCCCGGCCAGCGGTAGAGCACGCCCCGTTCGGTCACGAGCTCGCGCTCGAGTTGGGCGTTCGCGAGCGGGTACAGCTCCTGCAGGAGCGCGAGGAACTCCGCGAACGGGGCGAGGGTGTCGGTTGCGTCGGCGTCGGCGTCTTCGACGGTGCGCACGCGGACCATCCGGGAGAGGCGCGCGGCGATGCCGTCGACGCCCTCGTCGTCGAGGGGGTGGCGGTCCGGGCGGTGCGGATCGAGCATGTCGTCAGTGTAGGTCGCGCCCCGGCCGTCGCTGCGTGGCGGCGGTGGAGGGGGTGTCAGCTGCCAGGGCGGCGCGCTCCGGCGGCGTCGCGGTTCTCGACCTCGGCGAGCCAGGTGCCGAGGATGCGGGCGAGGGCCGCCCGGTCGTCTGCGCTCACGTCCCCGAGGAGCCGCTCCTCGTTCTCGAGGTGTCGTGTGTAGGCCGCGTCGATGAGCTCGAGCCCGCGCTCGGTGAGCTGCACGACCCGGCCCCGGCCATCCGCATCGCTCACCCTTCTCGTGACGAGGCCCGCCCCTTCGAGCCGGTCGACGCGCTTCGTCATGGCGCCTGTCGTGACCATGGTCGACGCGGCGAGCTCGCTCGGGGTGCGCTCGAAGGGGGCGCCGGCTCGTCGCAGGGTCGCGAGCACGTCGAAGTCGCCTTCGCCGAGTCCGTACTCGCGGTAGGCGCGTGTGAGCTCTTCCGTGAGGTGGATGCCGATGCGGTGGATGCGGCCGATGACGCCCATGGGGGAGGCGTCGAGGTCGGGGCGCTCGCGCTCCCACTCGGCCAGGATCTGGGTGACGCGGTCGTCGGGTGCTCGCATGTTGCCAGCATACCTTCCGTGGAAGCTAGAGTGTCTTCCATGGAAGCTAAATGGCGCTGGATGCTCATCACCGCGATCGCACCGATCGCCTGGGGGAGCAACTACACCGTGATCGGGGCGTTCCTGCCCGCCGACTCGCCGCTCTGGGGCGCCGTGCTCCGTGCGCTCCCAGCGGGGCTGGTGCTCCTGCTCGTCGGCAGGAAGCTGCCCGAAGGGGCATGGTGGTGGCGCGCGCTGGTGCTCGGCACGATCAACATGAGCGCGTTCTTCGCGCTCGTGTACGTCGCCTCCCAGTTGCTGCCGTCGAGCATCGCCTCGATGATCATGGCGGTCTCGCCCATCGTGATGATGCTGTTCGCCGCGTCGATGCTCGGCGAACGGCTGCGAGCGCTCCCCGTCGCCGGCGCCGCGGTCGGGCTCCTCGGGGTCGTGCTCATGCTCGCGGCCGGGTCGACCGCCATCGACTGGCGGGGTGTGCTCGCATCCGTCGCGGCAATGGCGCTCGCCTCATTCGGCTTCGTGCTCGTCAAGCGGTGGGGGAGCGACGTCAGCCTCCTGCCCCTGACCGCCTGGCAGCTGGTGGGTGGCGGCCTCGTGCTGCTGCCCGTCGCGCTGCTTGTCGAAGGGCTCATCCCCAGCTACGACGGACCAGCCATCGCCGCGCTCGCGTACGTCGGACTCTTCTCGACGACACTCGCCTACCTCGCCTGGTTCGGCGGGCTCAAGAACCTGCCGGCGGGCACGACGGGGCTCATCGGCCTCCTCAATCCCGTGACGGGGGTCGTGCTCGGAACGCTCCTGGCGGGCGAGGTGCTTGAGGGTCAGCAGGCCATCGGGATGGGGCTCGTGCTCCTCGGGATCCTGCTCGGCCAGCCGATCATCCTGCCGCTGGTCCGGGGCGTTCGGCGCAGGTGGGGCCGCCGGAGCGCGAGAGCGACGGGGCGCGAACGTCGACGAGCACCTTCATGGCCCGGCCGTTCTCGAGCGTCGCGAAGGCGTTCGCCGTCTCGCCCAGGGGTACCGTCTCGGTGATGAGCGCGTCGGCGGGGATGACGCCGCGTGCGAGCAGCGACGCGGCCCGCTCGAAGTCCTCGCGCTCGTAGACTCGCGCCCCGACGATGGTGAGCTCGCGCCAGAACACGCGGTGCAGGTCGATGGGGCGCGGCTGCGGGTGGATGGCGACGATCACGAGCGTGCCCCGCACCTTCACGAAGCTCGTCGCGGTCAGCACTGCCGCCGCGGATCCGGAGACCTCGAACACCACGTCGGCGCCGGCCCCGCCGGTCCAGGTCTCGATGGCGTCGGCGGCGTCGGGGGTTCTCGGGTCCGCGACCTCGATGCCGAGCGCCTCCGCGGCAGCCCGACGCTGGGGGTCGAGTTCGAAGAGCCGGACCTCCGCTCCCGCCTCGCGTGCGACGGTGGCGATGAGCACACCGATGGGGCCCCCGCCGATGATGAGGGCCTTGTCGCCCGCCGTGAGACCAGAGCGCCGGACGTCATGGGCGGCGACGGCGACGGGCTCGACGAGCGCAGCGTGCGCAAGCGACATGCCCTTGGGCAGCCTGACGAGGGTGGATGCCGGCACGTTCCAGTACTCCTGCAGTGCGCCCGTCGAGTCGATGCCGATGAAGTCGAGGTTCTGGCAGATGTGGCTGTGGCCCGCGAGGCAGGCGGGGCACGTGCCGTCCCAGGCGAGCGGCATGACGGTCACGGCATCGCCGTCGGCCCAGCCATCGACGCCGGGCCCGACGGCGGCGATCGTGCCGCTCATCTCGTGGCCGATGATGCCGCTGTGGGTGATGCGCTGATCCATCGCGCCGTGCAGAATGTGGAGGTCGGTTCCGCAGATCCCGACGTAGGCCACGGCGATCTGCACTTCTCCCTCGCCGGGTGGCACGCTCGTGCTCGTGCGGATCTCGATGGTCTTCTGGCCGACGTAATGTGCTGACAGCATCGTTGCTCTCCCGGTCGAGTCTTCAATAGGTGATACATAGTACCAATTGTTGGCAGCGCTACCAGGATCCCTTGCTCTAACGTCAGACGTATGATGTAATCGCATCAGCCCCGACCTGCGGGCAGCAGTCGTCAACGACGTCGACCAGAAAAGGACGCACAATGTTGCAAGATTCGTCCCAGAAGCGCCGCAGCAGGCGCATCGCCACCATCGCGGCAGCTGCTGCCTCAGCTCTCCTGCTCGCCGGATGCTCCGGGGGAGCCGGCGGCGAAGTCAACAGCGAGTACGGCTTCGCGACTGCAGAGCAGGTCGCTGACAGTCCCATCATGGTCTGGGTCGACGCGGCCCGCGAGCCGGCCATCGCCGCCTTCAAGGAAGCCAACCCCGACGTCCCGATCGAGTACGAGGTCTACGACGGCAACGCCGGCGGCAGCGGCACCTTCCAAACCCGCATCGCCCTCATGGACCAGGCCGGCGAGGGCTGGCCCGACGTGGTGTTCTCCACCCAGCAGAACGATGCCTCGTGGGCCTCGCAGCCCGCGCCGGGTGGCGGGCAGGGCTTCGCGGCTCCCCTCAACCAGGGCTTCTTCGACCAGGAGTTCCTCGACGGCTTCTCCGCAGGCGCCCTCGACCCCTCCACGATCGATGACACCGTCTACGGGCTCCGCAACGACCTCGCGCAGGTCGTCACCTACTACAACCAGCCGCTGCTCGACCAGTTCGGCTACGAGGTGCCCACCACGTGGGAGGAGTACGGAGAGCTCGGCGACAAGCTCGCGGCAGAGCACCCCGGCTACATCCTCGGCAGCGTCGGCGACGCCTTCATGCCCTACGTCTACTACCAGGGCACGCAGTCACCCGTCTTCCAGACCGAAGGCGACACCTTCGTCGCCGACATGGAGGCCTCGAACTCCGTCGAGATCAGCAAGATCCTCGACAAGATGATCGCCAACGGCACGATCGTTCAGGACAGCGTCTTCAGCGCCGAGTTCACGTCCAAGTACGCCGACAAGGTCGTCGTCATGCCCGGGCCGGTCTGGTACACGGGCGCCGTTTTCCAGAGCGCCCTTCAGGTCCCGGAAGGTCAGCTGGGCGTGGCAGCTCCCCTCGCCTGGGAGGGCGAGGAGATCGCCACCGGCAACGTCGGCGGCGGCATCTGGTACGCCTCGAGCCACACGCAGAACCTCGAATCGGTCAAGACGTTCCTCGAGTTCGCGGTGAGCGCCCCCGAGTTCCAGGTCGAGCTCTCGAGCGGATACCCCGCCTACTCCTCCGCCGCGGAGGGATGGCTCGGCAAGCTCGCCGAGACCAACTACTTCATCGACGGCTTCGAGCAGCAGATGATCGACGCCGGCGGCAGCATCTGGAGCGGCTGGGCATCCGCGCGATTCAGTCCGGAGACCGCCTGGGCGACCACCGTCATGCCGGCGATCGCAGACGGCAAGACCATCGAGTCGGTCCTCCCGGACTGGCAGACCGAAGTGCTCAACGAAGCACAGGTGAACGGGTACACGGCCGCCGAATGACCTCCACCCAGGCTGCACCCGCGGTCGGCGCCGCTCTCCTGAGCGACGCCGACCCGGCGGGGCCGAAGAAACCACGCACGGCGAAGCGCAAGCGCGCCGCCAACCCGCTCGCGAACGAGACCCGCTTCGGCTACGTCTTCATCAGCGGCTACGTCCTGCTCCTCCTCGCCTTCGGGATCATCCCGACCCTCTACGCGGTCTTCCTGTCCATCACCAAGGACGGCGTCTTCGTCGGAATCGACAACTTCGTGCGGGTCTTCGGCGACTACCGATTCCTGCCCGCCGTCGGCCACGTCACGCTCTACATCGTGTTCTGGCTCATCAGCCTCATCATCCTCGTGACGTTCCTGGCGATCATCGTGCACTCGATCCGCGCCAAGTGGCTGAGCGTGAGCATCCGCTTCCTGTACTACATCCCAGGAGCCATCGCAGGAGCGTCGAGCGTCATGCTCTGGCTGTTCCTGCTCGACCCGACCGTCAGCCCCGTCGCCGGCCTGCTGCGCGCGATGGGCTACGACTCGCTCATCCGCACCGTCTCCATCGACAACCTGCCCATCGTCTTCACGGTCATCGCGTTCTGGACCGGCGCTGGCAGCTGGATCGTCATCATGTACGGCGCCCTCAACAACATCAGCAACGAGGTCATCGAAGCCGCCAGGGTCGACGGAGCCAACCCGCTCCAGGTCGCCCTCTACATCCAGCTGCCCATGATGACCAAGTGGATCTCCTACATGGGCATCATGTCGCTCGCCGCGGGAACGCAGCTCTTCGTCGAGCCGCGAGTGCTCTCGCAGGCCAGCCGCGGCGTCGTGCCAGAGGACTACTCGCTCAACCAGCTCGCGTACCTCTACGCGTTCAAGCAGGGCGACTTCTCCGGCTCGGCCGCCATCTCCATCACGCTGCTCGTCGTCGCCCTCGCGCTCTCGACGGTCTTCATCCTCAAGGGAAAGCTGTTCGAACGTGACTGACACCGTGCACACCAGGAACGTCGAGCACCAGGACACGGCGCATCCCGTCACCAAGGCGCTCGCCCGCAAGCTGACGCCGGGCGAGTGGATCATGCGCATCGTGCTCGGCGCCGTCATCGCCTCGTTCGTCGTGTTCTTCCTGCTGCCCATCGTGTGGCTGCTGCTCGCGGGCACCAAGGATGCGCGTTCGCTGCTGCTCGAGAACCCCATGTCGTTCGGCTCGTTCGAGCAGCTGGCCGCGAACTGGGAGCAGCTCTTCAGCTTCCAGAACGGCATCTTCCTCACGTGGATCGGCAACTCGGCCCTGTACTCGTTCGGCGCGCTCGTGATCACGCTCATCGTGAGCGTTCCCGCCGGCTACGCGCTCGCGCTCGGCAACTTCCCTGGCCGCAAGGCGCTGCTGCTCGTGACGCTCATCGTCATGCTCATCCCCAACACGGCACTGGTGCTGCCGATCTTCCTCGAGCTGAGCGCGGTGAAGCTCATCGGGTCGCCGCTCGCCGTGATCCTGCCCTTCTCGTTCTTCCCCTTCGGCGTGTACCTGACCTACATCTACTTCTCGACGGCCGTCTCGCGTGACCTGCTGGATGCGGCGCGCATCGACGGTGCGAGCGAGCTGCGGGTCTTCGCGCAGGTCGCGATGCCGCTCGCGGCGCCCGTCATCGCCCTGGTCGGGTTCTTCAGCTTCACGGGCAACTGGAACAACTACTTCCTGCCGTTCCTCATGGTCGGCGGCAAGAACGTGCCGGTGCAGGTCGGCCTCGCCAACCTGCTCTCGAACGTGCCCCAGTTCAACCCCACGACGGCCACGAGCATCGTCATCGAGCTGCCGACGCTGGCCCTCGCGACGCTGCTCTCGGTTGCGCCGATCGTCATCATCTTCCTGTTCTCGCAGCGCTTCCTCGTCTCCGGGATGACCGCGGGCGGCACGAAGGGATGAACGGCGAGACGCTCTCCGCAGTGGATGCGGGTCCCGGCGGCGGCGGAGTCCGCGAGCTCGCGGCGCGCATCCCCGTCGACACGCACGTGCACCTCTGGGACCGCTCGCTTGTGCCGCAGACCTGGATCGACCCTGACTCGATGTCGGCCATCGACCGGGACTTCTCGGGCGACCACCTGTCGGAGCAGCTGCGCGAGGCGGGCATCTCGCGCGCCGTGGTCGTGCAGTCCGACCGCGCCCTCATCGAGAACGACTACCTCTTCGACGAGGCTCAGCGCACCCCGGAGCTCGCCGGAGTCGTGGGCTGGGTTGACCTGCGGGCCGGAGCTGCGGGCGTGCGCATCCAGCTGGATGCGCTCAGCGGGCACGCGGGCTCGTCGAAGCTGGTCGGCATCCGCCACCCCGTGCACATCGACGAGGACGAGCGCTGGCTCTCGCGCGACGACGTCGCCGACGGTCTCGCCGAGCTGGGCGCGCGGTCGCTCGCGTTCGACCTCGTGATCCGGCCGTGGCAGCTCGAGCAGGCGGCCCGGCTCGCTGCGCGCGTGCCTGACACGAGCTTCGTGCTCGACCACCTCGGCAAGCCGCCCCTGTCGACGGGGCAGCTCGACGCCTGGAACGCGGGCCTGCGGCAGCTCGCGGCGCTGCCGAACGTCGCCGCCAAGGTCTCCGGCCTCACGATCGAGGACGACTGGGGCGACTGGTCGCAGGAGGCGCTCGAGCGCGCGATCGACCCCGCGCTCGAGCTGTTCGGACCGTCCCGCCTCATGTTCGGCTCCGACTGGCCGCTCGTGCGCCTCACGCGTGGTGGCTACCGGGGCTGGATCGACGCGTATCGATCCGCCACGTCCGCCCTCAGCGCCGACGAGCAGCGGCAGATCGACGCCGGCACCGCCGAGCGTGTCTACGGAATGAGCGGGGTGGCGTCGTGAGCGCCGCCGACGGCTCTGCCGGGATCGGGGTCGGACCTCTGGAGTCCGCAGCCGCCCCCGCCGACTCGCGAGCAAACGGCGGAGGCCTCGAACGGCGACGCCTCGGCGAGACCGACGTGCGCGTGAGCCGCATCGGCTTCGGCGCCGCCTCCCTCGGCAACCTCTACCGCGAGACGGGTGACGAGGAAGCGGCAGGAGCAGTCACGGCGGCGTGGGAAGCGGGCATCCGCTTCTTCGACACGGCACCGCACTACGGGCTCGGGCTCTCGGAGCGGCGCCTCGGCGCGGCCCTCGCGGCCTACCCGCGCGAAGAGCTCGTCATCTCGACGAAGGTCGGCCGCCTGCTGGTGCCCAACCCGAACCCGACGGGCGTCGATGACGGGTTCGTCGTGCCCGACGACCTCACACGTGCCTGGGACTTCAGCCGAGACGGCGTGCTCCAGAGCCTCGAGGGCAGCCTCGAACGGCTCGGCACCGACCGCGTCGACATCGTCTTCGTGCACGACCCCGACGCGTTCAGCGAAGGCGCCGCTCGCGAAGCGCTCGTGACGCTCCGCGAGCTGCGCGACGAAGGCGTCGTGGGTGCCATCGGCGTCGGCACCAACGAGACCCACCAGCTCGGCGAGCTCTTCGACGAGCGCCTCATCGACGTCGCCATGCTCGCCGGCCGCTACACGCTCCTCGAGCAGCCAGGCCTCGACGCCGTCCTCGAACCCGCCAGGCGCTCCGGCGCCTCCGTCATCGCGGTCGGCGTCTACAACTCGGGCCTCCTCTCGACCCCACGCCCAGGACCGGACGCCGTCTACAACTACCTGCCGGCCCCGCCGGAGGTGCTCGAGCGGGTGCACCGCATCGCCGAGCTCTGCGAGCGGCACGGCGTCACGCTCCCGGATGCGGCACTCGCGTTCCCTCTGCAGCACCCCGCCGTCGCCGGCATCGCCCTCGGCATGCGGAACGCGGCCCAGGTGCACGACAACCTCAGACGCGCATCCGTCGCCGTGCCGGACGAACTCTGGCGCGACCTCGCCGACCACAGGCTCATCGACCCGAGAAGCTTCACCACCGACCACCAGGAGGACCCCAAGTGAGATTCGTTCAGCGCCGTGACGGCAACCGAGTCGTGCCAGGCATCGTCGACGGCGACCACGTCTACGACCTCGCCGGCGTCGACCGGGTCGACGGCGCGCTCCTCGCCCGCTCCGACGACGAGCTCGGCGAACTCGAAGCGGCCGCCCTCGGCACCGTCGGCCGTGAGCTCGAGGGCCTCGATCTCGCGGCCCCCATCGCGCGCCCCGGGAAGATCGTCTGCATCGGCCTCAACTACCGCGACCACGCCGAAGAGACCGGCGCCGCCATCCCAGAGGAACCCGTCATCTTCATGAAGGACCCGTCGACGATCGTCGGCCCCTTCGACGCCGTGCGCATCCCCCGCACCTCCGTCAAGACCGACTGGGAAGTGGAGCTCGGCATCGTCATCGCCCGAGAGGCCCGCTACCTCGCCTCGCCGGACGACGCCGCCGCCGTCATCGGCGGCTACGTGCTCTCCCACGACGTCAGCGAGCGCGAGTTCCAGCTCGAACGCGGCGGCCAGTGGGACAAGGGCAAGAGCTGCGAGACCTTCAACCCCCTCGGCCCGTGGGTCGCGACGCCGGACGAGATCGCCGATGTGCAGTCCCTCGGCCTCCGCCTCAGCGTCAACGGCGTCCCGCGGCAGAACGGCACGACCGCCGACCAGGTCTTCGACGTCAACCACGTCGTCTGGTACCTCAGCCAGTTCATGGTGCTGCAGCCGGGCGACCTCATCAACACGGGCACTCCCGCCGGTGTCGCCCTCGGCATCGAGGGCAACCCCTACCTGCGCGACGGTGACGTCGTCGAGCTGTCCATCGACGGCCTCGGCACCGCCCGCCAGCGCTTCGAGGACGCCTCGTGATCGCGTCCGCGTGCGCGTGCGCGTGCGCGTGCGCGTCCGCGGTCCCCGGCGCTGTCGCCACCAGCCGTCTGCGGATGGGTTTCGCGCTTCGGGATGGCTTGCACGCCATCCCGAAGCGCGGAAGCCATCCGGAAACAGCGGGATGCTCGGGGGCAGCGGGATGCTCGTCGCGCGCGGGGGTGGCGGCGTGAGCGGCGGCGGCAGCAAGAGCAGCGGCGGGACTGACCGCGACGGAGAGTTCGGCGGGAGGGTCGCGATCGTCACGGGCGGCGCATCCGGGATCGGCGCCGCCGTCGCCGAGGAGCTGCTGGCTCGCGGCGCGCAGCTCGCCGTGTTCGACCTCGACGGGGCCTCGGTCGAAGGGCCCGCACTCGGCGTGAGCGTCGACGTGTCCGACCGGGCCTCGGTGGATGCCGGTGTCGCGGCCGTGCTCGACCGCTTCGGGCGGCTCGACGTCGTCGTGAACTGCGCGGGCATCGGCGCGTTCGGCACGGTCGAGGACTCGAGCGACGACGACTGGGCGCGCGTGCTCGACGTCAACGTGCGGGGCGTCGCCCGCGTGTGCGCGGCAGCGATGCCGGCCTTGCGCGAGTCGGACGCGGCGGCCATCGTGAACCTCACCTCGATCGCCGCGACGACGGGAATCCAGCAGCGGGCGCTGTACTCGGCGACGAAGGGCGCCGTGCACGCGCTGACGCTCGCGATGGCGGCCGACCACGTGCACGACGGCATCCGCGTCAACGCCGTCTCGCCGGGCACGACCGACACGCCCTGGGTGCAGCGGATGGTCGCGAACGTCGCCGATCCGGAAGCGGAACGCGCCGCCATGAACGCCCGCCAGCCGACGGGCAGGCTCGTCACGCCGGCCGAGGTGGCAGGGGCGGTCGCGTACCTCGCGTCGCCGCTCTCCGCGTCGACGACGGGCAGCGTCCTGTCGGTCGACGGGGGCTTCGGCGGGCTCCGAGTGAGACCCGTGCAGGCGTGACTCGGACGGTGCGTCCGGTGAGGCGCATCCGGTGAGGCGCGAGCGGCGAGCGCCCCGCTCTCCTCACCGGACGCCACTCACTGCACGCCGCTGGTGGTGACCGTGACGGTCCACGGCCCGTCCGGCACCTCTTCGGCGTCGACGAATGCCCAGTCGACACGGTCGTTCGTGCCGTTCAGAGAGTCGAATGCGAGGCAGCCGTTGACGGCGGGGGAGACGTCGAGGCCCGCCCCATTGAAGCGGCTGTTCGCGGGGCGCTCGTCGGCGTCGCCGAAGACGTAGCGGGCGTCGTCGTAGAGGGCGGGGCCGGCGTCCTGGATCTGCGCGTAGCAGTACCGGCCGTCGCGGTGGAGCACCACCCAGCGGTTCTTCATGAGGCTCACCGTGCGGTCGTCGACGATGCCCGCATACTCGGGGTCCGACGCCCAGGGGACGACGTCGCCGCGCATCGCGAAGGCGGCGTCGTTGTGCACGTCGTCGAAGGGGAGGTCGAGGTAGAAGGGGTTCTGCAGCGGCGTGATCTGCGTTGGGAAGTAGTCGTCGTCGGCGCTGCGTCGCTCGGTCTGGCAGGTGCTCGTCTCGTTCGGCCCGTTGATGAGGAGGCCATCGCAGCCGCCATACGACTCGTACCACTGGGAGTCGTAGGTGGAGATCATCTGGCTCCCGTCGGACGCGTTCGGGTCGAAGAGCTCGCCGACCCAGAAGGTCGTCGCGATGATGTTCGTGTGCCACGGGTACTGGCCGCTCGGGAGCTGCCGCGGCGCGGAGGCGGGGGTAGCGGTAGGGGCGGGCGCGGCCGCGCAGCCGACGAGCGCGAGCAGGAGCACGGCTGCCGTGATGCCGCTTCGGCGGGCGCGCTTCATACGGCGACCGCCGCGCCGGGCCGGATGCCGCCGGGAGCGGCGCCCGGCGGCATCCGCTGCGACCCCGGGGTGCCGCCTGCGGCGTACATGCCGACGTCGTCGACGCGCAGCACGCCGTCTTCGAAGAGGCTCAGGCCGAAGCTCATGCCCGTGTAGCCGGGCGGGATGGGCGGCGTCATCCAGATGGCGCGCTCGTACCCGGATGCGGCGTGCAGGTAGGGGCTCGCGGTCCAGTACTCCCAGCTGCCCTCTGCCGCGCGCAGGTAGGTGACGAACTGGGTCTTGGCGGTCGAGGAGTACCAGGCGCGCAGCGAGTAGGAGGTGCCAGGCAGGACGGTGGGCGCGCAGGTCCCGAGGTCGAGTTGGGGGAGGAGCTTCGCGTCGCCGGAGGCGTGTCTGACGGTGGCGACGATGCCGGCGTACTCGCCGGAGTTGGCGGCTCGGCTGGTGCCGAAGTCGGTCGCGTTCTCTCCCCAGTTGCCCTCCATCCAGCAGGCGGGAACCCCGTCGGCGTCGACGCCTTCGAAGCCCGCGTTCTTGATGGCGTTGACGCCGGGCGGTGCTGGGGCTGCTTCCGGGGCGTCGCCCCGGGGGCGGACGTCGCCGCCGATGGTGTCGCCGACGGTCTGCACGACCGTGCCGTTCGTCTCGGCGCGGGGCGTCAGCCATCTGAGGAAGTCGTCGAGGAGCTTCGGGGTGACGTTGAGCTCGCTGCAGCCGGTCTCGCAGAGGTCGTGGAAGGTGAGCTGCACCCATCCGCCGACGGATTCGGCGCTCGTGACGCTGTCCTGCAGGTCTTCGAGGGTCCAGCTGCTGTCGACCTGCGCGGGTGCCTCGGTGTAGAAGGCGTTCCTGGGCGGGATGCTCTCGGCTTCGGCGCACTGCTCGCACCCGAATCGGGTGCGGAGCTCTCCGAGCGAGCGGGCGCTGGAGTAGCCGCATTCCTCGGCCGCCGCTTCGACCTCCGGGGTGGTGGAAGCGAACGGATACGCGAGGCTGCGCACGTCGTACCCCCAGGTGAGGAGCGTGTTCCTGTCCCAGCACAGCTGGCGTTTCGCCTCGTCGAGCGGGAGGGCCGCGAGGTTGGGATGGTCGACGGTGTGCCCGCCGATCTCGTGGCCGGCACGGGCCAGCTCGTCGAGCTCGGCGCGCGTGAAGTAGCCGGGCGCGTCGATGAGTCCGGATGAGACGAAGAACGTCGCTGGCACGCCGTTCGCGGCGAGCACGGGGGCGGCGTTCATCTGGTTGTCGCGGCCGTCGTCGAAGGTGAGGCTGACGACGGTCCACGGAGCGGGCGCGGCTTCGGCCGGCGGCGGTCCGGCCCAGCTCAGCAGCAGCGCGACGCAGAGCGCCGCCGCGGCCGACATGGCGCCCGCGAGCTTGGCGCGTCTGCCGCCCGCCTCACGCGGCCGGAGTCGGGACGCGCGCACTGCTCTGGGGTCCTCTCAGGGGCATCGGGGGAGACGGCATCTCCGAGATCCTGCTGTGCAGCTGGGGTGAGGAGAGCTCGCGGCCGCGCCGCCGCCACCGGTCCGCGAGATGTCGGGCCTCGATGCTGTAACCGTCGCCGAGGATGCGGAACTCGTGGATGTGCGCGGGGAGCGCGTCCACGTCGCTCGCGATGAACGCCTCGTTGGCAGTCCTGGCGTGGACGAGCGGGGAGCCGTGGGCGGCAGCGGCAAGGTGCCCGCGGCCCGCTTCGAGGACGATGATGCCGCAGTTCCCGTCGAGGCGGGCCACGGCGAGGTCGAGTGCTGAGTGCGCAGAGAGCCGGCGTCGGATGCCCTCCTCGACGAGGTGCGCGATGATCTCGGCGCACGACCAGGAGTCGTGGCCCGAGCGTGGGTGGTGTCCGGCGGCGAGCAGCTCGTCGCTGAGGGCTCTCGCGTTGCGGATGCCGCCCGTGTGGACGACCGTGATGCCGCCCGTGCAGTCCGTGGCGGGCTGGCGGGAGTCGGTCGCGGCCTCTGACGCGTCGGCGACGATGACGCCGATGCCGGACCCGCACTCCTGGAGTGCCGGGGGCACGTCGATCCGCTCGAGCGGGCGGTTGGTGTGGGCACCGATCGCCGTCCTGACGAGCGTCGTGCTCGCCCCGCGGTAGTCGCTGAGCGTCAACCCGGCGAGGGAGTGCCCTGGCCCCGACTGCCGACGCAGGGCGCTGATGAGGCGCGGTGCTGCCTGGCCCGCCCCGATGCGGGCGACGATGGCGCTCACGATCGACCGACGGGGGTCGCCGGCTCCCGGTTCGCGAGACGCATGACGTCGGCGGAGCGAGCCCCCTGGGAGCGGACGTAGCCGGCGACGCGGTCGACGATCTCGGCGAGCGTCGTGCTGGGCACGTAGCCGACCCGGTTCGTGGCCTTGGTGTTGTTCGGGACGCGCCTGCGCATGTCCTCGAAGCCGGTCGCGTATGCCAGGTCGTACGGCACGAACTCGATGGTGCTGTCGCTGCCGAGCTGCGTGATGATCTGCCGCGCGAGCCCGAGCACGGACACCTCCTGCGCCCCGCCGAGGTTGTACGCCTCGCAGCCGGGTTCCGCGAGCTCCGAGATCCGCACCATAGCTGGCACGATGTCCCCGACATAGCTGAAGCAGCGGGTCTGCGCGCCGTCGCCGAAGACGGTGACCGGCTCTCCTCGAAGCGCCTGCGTGATGAGGTTGGGGACAACCATGCCGTACCTGCCGGTCTGCCGCTCGCCGACGGTGTTGAACAGGCGGACGATGGACACGTCGAGGTTGTACTCGTCGGAGTAGGCCTTCGCGAAGGACTCGTCGAGCCCCTTCGCGGCCGCGTAGTTCCAGCGGCTGGCGAGCGGGGAGCCGAGGATCCGGTCGCTGTTCTCGTCGAGGCTGTCTGCCGTGTTCTTGCCGTAGATCTCGCTCGTGGACACGAGGAGCACCGAGGCGCCGCTTCCCACGGCGGCGTTGAGCACGTTCTCGGTACCGTGGAGGTTGACACGCAGCCCTCGAAGGGGGTTCTCGACGATGAGCTTCACCCCGACGAGGGCTGCGAGATGGAAGACCCGGTCGCAGCCGTCGATCGCCTCGCGCACGCTCCTCGAGTCGAGGATCGAGCCGTAGGTGATCGTGAGCCGCGGGTTGGAGCGCGCTTCGATGAGGTTGCCGACGGACCCCGTCGACATGTCGTCGAGGATGACGACGTCGTCGCCCTGAGCCAGCAGATGTTCCACGAGGTGGCTGCCGACGAAGCCGGCGCCTCCCGTCACGAGTGTTCTCATGGTCGTTGCCTTTCGCTGTTCTCGTCGCGGGTCAGAGGAGGTGGCGGCCGGGCAGGTCGGTGCCCCGGTAGGTGCTGTCGAGGATGACCTGGTCTGCGCGTATCCAGGACAGGTCCTCTCCCGTGTGCCTCGTGTGGATGAGGATGAGGTCGGCGTCGAACGAGCTGGGGTCGTCGATCGATTCGAGGAGCCTCCCCGAGTGGAGGAGGGCGCTCGGGATGTGCGAGTCGGTGTAGGCGAGGTCGACGCCGAGCGCGTCCAGGTGCGAGAGGATCTCGAGCGCCGGGGACTCGCGCAGGTCGGCGACGTCGGGCTTGTAGGCGATCCCGATGACGTGCACTCTGGTGCCCTCCAGGCCGAGGCCCAGCTGCAGGAGCAGGTCGCGGATGCGGTCGACGACCTGCCTCGGCCGTGCCGCGATCCGCGTCATCGCCTGGGCGATCATGGGTGCGTCGACGCGTTCCTCCTTGAGCTGCCAGAGCAGGTAGTGGGGGTCGCAGGGGATGCAATGGCCGCCCACGCCGGGGCCCGGGTAGAAGGGCATGAAGCCGTACGGCTTGGTGGCGGCCGCGTCGATGACCTCGGTGATGGGTACTCCGAGACTGGAGCAGATGTCGGCGAACTCGTTGGCGAGGGCGATGTTGACGGCCCTGAAGGTGTTCTCCAGGATCTTCGTCATCTCGGCCACCTCGAGGCTCGAGACGCGGTGCACGGCGTCCGCGTAGCGGCCCAGGAGGGTGGCGCCCGCTTCCTCGCAGGCGGGGGTGGCGCCGCCGACGACGCGGGGCACGACCTCCTGGGAGAACTGGTCGACGCCAGGGTTGATGCGCTCGGCGCTGAACACGACGTGGACGTCGCTGCCGACTGCCAGGCCGCGCTTGCGGAGCGGCGTGACGAGGAAGTCCTCGGTGCAGCCGATGTAGGTGGTCGAGGTGAGCATGAGCAGCTGCCCCACGACGGCTGCGGCAACGGCGGTCGCGGCTGCGGCGGCGAGGAGGCTCAGGTCGGGGACGAGGTGCACATCGACTGGGGTGGGCACGCACACCACGATGGCGGCGGCCCTGCTCAGCAGCTCCTGGTCGTCGGTGAGCGCGAAGCCCTCGTCCTGGAGTGCGGTGGCGAGTCGCAAACGATCGCCGTCGAGGAGATCCGCATCCTGCGCCCGGATCGTGGAGAGCCGGCGCTGCGAGACATCGAGCGCCAGGACGCGGCTGCCGGCTGCGTGGTAGGCGAGAGCGGTGGGGAGGCCGACGTAGCCGAGGCCGACGATGGCCACGTCGTAGTCGAAGCTCGTCTGCGTGGCCGGAGGCCGCACATCCTGAGCGAGGGGCACCGGACTGAGTGAGATCGCGACCGCGGGGCCGCTCTCGAAGGTGGTCATGGGGAGTCTCCAGAATCGACAGAGCATCGCCCCCTGGGGAAAGGGCGCTGCAGATGGGTGCGGCGGTCGGCGTTGACTCGCTCCGCGTCAACAGCATGGCCCCGCCCGCACCGGCGATCAACAGCCGACCGAGAGGTTGGCGGCTTTCCGAGAGGGGCCTCCATTTCTTGCGGGAAACCGAAGCGGCATTGCGGTCTCATGAACGCGATGAGCATCTACCGTCGGGAGGGCGACGAAGCGATTCGGACGCGGGGAGCAGCGGAACAGCCGCCTGCCCCGAGGCCGATCACAGCGAGGTGATGACGCGGATGCTCGACGAACTCCCGAAGCTGGTGGTGCTCGTGGCCCTGATCGCCGCCAGCTTCAGCCTCTCCACAGTGCTGTGGTCGGGTGCTGGGCTGCTGCGGATCGTCGCGGCTCGAGTGTGGCGGCGCGACGGTGCGCACCACTCGAGCGCGGGGGGAGGCGCGGACGGCGGTGAGCGCCGCGCTCCCCGGCGGCTCGAGCCGAGCGACGTGGCCGTGCTGATCGCCGCCCACAACGAGGAGCAGGTCATCGGCGACACCATCCGTTCGGCCGCAGCGCAGGTCCCGGCCGCGAACATCTTCGTCGCCTCGGACGGCTCGACGGACGGCACGGTCGCGCTCGCGGAAGCCGCGGGGGTGCAGGTGATCGACATCTTCCCGAACCGGGGCAAGGCCGGTGCGCTGGTCGAGGGCATCTCGAGGTTCTCCCTCCGGGACCGGTTCCAGGTGGTGCTGCTGCTCGACGCCGACAGCAGGCTCAGACCCGACTACCTGCTGACGGGCCTGCCGCTCTTCGACGACGCTGGCACGGTCGCGGTGGCGGGGAGAGCGACGAGTGCACTGCATCCGCGCCCGGAGACCTGGCTGGGGCGCCTGCTCACCGCCTACCGGGAACGCACCTACGTGTTCGTGCAGTGCATGCAGAAGTTCGGCCAGGCGTCGAGGCGAGCGAATGCGGTCGCCATCGTCCCCGGGTTCGCGAGCATGTACCGCACGAGCATCCTCGACTCCGTCGACATCGATGCGGCGGGGCTGGCGATCGAGGACCACAACATGACCTTCGAGGTGCACGCGAAGCGGCTCGGGCGCATCGCGTTCCATCCGAGCTGTGCGGTCGCCGAGACGCAGGATCCGGACACGCTGCGGGACTACGTGCTGCAGATGCGGCGCTGGAGTCTCGGCTTCTGGCAGACGGTCCGCCGGCACGGCGCGCACGTCGGGGTGTTCTGGTTCTCCGTCGGGATCAGCATCGTGGAGGTGCTCGTGACGAGCATCATCCTGGTGCTCGCGCTGCCGATGCTGCTGCTGTCGACCCTTGCCTGGCTGCTCGCCGACGTCGCGCGCCTCGGCGGTGCAGGGTTCGAGTGGGCCGTGGCCATCGCGGGGGCGGTCCCGCCGATGATCGTGCTGCTCGGGCTCCTCATTCCTGACCTGTGCGTCACTCTCATCGCCGCGGTGCTGTCGCGGCGGCTCCCGAACGCGGCGGCGCTCTGCTTCCCGCTCCTGCGCATCGTGGATGCGGCGGTCTGCATGCTCACCTTCGTGCGAGCGTTCGGGGCGGCCGGCGACGGCCGCTGGATCAGCCCGACCAGGCGGAGCATCCCGGCGATCGAGGCTCGCAGCGTGGACCCGACCCCGGACTCGGCCCCAGACTCGGACCTGGCCCCGGACCGGGCAGTGGCTGAGGTCGTCAGACGAGCAGCGACATGAGCGCCACGAGGCGCGCCCTGGAGTCGACGCCGAGCTTGCGGTAGATGCGGGTGAGGCGGAGCTCGACGGTGCGCTGCGACACGAACAGGATGCCGGCGATTTCACGGTTGCGGTGGCCGCTCCAGACGAGCTGAGCGAGTTCGAGTTCGCGGGTGTCCAGCTGTGAGATGAGCGCTGAGGCTCCCTTGCGTTGCGGCGCGGGCTGGGCTGCCCATGCTGCGTCTGGCGGAGCGGTCGGCGGCGGCTCCTCTAATCGTCGGCGGCGCGCCGCGAGGACTCGCGCGTGCTCGTGCGTGTGCGTGATCCCATCCGGGACCAGGGCCCCGGCGACATCGAAGGCGAGCGCTGCGAGTGCGTCCGTGGGGGCGCAGACCGCGGCGGACCGAGCTGCGGCGGCGGTCGCCCACGTGGAGGGGTGCTCTCTGGAGGCGGCCTCCAGCCGACGCAGCTCCTCGCCTGCCTCGTCGTGCCTCCCCGCGAGCCAGAGGGACTCGATGAGTTCCGCATCCGCTCGAAGGATGGACGGGTTCCGCCGGAACGATGCCTGCGAGCGCTTCGCGAGCCGCAGCTCCCGGATGGCGTCGTCGTACCTGCCCTCGATGAGGGCCCGGCTGCCGGCGAGCACCGCGACGTGCGGGCGCAGCGTGCTGTTGTCGTCCTGATCGCACTGCTCGCGTGCCCGGTCGATGAGCTCGTTCACCCGAGTCGAGGGGCTCTGCTCGAGCATCGCGGCGGCCGCCGCGATCAGGTACCTGCGCGGTGCATCCGGTGCTGGCTCTGGCAGCTCGAGCGTGGTCCACAGGGTGAGGGCCTGTCTCAGCTTCTCGAGGTTGCCGAGTCGCAGCTCGAGCATGGTGAGCAGCGCGAGCGCGGATTCGCGGAGGAGGAGCGGCAGCGGCCCAGCCGCGGTGAGGTCGTCGAGGATGCGCCGCGCCTCCACGTAGCGCTCGTCCAGGATCAGGATGCGGCAGAGCAGGAAGGCATCTTCTGCGGGGAGGGGCGAGCGGTCGTGGATTGCACCGGACAGTTGCTGCTCGGGTTCGCCACCGGCGAGCACCGGAGCTTCGCCGTCGCTGGCAGCTGCGATCGTGGCGAGGAGCCGGTAAGCCAGGGAGTCGACGAGCTGCAGCTCGACCGTGCGCCGGAGGGTGAGCTCGAGCGGTTGGACGTCCCACCGCTCGAGGTGCAGTCGGGCGAGGGTGATGAGGAGGATCGAGCACGCCTCGGGGGCGCTCGCGCGGTGGGTCTGCACGAGAGCGGCGCCGGCCGAGTCGGCGACGACGTGGTCGATCGCGAACGTGCAGAGCATGCTGACCCTCGCCGCGCGGAGCTCACCCGCAGGCGAGTGCTGCAGGGAACGCCCGAACCCCAGGTAGCGGCGGGCCAGGCTGAACTCGCCCTGGAAGAACAAGGCCTCGGCGAGGAGGGAGAGCAGGTCGCCGCGACCCGGCAGCATGCTGCGCAGCGCGAGCGCCCGCTCCGCGAACTCCACCGCCGTGGCGACCTCTCCGGCCCTGGCCGATGCCTCGGCGAAGCCGAGCAGATCCAACTCGAGGTTCTCGCCGCCATCGAGGAAGCTCCCGTGCCAGAGGGCGATGCCGGACGAACGCTCGTTATGAAGCTCCTTGCCGAGCGCGTGCACCTCCCGCCGCTGGCGGGCATCCATCGCGGCGTGCAGCGCGGCGCGCTCCACCGGATCGGCGATGTGCACGCGGTCGTCCGAGACATCGACGATGCCGTGCTCGATGAGGTCCTCGAGCGCGTCCTGCTGCGCCCAGGACGAGCTGCTGAGGGCGGTTCGGGAAGAGAACGGGGCCAGGGCGATGAGCCCCAGGAGGTCGTCGGAGTCGCGAGCGGCGTGGGACGCCGCCTCGGGGGCGACGGCGTTGGGAATTCGGAGCGGGATGCGGATCGGGTCGACGCCGTCGCGCTCACGCTGATTGAGCCTGGCCGAGACGATCAGCCCCGGGCGGCCATCGGAGGCCACGGCGAGGAGCATGAGCGCCTCCCGGGTCGTGCCGTCGGGGGATGCGGTCGCGGCGACCTCCACGGACTCCTCCCGGGAGAGGGCGCGAAGCGGATGCTGTCGGAACCCGGCGAAGACCGAGCTGCGAGCGATGTGCGTCGCTGACGCGGCGATGCGCAACCCGGTGCCAGGGAGGCGCGGCACGAGGTGCTCGAGCACTGCAGCGCTGTCGGAGTCGAGCAGGTCGATGTCGTCGACGAAGAGGGTGAGGGGAGCCGCGTTCGCGCGGAGCTGCCCTGCGAACTCGTCGGCGAGGTGCAGCGGGTGCGGTCGCTCGGCTCTGACCAGCGCGAGCTGCTTCTCGATGCTCTCCTGGGCCGGCCCGCCGAGGCTGAGCGCGATGACCGACAGCCCCGAGTAGGGCCATTGGCTCTCGCTCCGTCTGAGCCGGATGAGCTTCGCGCCGAGATCTGCCGCGCCAGCCTCGAGCAGGCTCGTCTTGCCGATCTGCCGTGGGCCGGTGAAGAGCAGGAAGTCCTCCGCGTCCTCCGAGCGCACCGCCGAGAGAAGCGCCAGTTCGCGGTTTCGTCCCAGCATGGCTGCGTCCACTCTCCCACCGGTGGCGTATCGATCAGGAGGGGGAGTGGCGGGGATCGTCGCTTCCGGTGTGCGATGAGTTTAGATGCCGTTGCATGCAGACTCATGTAGTCACCCCGGGTTTCACCCCGGGGTAGAGGTGCCCAGCAACCCTGCAGGCCTGGCCTAGCGGGACAGGCTGAGGAACCTGTACCGGATGCCGGTGCGCGAGGTGAGCCAGCCCTCCGACGGCTCGCGGGCGTCCACCGACCACTCCTCGCCAGACCAGTCGGGGGCGTGCGCGTCGCCAGGGACGTCGAGGTCGATCTCGGTCACCTCGAGGCGGTCGGCGCGCGCGATGGCCTCCCGGTAGAGCTCACCGCCGCCCATGACCCACACGTCGGCGTCGGCGTTTGCATTGGCGTCGGCGTTTGCATTCGTGCTCGTGCCCGCGAGGGCGAGCGCCTCCTCGAGTGAACCGGCGCGCTCGGCCCCCTCTGCGGCCCAGTCAGCCTGCCGTGTCACGACGATATTCCGACGCCCCGGCAGCGGACGGAAGCGTTCCGGGAGCGAGTCCCAGGTCTTGCGGCCCATGATCACGGGATGCTTGAGCGTGACGGCCTTGAAGTGCGCCAGGTCCTCGGGCACGTGCCAGGGGATGCCGCCCTCGGCCCCGATCACGCCGCCGCGCGCCTGCGCCCAGACGAGCCCGACGCTCATACCGCGATCGCCGCGCGGATCGTGGGGTGGTGCTCGTAGTTCGCGACCTCGAAGTCCTCGAACTCGTAGTCGAAGATCGTGTCGGGGGTGCGGTGGACCCGCAGCTGCGGGTACGGGTACGGGTCGCGCGTCAGCTGCTCCCGCACCTGCTCCTCGTGGTTGTCGTAGATGTGCACGTCGCCGCCCGTCCACACGAACTCACCGGGCTCGAGCCCCGTCTGCTGCGCCACCATGAGCGTCAGCATGGCGTAGGAGGCGATGTTGAACGGCACGCCGAGGAACAGGTCGGCGCTGCGCTGGTACAGCTGGCAGGAGAGCTTGCCGTCGGCGACGTAGAACTGGAAAAGGGCGTGGCACGGGGGCAGCGCCATGGTGGAGATCTCGGCCGGGTTCCAGGCCGTGACGATGTGGCGGCGGGAGTCGGGGTTGTCGCGGATCTGCGCGACGACCTGCTCGATCTGGTCGATGTGGCCGCCCTCGGGGGTCGGCCAGGAGCGCCACTGCACGCCGTAGACGGGGCCGAGGTCGCCGTTCTCGTCGGCCCACTCGTCCCAGATCTTTACGCCGCGCTCCTGCAGCCAGCGCACGTTCGAGTCTCCGCGGAGGAACCACAGCAGCTCGTACGCGATGGACTTGAAGTGCACGCGCTTCGTCGTGATGAGCGGGAAGCTCTCCGACAGATCGAACCGAAGCTGGCGGCCGAACACGCTGCGCGTCCCCGTGCCGGTGCGGTCGGACTTGCGGGCGCCGGTCTCGAGCACGTCGCGCAGCAGGTCTTCGTACGGGGTCTTGATCTCCGAAGTCACGTCCCGAGGATACGCCTCGGCGCCCTCTGGGGCATCTCGCGGGAGGCGCGACCTACGCTCGTGGCATGAGCACCCCCGCAGCCTCCCCGTCCAAGCCCGAACGTCTGCTGATCGCCGGCTTCGGCAAGCTCGGTGCGCGGCTGGGGGAGCGGTACGCGGCCCGCGGCACCGAGGTGCTCGGCGTGCGGCGCGGCGAGCGCGTGGCAGGCGCAGGCGTCGAGCTCATCCGCGCTGACCTTGCCGACTCGGGCGCCGCGCCCCTCAGCCTGCCCGGCGTCGACGCGCTGGTCATCACGCTCCCGCCGCCCTCTGTGGACGGCGTCGTCGCGCCCGACGGCTACCGGCGCTCCCTCGAGACGCTCGCAGCGGGCCTGCCGAGCATCCCGGAGCGGGTCGTGTTCGTGTCGTCGACGCGCGTGTTCGAGGGCAGGGGCGACGGCTCCTCGATCAGCGAGACGGACGCGCCGGAACCGACCTCGGACCGGGGCCGCGCGCTCGTCGACGGCGAGCGACGCGCGGTCGAGCTGTTCGGCGCCACCGTCGTGCGGCCATCGGGAATCTACGGCCCGGGGCGGGACAGCCTCATCCGGCGTGTGCTCGCTGGCGACCCGATCCAGTACGCCCGTCGGACGAATCGGGTGCACGAGACCGACCTCGTGCGTGCCATCGAGGCGCTGCTCGAGCGGGGAGACGCGCCCCAACTGCTGCACGCGACCGACGCCAGCCCGGCTTCCCTCGGCGAGGTCGCGACCTTCGTGGCAGGCGAGCTGGGCGTGGATGCGCCCCCGCGCATCCACCCGGAAGAAGCGGGCGGCACCCTGCTGAGCGGCGAGCGGATGCACGCATTCCTCGGTGCCCTCGACTACCCCGGCTACCGTGACGGCTACGCCGAGATGGTTCGCCTGCGCGCGGCCTGACCCCGTCCGCCGCCGCCCTCCCGCTGCGCCTGCCCGTCTTCGCCCGGCCTTCGCGCGTCCCTCCCGTCCGCC
>NZ_PSTU01000019.1:0-18848 GCF_002931215.1 Pseudoclavibacter sp. Z016
GGATAGGTCGGTTTCGCCCCGTCCTGGGCCGCAACACGGGGTGAAACCGCCCCCTCCGCTGCCCGAATGGGGCGGTTTCACCCCGTGTTGCGGCCCAGGACGGGGCGAAACCGACCTATCCGTGGGGTTGGTCGTGCGAAATCGCGCGCTCAGTTCGGAAGTTGCGCCGCGACCCGCTACGATAGGTGAGTCTTGGAGACGTCGCATAGTCCGGCCGAGTGCACCACCCTGCTAAGGTGGAGTCCCCTTTGAGGGGACCAGGGGTTCAAATCCCCTCGTCTCCGCTCTGCAGAGAACACCAAGATGAAGCCCCGGTACGAGCCCAGCTCGGAGCCGGGGTTTCGTGCATCCGCGTGCGTCCGCTGAACCCGCATGCATCCACCTGAATGCACCGCCCAGCCGGCTCGCTCCCCGCGCTTGCCGTCGAGCCTGGCGCAATACAATGCCCATCATGGGCGAATCCCGCAGGAGGAGCTCCTCGAAGGCAGAAAGCTCCCCGACTCCTGGCATCTCGAAGGTCATCAACAACAACGTTGTGATCCAGATCGATGGGGCCGGGCAGGAGCGTGTGCTGATGGGGCGCGGTCTCGGCTTCCAGTTGAAGCCGGGTGACCTCATCGACCCCTCGAGGGTGGAGAAGACGTTCGTGCTCGCGACGGGCAGCGAGGGCGACCAGGCCCTGCAGCTGCTGAGCGCCGTGCCGTACCCCGTGGTCGAGGCGGTCATGAGCGCGGTCGACGAGGCCGAGCGGATGCTGGGACGCGACCTCGGCAAGCGGCTTCCCCTCGCGGTCATCGACCACATCCAGTACGTGCTCGAGCGGCTCGATCGGGGCATCCGCATTCCGGCGACGTCGATGCCGGAGCTGCGCGTGCTGCACCCGCAGGAGTTCGCGGCGTCGAAGCACATGGCGAAGGTCATCTCCTCGGCCCTCGACCGGGAGCTCCCGCCGGAGGAGGCCGTGTTCCTGACGATGCACGTGCTGAACTCGACGCGCGACGAGCCCGACGGCACTTCCGCCCTGCTCTTCCGCCGCGTCCAGCACGTGGTCGTGACCGTCGAAGCCGGCCTCGGCGTCGACCTCGACGTCGACAGCCACGACTACGCGCGCTTCGTGCTGCACATCCAGTTCCTCCTGCAGCGGCTCGTGTCGCGCAGCATGCTCCGCTCCACGGACTCGTCGTTCTTCGACTTCACGAAGCGCACCTACCCGCGCTCGTTCGCGATCGCCGAGCAGGTGAAGGGGTACGTGCGGGAGGCGACGGGGGTCGAGCTGACCGACGAGGAGCTCCTGTACGTGACGGTCCACATCGAACGGCTCGCGCAGCACATTGCCTATGGCACAGACGTGGAGCCGATGCTAGATTGACTGCCGCAGGGCAATGAAGTCCTGCGGAATCCTTGGATTGTTACCGGTCAAGCGGGCAAAACCTGAACTCATATCGCCGAAATGGCGGTGTTCGAGTTCAGGTTTTTTTGTTGCCCAAAATCTGCCGGTTCGGCCCAGGGGCTCCAGACCGAATTGCCGCCGATGGCGGGAGAAGGAGAGCGGTCCCATGGATCACTCAAGAGTTGCAGCGGATGTGCTCAAGGGCGTCGGCGGCGAAGAGAACGTCAAGTCGGTCGTGCACTGCATGACCCGGCTGCGCTTCGCGATCAGGGATGACGCGAAGATCGACAAGGCCGCTGTCAAGGCCATCCCGGGCGTCATCACGACGGCCGAGGCCGGCGGCCAGTACCAGGTCGTCATCGGCAACGAGGTCCCGGAGGTGTACGCCGAGCTCGGGAAGATCTCGAACCTCGTCGCGGGCACGCAGACGGCGACGGTCGATCCCGACGAGCCGAAGAAGAACCTCTTCAACCGCTTCATCTCGATGATCGCGGCGCTGTTCACCCCACTGCTGTGGGCGCTCGCCGGCACCGGTCTGCTGAAGGCATTCCTGTCCGCCGCGGCGACCTTCGGCTGGATCGCCACCGACACGTCGACGTACCTCGTCCTCAACGCGCTCTCCGACGCGTTCATCAACTTCCTGCCGATGGCGCTCGCGATCACGGCGGCACGCTACTTCAAGGCCTCCGAGTGGACCTCGTTCGCGATCGCCGGCGCGCTGGTCTATCCGACGATCACTCCGCTGGTCGGAGCCGAGGGGCTGACGTTCTTCGGCATCCCGTTCACGATGGTCAGCTACGTCTCCAGCGTCATCCCGATCATCCTCATCGTGTGGCTGCAGAGCTACGCGGAGAAGTTCCTCTACGCGAAGCTGCACTCCTCGGTCCGCCGCTTCCTGACGCCCATGATCGTCGTGCTCATCGCGGTGCCCCTCGTGTTCGTCGTCGTCGGCCCGATCTCCGCGCTCCTGAGCGGATGGCTCGGCGAGGGCATCGGCTGGATCTTCGCGAACGTCCCGTGGCTCGGCGGCGCGATCATGGGTGGTCTGTGGCAGGTCTTCGTCATCTTCGGACTCCACTGGGGCTTCGTGCCGCTGTTCACGCTCGAGTTCCAGGCAACAGGTCAGATCCTGCTGATCGGCCCGGTGTTCGCTGCCGTCCTCGCGCAGTCCGCTGCCGTCGCCGGCGTGTGGGTCCGCACCCGCGACAAGAAGCTCAAGTCGCTCGCCGCACCCGCCACGCTGTCCGGCTTCCTCGCCGGCATCACCGAGCCCGCGATCTACGGCATCAACCTGCCCCTCAAGCGCCCCTTCATCTTCGGCGTCATCGGCGGCGCACTCGGCGGGGCGATCATCGCCATGGGCGGCGTCTTCTCCACCGCTTTCGTCGTTCCCTCCGGGCTGGCGCTGCCTGCGCTCTTCGGCAACGGCAACATGGTCTTCCTCGGCCTCGGCCTGGTCGCGGCGATCGTGGTGTCGTTCCTCCTCACCGTCATCCTCGGCTTCAAGGACCCGGTGGAAGAGGAAGCTCCGGCCAAGGCCGCAAGCAACGACCTCGAGATCCTCAGCCCCCTCGACGGCACCGCGGTTGCGCTGTCCGAGGTCTCCGACCCCGTCTTCGCCGGCGGTGTGCTCGGCAAGGGCGCGGCGGTCATCCCCAGCTCCGGCGCCGTCTACGCACCGTTCGACGGTGTCGTGGCAGCCGCCTTCCCGACGGGCCACGCGGTGGGCCTGCGCCACGCGGACGGTGCCGAGGTGCTCATCCACATCGGGGTCGACACGGTGAAGCTGAACGGCCAGCACTTCACGATGAAGGTCGAGTCCGGCCAGGCCGTGAAGGCTGGCGAGCTGCTCATCGAGTTCGACGTCGACGCCGTCAAGGCGGCGGGCTACGACGTCACGACGCCCGTCATCATCACGAATTCAGAGCTGTACCCGGAGATCACGAGCCAGGTGACCGGCCCCATCTCGCACGGAGAGTCGCTGTACCTGGCCAAGTCGGTCGAGACCGTGGCGCTTGCCAAGTAACCGCATCCACACCGCACGACTTCACGCACCAACGCATCGCAGAACGAAGGAGACACGCGAATGACGACAACGAACTTCCCAGACGGATTCCTCTGGGGCGGCGCGACCGCAGCCAACCAGCTCGAGGGCGGCTACCTCGACGGGGGCAAGGGCCTCTCCATCCAGGACGTCATGCCGAAGGGCATCATGGCGCCGCCGACCGAGGGGCCGACGGACGACAACCTCAAGCACGTCGGCATCGACTTCTACAACCGCTACGCGGAGGACATCGCGCTCTTCGCCGAGATGGGGTTCAAGACGTTCCGCTTCTCGATCGCGTGGAGCCGCATCTTCCCGAAGGGCGACGAGCTGGAGCCCAACGAGGAGGGCCTCGCGTTCTACGACCGAGTGCTCGACGAGCTGGAGAAGCACGGCATCGAGCCGCTCGTCACGATCTCGCACTACGAGACGCCGCTGCACCTCGCGCAGCAGTACGACGGCTGGGTGAGCCGCGAGCTCATCGGCTTCTACGAGCGCTACGCCCGAGTGCTGTTCGAGCGCTACGGCTCGCGAGTGAAGTACTGGCTCACGTTCAACGAGATCAACTCGGTGCTGCACGCCCCGCTCCTGAGCGGTGGCATCCTCACTCCGAAGGAGCAGCTCAGCGAGCAGGACCTGTACCAGGCCATCCACCACGAGCTCGTCGCCTCGGCGCTCGCGACGAAGATCGCGCACGAGGTCGCCCCGAATGCGCAGGTCGGCTGCATGCTCATCGCCATGCCCGTCTACCCGCTCACGCCGAGCCCCGCGGATGCGCTCAAGGTCATGGACGTCGACCACTCGAACCTCATGTTCGGCGACGTGCACGTGCGCGGCGAGTACCCGGGCTTCGCGCTGCGCCTCTTCAAGGAGAAGGGCATCGACCTCAACATCACGGATGAGGACCGCGAGATCCTGAAGAACACGGTCGACTTCATCTCGTTCAGCTACTACATGAGCATCGCCGAGACGGCGGATCCCGCTGCCGGCGCCGGTGAAGGCAACATCATGGGCGGCGTGCCCAACCCGACGCTGGAGAAGAGCGAGTGGGGCTGGGCGATCGACCCGACCGGCCTGCGCATCGTCATGAACCAGTTCTGGGAGCGGTGGCAGAAGCCGCTGTTCATCGTCGAGAACGGGCTCGGGGCGAAGGACCAGCTCGTCGAGATCGACGGCGTGAAGACCGTCGATGACGGCTACCGCATCGCCTACCTCAACGACCACCTCGTGCAGGCAGGCGAAGCGATCGCTGACGGCGTCGAGCTGCTCGGCTACACGACGTGGGGCTGCATCGACCTCGTCTCGGCGAGCACGGCGCAGCTGAGCAAGCGGTACGGCTTCATCTACGTCGACCGCAACGACGACGGCTCCGGCACACTCGAGCGCTACAAGAAGAAGTCGTTCGACTGGTACGCCGAGGTCATCCGCACCAACGGAGGCAGTCTGCAGGCGTAACGGCCAGCATCCCGAGCCCCGAACATCCCGGTCCCTGCGGCCCGGATACAGGGGCCGGCACTCGCAGAAGGCGGGTCGCGCATATCGCGCGGCCCGCCTTTTCGCGTCGAGCGGGCGAGCGCGCGGGCGCGCGGGCTCTGCCGAACGGGTGCCGGGCGGGCCTGTCCAACATCAGTGCAATGTCGGGCGTTCCAGGCCCCCAGGGCCGAGTTCGGCCGCTTTCTGCACTGATGTTGGACAGTCGACGCGGGAAGCGACCGGTCGTCTTGGACCGCGCGACCGGATTGTCCGCGGCGCGACCCGCCGCGCGTGTTGCCTGTGAGGCAACTCGGGGTCGAGCGTGCGCCACTTTCTGGCGTGGTTGATGACGCACCGTGACGCCGCCTGAAGCCCGACAACGTTCGGCGAAGGGAAGCGACGACGGCGCCTGTTCACGTGATGGGCGCTTCCGTACCTTTCGAGGGGTCCTCCCGCCTCCCGTCGAAAGGCCAGCATGCCCACCGAGCTCGCCACCCCCGCGCCGACCGCGCCGCTCTCCTCGCTCGAGGGAACGCAACCGCTGCAGCGGCTCATCGGCGAGCTGCAGGCGGAGCTGCCGCAGCTCGAGGTGCGCGTGCCCTCGGCGCTGACACGCGAGTACGCGGTGGATGCGAGCACGAGGGGCCGCCTCGCCGGCATCGACATCGGCCCGGCCGTCGCGTTCCCGAGCACGGCCGCGGAGGTGCAGGTGATCGTGCGAACGGCGGCCGAGCTTGGCATCGCGGTGGTGCCGCGCGGCGCTGGCTCCGGCCTCGCAGGAGGCGCGACCGCCGACGAGCGGCAGCTGGTCGTCTCGACGGAGCGCCTCGACCGGGTCGTCGAGGTGAGCCCGCTCGACGAGGTCGCCGTGGTCGAGCCGGGCGTCATCAACGCCGACCTCAACCGCCACCTCGAGCCGTACGGCCTCTTCTACGCCCCGGACCCGGCCAGCTGGGACATCTCGTCCATCGGCGGCAACATCGCCACCAACGCCGGCGGGCTGCGCTGCGCGAAGTACGGGGTCACGCGCGAGTCGATCCTCGCGCTCGACGTCGTGCTCGCCGACGGCGCCCTCGTGCACGTCGGCCACCGCTCCATCAAGGGCGTCACGGGCCTCGACCTCGTCTCCCTCTTCGTCGGCTCGGAGGGCATTCTCGGCATCGTCGTCGCGGCGACCGTGCGCCTGCGTCCGATCCCCGTCGCCCGCCGCACGGTGTCGGCGTTCTTCGCGACGACGGCAGCTGGCGCGGATGCGCTCGCCGCCATCACCCGCAGCACGGTGCGCCCGAGCGTTGTCGAGTTCTTCGATTCCCGCACGCTCGCGAACATCGACGCGCACAGCGGCAGCACGCTCACCGCCCGCGGTGGCGCCCTGCTGCTCATCGAGCTCGACGGCTACGGCATCGACGAGCAGTCCGCCGACCTCCGCGCGGCGCTCGAAGCCGTCGGCGGGCTCGTCACCGAGGAGAGCGTCGAGGACGGCGAGGCGCTGTGGGAGCTGCGCCGTTCAGGGCGCGGCTTCGATCCCGCCGAGTGGTTCGCGGGCGGCGACATCGCCGTTCCCAAGTCACGCATCCCCGACATCTTCGCCCACTTCCCGGTCGTCGAGGAGCGCTTCGGCGTCACGGTGGGCGCTGTCGCGCACGCCGGCGACGGCAACCTGCACCCCGTCATCACGCTCCGCATCCCGGAGGGAGCGGACCCGGCCGTCGTCCCGCCGCAGCTGCATGACGCGGCCGTCGCCCTCGCCGAGTTCGCGCTCGAGCTCGGCGGAACCGTGAGCGGTGAGCACGGCATCGGCTCCTCGAAGCTCGAGCTCGCAGCCCTCGAGCTGTCCGAGCGGAACCGGGAGGTGCAGCACGCCATCAAGCGTGCGCTCGACCCCGCCGCGCTCTTCAACCCGGGCAAGGCCATCTGACCCGGCGCCGCGAGCGCCCCATCCCGAGCATCCGCTCACCAGCACACGCACACGCACACGCACCCACCGACCACCCGCTATCCCCAAAGCAGACCCCGAGAAAGCAGCCACCACCATGTCGACACGACACCCACGACTCCGACGGAAACTCGCCGCAGCCATCGGCGTGCTCGCCAGCATGTCGCTCCTCGCAGCCTGCGCGACGTCCGACGCCGCCCCGGGAGCCGCGGGGGAGGGCGAGCCGAAGAACGGCGGCGACATCACGTTCCTCATCGACTCCCTCGGCGACAGCTGGATCCCCAACAACAGCGCCATCTCCAGCTACCAGGGGCACGTCTGGGGCCACGTCACCGACAAGCTCGTGTACGTCGACGGCGAGGGCAACGTCAGCCCGTGGGTCGCGGAGAGCTGGGAGCAGAACGACGACGCGACGGAGTACACGCTGCACCTCAAGGACGGCGTGACCTTCTCAGACGGCACCCCCGTCGACGCCGCGGCGGTCGTCGCGAACCTCGACATCTGGGCCAAGGGCGACCCCGACCGCGGCATCAACCGCATCGGGCTGTTCCCCGCCGCGAACTACGACGGTGCGACCGCGGTCGACGCGGCGACCGTCGAGGTGAAGTTCTCGAAGCCCACCCTCGGCTTCATCCCGACGCTCGGCTACCACGGCTCGATCCTCACCTCACCGGCCGTCATCGCGCTGCCGGCCGAGGAGCAGGCCGACCTCAGCAACTTCGTCGGCAGCGGCCCGTTCACGGTCGAGTCCTGGCAGGAGGGGCAGGACGTGGTCCTGACCAAGCGCGAGGACTACACCTGGGGTCCGGAGGCGCTCGAGCACACGGGCCCCGCGTTCCTCGACTCCATCACCTACCAGATCGTCGCCGAGCCGTCGCTGCGCACCTCCTCGGTGCAGGCTGGCCAGGCGGACGTCGCCTACAACACCTCCCCGCAGGAGCTGGATGCGCTCGCCGACGAGGGCCTCGAGGTCGCGGTTCCCCGCTACCTGGGCTTCGTCAACGGCTACGCGCTGAACACGCAGGTCGCCCCGTTCGACGAGACCGAGGTGCGTCAGGCATTCCAGCACGGCATCGACCGCGACGAGATCCTCTCCACCGTGTACACGGAGGACTGGGAGGCCGCGGAGTCGTTCATCCAGAGCAACGTCCCCGAGGCGACGGACCACAGCGACGCGTTCGCGTTCGACCCGGAGGAGTCGAAGAAGCTGCTGGATGCGGCCGGCTGGACGGCAGGCGCTGACGGCATCCGCTCGAAGAACGGCGAGACCCTCGCCGTGACGCTCTACCCGAACCCCTACCTCGCCACCTCGCAGTCGGTCGACGAGCTCGTGGCGCAGCAGCTCAAGAAGATCGGCTTCGACGTGAAGATCGAGGCGTACGACGTCGTCACGTACGGCGAGCGCGTGCTCAACAGCGGCGTCGAGATCCAGGCCACCGAGATCACGCGCAGCTTTATCGACGTCGGCACGGTCGCGGGCATCCTCACGAGCCTCAACGAGGGCGACGAGGACTGGTTCGGCGTGGGAACGAGCGACACGAAGCTCAACGAGTACGCCGAGGGCATCTCGAGCTCGAGCGACACCGAGGCGCGCGCGGCGCTCGCCGACGAGCTGCAGGGGTACGTGCTCGAGCAGGGCTACTTCGCCCCGATCACGCAGATCGTGCAGCGCGTCTACGTGCAGTCGCCGAACCTGCACGGCGTCACGTACAACGGCGTCGCGTACGCCAACTACGCCACGGCCTGGGTCGACTAGGCCCCGGCCGGCGGGAGGGGATCAGCATGAGACAGAACTACACGCGCTTCGCGCTGAGGCGCACTGGCCAGGCGATCATCGTCGTGCTGCTCGCCTACGTCTTCACGTTCTTCGTCATCAGCGTGCTGCCGGGGGACCCGGTCACGAGCACGCTGCGCAACCCCGACAACGGGTTCACGGAGGAGGAGATCGCCCGCATCGTGGCCTACTACGGCCTCGACCAGCCGCTGCTCGTGCAGCTGTGGGGTTCGCTCACGAGGTTCGTCGTCGGTGACTTCGGCGTCTCGCTGCGCTCGAACCTGCCCGTCGCCGACCTCATCGGGGATGCGCTGCCCTCGACGCTCGCTCTCGCGGGCAGTGCCCTTCTCGTGGCGGTTGTGCTCGCCGTGCTCATCGCGTTCGGCACGCAGGTGCTGCCGGTCCGCTACGGCCAGGGCGTCCTGCGCGCGTTCCCGTCGCTGTTCCTGTCGGTGCCGAACTTCGTCATCGGCCTGCTCCTCATCAACGTGTTCGCGTTCGGGCTCGGCCTGTTCCGCATCGTCGACCCGGAGAGCGCGTGGGCGACGTTCTTCGCCGCCGTCGCCCTCGGCATCCCGGTCTCGGCGCAGATCGCGGAGGTGCTCATCACGAACCTCGACCACGCGTCCTCGCAGGAGTACGCGTCGGTGGCGCGCTCCCGCGGGCTCACGCAGCGGCGACTCTTCACGCGGCACCTCCTGAAGCCGTCGGCGCTGCCCGCGGTGACGGTGCTCGCGCTCACGGTGGGCGAGCTGCTCGGCGGCTCCCTCATCACGGAGGCCGTCTTCGGGCGCAGCGGCATCGGCAGCATCGTGCAGCGGGCCGTCGCCAGCCAGGACCTGCCGGTGCTGCAGGCGGTCGTCGGCCTCGCCGCCGTCGTCTTCGTGCTCGTCAACCTCCTCGCCGACCTGGCCTACCCGATCCTCGATCCGCGCGTCGACATCGAAGGAAACCGCAAGAAGGGCGGGCCCGTCATCGGCGACGCGGACGCGTCGGCACCCGAGTCCTCCTCCACACCGTCCGACTCCCCGGTCAAGGAAGAGGCGAGCATCGTATGACCTCCGCAGTTCTGAACGCCGTACCGGGCGCGACCGGCTCCCGCAGTCCCAGGGCCGCGTTCAAGGTTCGCGCGATCGGCGTCTTCCCCCCGACGGTCGTGCTGTCGTTCGTCGTCATCGCCCTGGTGCTCGCCTGGTCGCTGCTGCCCGGCGTCTTCACCTCCTCCAGCCCGGTCGACGGCGTCCCCGCCGACAAGTTCCTGGCGCCCAGCCCGCAGCACTGGTTCGGCACCGATCACCTCGGACGCGACCAGTTCGCCAGGGTCGTCTTCGGCACGCAGTCCTCGATCTCGTCGGCGCTGGTCGCCGTCATCATCGGCGTCGTCGTGGGCGGCGCGATCGGTCTCATCGGCGGGTTCATCGGCTCCTGGACCGACACGGTGCTCGCCAGGTTCGTGGATGTGCTGCTCGCCATCCCCAGCTTCCTCCTGGCCGTCGTCATCGTCTCCTCCCTCGGCTTCCAGACCATCAACGCCGCGATCGCCACGGGCGTCTCCGCCGTGGCGGTGTTCGCCCGCGTCATGAGATCCGAGGTGCTGAAGACGCGGCGGGCCACGTTCGTGGAGGCCGCCTACCTCCAGGGCGGGTCGAAGTGGCACGTGCTCGGCCGCCACGTCCTCCCCAACGCGTCTCGCTCCGTCCTGGCGCTCGCGGTGCTGCAGTTCGGGCTCTCGATCCTCGTCATCGCTGGCCTCGCGTTCCTCGGCTACGGCGACCCGCCGCCCGCATCCGACTGGGGGCTGCTCATCTCCAACGGCAAGGACTACCCGCGGGCACCCTGGCTCGTGCTGTGGCCAGCGCTGGTCACCATCGCGACGGTGCTCTCCGTCAACCGCATCAGCCGGTGGCTCCGGCAGACGTCCTGATCGAACGCACGAGAGGCACGCAATGACCCACGCATCCGCATCTGCATCTGCATCCGCATCTGCATCTGCATCTGCATCTGCATCTGCACCCGCACCCGCTCCCGAATCCTCCGCTCAGCCCCTCCTGCAGGTCGAGAACCTGTCGGTCGCGTACGGCAGGAGCGAGGTCGTCTCCGACGTCAGCTTCACGCTGAACCGTGGCGAGAGCCTCGCGCTCATCGGCGAGTCCGGGTCCGGGAAGTCCACGATCGCCCGCGCGATCCTGCGCCTCCTGCCGGACGGCGGTCGAGCGGCTGGGAGCATCCGCTTCGAGGGGAAGGACGTGCTCGCGTACTCGCCGCGCCAGTTCCGCCCCCTGCGCGGTACCCGCATCGGCTTCGTGCCGCAGGACCCGGCGAACGCCCTCAACCCGGTGCGCACCATCGGCTCCCAGGCGCACGAGGCGGCCGACCTCGTCGACGGCCTCTCCCGCGACGAGCAGCGGGAGCTCATCTTCGCGACGTTCGAGCGGGTCGGCTTGCCCGACCCGAAGCGCGTGTACGAGTCCTACCCCCACCAGCTCTCCGGCGGCATGCTGCAGCGTGTGCTCATCGGGCTCGCCGTGCTGCCGAGCCCCGAGCTGCTCATCGCGGACGAGCCGACGAGTGCGCTCGACGTGACGATCCAGAAGCGCATCCTCGGGGTGCTCAGCGAGCTGCAGAGCGAACTCGGCATCGGGCTCGTGCTCATCACGCACGACCTCGCGATCGCGGCCGAGCGCACGCAGAAGATCGTCGTCCTCAAGGGAGGCGAGGTGCAGGAGGCCGGCGCGACGGAGCACGTGTTCACCGAGTCCACGTCGCCGTACACGGTTCGTCTGCGGCAGGATGCCCCCGCCCTGAACCCCGACCGCTACGGTTCGCTGCTGCAGCGCGACAGCCGAGGCGCCGCGACCGAGCAGGTCGCGGTCACGGGCGTGTCGAAGAGCTTCTCGGTCGGGGAGCGACGGGTCGCGGCGTTGGACGACGTGTCGTTCGCGGTGAGGGCAGGCACGACGCACGCGCTCGTGGGGGAGTCCGGCTCGGGCAAGACCACGGCTGTCCGCATCCTGCTCGGCCTCGAGGAGGCGGACGCCGGCGAGATCCGCGTCGGCGACGAGCGAGTCGACGGCAGCTCTCCCAAGCAGCTCCGCGAGATCCGCCGCCACCTGCAGCTCGTCTATCAGAACCCGTTCACCTCCCTCGATCCGACGTGGCGTGTGGAGCGCATCGTGCGCGAGCCGCTCGACCGCTACAAGGTCGGCGACAAGCGAGAGCGCGCCGAGAAGGCTCGGGCCACCCTCGCGTCCGTCGGCCTGGGCGCGGAGTTCCTGTCCAGGAAGCCGTCTGCCCTCTCCGGCGGCCAGCGCCAGCGTGTCGCCATCGCGCGCGCCCTCGTGCTCCGACCGGACGTGCTCGTGCTCGACGAGCCGACCTCCGCCCTCGACGTGACCGTGCAGGCGGAGATCTTCGAGGTGCTGTTCCAGCTGCAGGCTGAGCTGGGGCTCACCTACCTGTTCGTCTCCCACGATCTCGCACTCGTCCGCCAGGTCGCAGACACGGTGTCGGTGCTCCAGGGCGGCAGGGTCGTCGAGTCCGGACGGGTTGCCGAGGTGCTCGCGCATCCCGAGCAGCCATACACGCGGGCCCTCATCGATGCCATCCCCACGCCCCGGTACGGGCATGCGGCCCCGTTGGCGGATGCGCACGCGACGCCCGCCGTGCAGGTCCCGGCGCTCGTCTGAGCGACCCGCACCTCCGAACCTCCACCTGAACCGACCGAGGCCGAGCGCCTCGTGCGAGAGAGAACGACGACACCATGACAAGCACCGCCAGCACGCAGACCCTCACGCCGACCTGGACGTCGACGGAGCTCGCGCGCGCCTTCAACGCGCCGAAGGGCTTCGGCGACGCGACCCTGCGCGACCGGCGCCCTGACTCCATCGAGCTGCTCGGCGGCATCCCCGACCCATCGGTGCTCCCCTCCGCCGAGCTCGCCGAGGCGACCGCGCGGGTGCTGTCCGTGCCGGGCGTGCCCGCGCTGCAGTACGGGCGAACCGAGGGCGTGCCCGCGCTGCGGGAGTGGATCGCCGCACGCGAGGGCGTGCCGGTATCGCGTGTGCTCATCACGAACGGCGGGTTCCACGGCATCTCGCTCGCCGTGCAGCTCGTGGTCGAGCGGGGCGGTCTCGTCGCGGTCGACAACCCGATCTTCCCGCTGTTCCTGCGCGGCCTCGAACTCTCCGATGCGCGGATCCTGCCGATCACGGTCGGCCGCGACGGCTTCGACGTCGCCGAGCTGGAGGCCCATCTGATCGCCGGCGCGCGTCCGGCGGCCGTCTACACGGTGCCCGACTTCCACAACCCCTCGCAGCACAGTCTGACCCTCGAGGGGCGCCGTGAGCTCGTGCGCCTCGCGGAGCGGTACGACTTCATCCTGCTGGCCGACAACCCGTACCGGGAGCTGCGCTTCCGCGGCGAAGAGCTCGACTTCGAGATCTTCAACAGCTCCTCGCACGTGATCCACATCAACACCTTCACGAAGACGCTCGGCCCCGGCCTGCGTCTCGGCTGGATCGTGCTGCCGGAGCGGCTCGTCCCCGACTTCGTGTCGCTGCGCGCGCGTCAGGACTCGCACTCGTCGCAGCTCGTGCAGCATGCGGTCGCCGAGCTGCTCGGGACGACGCCCACGTTCTTCGACGACACGCTCGCGTCGGCGCGAGAGCTGTACCGGGAACGGGCGGATGCGCTCTCCGCCGCGCTCGAGGCCCACGCGCCCGGGGTCTTCGAGATCGACGCGCCAGATGGCGGCCTGTTCCTGTGGCCGCGCCTCGTCGACGACGCGATCGACGCGGACAGGCTCGCCGAGGATGCCAGCGCTGAGGGCATCGGCTACCAGCGCGGCTCGTTCTTCCCGTCTGGGCCGGGCACCGACGCGCCTCGCCGCCTGCGGCTCGCCTACGGAGACACCCCCGTCGAGCGCCTGCAGGAGGCGGCCGCGCGCCTCGGCCGCGCACTCGAGAAGCAATAAGCGGACTCGTGCCAAAATATTCGGGTGGCTTCTCCGCAACGATACCGGCGTCGGGGCAGGGGTGCGGCTGAGTTCGCCGAACTCAGCGGCTACCGCGTCGAAGGTGCGCAGGCGGAGTTCGCGGTCGATGTCACGGCCATCGACCTCGGCGATGTCGCCATGTGGCGGCTGCACCTCACGCCCGTCCAGGCCACGATCGCGGACGTCCTGCCTGGGGAGCTCGAGACGGTGCAGGTGCTCTCCACCGTCTCGGGGACGATGACCGTCAGGATCGCAGGAATCTCCCACGAGCTGACTCCGGGCTCGTACCTCCTCTTCGACCCGCGGCGGCCGCACGATGTGTCGAGCGCGGATGAGACGACCTCGTTCCTCTACTCGGTCCGGCGCTCCGCGGTCGAGCCGATCATCCGGGAGTTCCCCCTCAGGGTCGACGCAGACCCTGTCTACAGTCGCGCCCTGCGCGCGCTCGTCACGAGCATCCTGGACTCCGAGAGGGACTACTCCGGGCCTGGCGCGGGAAACCTGCGCATCGCGATCGAGTCGGCGCTGCTCGCGAGCATCGCGGAGGCGGTGGGGCGTTTCCGGGCGACCACGAGCGAAGGCGGCGACCGGTTCCTGGTCCTGATCGAGGGGGCCAGGCAGATCATCGCGGGAGAGTTCGCCGACCGTTCGCTCTCGGCGACCACCCTCGCGCGGCGCCTCAGCGTCTCGCGTTCCCTGCTGCACAGGGCGTTCGAGAGCGTCGGCATGACGCCAGCGGTGGAGCTGCGCAACGCTCGGGCGAGGCATGCCAGGCACCTCCTGGCTACGGGCGATTCGCCGACGCAGCGCAGGGCCGCGGCCAGGGCGTCGGGCTTCGCATCGGTGACATCGATGCTCGCGGCGATCGAGGCACTCGGCCGCGACTGACGCCGGAGCGGCCTGTTCTGTCGCGAGAATCGTCGATTCCGTCGCCGGACCGACCGGAAGGTCTATCCCTGCGCATAGAGTCGCGAGGTCGAACGCTCGTGTGCCCCCAGGCGACGTAGCGCGACCACGGACGCGAATCGCTCAGATGCGGTACGCCCACTCCCAGCACTCCGCAGCACCGCACTCCCATGCGGTGCTCGCTCGTGTGCCCAATTTTCGGAACCCAGAAAGTCGCGCAATGAACACCTCCCCCGAACCCGCCAACGTCGCAGCAACGCCCACGACGACCACCCGCCGCACCCTGCTCACCGCAGCCGCCTGGTCGGCGCCGGTCGTGGCCACAGCCATCGCGGCTCCCCTCGCAGCCGCCTCCACGCTGTGCGTCGACCCCGACGTCGGCATCAACTGGGGGCTCGCGACCGTCAGCGGAACCGCGGCGACCCTCGGCGCATCCTCGACTCTCGACCGCACGGCCGTCTTCCGCCCGCAGAACTCGACCCGGCCCACGACGTCCAACATCAGCGCCACGGTGCGCCACACCTTCAGCGGCAACATGCGGGCGGAGACGAACGACGGCACCGTCTCGGCGCAGAACGTCGGCGGCATCGGCCAGCGCGGCTACCAGATCAACCAGTTCAACGGCCCGAACGCCCTGACGCAGCCGTCTGCAAACGACTTCCAGACCGTCGTCTTCACCTTCGCTGAGGACCTCTACAACGTGCGCTTCTCCATCACCGACATCGACCGGCTCTGGCGAGCGGGGAACGGCCTCACGCGCGACTTCCTCGACGGTGTTGTGCTCGAGTCCGCGGCACCGAGGACGTTCTCGATCCCGAGCGGCTCCACGGTCACGGGCGCCGGGACCGCCACGAGCCCCTGGTACAACTCGGTCGACGGCAACAAAGCCGAGGACGCCCCCGGTGGCCAGGTCGACGTCGTCTTCGCCGGCCCGGTGCGCTCGTTCACGGTGCGCTACTTCAACCTCGGGTACATGCTCGGCACCACGAACAACACGGTGAACACCGACAACGACCAGACGATCTTCGTCACCGGTCTGCGGGTCGAGCGCCGGGCCGCCTGCTAGGGCAATCCAGCTCGGTCGCCTCTCACCCTCCTCCGGCAGGCGAAGCTGAACCGTCGGTCGTCCCAGCCTCGGGCCCGGGACGGCCTGCGGTTCGCGGCCGCACACCGGGAGGCGCGCGACGTGGCGCTCGAGGCAGCGGGCCGCGCACTCGCCGAATCGGCGAGCGGGGCCCGCTGCTGCGAGCTGTTGCTGCGAGCCGCTGGACCAGTCGCTCGGTCCAGGCTGCTGAACCAGGCAGTGGAGCGGAGGGGTCAGTACCGGCCGGCGTCGGGGCGTTCTGCCCTGGATCTATCGCTCCGCGCTCACGGCTGAACCGGCGCCGGCCAGCCCGCGCTCGTCGAGCAGGCGGCGAGCCAGCACCGTCGAGCCGGCGACGGCAGCAGGCATCGTGAAGACGGCCCCACCAGGCACCATGAAGCAGAGCTGCGTCGCGACGCCGAAGCCGAGTAGCTGCGCACGATTCCCGCGGATGACGGAGGCGCGCTGCTCGCCGAGCAGCCGGCGCGCATCCAGTGCCCTGCCGGTGAGCTCCCGCGACAGGACCGTCCCATTGAGTGTGACGCCGACGACCGCCGCGGCGACCGAGCCGATGAGCGGGATGACGCCCACGATCGCGACGGCGATGGCCGCGAGGATGCCCATGCCGACGAGCCACAGGCTGCCTCTGACCGCCGCGAGGAGCCCGAGCCCCTCGCCCGGGTTCTCATCACCGAGGTCGCGCTCGACGGACAGCCAGATGCGCTCGTAGAACGGATCGCCGACGGTCAGCGTGATGGCGGTGAACGTCGTGACCGACAGGAAGACGCCGCCCGCGACGATGAGGGTCATGAAGGCGATGCGCAGGACGTTGCGCCACACCTCGTCCCACGACGCCGCCCAAGGGGTGGCCCACTCGACGAGGTCGTCGACGAAGAACAGGAGCGTGACGAGCGCGGCGCCAACGAGCAGGAAGACGATGAGCGCTGGTATGAGCCCGAGCAGCATCAGATGCGGCTTCTTCTTCCAGTACCCGAAGCCCTGGAAGAGCGCGCTGACGCCTGAGAAGAACTGCCCGATCATGCCACCGAGACTACTGAGGCGCGGCAGGGAAGCGGATGCGTGCATCCGTTCCCCCGCCGCGCCTCAGGAGCTGTGCGGTTCGAGCGAGAAGAACCTAGAGCGTGATGAGGCCGTTGGTCTTCGTCGTCGCGGCGTCGTAACGCTGCTGCACGTTGTCCCAGTCCGCGATGTTCCAGAACGCCTTGATGTAGTCGGCGCGAACGTTGCGGTAGTCGAGGTAGTAGGCGTGCTCCCAGACGTCGAGCATGAGCAGCGGGACGAGCCCGAACGGCACGTTGCCCTGCTGGTCGAAGAGCTGGAAGATGGCGAGCTGCTCGCCGAGCACGTCGTAGGCGAGGACAGCCCATCCGGAGCCCTGCACGCCGAGCGCCACTGCCGTGAACTGCGCGACGAACGCATCGAAGGAGCCGAACTGCTCGTCGATCGCCGTGGCGAGCGAGCCAGTGGCCTGGCCGCCGCCGTTGGGGGAGAGGTTGGTCCAGAAGATGGAGTGGTTGACGTGGCCGCCGAGGTTGAACGCGAGGTCCTTCTCGAGCTTGTTCACGTTGGCGAGGTTGCCGCTCTCGCGGGCCTCGGCGAGCTGCTCGAGCGCCGTGTTCGCGCCCTTCACGTAGGTGGCGTGGTGCTTCGAGTGGTGCAGCTCCATGATCTCGCCGCTGATGCTCGGGGCGAGGGCGGAGTAGTCGTAGGCCAGGTCGGGAAGGGTGTATGCGGTCATGGTGTGACCCTCTTTCTGTCGTGTTCTGCGGTATTGGTGAGTTTGGGTGGTGTGAGGGGCGGCCGAATCGCGGGTTCGGTCGCGGGTTGATGCGGCGGGTTGCGGCGCGGGTTCAGTCGCGGGTTCAGTCGCCGAACGTAGCGGCGTCGAGGCGGCCGAAACGGCGGTTCTGGTACATGAGCGGCGGGAGCGTGCTGCCGTGCAGGACCTCGAGGACCTCGGCGAGCACGATGGTCGAGCCGCCGACCTTGACGGTGCTGGCGATGCGGCAGCGCAGCGTCTCGCGAGCCTCGGGGAGGAAGGGCTCGCCCGTGGGGAAGTGATCCCAGCCCTGTTCCGGAGTGAAACGGGGGGCGCCGCTGCGGGCGAAGTCGAGGGCGATCTGCTCCTGCTCGTGGCTGAGGAGGTTCACGGTGACGTCGCCGGCTTCGAGGAGTCCGCCGGCGCTGCCGGTGGCCCGCGTCACGGAGAACGAGAGCGTGGCGGGGTCGACGGCGACGGAGCTCACGCTCGATGCGGTGAGGCCGACGGGGCCGTTCGCGGTCTGGGCCGCGATGATGGCGACGGCTGCGGGGTGCTCCCTGAAGGCGGCCTTGAACTCTTCTGCCAGCGCTGCTTGGGGCAACGCCGCTGGGACTGGTGCCTCGGGGGCGGGTTCTGTCATCGAGTGGGCTCTCTGCCTGTTCTGGAGGACGGTGATCGGAGTTGCGTGTGCGTTTCCTCTTCGAGGCTAGAACCTAAAGTAAGGTTGAAGTCAATTCGAACGGTGGGATTTCACTGTGAGCGAGACACGCAAGGACACAGAGGCGCTCGATCGGGTGTCGGCGCAGCCGCACATCTCCGACGAGCTGCTCACCGTGAGCGACATGGTGCGTCGGACGGGCGTCGCCGCATCCGCGCTGCGCTTCTACGAGGAGCTCGAGCTGATCGCGGCGGTGCGCACCGCCGGCAACCAGCGTCGGTACGCCCGCCACATGATTCGGCGGGTCTCGCTCATCTCGGTTGCGAAGCGCCTCGGCATCCCCCTGTCTGATGTGCAGGATGCGTTTGCCGACCTGCCGAGCGATGCGACGCCCAGCCAGGAGGACTGGCAGCGCGCTTCGCGGCGGTGGAAGCGGACGCTCGAGGAGCGGCGGCGCGGCATCGAGCGCCTCGAGCACGAGCTCATGGGATGCATCGGCTGCGGCTGCCTGTCGATGAAGGCCTGCGGGCTCCTCAACCCCGACGATGCCCTCGCCGGCGGAGGAGCCGGCCCTCGCCGCCTCGACTGAGCGCCGCCCGCCCGCGCGCGCCCGCGCGCGCCCGCGCGCGCCCGCGCGCGCCCGCGCGCGCCCATCCACCTGCCCAATCCGCGCACCCCCTTCGCTGCCCCGCGACTCTCCGCCGCCGAGGGCTGACTTGTGGTCGTTTCGGGCCCGGAATGCCGACCATAAGTCAGCCCTGGACCGCGCAGCAGTGCGGGGTGAGCGGGGGCGAGCGCGAGCGGGGC
>NZ_PSTU01000026.1:0-13583 GCF_002931215.1 Pseudoclavibacter sp. Z016
GGACGGGACTGGACGGGACGGGACGGGACGGGACGGGATAGACGAGACGAGACGAGACGAGACAGGACGAGACGAGACGAGGTGCGGCGGGGTGGGACAGGACGTGCGGCAGCATGACGCGAGCCGTGGCTAACGGCGGCGGAAGGTGCCCTGGCGCTTCTCGGCGAAGGCGGCACGGCCCTCGTCGGCGTCGGCGGTCGCGAAGGTGATGGTCTGGAGGTCGCGTTCGTAGGCGACGGCCGCGTCCTGGCCCATGTTGAACGAGGCGCGGAGGTTCGCCTTCGCCGTCTCGGCGGCGATGGGCGGGCGGGATGCGATGGTCGCGGCGAGCTCACGGGCGCGTGCGAGCAGCTGCTCCCCTGGCAGCACCTCGGACACGATGCCCCAGACCTGAGCCTGCTGCGCGGAGATGGGGTCCCCGGTGAGGAGCATGAGGGCGGCGTTGCTGGCGCCGGCCGAGTGGGCGAGGAACGAGGCCATGCCGCCTCCGCCGATCCAGCCGAGCTTGATCTCTGGGGCGGCGAGCGACGCGGTGTCGGCGGCGAGGCGGATGTCGCAGATCATGGCCGTCTCGAGTCCGCCGCCGAAGGCGTAGCCGTTGATGGCGGCGATGATCGGCTTGCGCAGCGCTCGGAGTGCGTCGCAGTAGTCCTCGCGGTTGCGGAAGTCCCACGGGGTCGCGTACTTGTCGAGGGAGCGGATGTCGCTGCCCGCACAGAACGAGCGCTCGCCGGCCCCGGTGAGGATCACGACGCGCACGTCGTCGCTCTCGTTGGCCCAGGTCGCGACGCTGACGAGGGCGTCGGACATCTCCTGCGTCACCGAGTTGAGCTTCGCGGGGCGGTTGATGGTGACGGTCGCGGTGAAGCCGTCGAGGTCGACGAGGATCTCGTCGGTCTCCAGCTGGGGAACGCTGCCGGTCATGGGGTGACTCCTGAGGTGGTTGGGGCGGCTGGGTGGATGCGCGCGGCTGGGGCATCGATGCGCGTGGATGCAGCGAAGGCCGCATCCAGCGCGTCGAGGCACCGCTCGGCGGGGGCTGACGAGGCTGCAGCGTCGGTCGACGAGGAGGCATCGCCGAGCAGCGCGTCGCGGAGCAGCGCGGACGCCGCCGTCTGGAAGGCGATGTACCCGTCGTAGCGCGGCCGCACCCAGGACTCTTCGATGGTCGTCGCGGTGTTGGCGTAGAAGTCGTGCGAGGCCTCGTTGACGGCGTCGTCGTGCCAGGCGGACCGGAGGCCGGGCTGGCCGTCGTGCTCCGGGATGAAGGTGCGTTGCGTCTCTGCGTCGAGCAGCCACGCGAGGTGGGCGGTGAGCTCCGGGGTGACGCGGCAGCGTCTCGAGATGGCGATGCCGGTCCCGCCGATCGTGGAGCCGAGGCGGGCGGAGGTGCCCCAGCGGGGTGCATCCCGGAACTGGAGGGTGGGTGAGGAGGAGGTGACGTAGCCGTAGACGAGCGGCACGTAGGCGAGCGAGTCGGTGCTGCTCATGCGCTCGAGGAGGGCGATGGGGTTCTCGCTGTGCGTCGCCGCGGGTGAGCGGCGGGCGATGGTCGCGAGCACCTCGAAGGCCTCGCGGGCGAGGGGGCGGGAGGAGAAGAGGGAGCCACAGTCGGGGGCGTCGGCAAGCGGCGCGCCAGCCCCCGCGAGCACGGACGCGAAGGTGAGGAAGGCGTGGGGGCCAGCCAGCGAGAGGGCCACGCTGGTGCGCTCCGAGAGGGCGAGGACGTCGTCCCAGGTGGTCGGAATCTCGCCCGCGAGGAGGTCGGCCCTGGCGGCCGAGACCTGCGTCGCGGCGTCGAGCGGCAGCGCCCACTGCGAGCCCTGGAGCGAGTAGGAGGTGAAGCTCGGGCCGATGGCGTCGGCGGCCACGCGGTCGAGCAGGGCGGCGTCGAAGATCTCCTCGAGCGGCACGAACGAGCCGCTCGCGAGCGCTTCGCCGAGGTGGGGGTGGTCGAGCACGATGAGGTCGTAGCGCTCGGCCAACTCGGCGATGGGAGCCGATTCGAAGCCTTCGAGCGGATGCGCGTCCCACTCGATCAGCGCCTGTCGGCTTCCAGGGGCTGCGGCGGTGAGCGCTGCCGCCGCTTCGAGCGCGTTCCGGCCGCGGGGGTGGTCCCAGGTGAGGCCCCGGTAGCGGGCCCCGCCCGTGCTGGTGTCCGGGGAGGACGGCGAGCTCTCGCTCATGATCGTTCGCCGGCGGCTTCCGCGTGGGCCGGCGCCGGGGCGGCCGCGGCGACACCGGCCGCTGCGACGCTCTCCACGGCGACGCTCTCCGGTGCGCCTTCTCCCGGCAGCGCCGCGTCCGATCCGCCCGGCAGGACGGCGCCGTCGGCGAGCACGGCGCCGTCGAGGTGCTCCTGCACGTTCGTCAGGGTGTCGCGCACGGCGATGGCGCCGCGCTCGGCGAGCTCCGTGATGTGCGCGGCGGCGTGACCGAGCTCGCCCAGGATCTCGCGTGTGTGCTCGCCGGTGAGGGGCGCGCCACGGTCGATGCGGGCGGGCGTCTTGGAGAACTTGTAGGGGAACCCCGGCGTCTTGACGAGCCCTTCGGTCGGGTGCTCGTATTCGACGAAGGTGCCGTTGTGCGCGATCTGCGGGTCGGCGACGAGGTCGGCGTAGCCGTACACGGGGCCGGCCCAGATCGAGGTCTTCGAGAAGGCGTCGAGCCAGTGCGCGCTCGTGTTGGTCGCGAGGCGGGCGGCGGTCTTGGCGAAGACCTCGTCGCGGAGGCGCCACGAGTCGTCGAGCGTGTGGAGGCCGATGAAGCTGTCCTCCCCGATCGTGCGGCCGAGCTCTTCGAGGTCGGGCATGGCGAGCACGATGAAGCCGTCCGAGGTCGCGAAGGAGCCGTAGGGCGAGCGGATGTAGACGTGCGCGTGCGGTTCGGCGCTGCGTTGCTGGGGCACGCCGCCTGCGGTGAACACGGACAGCTCCTGCATCTGCAGGGTCGTGATGGCGTCGAGCATGTTGACGGTCACGAGCTGGCCTTCGCCCGTGCGCTCCCGGTGGAAGAGCGCCGCGAGCACGCCTTCGAAGGCGGTGGATGCGGTGATGGCGTCGACGAGGTACTGGCCGGCGGCCTGCGGGGGTTCGCCGTCGCGGCCCGTGGAGAGCATGGCGCCGCTCATGGCCTGGAGCAGGAGGTCCTGGCCCGGGCGCATCTTGTAGGGCCCGTCTTCGCCGTATCCGGAGACGGACACGTAGACGATGCTGGGGTTGATGGCGCGCAGCGTCTCGTAGTCGACGCCGAGGCGGGCGGCGACGCCCGGCCGGTAGTTCTGGAGGAAGACGTCGCTCGTGGCGACGAGCTCTCGCAGCACTTCGCGGCCGTCGTCGGACTTGAGGTCGAGCGCGATGGAGCGCTTGTTGCGGTTGAGGGAGAGGAAGGAGACGTTGATCTCGTTGCCCGCCGCGCCTCCGGCCGGTGCGTGGCGCTGCCATTCGCCTGCTGGTGGTTCGACCTTGATGACGTCGGCGCCGAGGTCGCCGAGGCGCTGCGCGGCGAAGGGGCCGGCCATGGCGATCGAGCAGTCCAGCACGCGGATGCCGGAGAGGATCCCACCGCCTGCCCCGGAGTCTGCTTGGTGGGTGTCGCTGGTGCCGTCTGCGCCGCTCATGGTGTTCCTCGTTTCGGTGGATGCGCCGCTGGCAGCGCTAACATGTCAAGTGTAGGACGCCCGGAGCCAACCTCGTCGTCAGCCCCGGGCATGGAGGTTCATTCCGGCTGATCGCCGATAGCGCGAATAGCGGCCTCGGCCGCGCTCGTCTCCGCGACACCGTCGAGCACGCGGATCGTCGTCGAGTAGCTGCGCGACTCCCCGTGCTCGAGGAACAGGGCCGTGCCATCCTGGCGCGAAGCCGCATCCCCGGACACGTGGTGTGTGCTCGGCTCGAGCCCGATGCCGTACTGGCCGCTGCGCAGGTTCTGCCACTCGAAGAAGTGGGGCATGCCCGCAGCCTCCCAGCTCAGCTCGATCCCCCGCTCGCCACCGGCCGTGATGAGCGCGACGCGGTGCCTGCCGTCGTCGCCGGCCACGAGCTCATGCTCGGTGACCTGCTCCACGAACCCGTCGATCGGAGCGGGCATGACCCGGTAGCTCGTGCCCTGCTCGGCGACCGAGTCCGACTGCCAGAGGTGCTTCGTGATGGGTGCGACGAACCTCGCACCCTCATCCAGGAAGGGCCAGCCGACGTTGATGTGGTACAGGAACATGTGGGGCGTCGGGTCGAACCCGAGGTTGTCGACGACGTCGTCGAAGCGCACCTCGCGACCGTCGAAGTCGAGCTCGATCGTGCGCGTCAGGCGCAGATGCTCGCCGAACGCCGTCGCCTGGATCACCTCGCCGACGACCCGCAGCACCACTCGACCGTCACGCTCGAGCTCACGCGCCTCGAGCAGCCGCGCCGGAATCGCGGTCAGCCGCCCGTGCAGCCCGTGCGTGACGGTCTGCTTCGGCGGGTAGTTGTAGCGGGTCGCATCCACCTCGCCGCCGAAGAGCGTGTGGTCGAGGCCGCCGGAGACGAGCAGCCCATCGAGCGCCCGCAGCCAGGAGAGCCCGCCCTCGTCGTTGTGCTCGTGCAGGCCGGGATGCCGGAACCCGTTGCCACTGCGCCACCCGATGGGGGCACCGCGGAAGCGCATCGAGCCGAGGTCGAACGCCCGGTCGACGAGCACCTCGAGCTCGAGGCCGGCGGAGGTGCGCAGGTCGATCGCCCGCACGCCGCGCTCCACGCCGTTGTCGAGCACCACCTGGCGGATGCCCGCCACGGCGGAGAGGTCGCCCGTGCGCCTGCGGAGATCGGCGATCGACAGCTCGGCGCCGAAGACGTCGACCCCGTCCGTGCCACCGGCGCCCGCCGCCCCGGTCCGTGCCGCCGCCCCTGAAGTCTGCTGCTCGCTCACATCATCACCCATCCGCCATCGACGTTGATCGTCTGCCCGGTCACGAAGCTCGAGTCCTTGCCCACCAGGAAGGAGATGACGCTCGCGACCTCGTCAGGGTCACCGCGCCGCTTCAGCGACTGGTGGTCGAGCACGAACTGCGTGTACTGCTCGGGATTCTCGTGGATCTCCTCGGCCTTCGTCGGGAAGGCCCCCGGAGAGAGGAGGTTCACGCGGATCCCGAACTCGCCGAGCTCACGGGCGAGGGCCCGCGTCATTGCGACGGCGGCGCCCTTCGTCGTGACGTAGCTCGCGAGCTTGTCCCATCCGCCGCTCCACGTGATGGAGCCGATGTTGACGATCGCGCCGGTGCCGCGCTCGCGCATCAGCTCGGCCGCCGCCTGCGCCGCAACGAAGTAGCCGCGCTGGTTCACCGCGACGACGTCGTCGAACTCCTCCACCGTGATGTCGAAGAACGGCGTCGGCGGGTAGATCGCGGCGTTGTTGATGAGCGCGTGCACTGGCCCGAACTCGGTTTCCGCCTCGCGCACGGCCGCCTTGATGGCGGCGGCGTCGCGCAGGTCGACCTCGAGCACGTAGGTGGGGATGCCCGCAGCCCGCAGCTCGTCCGCCGTCTCCGCCAGCGTCGCGCCGCCTCGCCCGAGCACGGCGACGGCGTAGCCGTCGCGCCCGAGTCGCAGGGCGGTGGCCCGTCCGAGCGATCCGCCAGCACCGGTCACGATCGCGACCGGCTTCTCACCTGTTTCCGTCATGGTTCCTCCGGCCGAAGCCCGTTGTTGTCTGCTGACCCTGCGTGCACCGCCGCCCGCCCCGTCCAATCTCCGTGACAACTCGGCCGGACGCCACCCTCTTCGGGCGATCCGGCTCGAGTCATCACGGAAGCTGACCGCTGCGCGCCGCGCCCCGACGGGCGCGAGCGCCGGCTAGATCGAGTACTTGCGCAGGATGTCGTCGATGAACTTCTTCGCGCGCGGGATGTCCGACTCGTCGAGGTGCTCGATGATGAGCGGCGCATTCGGGCTGCGCTCCGCGAGTCGCTGCAGGTACAGCTCGTAGTCGAGCGAGCCGAGGCCCGCGGCCGGCAGCTCGATCTCGCCGACGCCGCGGAAGGTGTGCGACGCGAGCGCGTCGTCGTCGCCGATGTCGGCGTGCTTCTCGCTCTTGTCGTCGCCCGCCCGCTTGACGTCCTTGGCGTGGGCGACGCGCACCTTGTCGGCGAGCGTGTCGAAGACCTCGTTGAGCACGCCAGCCTGGTCGTCGATATTCGACGCGTCGAAGTAGTTGGTCGGGTCCATGAGCAGCTCGATGCCGGGCGAGCGGATGTCGTTGAAGACGCGCACCGTCTCGCGGACCGAGCCGATGACGTTGTTGACGTACGTCTCGAGCAGGAAGATCGAACCGTGGTCGTACGCTTCCTGGGCGAGCTCGGCGAGCACGTCCCGCACCTGCTCGTAGGCGTCCTCGGTCTTGTTGTGCGGGTCGCTGTCCCACTCGCTGTCGGGGTTGAAGGTGCCGGATTCGCTGATGACGTACGGCGTTCCGAAGGAGCGCGCGTTGCGGATGATCTCCTTCAGGTATTCGACGTTCGCGCGGCGGTGGTCCGGGTCCGGGTGCACGATGTTCGTGTATCCCGAGATCGCCGAGATGGGGAGGTTGTTGTCGCGGAAGGTGTCGGCGACGAGCTTCGCCTTCTCCTTCGTGATCTGGCCCGCCGTGAGGTCGAGGTCCTTGAAGTGCAGGTCGAGCTGGACGGTGTTGAAGCCGAGCTCGCGCGCCTTCTGGGCGGTGGTCTTGAGGTCGTAGGGGAAGTATCCGCTGAAGATGCCGACTTGGATCATGAGCTTCTTTGCTCCTTCGCTTGGGGCCGTTGGCCCGTTGAGGGGTGGTGAGTGGATGCGGGGGTCGAGGTCAGAGGGGGAACTCGTCGAGGCGCACGGGGCGCCGTTCGGCGATGGAGCGGTAGCCGGCCTCGATGAGGGCGACGGTCTTGACGTTGTCCGCGACAGTGAGGGCGGGCTCGCTGCCGGTCTCGACGGCGTGCTGGAGCTGCTCCATGACGCCGATGAACGCGTGCGGGAACCAGTGCGTGTCCCAGGTGGGCGTCACCCACTTGCCGTCGGTCGACGGTCCCCCGTCGGCGCGGGCGGCCGAGGCGTACGTGATGGTCGACGGCGTGCCGCTCGGCCAGCCGATCGTGCCCTTCGCGACACCGCGGGTCCCCTCCACTCGCCAGGTGATGGAGAAGTCGTCGTCGAACCCCTCTTCGCGCGGGCCGCCCCACACGTCTTCCGTCGAGAGGGCGAGGAGCCCGCCGGGGAAGCGCAGGGTGGAGACGACGATGCCGTCGGTGTGCGGGAACCGGGTGCGGGGGTCGGAGCGGGTGACGGTCATGATCTCGTCGGGGTCGCCGAAGAGGAAGCGGAGGACGTCGAGGTGGTGCACGCTCATGTTGGCGAGCGTGAGGCGGTCGTAGCCCTCGAGGAAGCCCTGCCAGTGGGGCACGGCCTTCATGTCGATCTCGACGAAGACGGGCTCGCCGAGCTCGCCGCGCTCGAGGAGCTGCTTGAGCACGCGGATCGACTGGTCGTAGCGCATGTTCTGGTTGACGGAGAGGATCTTGCCGGCAGCCTGGGCCTCGTCGCGGAGCGCGATGGCCTCGTCGAGCGTGAGGGCGAGGGGCTTCTGGGCCAGCACCGCCTTGACGTGCGGCTGCGCGAGGGCCTTGCGGATGAGCGCGGGCTGCAGGTCGGGCGGGTACGCGATGTCGACGATCTCGACCTCGGGGTCCTCGATGAGCTGCTCTGGGGTGTCGTGCACGGTCGGGATTCCCCACCGCTCGGCGACGCGCTGGGCGTTGGCCTTGGTTCTGGAGGCGATCGCGACGACGGGGAAGCCGGCTTCGCTGTAGGCCGCGAGGTGCTGGTCTGCCATGATGGCGCCAGCGCCGATGGCGCCGATCTTCGCGGAGCGGGCCCGCACGGGGCCGTCCGGCAGGAGGGCGGCGCTGCCGACCTCGGCCTGTCCGGCCTGCGTTTCAAGGGAACTCGTGGACACTGCGACTCCTTCGCGCCGTTGCGTGAGCGTGTGCGAACCGGATGGGAACCCGGTCTATGTGAGCGCTACTGGTAGCGCTGCCATTGCACCTAATGTACCGATGCGACGACCCCGCCGCAAGTCCTCACGGCAGGTTCTTCGCCCGCCGATGTGATCGCATCCCAAAGGCACCCCCACCGCGCCGAGTTGTGGCCCGACGCGCTCGTCCTGACCGCCAGCGACACCTGCCCACAACTCTCGCGCGCCAGCCCGCCGAGTCCACCGCACACCAGGCGCCAGCTCAGCGCTCGACGCCATCGAGCACGACCCGCAGCCCAGCGCGAGACGGGCGCATGTGCGGGCCGGCGGGATCCGCCCACCCGCGCCCCGCATCCACGATCGCAGACTCGTCGATGCTGATGCCGGACCCAACCTGGTCACCGAGCACGATGCCACCGTCCGCGAACTCCTGATCGACGCTCATGCCGTGGGCCCAGTGCAGGGCCTGCACCTCGGTCGTCAGGTGATTCGGCACCGCGGTCATGGCGGCGGCGACGGCCGGATTCGTGTTGTAGCCCACCGGGCTCACGGGGAGGTTCCTGGCATCCGCCGCGTAGGCGAGGCGGAGCACGTGCGTGACCCCCCAGATGGCGCCAGCCTGCACGATGTCGGGCGCCCCCGCGTCGAAGAGCGGACGGAACTGGTCGACGCCCGTCAGGTTCTCTCCCGTCGCGACCGCCGCGCGCACCGCCGCAGACAGGCGCGCGTGACCGAGCGCATCCCAGCGCCGCAGCGGCTCCTCGACCCACAGGAGGTCGATCTCGCTCTCGATCGCGGAGACGTACCTCACCGCCTGCTTCACCTGCCACGACTCATTGGCATCGAGCATGAGGCCCGGACTCGGGGTGTTGCGAGCGAGCACGCCGCGCAGGAGCCGCAGCCGACGCAGATCGGCGACCGGGTCGACGCCGCCCTTGAGCTTGCCGGCGACGTAGCCGCGCTCGGCGAAGTCCTCATAGAAGGAGACGAGCTCGCCGTCGTCGAGTGCGATGTCGAGGCCGGATGCATACCCGGGCACGAACCTGTCGCGTCCGCCGAGCAGGCGCCAGAGGGGCTCGCCGGCGAGCTTCGCCTTGAGGTCCCAGAGCGCGGCATCGAGCGTCGCGACCCCGCCGTAGGTGGCACCCGCGTGACCGGACTTGAAGACCTGCGCGAGCATCCGGTCGAAGAGCGCCGAGACCCCTCGGGGGTCTTCCCCCTCGAGCGCCGGAAAGAGCCTGGCGACGTCGGCGTGCGAACCGATGCCGACCCCCTCGACCCCCTCGTCGGTCTCGAGGATCACGATCGGGACGTCGGTGACTGCGGCGCGGATGTGGCCGTTGACGTCGCCGATCGACCGCCCCCAGTCGTGCCGGGTGGTGAGCAAGCGGAAGCCGGTGATCTTCATATCGTCCTTGATCTTCAGATGGGAGATTCAGCATACATCACATGATTTATTCGTCATACGTTTTTCTGGCTTTTGCTCGTGTGCGCGGATTCGCGGGCCACTTCGTGACTACAATCACCGCATGTCCAGCACCACGACGCCCCGGCTCGGCACCCACCGCACGCCCGCCGCGAGGCTCGGCGTGCAGGTCGTGCACGACCTCGTCTCCGCCATCGTCACCGGAGAAGTCGCACCAGGCGACCTCCTCCCCACCGAGACCGAGCTGTGCGAGAACTTCGGCGTCAGCCGCACCGTCATCCGCGAGTCCATGAAGCGCCTCGAGGAGAAGGGGATGGTCTCCGTCGTGCAAGGACGCGGAACGCAGATCGCCCCGCAGTCCGAGTGGAACATCCTCGACAAGGTCGTGCTGGGCACCATGATCGAGAACGACGAGACGCTCGGCATCCTCGACGAGCTCGCCGTCGTGCGCGGGCAGCTCGAGTCGAGCATCGCCGCGGCCGCCGCCACGAGCCGGAGCGACGACGAGCTGCGCGTCATCCACGACCACCTCGAGACCATGCACGCCACCGCCGACGAGCGCGACGCGTTCGCCGCCGCGGATGTCGCCTTCCACTTCTCCGTCATGGACACCGCCGGCGACCGCCTCGCCTCCGGCATCGCCCGCAGCCTGTCGAAGCGCGCCGGTGAGAGCAGCCGCTACTACGGCGCTCCGGGTGCCGACGCCGTGCGCCTCACCCTCGAAGAGCACGAGCGCGTCTACGCCGCCATCGAAGCCGGCGACAGCGAGGCGGCCGCCAGAGAGATGCGCGAGCACATCGCGCTCGCGTGGGAGCGGCGCCGCATCCGCGACTAGCGCGGCCGGCCCATGGGGCTCGCGCGGGCGCCGGCGCGGGCTCTGCGGCGGGCCCTGGCTCGGGCTCCGGCTCGGGCTCGGCGGGCCCTGGCTCGGGCTCCGGCTCGGGCTCGGCGGGCCCTGGCTCGGGCTCCACTGCAGCAGCAGCAGCAGCAGCAGCAGCGCGCCCCGGAGTTGTGGCCAAGTGCTCCCCACGCCGCCCCCAACCGCACCCCGCCACAACTCCGCGGACGCGGACGGGGACGCGAACGCGGACGGGGACGCGGACGCCACCCGGACGCCTCTCAGACCCCTCCCGCAGAGAGTTGTGGGGAGATGCCGCTAACCCCGACCCCAACCGCACCAAGCCACAACGCTGTGGGAGCGGACGCGGTTCCACAGAGCGCGAGCGATCAAAGAGTTGTGGGCAAGCGCTGCCCATCCCGCCCCCAACCGCACCAAGCGACAACTCTGTGGGCGCCGAGTCGGGTCGGGTCCACCGACCTCGGAGCCCGAACCCCAACGGCGAAGGGCGAGCAGCCAGCAGCCAACGGCCAGCGGAACCTGTCCACTCACACCAGGACCCAGGACGCTCGGAGAGTTGTGGGCAAGTGCTCCCCACCCCGCCCCCAACCGCAACGAGCCACAACTCCGCGGACGCGGATACGCACGCGGACGAACCCCGGCCGCCACGCAGACGCCCCTCCAGCAGAGAGTTATGGGGAGATGCCGCTAACCCCGGCCCCAACCGCACCAGGCCACAACTCTGGCGGGCCGGCGCGCGCGGCCCGGCACGCAAGACTCGGCACGCAACCGCGCGCGGCCCGGCCCGCGAGAATCCGCACGCGAGACCCGGCCCGCCAGGACCAGCCCCGCCAGGCCCCGCACGCGAGACGCTGCCCGCCAGGCCCGGCCCGCGCGACTCAGCAGCCGTGCCCCGTGTGGCCGCGTGCCGCGTGGTGGACGTGCGGCGCGGGGTCGCTGGCGTGCGCCGCGGCGAGGAACTCCGGCAGGTCGACGCGCGCCCCATCCACCCACGTTCCGAGGACCTGCACACGCTCGGCGAGGTAGCGGGGCGTCACCTCGTACGGGTCGGCGCTCAGCTCCACGAAGTCGGCGAGCTTGCCCACCGCGATCGATCCGACGAGGTGCTCCCGGTGGAGGGTGCGGGCCGCGTCGATCGTGTGGGCCTTGAGCGCCGCATCCACCGAGATCGCCTGCTGCGGGGCGTGGATGCGCCCGCTGCTCGTGCGCCGGGTCACGGCAGTCTGCACGTTCAGGATGGGTGCCGGCGGGGACACGGAGCCGTCATTGTGCAGGGACACCACGACCCCCGCCTCGACCGCCTCGGCGAACGCCTGCCAGCGCGCGCCGTGCTCGGGCGCGAACATGTGCCCGTCGAGGAGGTCGCCCCAGAAGTAGTACTGGAACGGCGCGAGCGAGACGTGGACGCCGAGGCGCGCGGCCCGCTCGAACTGCTCGCGGCGCCCAGCCCCCGCGTGCTCGATGCGCCAGCGGTGGTCGGTGCCGAGCAGACCGTGCTCGGCGAGCGCGCGCTCGTAGGCGTCGAGAGCGAAGTCGATGGCCAGGTCGCCGTTCGCGTGGAACGACATCTGCCAGCCGAGCGGCGCGCAACGGTCGAGGATCGCATCCACCTGTGCTCGCGAGTAGTTCATGGCGGATGCGCCACCCGCCGTCGCGGGGTCGATGCCCGCTCGCTCGGTCGCCTCGCTCGCGACGTAGGGGAAGGAGGTGGCGACGTTGCCGATCCACGGGGACCCATCGGTCCAGAGCTTCACGCCCTGCTTGACGAGTCGCTCCTCCCCCGCGGAAAACGTTGCGGAAGCCCCCGGATCTGCGGCGGTCGACACCTCCCACAGGCTCACGCGCAGCGGCGAAGACGGCATGACGGCGAGCGCCTCGTAGGCGGGGGCGAGGTCGGCGGAGAACGTCATGTCGGACGTCGAGGTGATGCCGGCGCGCGCCATGAGGGCGTAGTACTCGGCTGCGCTGCCGAGAGGGTTGCCGCCGAGCTGCTGCATGACGGGGCCCAGCACGGCCGTGTTGGCGGGGATCTCGTACGAGATGCCGATGAGCGCGCCGTCGGCGTCGCGCGCGAACGATCCCCCGATCGGGTCGGCGGGCGGATGCGCGTCCCAGCCGCGACTGCGGATGAGCGCCGACGTGAACGAGCAGGCGTGCCCGGAGTTGTCGACGACCACAGCGATCCGGTCGCCGAAGATCTCGTCGAGGTCGGCGGCCGTCGGGGCCGGGCGACCGTGCAGGAGCGCGTCGAAGCCGTTGAAGAGCAGGGGAAGACCCGCGTCGTTCTCCGCCATCGCCTGCGAGAAGATGCTGAGCACGTCGCTCCAGCGCGGCGCCTTCCACGGCGCGATCGACAGCGCCGGGAGCTGCGTGGCGAGTCCGCTCAGGAACGGGTGGCTGTGCGGGTCGATGAAGCCGGGCATGAGCACGGGCGCGCCGCTATCGAGCACCGGGGCGCCCGGCAGAACCTCCGCACACTCGGCGAGCGTGCCGACGGCGACGATCTTCGCGCCGGCGACCGCGACCGCGGATGCACGCGGCAGCTGCGCATCCATCGTCACGATCGTGTCGGCGGTGAGGATGAACGCTTCAGCGTCAGCGAACGCGGGAACGGGCTGCCCGGAGTCGGGCACCGCGGGAACGTGCTGTCCTAGAACGGGGTGCCCGAGAACCTGCTGCTCCGGAACAGGCTGCCCGGGAACGGGCTGTCCCAGAGCAGACTGCCCGGAGTCGAGCACCGATGGTGAGCTGGACGCGGGTGAGGGCACACCCGCGGTCTCGTCGGGGGCTTCTGGCTCGGGCATGCGACTCCTTCGGGCGTCGCCCTTGGTGACGGGCGACGAGTGCGGGGTGGAGCTCGGGGCGGAGCAGGCGCCTCGCGGCGACGCCACCAGTATGCCGCGCACCGGCATCGCTGCCGCGCGCGTCGCTTCTCCCGAACTCGCGCTGGCGACCGCGCCGTCCGCACCAAGCCGTGCGCACCAATCACCCCGCACCCCGCCATCCCCCCAACCCGCGCCCGGGCATCCGGCGTGCCCGCCAAGCTCGGCACGCACGCCCAAAGCGGACTTGTGGTCGTCAAGAACGCGCCAGGACAACCACAACTCAACTCTGGGCAAGCGGGGGAAGCACACGAGGCCTGAGCAGAAGGAGGCCCGCGCAGGCCGGGCGGACCAGGAGCGGCACGCGAAGTCGTGGCACAGCGAGAGAACTGCGGCGGATGCGGCGGCGGGGCGCGCGCACGCCCAAAGCGGACTTGTGGTCGTCAAGAACGCGTGAGAACGACCACAACTCAGCCCTGCGCGGCGGGGAGGGGCGGGC
>NZ_PSTU01000027.1:0-10122 GCF_002931215.1 Pseudoclavibacter sp. Z016
GCCCCGGCCCCCGCCCCCAGACGCTGAAAGCGGACTTGTGGTCGTCAGCCATGAGGGTTGACGACCACAAGTCCGCTTTGCGGTTCGCCCCGCTCGGGGGCGTGGATGCTCGTGCCTAGTTGAGTGCCGGGGTGTCGGTCGGGATGACCCCGTTGCCGTACAGGTCGATGGCGAGGTCGCGCAGCGCGCGCAGGGCGACCCGCTGCGTGAGCGGTCCGTAGGAGACGCGGGCGACGCCCAGCTCCTGGAACTCGGCGGCGGTGAGCGCGCCGGGGAGGCCGATGACGGACAGCTTGCCGGCGCCGAGGCCCTCGACGAGCGGCTCCACCGTCTCGCGGGTGACCGCGCCGGGGACGAAGACGAGGGACGCACCCGCGTCGAGGAAGGCGCGACCGCGCGCGATGGCGTCGTCGATGCTCTCCGAGATGGGGCGCTCGCCGCCGCGCGCGATGGCGTCGGTGCGGGCGTTGAGCTGGAAGTTGACGCCCTCGGCTTCAGCGGAGCGGATGATCGCGGCGACGCGGGCGACGGACTCGTCGAACGGCCGCAGGCGGTCCTCGACGTTCGCGCCGACGATGCCGAGGCCGATCGCGCGACGGATGGTCTCTGCCGGGTCGTCGTAGCCGTCGTCGAGGTCTGCCGTGACGGGCAGGTCCACCGCATCCACGATGACCTTCGCGCCTGCGAGGGCGACGTCGAGCGACATGCCGCCGTCCGGGTAGCCGTAGGAGGCCGCGATCGAGTGGCCCGCGGTCGCGATGGCCTGCGTCTCCGGGAGGGCCGCGACCGTCTGGGCGCTGATCGCGTCCCACACGTTCACGACTCGGAGGATCTCCGGGGCCTGGTGAAGTTCAGCCAAACGGTTGGCGCGGTCGGCGGTGCTGACATGTGTCATCGTGCTGTCCTCTGCTCCTGCTGTCATGAAGTTGGGTCCTGCGGTGTCGGGGCTCGGTGCCCGGAACCGGCGGTAGGGACTTCCGCCGTCAACGTGTATACGCCACGCGGCTGGGGCGAGCCGGGATGCGACGTCGCCCGCTGCGATCCGTCGCGCTCAGCGCTCGATCTGGGCGAAGTCGCTGAGCTCGCGGCGCGAGCGGGGCGAGCTGTCGCGGGCGCGGATCTCCTCGCTCACGGCGTCGGAGTCGTCGTGCTGGCCGACGGCGATGACCGTGATCGGGGTGCGGCCCGCAGGCAGCTCGAGGGCTTCGGCGAGGGCATCCACGTGGATGCCACCCAGCTGGTGCGTGTGGAGGCCGCGCGACTGCGCCTCGATCGAGAGGTGCGCGGCGACCTGGCCGGCGTCGTACTCGGCCCAGCGCAGGGGCTTGCCGTCGCGTTCGTGCTCGACGGTGACCGCGATGAGCAGGGAGGCCCGGTCGGCCCAGGCGAGGTTGAACTCCATGAGGGTGCCGTAGATCTTGTCGAACGTCGCCGTGCCGCGGACGCCGGCGACGAGCGTCGTGGGCTGCGTGTTGCTCGCCGACGGAGCCCAGCGTCCCGCCTCGAAGATGGCCGTGAGGTCCTCATCCGCGATGGCGTGGTTCGCGTCGAAGCCGCGGGGGCTCCAGCGGTCGGAGAGGGCATCGAGGATGGGGACGGAGGTCTCGTTGCGGACGGTCAGCTGCTCGGTCATGGGTCTCCGTTCGATGCGCGATGCGCGGGGTCTGTGGGGCGTGGTCGTTGCCACCCGAAGGCCAACAACCGCTTGTACCTGCAAGCTATTCCTGCGACCTGGGACCGCCGGGTTACATGACGCCGCGTTGCACCGACGAGGCTCGTCGGTGCAACGCGGGGACCCTCAGGCAGAGCGGCTGATCGTCGCCCGCACCGCCTCGACGACTCGCTCGGTGGTCATGCCTCGGGCTGCAAGCGCCTGGTCAGCGGGCGCCGAGAGGCCGAACTCGTCGATGCCGACGATCTCGCCGTGCACGCCGGCGAGGTCGTGCCAGCCGAACGAGGTCGCAGCCTCGACGATCACGCGGGCCGTGAGCTCGCTCGGGATGACGGCCTCGCGGTAGTCGGCGTCCTGGGCCGCGAACCACTCGCGACTCGGCATGGAGACGACCCTGACGAGCACGCCGTCGGCGGCGAGACGCTCCGCGGCCTCGAGCGCGAGTGCCACCTCGCTGCCCGTCGCGATGACGATTGCTGCGGGCGACTCGACATCCGAGACGACGTACCCGCCGCGGGGGACACCCGCGCGGACCGCGTCGGCCGGCAGGTCGAGGACCGGCACCCCCTGGCGACCGAGCACGAGCCCGCTCGGCCGTTCGCTGCGAACGATGGCGCTCCAGGCGGCCACGGTCTCGTTCGCGTCCGCGGGACGCACGACCGTGAAGCCGGGGATGGCGCGCAGGCTCGCGAGGTGCTCGATGGGCTGGTGCGTCGGCCCGTCCTGGCCGAGTGCGACCGAGTCGTGGGACCACACGTAGGTCACCGGCACCCCCATGAGCGAGGCCAGGCGGATGGAGGGGCGCTGGTAGTCGCTGAAGACGAGGAACGTGCCGGCGAAGACGCGCCAGCCGCCGGAGAGGGCGATGCCGTTCATGGCGGCGGCCATCGCGTGCTCCCTGACTCCCCAGTGGATGTTGCGGCCGGCGTAGGAGCCGAGCTCGGTGGACGCCGGAAGGAACGAGCCACCGTCGTGGATGGCCGTGCGGTTCGGTTCCGCGAGGTCCGCCGAGCCGCCCCAGAGCGAAGGAGTCGCTGCGGCGAGGGCCTGGATGGCGGCTCCGGACGCGTCTCGAGTGGACACGCTCGTGCCGATCTCGAACGGGGGCAGGAGGCTGTCCAGCTCGGTGGGCAGGTCGCGGGAGGCGAAGGCTGCGTGCGCGGCGGCGAGCTCCGGCCTGCCTGCCCGCCACGCTGCGGCGTCGTCATCCCAGCGTGCGTGCAGCTCGGCGCCGCGATCGACGGCCTTCCTCGCGGTGCGCAGGACATCGTCGGCGATCTCGAACGGCCCCGTCGTGACGCCGAGCACCTCCCGGAGAGCGGATGCCTCGACGGCACCCAGCGGTGCGCCGTGCGAGGCCGCGGTGCCGACGGCACCGGGGGAGGGGAACGCGATCTGCGACTTCACGATCACGAGGCGCGGCTTCCCGGCGGGGCCGGGGGTGCTGAGGCGCGCATCCACTGCGGCGGTGTCGACCTCGCCGTCGGCCCGGAGCTCGACCTCGTCGACGTGCCACCCCTGGGCGCGGAAGCGATCGGCGGTTCGTTCGCTGCTCGTCAGGCGGGTGTCGCCCTCGATCTGGATGTCGTTGTCGTCGTAGACCACGGTGAGGTTGTCGAGGCCGAGGCGGCCGGCGAGTGCGCCGGCTTCGTAGGAGATGCCCTCCTGCAGGTCGCCGTCGGAGGCCAGCACCCAGACGCGGCGGTCGAAGATCGACTCGCCAGCGTCCGCATCGGCGTCGAAGAGCGCGCGCTCGTGCGCGAACCCCATGGCCATGCCGACGGCCGTGCCGAGGCCCTGGCCGAGCGGTCCCGTGGTCGTCTCGACGCCTGCCGTGTGCCCGTATTCGGGGTGTCCCGGGGTGCGGGAGTCGAGGGTGCGGAACGCGCGGATGTCGTCGAGCGTGACGTCGTAGCCGGTCAGGTGCAGCTGCGTGTAGAGGAGGATGCTGGCGTGTCCGCAGGAGAGGACGAAGCGGTCGCGCCCGGCCCACTCGGGGTCACGCGGGTCGTGGCGAATGTGCTTCTGGAAGAGCAGCGTCGCAAGCGGTGCGAGCGCGATCGCGGCGCCCGGGTGGCCGGATTTCGCCTGCTCGACGGCGTCGAGCGAGAGCAGTCGCGCGGCGATGACGACGTCGGCGTCGAGGTCGTTGTCGAGGGTCGCGTCGGGGGAGGGCTCCGTGATGAGTGTCATGGAGTGATTATGTCGTCATAATGACTTGGGAAGCAAGCCATGAGATGCCCGGAAAATCAGGGGTCGCTGTTCGGCGTTGCGCTCGGTCGAGCTTCGTGTCATCATGACGACATAACGAATGCAGTTGGCACGGATGAGCGCGAGGAGGCGATCATGGAGGCAAACGCCGGCACCAGCAAGTACCTGGCGGTGCGCAAGAGCCTGCTCGAGCGGGTATCGACGATGGAGATCGGCGAACGGCTCCCGGCCGAGCCGACATTGTGCGCCGAGTTCGAGGTGAGCCGCATCACGCTCCGGCACGCCGTCGACGGGCTCGTCCAGGACGGCAGGCTCACGCGAGAGCACGGACGAGGGACCTTCGTCTCCGAACCGCAGGCCGGCGTCCACTACCCCGAGCGATTCGCCGACGAGGTCACCGGCTTCCACCGTCAGCAGACCTCGGCAGGTCACTCCGTCAAGACGCGTGTGCTCCGGCAAGGCCTCGCGCCGGCCTCCGAGAGCATCGCGAAGCTCCTCGGCATCGACTTCGCCGCAACCGTCGTCGAACTCGTCCGCCTGCGCTACGTGAACGACCAGCTGCACCAGTACGTCGTCACGTACCTGCCCTACGAGCGCTTCCCCGACGCGCAGACCGCCGACTTCTCCGAGGCGTCCCTCTACGCGTACCTGAACGAGCGCTACGGCGTGACCCTGCACCGCAACGACCTCGTCGTCACCGTCGAGGAGGCGACTCCCGAGATCGCCCTCAACCTCGACATCCCCGTCGGGATGCGGCTCCTCGGGATCTCCTCGACCGTGTTCGACGCCGACGGCAGGGCCGTTGCAGAAGGCACGGCCTGGCATACGCCGGAGAACAGCGAGATCTCACTGAGCCTGCGCTCGAGCGGCGCACCTTCACAGGAGGACTGACCGAACATGATCGACCATCTGACCCCCGAGAACATCCGCTTCGCCGACCACGTCGAAGGGTGGCGCGACGCGATCGAACTCGTCAGCGAACCCCTCCTCGAATCGGGCGCGATCACACGGCAGTACGTGGATGCGATGCTCGCGTCCATCGCGGCAGGCGGCACCTACATCGACCTCGGCTACGGCATCGCCCTGGCGCACTCGCGCCCCGAGCACGGCGTGCTCGACACGGGCCTCTCGGCCCTCTGGGTTCGCCCCGCCGTGCTGCTCAACGACGAACCCGCGCATCCCATAACGCTCTTCCTCTGCCTCGCGGCGACCGACTCATCGAGTCACCTCGCCACCATGGCCAAGCTCGGAGAGCTCCTCACCGACGACGCAGCCCGCAACTCCCTGCTCGCTGCGACAACGACCGCCGAAGTCATGGCGGTCCTGAACGCAGGAGAACATCAATGACGAAATTCCTCGCAGTCTGCAGCTCGGGCCTCGGCAGCAGCTTCATGGTCCACCTCAACATCGAGAAGGTCCTGAAGGAGCTCGGCGTCACCGACGTGACCGTCGACCACGCCGACCTCGGCTCCGTGAGCCGCGGTGACGCCGACACCATCTTCGTCGGACGCGACATCGCGGAAGCAGCCCAGGACCTCGGCGACGTCGTCGCCCTCGACAGCATCATCGACCTGAACGAGCTGCGCGCCAAGGTCGGCGAGGCGCTCAGCCGCAACGGCATCGCGACCGCGTAGCCGGTCCCCTCCTTCTCCCCAACTTCCGGAGCGCTCTCCCGCGTCTTCGGCTCCATCGAAAGGACAGCATCCGATGGATGCAGTACTCGATGTCTTCTTGGACATCTTCACCCAGCCGGCCGTCATCGTCGCGCTCATCGCCCTGATCGGGCTCGCGGTCCAGGGCAAGGGCTTCAGCGACGTGCTGAAGGGCACGGTCCGCACGCTCGTCGGCTTCCTCGTGCTCGCGGCCGGCGCCGGCGTCGTCGTCGGGTCCCTCGACCCGTTCGGCGTGATGTTCCAGGCCGCCTTCGACGTGCAGGGCGTCGTGCCCAACAACGAGGCCATCGTCGCGCAGGTGCTGCTCGACTACGGTGCCGCGGCCGCGCTCATCTTCTTCTTCGGCATGGTCGTCAACATCTTCCTCGCCGCGACGACACGCTTCAAGTACGTCTACCTCTCGGGGCACGTGGCGTTCTACATCGCGGCGATGTTCGCCGTCATCTTCGGCGCGGCCGGATTCGAGCCGTGGGCCGTCATCCTCTGGGGCTCGATCGCCCAGGGCATCTACATGGTCGTCTCGCCGGCGCTCGTGCAGCCGTTCATGCGCAAGGTCACCGGCACCGATGACGTCGCCCTCGGCCACACGGGAGGCACCGGCATCGCGCTGAGCGGCCTCGTGGCCCTCGCGACCCGCGGCAAGGGAACCTCCAAGTCCACGGAGGACCTGAACTTCCCGAAGGGCCTCGGCTTCCTCCGCGACACCACGGTCATCGTCGCCATCTCGATGGCGATCATCTACGTCATCGTCGGCCTCTTCGCGGGAGCCGACTACATCGAGACCGAGCTGTCCGACGGCCAGAACTTCATCGTCTTCCTGCTCCTGCAGGCCGCGACGTTCTCGGCGGGCGTGTTCATCATCCTCGCCGGTGTCCGCGTCGTGCTGGCCGAGATCGTCCCCGCCTTCAAGGGCATCTCCGAGAAGCTCGTCAAGAACGCGAAGCCGGCGCTCGACGTGCCGATCGTCTTCACCTTCGCACCGAACGCCGTGCTCATCGGCTTCCTCTCGAGCTTCGTCGGCGGCATCGTCGCGATGCTCGCCATGGTCGGCATGGGAACGACGATCATCGTCCCCGGCGTCGTCGCGCACTTCATGACCGGCGCGGCATCCGGTGTCATCGGCAACGCCGCTGGCGGACGCCGTGGCGCAGTGCTCGGCGCTTTCGCGAACGGTATCGCGATCTCATTCCTGCCGCTGCTCCTGCTGCCGGTGCTCGGCGAGGTCGGCCTCGCGAACTCGACGTTCTCGGACGCCGACTACGGGGTCTTCGGTCTGCTGCTCGGCGGCCTCTCCATCGCCGGCGGCCAGATCGCCATCGTCGTGGGTCTCTTCGTCGCACTCGCCATCCTCTACACGCTCACCCTCGTGCTCGGTCGCCGCGACCGCGCGAAGCTGCGCGCCGAGGTCGCAGACATCGACGAGTCGGCGCAGCTCGGTTCGACCACGGCCTCGGCCGGAGCGTCCACCTCGACGGGTTCAGGCTCCCGCCGCTGAGGCAGCGCAACGCACGCGAGCAGGGCGGGAGCACACGCTCCCGCCCTGCTCGCGTCGCCGCCGGCCCCGCACCACGCTTCCTCCAGCTCTCGAAAGGGCACAGATGACCTCCACCGTCCACCCCGTCGCCGGGTTCCTGTTCGACTGCGACGGCGTCCTCGTCGACTCGCTCGAAGCCGCCGCGGTCGCCTGGGACGCGTGGGCTGAGACCCACGCGCCCGGCTACGACTTCCGCACGCAGGTCGAGCACGGCGTGCGCGCCGCGGACACCGTTGCGCAGCTGGTGTCGCCGGACTCCTTCGCCGGGGCTTTCGCCGCCCTCGAGGCCGCGGAGATCGCGGGAGCGGATGCGACGCTCGCCATCCCTGGCTCCATCGACCTCACGACGAGCATCCCCGACGCCAGCTTCGCCGTCGTCACCTCCGGTACCCGACCCCTCGCGGAGGCGAGACTGCTCGCAGCCGGCCACCGCGTCCCGGCCGCGCTCGTGACCGCCGAGAGCGTCACGAAGGGCAAGCCGGACGCCGAACCCTACCGGCGAGGAGCCGAGCTGCTCGGGCTCGACCCGGCCGACTGCGTCGCGCTCGAGGATGCCCCAGCGGGCGTGGAAGCGGCTCGAGCCGCGGGAGTCGGGTTCATCATCGGCGTCGGCGACCACCTCGAAGGTGCCATCGTCGACGCGCACGTTCTCGACCTCCGCGCGTTGAGCTACGAGGGCGGGCGCCTGACGATCGTCGACGCGCTCTAGAAGTTCCCACGCCGCCCGTCTTGCTCTCGCTGGGCGCATGAAGCATCGTTAGGCCATGTCGTCTCACGAGCACGCACTCTCCCACGGTCACCTCGGCGTCGACGTGCCCGACAGCCGTGGCCGCACCGGGCTCGACCAGGCCGGTCGCGAGCTGACCCGCAACCCGAACGTCGAGATCGAGAACGTCGAGGTCACCTCCGACGGGTGGCACGTGCTGCGGCGCACCACGTTCCGGTACCGCGGACGCGACGGCGAGTGGGCGACGCAGCAGCGCGAGACCTACGACCGCGGCAACGGCGCCACGATCCTCCTCTACGACCTCGAGAGCCGGAAAGTGCTGCTCGGCCGCCAGTTCCGCTACCCCGTCTACGTCAACGGGCACCCCGACGGCATGCTGCTCGAGACCGCGGCCGGCCTCCTCGACGGCGACTCGCCGGAAGACGCCATCCGCCGCGAAGCCGAGGAGGAGCTCGGCGTCGTCGTCGGCGAGGTGACGCCCGTCTTCGAGCTGTTCATGAGCCCGGGTTCCGTGACCGAGAGCATCCACTTCTTCGCGGCTCCCTGGTCGGCGGGCGCCCCGGTCACCGGTGGCGGCGGCGTCGAGGAGGAGGGCGAGGAGATCGAATCCGTCGCGCTCGACTTCGATGAGGCGCTTCGCATGGTCGCCAGCGGTGAGATCCAGGACGCCAAGACCGTGCTCCTCCTGCACTGGGCCGCCCTGAACCTGCCTTGGCCCGCCGCGAACGCCGACGCCCAAGGGGGAGCCCATGTCTGATTCGCTGTTCGAGGGCGTCAGCGCCTTCCCCCTCACACCCGTCACATCGACGGGCATCGATGCAGGCAGCTATGCGGCGCTCGTCGAACGGCTCCAGTCGGCCGGCGTCGACTCCATCAGCGCCCTCGGCTCGACCGGCAGCTACGCCTACCTCGACCTCGCCGAACGGGCAGCCGTCGCGAAGCTCACCGTCCAGCACGCTGGCGCCGTGCCCGTCATCGTCGGCATCGGCGCCCTCCGCACCCGCGACGTGCTCGAGAACCTGCGTTCCGCGGAGGACGCGGGGGCCTCGGCGGTCCTGCTCGCCCCCGTCTCCTACCAGCCCCTCACCGAAGACGAGGTGTACGGGCTGTACGAGGACGTGGCCGCCACCTCGGGCATCCCGATCATCGTCTACGACAACCCGACCACCACCGGGATCGTCGTGAGCGACGCCCTGCACGCGCGCATCGCCGGCCTCGACCTCGTGCGATCCATCAAGATCCCGCCGGCGTCCCTCGACGTCGCCCAGGTGAGCGCCCGCGTCACCGCCCTCCGCGACGAGGTCGGCTCGCCCATCTCCGTGGGCATCAGCGGAGACCCGTACGCGGCCGCCGGGCTGCTCGGCGGCTGCGACGTCTGGTACTCGGTGCTCGCGGGAGTGCTGCCCGAGCCCTGCCTCGCCATCACGCGAGCCGCCCTCGGCGGGGAAGCGGAACTCGCGATGAGCCTCTCCGCGCGGCTCGACCCGCTGTGGGAGCTGTTCCGCGCGCACGGCAGCTACCGGGTCGCATCCGCGATCGCCGCCCAGCTCGGTCTCGTGCCGACCGTGAACCTCCCGCGGCCAGTCCACGAGCTCGACGCCGCGGGGCAACGAGCCGTCGCCGGCGCACTCCGCGCTCTCTGAGGTGGGCAGCATGAGCCGTGAGTGACATCGTCAGCCTCGAGCTGCTGTTCGACACCGCTACGGAGACGCAGATCCGGGAGGAGTGGCGGCTGCTGCAGGAGCTGGGCGTGTCCAGCATGGGCGCGCACACCGGGGCGAGCAACCGTCCGCACCTGTCGTTGCTCGTTCGCAGTGCCTCGCCAGATGAGGTGCGGGGCGAGGGGGAGGGTACCGAGGCGGCCTCTGGTCAGGGTGATCCTGGCGGGCCGCCGTTGCTCGACGTCGATGCCGTCCGGGATGCAGTAGCCAGGCTGCCGATCGCCCTCACGCTCGGCGGGCCGCAGCTGTTCACGTCCGGAGCGCGCGCCGTCCTGGCCCGAAGCGTCGTGCCATCCGCTGGCCTGCTCGAGTTCCACGCCGAGCTGCACGCGCGTGCGGGCGACGCGGAGATCGCAGTCGACCTGCCGCACACGGTGCCCGGGGCCTGGACGCCGCACGTCACGCTCGCCCGGCGCCTGAGGCTCGCCGACCTGGAGCGGGTGGTGTCCGCGCTCGAGCTGGCGCCGCTGCCCGCACTCGCCACCGAGCTTCGGCTCTGGGATGCGCGCGTCGCCACCGTCCAGCTGCTGGGCGGTGGCGACGCGCGCATCCCAGAGCAGAAGCTCGGTGGCGAGTGCGGGCAG
>NZ_PSTU01000028.1:0-8720 GCF_002931215.1 Pseudoclavibacter sp. Z016
GGCGGGCGGGCGGCGCTTAGTCGTTCGCGTTCGCGCTTGCCGTCGCCACGATGCGGGACGCCATGGTCGCGAAGATGAACCCGTGGAAGGGGAACACGGCTGCCCAGTACAGGCGGCCGAGGAGACCCTGCGGGAAGTAGACGGCGCGCTGCTCGTAGCGGGAGCGGATGCGCTCCCCGTCCTTCAGCTCGTCGCCGCGCGCATCCGACTCGCTGTCTCCGTCGCCGACCGGCATGGCCCGCATCTCGAGCCACGCGAGCCCGGGGACGCGCATCTCGGCCCGCAGCCTCAGGAGCGAGCCGTGCTCGCCGCCGCGTTCGATGGTCTCGACGCGCCAGAAGTCGAGTGCGTCACCGACTGCGAGACGGTCCGGGTTGGTGCGACCACGACGCAGCCCGACCCCGCCGACGAGCTTGTCCATGACGCCGCGAGCCCCCCAGAGCAGCTTCGACGAGTACCAGCCGTTGTCACCGCCGATGCCCTCGATGACGCGGAACAGCTCCTCGGGTGAGACCGTGCTCTCCTTCGACTGCTCATCGGTGAAGACCGTCTGCCCCGCCCAGTCCGGGTCGGCGGGCAGCGGGTCGCTTGGCGCGCTGTGGACGTTCGCGTCCCGCCAGCTCGTCTCCGTGGCTCGCTGCTTCTCCCGGCCGAGGGCCAGCTCGACGGCCCGCAGGTAGGTCGTGAGGCCGCCCTCGGGCGGCGGGATGAGCGCATCCACGTCGCGGTTCTTGACGACGCACTCGTTCTGCAGCGACTCCACGAGGGGCCGGGCGATGGACTTCGGAATCGGGGTCACGAGGTTCACCCAGCGAGACGCGAGGCCTGGTGTGAAGACGGGCAGCGAGGCGATGGCCCGTTGACGCAGGCCGGCCTTCACGGCGTACCCGTTCATCATCTGCCCGTACCTGAGCACGTCGGGGCCGCCGATGTCGAGCGGCCGGTTCTCGTCTCCTTCGATGCGGGCGGCACCAAGCAGGTAGTGGAGGACATCGCGGACGGCGATGGGCTGGATGTGGTTGCGCACCCACTGCGGGGCAGGCATGTAGGGCAGCACCTCGGTGAGGTGCCGAACCATCTCGAAGGATGCGGAGCCGGAGCCGATGACGATGCCGGCCTGCAGGACGATGGTCGGGACGGGCGACTTCAGGAAGACCTCGCCGACCTCCTTGCGGGAGCGGAGGTGCTTCGAGAGCTTCGCGTCGTCAGGGTGCAGGCCTCCCAGATAGACGATGCGGGAGACGCCGGCCTTCGCGGCTTGCTCCGCCACGTTCTCGGCGAGCTGCAGGTCGGTGCGTTCGAAGTCGGACCCGGACCCCATGGCGTGGACGAGGTAGTAGACGACGTCGATGTCATGCATGGCCTCGCCGACGGCCTTCGGGTCGTCCGCGTCGCCCACGACCACGTCGACGTGGTCTCCCCAGTCGTACGCGGCGACGCGGCCGGCGTTGCGGGCCAGCACCCGCACCCGGTAGCCGGCGGTGACGAGCCTCGGCACGAGGCGGCCTCCCAGGTAGCCGGTCGATCCGAAGACGAGCACTCTCGGCGCCGAGCCGTCCGCTCGAGGAACGGCCTTGAGCGCCGGCTCGTTGCCCGTCGGGGCTGGCGTCGCGGGCGTGCTGCTGTTGGCCGGAGCGTGTCCGGTGGTGAAGTCGCTGCCGGACGAAGACGTCGTGCTGTGCTTCGCGGACTCGCTGGCTTGGGCGTTTGGGGGCGTGCCTGGTGATGCCATGCTCGCGAGGCTATTGCCCCTGTCTGATCGCAAGATGATGGGTTGACAAAGCGGCACGACAGAGCCCCCGAGGGACATGCCGCTCGGGGGCTCTGAGGTCGATCTTCGTCGTTCTTCTCGGTGGTGCGCTCTAGCTCTGCACGACCGCGACCGGGTCGGTCGTCGGCAGGCCCGTCGCGGATCCGCCCTTCGACTCGACCGTGAGGCCGACGGCCATGCCTGGCGCGAATGTTCCGTCGAGCACCTTCACTGCGGGTGCGCCGTCGGCCATGGTCAGGACCCCGGCGGGTGCGGGACCTTCCCCGTCGATGTACCAGAGCTCGTAGTCGTTCTCTTCGGGCAACTGGGCCATGCCGTCCGCGACGACCGCCGACTTGCCGAGCTCCTGCGACCAGTAGACCGTGACGGTTCCGCCGCCGGTCGCCTCGGTGCGAGCACTGTCGACGTCGGGGGCGGCGAGGATGAGCGCCACGTCGCCGTCGGCAACGGACGGCTCCTGCGAGTCCTGCCCGAACCCGCCGAAGGCGAGGCCTCCGCCGAGGAACAGGCCGACGGCGAGGACAACCGCGGCAGTCGCGGCGAACATGGCTTGGGCGCTGCTGCGGAACCAGCGGCCGCGGGCTCGTGTCTCCACAGGCCCGAAGTCGTCGTCTCCGGTCGAGGTGCTCGAGGCTCCACCGCCGACGGCGACAGAGCGTCGTTCGTCGTCAGCGTCACGCTCGTCGGCGTCGGTCTCGAGCTCCGGTGCGAGAGACAGCCTGGGCCGCCCCTCCCCCTCGGCGTCCCGCGGAGCAACGTCGGCAGGAGCCGACGGTGTGCCGGCGTCGGAGGCTCCCGCGGGGGCCGCGGACTCCTTCTCTCCGCCGACCGGATTCTGCTGCGGGAAGCTGTCGAGCTTCGCGAACAGCGACCCCTTCATGGATGCAGGAGGACGCACCGGGGAGACTGCGAGCGCGAGCTGCGCTGCGGCCTCCTGGTAGCTCTCGAACTCCTCCGAGAGCTCGCCGTCTTCCAGCAGCTTGTTCAACAGTGCGCGGTCTGCGGCATCGTCGAAGTCGTTGGCGGAGAGCGCCTCTGCAGCAAGCAGCTGCTCGAGCTCCTCACGTTCCTGTTCGTAACTCATGACACCACCCCCAACTCGCGACGCAACCGATTCATTCCGTCTCTGATCCTTGTCTTCACCGTGCCGAGAGGCACCTCGAGCCGTTCCGCGATCTCACTCTGGGTGAGACCCCCGTAGTAGGCCAGGGTGACCGCCTCCCGCTGCTGATCGCTGAGCGCGCTGAGTGCCTTCTGGGCCCTCTTGTGCTCGATGCTGATCTCAGCGGACTCGGCGACGTCGTCGCGTTCCCCTTCGAAGTCCCGTGCCCCGATCTTCAGGTCACGGTCCTTCGATGCCTGGGATGCACGCACCCGGTCGATGGCTCTGCGGTGCGCGACAGTTAGCATCCATGTGGTCGCCTTGCCCTTGCTCGGCGAATACGATGCGGCGGTCTGCCAGATCTCGAGCAGCACCTCTTGGGCGACCTCTTCGGACTGCGCCTGGTCGACAAGCACTCGCCTGATGAGTCCGAGGACACGTGGTGCCATGAGGTCGTAGAGGGTCGAGAAGGCTTCCTTGCTTCCTGTAGCGGTGCGCACGAGAAGGTCCTCTATCTCTCCGATGGCTTCGCTCACAAGTTCAGCTTGCCATCTCGCGAACGTTTCGCGAAGTTCGTTGACTTCGTGTTGGGTTCCTGGGAAGTGCGTTGCTGGGACGTTCGGCCTGGTCTCAACCGAAGGTGAATGAGTAAGCATCCACGCCACCCCCCAGCGTCACGGTCAGTTCTCCCTGCTTGCTCTGGTCCCCTTCGAAGAGGAGGTATGAGCCTGGGTTGCCCTCGACTTGGATCTCTCGAGGGCCGGTGCCATCGTCGACGGTCACTGTTCCGGAGCCGCCGAGCACCATGCGGATGGTCGAGGCGGTGTAGGAGAGCTTGATCTTTCCTCCGTCGTCGCTTCGGATGCCCTGCGAGTCGAGGTTGAAGTCGCCGTCGAGCGAGAAGGTGTCCTGCTGCTGCTGCGCGGGGAACGTGAAGCTGCGGTCGCCCTGGCCGTACTCGCCTTCACCTGCGTAGTTGACGACCTTCGTCGGCATCAGGTAGGTCTCGGGTGTCGTGCTTCCGAGTTCCGGCGTGGTGTCCGAGGTGTCGGTCTCGCCGGGGAGCTGCACGTCCGGGTTCGCTTCCTTGAGGAGGTCGCGGATCTGGGCCTCGGTTTCTGCGTATCCGCCTTCACCGAAGTGGATGGCGCGGACGGTTCCCGTTGCGTCGATCAGGTAGTGGGCTGGCCAGTACCGGTTGCGGTAGTTGGTCCAGGTGCCCAGGTTGTTGTCGAGGGCGACGGGGTACTCGATTCCGAACTCGTCGATCGCGTTGGCGACGTTCGAGGCTTCCTTCTCGAAGGCGTACTCAGGAGAGTGGATGCCGATCACCTGGAGGCCGGCGTCCTTGTACGCCTGGTCCCATGCGGTGACGTGGGGGATGGAGCGGATGCAGTTGATGCAGGAGTAGGCCCAGAAGTCGATGAGGACGACCTTGCCCTCAGAGGCCTCCGCAGCAAGCTGCACCGCTTCGCCGTCAGGGGTGTTCATCCACTCCTGGATGTCGAGGATCTCTGGGGCAGGACCGCAGTCGCCGAGCTCTGGGTCACCGGGCGTGCAGTTGGTGAGCTGCTCGTTCTGGTCGTTGACCAGGCCACCGAAGGCGAGTGCCTCCTCGACCTGCTCGTTGGAGTTGAACTGCTCCTGGAGGCCGGCTGTGTAGTCCGGCACGAGGCGCTGGAGGATCTGCGGGAGGTTGAAGACGAGTCCGATCGCGAGGGCGATCATGACGACACCTGCAGTGATGCGGATGCCGCGCTGGTGCTTGCGGAACGACTTGACTCGCTCGCCGACGCGACGTCCGGCGAGGGCGAAGATGAGGAGCGGGATCGCGGCGCCGATGCCGAAGGTCACCGTGAGGATGACGGTCTCGATTCCGATCTGACCAGTCGAGCCGGCAACCGTGATGGCTGCGAGCACGGGGCCGGCGCACGGCACGTAGACGGCGCCGAGCGCGATGCCGAGGAGGAAGCCGCCGCGGTCGGTATTGACCTGCTTCTGCGGGATCCAGGAGAACGGCTTCTCGAGGAGGTGCTCGAACTTCGGCACGATGAGGCCGACGCCGATGAGGACAAGCACGATGATGCCTGCCCAGCGCAGCACGTCCTGGGGGAGCCCGAGGAGGCTGAGGAGCAGCGAGCCGAGCAGCGTGAAGACGCTGAAGCTCGTAACGAGGCCCAGGATGACGAGGTACGGCCGGGCGGATGCGCGCCGCTTCGTCGTGCGCTCGCTCTTGACTCTCGTCTTGAGCGCGCCCTCGTCAGGCCCTTCGGCCCCGGGATCCTGGGCCTCGGCCTGCATCTCCTCGTCGCTGCGTGCACCCTGCACGCCGCCCGAGAAGAAGATGACGGGTAACACGGGAAGGATGCACGGGGAGATTCCCGTGATGAGGCCTCCGAGGAAGCCTATGAGTCCTAGCGAGATCATGTTGCGCTCCCTGAAGCATGGTTGTCAGGCGGACGTTCATGCCTGTGCACTGCATTCGGAGCCGTGTGCCTATCGGTTTGTCGTTTCCGCGTATTCGATGCGCTCGGTCCGCGCTGGCCACCGGACGACGGCCCAGGCGCACTCCTGAGAAAGGCACCGGAAGCTGCCCCGTTCTGGTCACGTGTTCGGCCAGCAGGCGGGGACACCTCGCTATAGACGTTCTTATAGACGGCCCAGCCGCGCTCAGCGCCGGCCCCGCATCCGTGCAGCAGCACGTCCGAACAGCCGCACTGAGCGTCGCGGACTGACGACACGCACGGTGTTGAGGGCCCGAGATCCCCGGAATGACGGGCATGTGGGGGCCACCGAAGTTTTATTCCGAACTTTTCCAATCCGCTACAGGAGGGCCTCCGAATGCCTTTGTGAACCGCAACGGATGCGGCTCCGGCCCCCCGGCCGAGAAATGAGGAGTGAAGTTATGCGCACTATCACCAGGAAGGGCTCACTCGCCCTCCTCTCGCTGGCGGCCATCTCGACCTTCGGCCTGGCAGCCTGCTCGAACTCGGCCCCCATGGCTGAGACCGACGCCTCCACGGAAGCCTCCCCCATGGAGACTGCAATGGAGACGCCTATGGAAACCACCATGGAGACGATGGACCCAGCAGCCAACCTCGTCGGATCCGGCTGCGCCGACTACGCAGCTCAGGTTCCGGACGGAGCAGGCTCTGTCCAGGGCATGTCCCAGGACCCGGTCGCAGTTGCGGCTTCCAACAACCCGCTGCTCACGCAGCTCACGGCGGCTGTCTCCGGCCAGCTCAACCCTGACGTTGACCTCGTCTCGACGCTGAACGGCGGAGAGTTCACGGTCTTCGCACCGGTCGATGAGGCCTTCGGCAAGATCGATGCAGGAACGATCGACACGCTCAAGACCGACGCTGACCTCCTCTCGGGGATCCTCACCTACCACGTGGTTGAGGGACAGATCCTGCCTGACGAGATCGCTGGCGACCACAAGACCGTCCAGGGCGAGAACGTCACCGTCACCGGTGAAGGCGACAACCTCATGGTCGGCGACGCCAAGGTCATCTGCGGTGGAGTCCAGACCGCCAACGCAACCGTCTACCTGATCGACTCGGTGCTCATGCCGCCGTCGATGATGTAAGACAAACGCATCTAGCACGACAAACAGATATGGCCCCGGATCTTGCATCCGGGGCCTTTATCTGATTGCTTTTCGGCCCAGCACTTTCAGTGTTGCGTGAATATCACAGCGAGGGCACGGATTTCCGTGGATTCCCGCACAGGATTTCGTTATATGGATATCCGGGGGCCACAATGGGTTGTCCGGTTAAAGACGCGGCAGTGCCAGCTGAGTGCCACAAGCGCCACAGGGGAAGCCATCGTCCGACACCGGCGACTACAGTCAACATCGAACTCTGGAGCTCTCATGGGATTCCTCGCATTCCTTCTTCTCGGACTCATCGCCGGGGCCATCGCGAAGCTCATCCTGCCCGGCAAGCAGGCTGGCGGCTGGATCGCTACCCTCATCCTCGGCGTCGTCGGCGCACTGCTCGGCGGCTGGATCGGCGGCATGCTCTTCGGTGAGGGCGTTGACGCGTTCTTCTCGCTCAGCAGCTGGCTCCTGGCCATCGGTGGCTCGCTCATCGTTCTCCTCATCTGGGGATTCATCACGAGCCGCAGCAGCAGGAACAAGGCGTAATACGCGCTCGCACGACCAAGGCTTCGGGCCCCGGCATCTTTGCCGGGGTCCGCTGTCGTCTCCGAGACGGTACGAGGAGCCAACACCCCTCCCGTCCCCGCGCCAGAGGGGGGTCTGGACAAAGAACCCGTGACCATCTGGGAGCTCAGGAGGTGCCCGTGAACTACCCCGCTGGCGATCGTTCGCAACGATCGCATCAAGCCGGACGTGTCCGCGTCCGCGTGATCCACCCCGGCGCTCACGCGGTGCGCCTCGAGGGCCCAGCGGGCGAGCTCACGGATGAGGTCGTCCTGCTCATCTCACGCACGGGCTCCGTCGCGAGCAGCCAGGGGACGCGCTCGACGACCCTCGACCCGCTCGATGCGACCTTCGTGTTGAACTCTGCACCGCACACCCACCGACTTCAGGCCGACTCGATCCTCCACTGCTTCACGATTCCCCGTGAGCAGCTCATGCCCGCGGGCACGGACGCAGGCAGACTGTCGACGTCCCGAGCTGGCAGCAGGACACCACTGCAGCACTCGGCGGCCGCATTCCTCACCGCGTATTGCGATTCGTTGCTCGCCGGCTCGGACGCCCACCCGCAGGACGAGGCGACGCTCGTGCGACTCGCAGCAGTGCTGATCCTCGGAGACAACGATGACCGGGACCAGGACCCGCAGCGCTAAGCAATGACCGGGCTTCCGCTTCCCGCCGCCAGAGCTTCCTGCTCGCGGCGCGGACCCTCCTGTGGTTCGCTCGAGGTATGACCTCCAGCACGAGCAGCAGCAACGACCAGCGTCCGAGTCACGACGATCAAGCGCCTGCTGAGCGGCGAGGTTCGGCACGTGCCGAGGCCCGCTGGCGGGCGCTGGCACGTTGGGAGCACTCCACGTCGCTGCCGATGTTCGTGGTCGCGGTCGTGTTCTTCGCGGCGTCATCGCTCCTGCTCATCGACGTGCAGCTGAGCGCCGACGCGCAGAGCCAGCTCACGAGCGTCGTCTCGGTCAGCTGGGCCCTCTTCATCGTCGAGTTCCTGATCCGCCTCGTGATCAGCCCGGTGAAGCTCACCTTCGTGCGTTCGCGCTGGTTCGACCTGCTGTCGCTGTTCGTCGTCGTGTTGCGGCCGTTCCTCATCGTCACGTACCTCTGGCGCCTGCCGTTCTTTCGCCGCGGTGGCCCTCGGGCGAAGCGAACCCGCAATGTACTCGCGGTGTCGATCGCGTCGCTCCTGTACGTGTACACGGCGTCACTCGGCGTGTACCTCGTCGAGCACAAGACGCCCGGCGCGTCGATCGTGAGCATGGGAGATGCGCTGTGGTGGGGGTTCACGACGATCACGACGGTCGGCTACGGCGACTTCACGCCCGTGACGCTCGCCGGCCGCGCCCTGGCCGTCTCGCTCATGGTGTCCGGCGTGCTCATCGTCGGGTTCGTGAGCGCGACCATCATGTCGGCGATCCGCGAAGACGCGCAGACCATCGCGGCGAAGCTCACGACGAAGGCGCCTGGCAGCGAGGCCGGCGGCTCCCACCCTGGGCAGGCTGCGCTCTGACCGACCACTGCGCGCTCCCCGCCCGTCCTGGCGTCTGGGCGATTTTGGGCAACAAAAAAGCCGGGGTTGGTCATCGAGGAGCATCTCTGCTCACTCAACAACCAACCCCGGCTTATGAAGAAGTCCGGCGGTGACCTACTCTCCCACAGGGTCCCCCCTGCAGTAC
>NZ_PSTU01000029.1:0-8596 GCF_002931215.1 Pseudoclavibacter sp. Z016
CGCCCGCGCACTTCCCCCCTCGCGCTGCTCTTCTCGCCGAGGGCTGAGTTGTGGTCGTTCTGCGGCCGTCTTGACGACCACAACTCAGCTCTCGGCGGGCGCGGGCGGGCGCGGCGCCCGTGCGCGTCAGCGGCCGCGGAGGTCCTTGCGAAGGATCTTCCCCGAGGCCGACTTCGGGATGACGTCGATGAACGCGACGGCCCGCACCTTCTTGTGCGGCGCGACGTGGCCTGCGACGAAGGCCTCGACGCCTGCCTCGTCGAGGGGTGAGCCCTCGCGGCGCACGACGAATGCCTTCGGGATCTCCTGCCCGTCCGCATCCAGCGCCCCGACGACGGCCGAGTCGGTGATGTCGGGGTGCGTGAGCAGCAGCGCCTCGAGTTCGGCGGGCGCGACCTGGTAGCCCTTGTACTTGATGAGCTCCTTGAGCCGGTCGACGATGGTGAACTCGCCGAGTGGGCCGACCGTGGCGATGTCGCCGGTGTGCAGGAAGCCGTCGCTGTCGACCGCCTCGTGGGTGGCGTCGTCGCGGCCGAGGTAGCCGAGCATGATCTGGGGTCCGCGCACCCAGATCTCGCCCGGCTCGCTCTGCCCGTCTTCGACTGCGTCGATCTCCTCGCCCGTGTCGACCGAGACGAGCTTCACCTCCGTGTTGGCGATGGGCACGCCGACGGACCCGAGCGACATGCCGGTCTCCGTGGGCGGCAGCACGTGCGTGACGGGGCTCGCCTCGCTCATCCCGTAGCCCTGCCTCGTGCGGGTCCCGATGCGGTCGGCGACGGCTTTCATGAGGGCGGCGTCGATGGGGGCTGCTCCGGAGAAGACGGACCGCACGCTCGACAGGTCGAACGTGTCGATGAGCGGATGCTTCGCGAGGGCGACTGCGATGGGCGGCGCGATGAACAGGTACGTGCATCGATGCGTCTCGATGATGCGGAGGAACTCGCCGAGCTCGAACTTCGGCATGGTGACGAGTCGTGCGCGCTTCTTGATGGCGATGTCGAGGAGCACGGTCATTCCGTAGATGTGGAAGAAGGGGAGGAGCGCCAGCACGACGTCGTCGTCCTCGACGTCGAGGACGGGGTAGGTCTGCACGACGTTGGCGACGAGGTTCGTGTGGCTGAGCATGACGCCCTTCGGCTTGCCCGTCGTGCCGGATGAGTAGGGGAGCACGGCGACGTGCGTGGCGGGGTCGAAGCTCACCTCTGGGGCGGGGAGTCCCGCGCCGAGCAGCTCGCGGAGGTCGTGGTAGCCCTCTGCGCCGTCGAGGACGATGATGGCGTCCTGCTCGAGGCCGGCGGCGATGGCGCCGGCGTGCGCCTGCTGGAGGAGGGGGCTCACCGTGAAGAGGAGCTTCGCGCCGGAGTCGCGCAGCTGCGTCTCGATCTCCTCCGCGGTGTAGAGCGCGTTGATGGTGGTGGCTGTCGCGCCGGAGCGGAGGATGCCGTGGAACACCGATGCGAAGGCGGGCACGTTCGGGCAGTGGAGGGCGACGACGTCGCCGAGTCCGAGCCCGCCCCCGGCGAGCGCGCCCGCGATGAGCTCGATGTGCTGCTTGAGGGTCCCGAAGGTCGTCTCGGCGCCGGTGGTGCCGTCGACGATCGCGGTGCGGGCGGCATCCGCTTCGCTGAGCTCGGAGAAGAGGAAGTCGAAGACCGAGACGTTCGGGATCTGCTCGTCTGGGTAGGGGCTCTTGAACACGGCGATCTCCTTTGATCGATACGCGGGCGGCACGGCGGGCGGATTGCGCCCGTCCGCGCCTGTCAGGTGGGTGCACGTCTCGCACCCGCTGCCCATACTGCTGACCGCAGATGGGAGCAACCCCAGCGACCCGCTCAGGAGGACGCCGACGGCGGGTTACTCCGCAGGCGCGACGGCGGCCACGGCTTCGATCTCCACGAGCTGGTGGTCGTAGCCGAGCACGGTGACGCCGAGGAGGGTGCTCGGGACGTCGTGGTCGCCGAACGCATCGCGGACGACCTCCCACGCGGTGACGAGGTCGGCTTGCGAGGTGGATGCGACGAGCACGCGGGTGCTGGCGACGTCGCTGAGCTCGGCCCCGGCTTCGGCGAGGGCGACGCGCAGGTTCTCGACGCACTTGGCTGCCTGCCCGGCGTAGTCCCCGATCGCGGCGGTCGTGCCGTCGTCGTTGAGCGGGCAGGCGCCGGCGGGGAAGATGAGGCGGGCGCTGGGCTCGACGGCGGAGGCGTAGGCGTACTCGGCGGCGTCGCTGAGTGTGCTGGCTCGGATGAGGGAGACGAAGGTCGACACGGGTGTTCTCCTGCGCTGGATGCTGGTCGGACGGGGGAGACGCTTCGGGTCGGCGGTGCGACGGGGAGTCGCGCTTCGCGGACTTCCGGAGCACAGAGAGCGTACCCACGTTCTGGGGGCGACGCAGCCGGCACGCGAGGTTGGCGAACGGTCAGGGCTGCGGCGAGGGGAGTCCTCGCCGCACCACCCCGCGGCAGAGTTGTGGCCTCCTGTCGCTCCCGGGGGCGGGAACAGCAGGAGGCCACAATTCTGCGCCAGCGAGGCGGAATGCGGGCTAGCCGCGCTTGCGCCCGTAGAGGGAGATCACGACGAGGATGATGGCGCCGTAGATGAGCTGCTGCACGTTGGAGCCCAGGTTGAGGACGGTGACGAGCGTCGCGACCTGGCCGAGCACGAGCGCGCCGCCGACCGTGCCGACCACCGATCCTCGGCCGCCGAAGATGGACGCTCCACCCACGACGACTGCGGCGACGGAGGAGAGCAGGTAGCTGTCGCCCATGGTCGCCGACGCCTGCTGGAAGTAGCCGACGATGACCATGCCGGCGAAGGCGGCGAGCATCCCCGAGATGATGTACCCGGTGATGCGGATGCGGTCGACGGGGAGACCTGCGAGCCTCGCGGTCTCGGGGGACGCGCCGACGAGGAAGAGGGAGCGTCCCCATCCGGTGTAGCTGAGGACGAGCTGCAGCACGACCATGAGCGCGAGTCCGAGGGGGAGGACAGCGGCCATGGAGAGGCCCAGGACGCTGATCTGCGCGGAGGTGATCGCCGTGATGAAGTCGGGGATCTGCGTCAGCTCGGAGAAGTTGAACTGCAGCAGGATCACGCCGAACAGGAGGCCGTTCATGGCGATCGTCGTGACGATGGGGGTGAGGCCGAGCTTCGCGATGACGAGCCCGTTGAGGAGTCCGATGATGGCGCCTGCGCCGAGCGCGCCGAGGAACGCGCCGAACGGGCCGAGGGGGCCGACCATGGCGAGGAACGACAGCGCGGAGAACGCGATCGTGTTGGGGACGGACAGGTCGATGCCGGCCTGGATGACGGCGAACGTCTGCCCGAACGAGGCGATGGAGAGGATGATCGCGAAGGTCGCCGTGCCGATGAGCGACTCGATCGTGATGAGGTTCGGGCGGATGATGCCGCCGATGAGGAACAGCACGAGGAACGCGACCAGCGGCCACACGCTGCGGGGGACTCGCGCGAGCAGCGACTTGGACGGCGCGTACTCGACCTCGTGGTCGCCGGGGGCGGAGCCGGGGCCGGGGGCTCCCGCGCCTGCTGCCCCCGAGTCGCCGACTGCGGCCGGAACTGTTGCGGTCATGACCGTGCTCCCTTCCGAGCGAACGACAGCTTTCGCCAGGCGACGGGGATGCCCACGACCGAGACGATGATGAGCGCCGAGATGACGTACTGCCAGTACGAGTTGATGCCTGCGAAGAAGAGCAGGTTGCCGATGAGGCCGAGGGTGATGCCGGCGAGGATGGTGCCGATGATGCTGCCTCGTCCGCCCGTGAAGCTGGCGCCGGCGAGGGCGACGGCGGCGATCGAGGAGAGCAGGTAGGGGTCGCCGCTTCGCGGGTCGCCGGTCATGGTGGAGCCGGCGAGCATGATGGCGCCCGTGGCGGTGAGCACGCCGGCGATGCCGAAGGCGGCGAGCTTCGTGAGGCGGGCGTTGAGGCCTGCGGCGCGGATGCTGTCCATGTTCGATCCGACGCCGTAGATGTGCCTGCCGAGGGCGCTGCGCTGCAGGACGAACCAGAGGAGCACGGCGATGATGGTCAGCCAGACGAGGGCGACGGGCACGAAGGGGATGGCCTCGCCGCTCGTCGCGAGATGGAACTCGGTGGTGATGTTGCCGCCTGGCCTGTCCATGACCTCGCGGGCGAGCGAGCCGAAGATGAAGGCGCTCGCCAGCGTCACCGCGATGGCGGGGAGTCCCCCGTAGGAGACGAGGAATCCGTTGAAGAGGCCGCAGGCGAGGCCGGTCGCGAGGCCGAGGAGCACGGCGATGGGGATGGGCACGACCTCGGTCTGGGCCGCGAAGACCACGTTGGAGAGGCTCATGATGGCGCCGATGGAGATGTCGATGCCGCCGACGAGCACGATGAGCAGCTGGCCGAGCGCGACGAACGCGAGCGGCACGACGAGGTTCGCGGCCGTCTGCAGCTGGAAGCGCGTGAGCAGCTCCGGGTTGATGATGAGGTAGACGACCAGGAACACGACGAACGCCGCGGCGGGGGCGAACGCGCCCTCGCGTCGCAGCCTGACGAGCCCCTGTCGGCGCGCGACGGCCCGGGTGACCGGCTGCGCCGGTGGAGGGGTGACGGTGGCGGTCATCTGCTGCTCCTCGATGTCTTCTCGCGCGCTGCCCTGCCGCGCGTTGGCGTCTTCGCGGCTTCGCTCGCCGCTTCCTCGAGCTCGGCGGCCGAGACGGTCTGGATGCTGCCCGTCACGCCGACAGCGGCGCCGACGATGGCATCCGCGGTCAGTCGCTCACCGGCGAGCTCGTCGGTGATCTGCCCGTTGTAGAGCACGAGCACCCGGTGGCACACGTGCACGAGCTCCTCGACCTCGGTGGAGAACCAGAGGACGCCGACGCCCTGCTTCGCGAGGTCGACGATCGCGCCGTACAGCTCCTGCTTGGCACGCACGTCGATGCCGCGCGTGGGGTCGTGCAGCAGGATGACGGACCGGGAGCGGTTCATCCACCTGCCGAAGACGAGCTTCTGCTGGTTGCCGCCGGAGAGCGAGCCGGCCGCTTCGAGGGGGCCGCGCGTTCGCACGGAGAGGGCGGCGAGCACGCCGTCGAGCCAGCCGCGCTCGCGGGCGAGACGTGGCTTGCCGCCGAGCTGCCAGGCCTTGAACCAGGGCGCGAGGAGGTTCTCTCCGACGCCGAGCTCGAGCGCGAGCCCTTCCTTCTTGCGGTCTTCCGGCACGTAGCCGAGGCCGCGGCGCACGCCGCGGACGGGCGTGAGGCGGGTGACGGAGTCGCCGTCGATCGTCCACGAGTCTGCCGTGGCGGCGGATGCGCCGAACAGCGCGCGCAGCAGCTCAGCCTGCCCGTGCCCCGCGAGACCGCCGATGCCGACGATCTCGCCCGCGCCGATGGTGAGCGAGATGCCGTGCACGCCTTCGGCTCGCAGCCCTTCCACGTCGAGGACGTCGCCCTCGCGGGTCCGGGCGGGCGGGTCGGGGAAGAACCGCTCGGCCTTGCGGCCAGCCATGAGCGAGATGAGCTCGTCGTCGGTCCAGGAGCCGCGAGAGAACTCTCCGGCGAGGCCGCCGTCGCGCAGCACGATGCCGCGGTCGGCGATCTCGGCGATCTCCCCGAGTCGGTGCGACACGTAGATGACGCTGCCGCCGCGTGCGGTGAGCTCGCGGATGCGGGTGAACAGCCACTCGACACCGGGAGGGGTGAGGGCGGATGACGCTTCGTCGAGGATGAGCAGCTTCGGCTCGCCGGCGAAGGCCCGCGCGATCTCGACGAGCTGCCGGTTGGCGAGCGACAGGTCGGAGACGAGCGCCCGAGGGTCGATCTGGGGGAGGTCGAGCGAATCGAGCAGGGCGCTCGCCGCGCTGATCGCCTTCTTCTGCGAGAAGCCGCGCAGCGGTGCCCCGTCCGGGAGGCTCAGGTTCTCGGCGACGGTCCATTCGGGCACCAGGGCCAGCTCCTGGAACGCGCAGCGCACGCCGGAACGACGCGACAGTCGCACGCTCCCTGAGGCGAGCGGCGCATCCTCGACCGTGATGGTGCCGGACGTGGGGGTGACCGCGCCCGCCAGCATCTTCGCGACGGTGCTCTTTCCCGCGCCGTTCTCGCCCACGAGGGCGAGCACCTCGCCGGGGTGGCAGACGAAGCTCACCCCCTGCACGGCCTTGACCGGGCCATAGCTCTTCACCAGGTCGGTCGCGACGAGGAGCGCCTCGCCCGACCCCGCGTTCCCGGTGCGTGCCGGCCGGGTGGCTTCCGCCTGCCCGGGCGCCGCGGCGACGTCCGCGGCGGCCACTTCACTTGCATTCATGACTCGATGTGTCCTCGCTGATCGGTTCGAGTGAGAGCTGGCGGCAGCCCTGCTGGTGAGGGCTGCCGCGGTGCCCTAGGACCCGGAGTAGTACTCCATGACGTCCTCGAGCTTCAGGTCGAGGCCGGGGAAGTCGTAGCCGAGCTGGAAGTTCGCGGGGCGATCTTCGAGGCAGTAGTCGGCGGCGTTCTCCGTGGTGATCTCGAGCGGCGGGAAGAACTGCTCGCGTTCGATCTCCTGGCCTTCGAGGAGCAGGACGGCCTGTTCGAGGCCCTTCGCGTAGATCGACGGCTGGCCGAAGATCATGTTGCCCGTGAAGCCCTCGGGGGCGTACTCGACGAGGGCGCAGGCCTCGCCGTTGTAGCCGGAGCCGCCGACGGTGGGGACGAAGGGGATCCCGGCGGCCTTGTAGGCCTCGGCCACGCCCTGGCCTCCCGTGAGGAAGGAGTAGACGCCGCCGATGTCCGGGTTGGAGCGGAGGATGTTGGCCATCGACTCCTGCGCGGTGGCCTCGTTCCAGCCGTTGGTGTCCTGGGCGACGACGGATGCGCCGCCGGCCTCGAGCGCGTCGATGACGCCCGGCATGGAGCCCTCGTTGAGGGGGACGCCGGCGAGGCCCTCGAGCACCGCGACGTCCTTGTTGTCGGTGAGGTTCTCGAGCAGCCATTCGGCACCGATGGTGCCGGCGCTCGCCCAGTCGGTGGAGACAGTGTAGACGTCCTCGCTCTCGTAGGGCCCGCCGTTGGCGATCACGGGGATGCCCTGCGCGGTCGCCTGCGCGATGGCGGGGTCCGCGCCGCTGGAGGAGGCCGGGTCGAAGAGGATGAGGTCGACGCCGTCGGCGATGAGGTTCTGCATGGCGGCGTTCTGCTGGGCCGCGTCGTTGTCGTCGGTGCGCACGATCTTGAGCTCGACCTTGTCGATGTACTCGGGGGAGTTCGCGAGCGCCTGGAGGGAGGCGAGGCCCATCTCGCGCCAGGCCTGGCCGCCGAGGGGCTGCTGGAAGCCGATGACGAACTTGCCGTCCTCGCCTCCTGCGGAACCGCCGCCACCTTCTGCCGGTGCGCTCGTGCATCCGGCGAGGAGGACCACGGCGGAGGCCGTGGCGACGAGTGCTGTGCCCATCCTGAAGCGCGATTTGGGTCGACGAGTGTGCATGATTTCTCCTTTGAAATCTGGCGGATGCTGCTGGCGGCGTGAGTGGGGTGGAGGGCCTCTGACCGAGATCCGGGGCTGTTCGCCAGCTTGCTTCGTGACACTAGCCCAAAAATGGCAGCGCTACCAGTAGCGCTGCCAAATTGGCTGTGGACAGTTATCCGAGTGCGGTCGCCCAGCCGGTGGCGGGTCTCCGTGAGCTGTCCCACGCGTCTTGCCGCCCATGTCTGCTGGGGTGGGGGATGGGGCTGAGCGGATGAGGGGACTGCGGCCGGGCGGGGCTGCGCTGAGTAGTGTGACCAAGGACGAGGGGATGCGACGTGAGATCACAAGCGGAGATTCCAGAGGCCGTCGGCGCGAAGATGCGAGCGCGGCTCCAGGAGACGCTCGCGCGACGTGCCGAGCTGCTCGGTGGCGGGGCGGATGCACGCGCCGAGTCGAGCGAGAATGCGGGTGCTGCCGCATCCACCGGAGCATCCACCGCGGCACCCACACACCCAGCGCCCGAGCCGACCTCGGGTGCCGCCGAGAGCATCGGCGAGGCGTCCCGGCACGAGTGGGTGGCGCCGCCGATGCACTCCGACGCGGCGATCCGCGCGCAGACCGGGCAGGGATGGGACGACTGGATCGACGCGATCGACGCGGGTGTGGGGCGCGACGCGGCGCATCCGCGCATCGTCGAGTGGGTCATGGCGAACTCGGCGCAGAACGGCTGGTGGAGCCAGGGCATCGCGGTCAGCTTCGAGCGCATGACGGGCCGGCGTCTCGCGGGGCAGATGCCGGACGGCACGTTCACGGCGAACCGCTCGCGAACGCTGCCCGTCGACCGCGAGGTGCTCAGGGCGCTGATCGCCGACGACGCGGCCCGGGATGCGCTGCTCGGCTTCGAGACGGAGTTCCGCTCCAAGGTCGCGTCGAAGACCTACAAGGTGCTCATCGCTCGCGACGCGCAGCCGTTCGGTGGGCTCCTGTTCACGTTCGACGCTGCACCGAACGGGCGCACGAAGCTCGCGATCGCGCACGAGAAGCTGCAGGTGGTCGACGAGATCGAGCTGTGGAAAGCCCACTGGGGCGCATGGCTTGACGCCCTCGAGCTGGCCCTCTCCTAGCCCCCTCCCTCTCTCCCGCCCTCCCTCTCTCCCTCCCTC
>NZ_PSTU01000003.1:0-302638 GCF_002931215.1 Pseudoclavibacter sp. Z016
GTTCTACGCTTCGGGATGGCTTGCAAGCCATCCCGAAGCGTAGAACCCACCCGGAAACTGCGCGCGGGGCCGCGGGGGCCGCGCGGGCCCGGGGCAGCGCAGGGCTAGCTGTTCGCTGCGTTCGCGTTGGCGGCGACGCTCGCGGCGACGGCGGCGTTGATGGTGATCGCGTTCATGGTGCGCGAGACCGCCGAGCTCGCGGCGGCAGCTCCCCAGTCGCCGGCCTCGAGTGCCTTCGCTCGGTTGATCACTTCGGTCTCCCACGGGAGCTCTCGGTGCAGGGTGGGCAGCGAGCCGCTCGCGGAGAGCAGCGCCGCGAGGGCGGCGGTGCGGGCGTCGGGCTCGGCGCCGTCGATGAGCACGGCTTGAACTCGGCTCATGAGTGCGGCTCGTCGGCCCGTGTCGCCCAGGCTGATGGTGGTCTTGGGGATGAACCCGAACGTCTTGCCCTGCTCGCGGTGCAGGTCGCCACGGAAGATGAGGCTCTCCAGCAGCTGGCCGCGCAGCTTGGGGCCGATGGACGCGAGCATGCCCTGCACCTCGCGCCGCTTCCCGTCGGAGTACTCCCACGCGGCCCGGAGGATCTCGTCGTCCGGCGCCGTCTCACCCACGGAGAGCACCAGGGTCCCGCGCAGGCCGACCTTCTCGATAGCGACCTGGTCGTCCAGGGCCAGCTCGGTGAGCACGGCACCGGCGAGCACGTAGAAGAGGGTGCCTTCGCCGCCGATCGTTCCGTCGTCTGGATTGAAGAGCAGCAGCAGCAGATCTTCGGCGAGCAGCGGCTGCGCTTCGTCGGGGCCGATGGTCGGGATGTGGTCGGGCTGTTCCATGGTTCCCCCTGGCAGGTGCGCGAGTCGTCGTGCCGGCCAAGGTACCAGCCGAGGCTCAGCCCTCCGCGCGGTCTCCGTACGCCGTGACGGAGAGGAAACGCGCCGGGAGCTCGATGAGCTCCTCCGGGCCGTGGGGGCCCTCGCCGTCGAACTGCAGGGTGTCGCCGGGGCCCATCTCGTAGCGCGCGTCCCCGTGCCCGTAGGCCATGCGGCCCTCGAGCATGTAGAGCAGCTCGGTGCCCGGATGCTGGAAGAGGGGGAACACCTCGCTCGCCTCGGTCAGCGTCACGAGCACCGCCTCCATGCGCTTGTGCTGGCCGCGCAGGGCGCCGAGGAGCTCGTAGAGGTGGCCGGATCGGGAGCCGCGGCGCACGATCTGCGCCCCGTGGCCTGCCGGCACGTAGACGGCCTCCCTGTCGGAGTCGACGCCGCGGAAGAGGGCGGTGACGGGCACGTCGAGGCCGTGCGCGAGGCGGCCGAGGGTGGTGAGGCTGCAGGAGGTGAGGGCGTTCTCGATCTTCGAGAGCATGGCCTTGGAGATGCCGACCTTGTCGGCCATCTCGGCGACCGACATCCCGGTCGCGAGGCGGTACGCGCGCACCTGGATGGCGATGGCACGCTCGAGGTCGCCCGGCTGCGGTCCGACCGTGGCCGGGTCGACCTCGCGGTGCACGGAGCCCACGCCGATCTCGTCGTGGTCGTGTGCGTCGCTCATGCAGCCTCCGGGGTTCCGTTCAAGCCTAGCTTTCGCCGACCGGCCCGCCCGCGTCGTTTGGTGTTGGGCGCGCCTGGCTCTAGCGTTGCGGTCATGAGCGAGACGAGCGCTGGTGCTGACCGTGGCTGGGTCGCGCGCGCCGCGATCAGGGCGGTGCTGCTCGTCATCATCGCCGGGTACCTGGCGTACATGCTGCTGGTGTTCCCGAACGCGGCTGCCGGATCCGACGTTGATCGCGACTCCGCCGAGGGTGCGCGCCTCGCCGGCACGCTCATCCCGATCGCGTACGCGAGCATCGCGGCAGCGGTGGTGCTGGGCGTGTGGCTGGCGCTCGATGTGACGAGGGCCATCGCGATGAGCCTGCGAGCGTCGCTGCTGTGGCTTGCCTCGGTCGCCGTCCTGGCTGCATCCGCCTGCGCAGCCCTGAGCGTGGCCGTCATCGTGAACAGTCTCGTCGCGGGCATCGGCGTGGATGCCGACCAGACCAGGTACTGGGGGAGCACGGGGGCGATCATCGGGGAAGCCTTCGTGCTGACCTGCCTGCCATTCGTGCTGGCGACCGGTGTCGCCCTGCTCCTGTGGACGATTCGCGCCGCGACGAAACTTGACCGCCACGCGAAACCTGCCAGGAGTAGCGTTGCGGCGTGACTTCATCTACGTTCAATGACCTTCTGACCGCCCAGATCGGCAACGAGTTCTCGGCCTCGCAGCAGTACATCGCGATCGCCGTCTGGTTCGACAACCACGACCTCCCGCAGCTCGCGGCGCACTTCTACCAGCAGTCGGTCGAGGAGCGGAACCACGCGATGATGCTCGTGCAGTACCGCCTCGACCGCGACCTCGGCGTCACGATCCCCGGCGTCGCCGCGCCGAAGACCGAGTTCGCCGATGTGGTCGAGCCCATCGCGCTTGCGCTCGCGCAGGAGCAGGAGGTGACCTCGCAGATCGAGGCGCTGTTCCGCGCTGCGCGTGCTGACGGCGACGCGATCGGCGAGCAGGCGATGCTCTGGTTCCTGAAGGAGCAGGTCGAGGAGGTCGCGTCCATGTCGACGCTCGTCACGATCGCGAAGCGCGCCGGCGACAACCTGTTCGACATCGAGAACTTCATCGCCCGCGAGACCATCGGCGACAGCGGCCAGGACGCGGACGCGCCTGCGGCGGCAGGCGGCGCGCTCTAGCAGCCGGCTCGGCCCGGGTCAGTCCCAGTTCCGTCCGTACTGCAGCGCGAGTTCCTGCGCCTGCGTCTGGGTGAGCTGGGCGACCCGGTGCCCTCGGGTGATGAGGGCTATCTTGCTGACCTCTTCGAGTTCGATCGCGGCCTGGATCGCGGCGTCCATGCTGGCGCCGCTCGTCACTGGCCCGTGGTTCTGGATGAGCACGGCGTCGAACGCGAAGTCGAGTGCGCGGATGCCGTCGGCCTGGTCGTGATCGCCGGGGTGCGCGTAGGGCACAAGCGGGGTCTGCCCCACGCGCATGACGAAGTACGGGGTGAGCGGCGGGAGCGCCGACCTCGTGGTCCACGGGTCGAGCAGGGACACCGCGACGGCGTGCATGGAGTGCAGGTGGATGACGGCGTGCGTGTCCGGGTTGCGCTCGTAGAACGCCCGGTGCAGCGGATGCTCCTTCGACGGCCGGGGTCCGGCGAGGTGCGCCCCGTCCGCCAGGGAGACCTCGGAGAGCTGGTCGGCCTGGAGGCGTCCGAGCTCCGTGCCGGTCGGGCTCATCAGCATCCGCTCGCCCAGGCGCATGGAGATGTTGCCTGAGGTGCCTGGGCTGAGCCCCAGGTCGGAGAGCCGGCGTCCGGCGTCCAGGAGCTCGGTGGCCTGGTCGAGGGTGGCGGTCGGGGTCACGCGAGCTCGTCCCAGGCCTCGACGAAGAACTCGGTGGAGCCGAAGTTCCCGGATTTGAGGGCCAGGTTGATCACGTGGCCGTCTGCGGTCGTCGCTCGGGCCCAACTCACGCCAGGGCAGATCGGCTGTCCGAGCTTGAGGCTGCTGATCCCCAGCTCGGTCACGATGCGGCCGGAGGTCTCGCCGCCTGCCGAGATGACCTCGACGGCGCCGGCGTCGATGAGTGCGACTGCGGCCTCGGCGAGCGTTTGCTCGATGCGATCGGCGGCGTCGGCGTGCGCTGACGCGTCGTCGGTGGCGAGGTCGTCGGGGGAGCCGGTCGCGTAGACGAGGACGGGCACGTCTGGGCGTTCCGCCCAGGATTCGCGCGCCCACCTGACGATGGACACGGTCTGCTCGGTGCCGGCGCGCGGATCGACCTGCAGGCTGAGGAATCCCGCCTGCTTGGCTGCCTGAACCTGCTCCTGGGTTCGCTTGGAGGCGCTGCCGCAGAGGATGACACGGTGGCCGGCGAGCGCCGCGAGTCGAGGCGCCTCGGCTGCGCGCCGTTCGGGCACCGGGACGCCGAGCGCGAGTCCGGATCCGCCCGTGACGAACCTCAGCTCTGCGCCGGCTGCCGCGATGGTGGCGAGGTCGGTGTCCGTGACGGCGTCGATGACCACGGCGCTGGGAGTCGAGGCGCCCTCGAGCGCCGCGCTCAGCGCCTCGACGCCGTCGCGAACCGTCGCGAGGTCGATGAAGTCGACCGGGGTCTGCGCCTGACGGCTGAGCAGCAGGCGCACGTCGGATTCGGTCATGGGCGTGAGCGGGTGGTGGCGCATCGAGCTGTGCTCGAGCAGCTCGCCCCAGACGGAGAGCTGGCCGTCGCGCACGGTGCGCCCGTTGCCGGGGAATGATGGGACGACGATCGTCGTCGTGAGGTCGAGCTCGGCGAGCATGGCGTCGATGACGGGGCCGATGTTGCCGTGCTCGGTCGAGTCGAAGGTCGAGCAGTACTTGAAGTACAGCTGGCGTGCGCCTGCCTCGGTCAGCCGGCGGAACGCATCCACGCTCTGGCGGACAGCTGCGTCGGGCGACGCGGTTCTCGTCTTGAGGGCGATGATGACCGCCTCGGTGTCGGCGGGGAGCTCGTGCAGCGCGGAGTCGGGCTCGGTGATGACGACTGCGTTCAGCCCCCGTGCCGCGAAGTTTCCCGCGAGGTCGACTGCTCCGGTGAAGTCGTCGGCCACGCAGCCGTGAAGAATCGTCAAGTTGGGTTCCCTCCTGCTGCAGCACTCGAACGAGACAGTGTGAATATCTGTGAGTGTTTGCACATGATCTGTGAATCCTTTATACATGATGTCAGCACGACGACCTGCCGGTCGTTGGCAACGACGCCAAACGGAGACCAATGAACATCGAGTACCTTCTCGCCGCGCATCGCGGGACCCGCGTGCAGTATGCGCTCACCGGGGCCAAGGGTGGATTCGCTCGCACCCTGCTCGCGCAGACCACGCAGATCGAGGACCTGCACGCCAGCGTGCTCTGCGACCTCGACCCGGAGGGTGCGCGTGAGCTCGCCCTTGAGGTCGGCTTTACGGCCGATTCCGTCGTCGTCTGCGGCACACCAGGCGAAGTACTCGAGGTCGTGACGGCCGGAAAGACCGCCGTGGTCGCGAGTCGCGAGCTCCTGCTTCCCGACGCCTTCGACATCCTCGTCGAGGCAACCGGGGACCCGGGGTTCGGCTACCGGGTGGCCGCGGATGCGCTGCGCGCGTCCAGGCCGGTCGCCATGGTCTCGAAGGAGGTCGACTCGGTCGCTGGCATCGAGCTCGCCTCGATCGCCCGCGAGAACGGCGTCGTCTACACGCCCGCGAGCGGAGACCAGCCCGCGAACCTCATCGCCCTGGTCTCCTGGGTGCGGACGCTCGGACTCGACATCGTCGCCATCGGCAAGTCCAGCGAGTACGACCTCGTCTTCGACCCGTCCGTCGGCACCGTCACCCACCTCGACAAGCAGATCCACGCACCGCAGCTCGGCGAGCACCTGACGCTCGGCGACGATATCCCCGCGACGCTGCGCGCTCGCGCCGAAGCCGTCGCGGCGCTCCCCACCGGCGCTACGGCCGACTACTGCGAGATGGCGGTCGTCGCCAACCACACCGGCTTCGTCGTCGACGACGAGCTCATGCACTACCCGGTGGCCCGCATCAGCGAGCTCGCCGACATCTACGCGCCGAAGTCCTCCGGCGGAGTCCTCGAGCGCACCGGCGTCGTCGACGTGTTCTCCGTGCTGCGAACCCCGGACGAGGCATCGTTCGGCGGCGGCGTCTTCGTCGTCGTGCGCACCTACGACGCGCAGACCTGGGAGGTGCTGCGCGGCAAGGGCCACGTCGTCAGTCGCTCCGGCGAGTACGCCTGCATCTACCTGCCGTATCACTTCATGGGCGTCGAGACGCCGATGACGCTGCTGCTCGCCGTGCACCTCGGGGCGCCGTACGGCAGTCCGGAGCCGACGAGGAGCATCCTCATGGCAGGTCGAGCGAAAGCGGACCTGGCCGCGGGGACGCTCCTCGAGATGGGTGGACACCACCACGACGTGACCGGCGTGCAGGCCGTGCTGCTCGAGGCGGGTCCCGAGTCCGAGAAGGTGGCCCCGCTCTACGTCGCGTCGCGCGCGACGCTCGCCCGGGACGTGCGTGCCGGCGAGCTCATCCTCATCGACGACCTCGCCGACCACGACGCCGAGCTCCTCGCCGCGTGGGCTGGCGACGACGTCCGGGAGGGCAGCCATGTCTGACGTCTTCATCCTCCTCTCCTTCGCGTTCGCGATCGTGGGCCTCGTGCTCATGATCGGACGGTTCAAGGTGCATCCCGTGTTCGTGCTCTTCGTGGTGGTCGCCGTGCTGAGCCTCATGTTCGGGCAGGGCGGCGCCGGCACCGTCTCCCTCATCAACGAGGGCTTCGGGAACACGCTCGCGAACGTCGGCCTCCTCATCGTGTTCGGCTGCGTGCTCGGCAAGGCGCTCGAGATCAGCGGCGGGGCGTTGCGCATCACGCAGTCCGTCGAGAAGATGCTCGGAACGAAGCGCAAGATGCCATGGGGCATCGCCCTCGCCTCGACCATTATCGGCATCCCCCTGATCGCCGACACGACCGTCATCATGCTCATCCCGATCGTCTCCGCCATGGCCTACCGGTCGAAGGAGTCGATGATGAAGTTCGGCCCGATCCTCTACATCGGCGCCTACGTGATGACCTCGCTGGTCGTGCCAGGGCCCGGCCCCCTCGCCGCGGCGGGAGTGCTCGGCCTCGACTTCGGCATGTCCATCATGTACGGACTGCTCGTCGGTCTGCCCGGCATCGCGGTCGCCACGTTCTACCTGACGCGCATCAAGACCTACGTCGCGCCCAAGGCGGAGTTCATCGAGTCGATCGCCAAGGCGGAGCAGGCAGAGCAGGAGCAGCGCGAAGGCGGCTCCGGCACCACGAAGACGCTCACCGCTCAGAACGGCGGCGTCGGCCGCACGCTCGCGCTCAGCCCGTTCACGGGGCTCCCCGTCCGGCTCGGCTTCGCGCTGCTCCCCATCTACCTGCCGATCTCGCTCATCATGATCGACTCGCTGCTGGGTCCGACGCTTCCGGAGGGCTCGTTCATCCAGGAGCTCGTCGGATTCGTCGGAGCGCCCATCATGGCGCTCGCGATCGGCGTGCTGTCGACCCTGCCCCTCTTCGGTGGCGCGTGGCGTCGCAAGGAGATCGTCAACGGCATGTTCGAGGATGGCCTGCGCACGGCCGCCATGCCGCTCGCCCTGACCGGAGTCGGCGGCGCGCTCGCCCTCCTCATCCGCGAGACCGGGGTGGCCGAGCGCATGTCGGAGGTCATCCAGGAGGTCGGCATCCCGCCCCTCATCGTGCCCTTCCTCGTCGCGGCAGCGATCTGCACGATCACGGGCTCGAACATCCTCGGGATGCTCACCGCGTCGGCGATCATGGCTCCCCTCATCGACGACCTCGGTGTGTCCGCGCTCGCCGTCTACCTCGCCTGCGGCACGGGCGCGCAGATCTTCAAGCACGCCAACTCGTCCGGGTTCTGGGTGACGACGACCCTGTCGAACATGACGGTCGGCCAGGGGATCAGGTCGATCGGCGTCGCCTCGATCATCTCGGGCGTGACGGGATTCGCTATCGTTCTCGTGCTGTACTACGCAGGACTGATCTAGAGGTCGCATGAGAAGCCACACCGAGGAGCCGCCGTTGATTCCGGACCAGCGACGTCAGAAGATCCTCGAGCTGCTGAGCGCTCACGAGGTGCTCAGCGTGCATCAGCTCACGGAGCTGCTCGGGGTGTCGCACATGACGGTGCGCCGGGACATCGGCGAACTCGTGAGCCAGGGCGTCGCCGCGGTGGTGCCAGGGGGAGTGCGCTCGGCGCGCTCCGTCGCGGTCGAGCCCAGCTTCGACGCGAAGGCGAGCTCGGAGCGGGCGCAGAAGGCGGCCATCGGCCGCGCCGCGGGGAAGCTGCTCCGCGACGACGGCGTCTACTACCTGGACGCGGGGACGACGACTTCGTCGTTGCTCCCCGCGATCCGGGCGCTGGCCGCGCCCACGGTGGTCACGAACGACTTCACGATCGTGAGCTCCCTCATTGGCGACGCTCACGTCGAGGTCGTGCACATCGGCGGCAAGCTCGACCACGCGAACCGCTCCAGCGTGGGGCACCTCGCGGCAGGCGTGCTGCGCCAGCTCGCGGTGGACATCGCGTTCGTGAGCGCCAGCTCGTGGGACGCCCAGCGTGGAGTCACCACGCCGAGCGCTGAGAAGGTGGATGTGAAGCTGGCCGCCATGGAGGTGGCGAGCAGCGCGGTGCTGCTGGCCACGAGCAGCAAGCTCGGCAGCTACTCGATCTACCGCGTCTGCGGGCTCGATCGGTTCTCGACCGTCATCACCGACGAGGGCATCTCCGAGGCCGACGCGGCGGCTGTGCGCGAGATCGGCGTCGAGCTGGTGACCGCCGCGGTGCAGGGCTGAGCCGGCGAGCGCCGCGTACGCTGAAGCCGTGCATCCTGAACCCGTGACGAAGGCGGCGCGAGCGCAGCTGACCGAGCTCGCCGAGTGCGCGGCTGCTGGGCGAGAGCCTGCCGTGCACCTGTCGCCCGTCGATGAGCGCCTCGTGCGCGTCTCCCGTTCGGCCGCGGTGCTCATCCTCTTCGGCGTCCTCGACTCGCTTCCCAGCGATCGCGAAGCACAGGCCGGCGCCGTCTCCCGTGACCTCGACGTGCTGCTGCTCGCGCGAGCTTCGACGCTGCGCTCGCACCCGGGCCAGGTCGCGTTCCCGGGCGGCCGGGTCGACGCGGAGGACAGGGATGCGGTCGCGGCCGCGCTGCGCGAGGCGGTGGAGGAGACGGGGCTCGATGCCGATGGCATCGACGTGCTCGGCCCCCTCGAGCCCGTGCCCCTCACCTACTCGCGGCATCTCGTGACGCCCGTGCTCGCCTGGTGGCGGCGTGCGTCCGAGGTCGGTGTCGTCGATGAGGCGGAGTCGGCGGCCGTGTTCCGTGCCCCCGTCGCCGAGCTGCTGGACCCCATGAATCGGGGCACCACGGTGCTGCGCCGCGACGGCGAGGAATGGCGTGGGCCGGCGTTCCTGGTGCGGAACGAGTCGGGCGAGCACCTCGTCTGGGGCTTCACGGCGATGCTGCTCGACGGCATCTTCGACCGCCTCGGCTGGACCGAGCCCTGGGACCAGGCGCGGGAGTTCGAGCTCCCCGACGCCTGAGCTCGCCAGTCGCCCGAATCGGCGTGGCGCGAGGCCGCGACCGCCGAGTCGGTGGGCTCATTCGCAGCCGCAGGACCTCCGGATGACGAGCTCGCCCCGAGGCCGCTCGTCCGGGATGCTCCCGACGCCGAGCAGCCGGAAGACGGCCTGCTCGGCGAGCTCGGCGATGGGCTGGGCGAGCGTCGTGAGCCCCGGCCAGGCGTACTCGGCGTCGTCCGTGCCGTCGAACGAGACGACGGCGACGTCGCCCGGCATGTCGACGCCAGCCTCGTGGAGCGCCCGCATCGCTCCGATCGCGAGCTGGTCGGAGCTCATGAAGACCGCGTCGACCTGGGCGCTCGCGGCGGCGAGGTTGCGGCCGGCGAGGTACCCGGATCGGCGTTCGAAGTCGGCGGGGAACACGAGCCCGGGCTCGAGGCCGGCGGAGGCGAGCTCGGCGGTCCACCCGCCGTAGCGGGCATCCTTCGTCGAGCCGACGAACGCGATCCTGCGGTAGCCGTGGTCGATGAGGTGGCGCGTGGCGTCGCGTGCGCCCTGATCGAGGTCGACGCCGACACCCATGGTGCCTGCGATGGGGTGGGGGTTGTTGAGGGTGGCCCAGCGGATGCCGAGCGCGTTGAAGGCGGTGACCTCGTTCGGGTGCACGATGGAGGCGACGAGGAATCCGTCGACCTGCCGGGAGGCGAGGGACCGGGCGAGTGCGATGGCCCGGTTGTCGTCGTCGCGCGAGTTCACGACGAGCACGGCGTAGCCCTCACGTGCCGCCACGTTCTCGACCTGCTGGCACAGCTCCGACCAGAAGGGGTTCGTGGTGTCCGGCACGATGATGCCGATGAGCCGCGAGGACCCCATCTTCAGTGCGCGGGCCGCGGCGTTCGGCGTGTAGCCGAGGATGCGAATCGATTCGCGCACGCGCGCCGCGGTCGCCGGCGCGACGGGGGCGCGGCCGTTGAGGGTGTACGTGACGACGGCATCGCTGACACCTGCGTGGCGCGCAACGTCCCGGCGCGTGACCTTCCGGGGTGCACCTTCGGGCATCACTACTCCTCGTTCACTCGAGTCGATCTTACGGTCGATGCGGGCGCCCGAATCCTCGGACGCCCGCATCTTCATCGCTCGCTCCGTCAGGCGTGTGCGGCGTCGGCGCTCACTGCACCGAGCGCCGCGGGTGCGTCGCCGAAGTCGTTGATCGGGAGTCGCTCTCCACCCGCCAGGGCAGAGCGGTGCGCGACGATGCCTGGCAGCGTGAAGCGCGCGGCGACCCAGGCGTTGACGGGCGGGAGGGTGCGGTTGTTGACGGCGGTGACGAAGTCGTCGACGAGGAAGTGGTGGCTGCCCTCGTGTCCGTTGTGGACACCTGAGAACTCCGCGGGGAGCCGCGAGGTGTCGTGCACCTTCGAGTGCCCGGACACGAACGCGTCGCGCAGGGCGGGGGCGACGTGCGCGAGCGACGGGTCGTCGGCATCCGCAGTCGCATCCGTCGCGATCAGGTCGGAGACATCCGTGACGCCCTGCTTGTCCTGCCACACGGCGACCTCGGCGAGCTGCTCGAAGCTGCCCTCCGTGCCGAAGTAGCGGAACCGGCTCTCGCGGATGTGCGAGGGGTAGCCGACGCGACGCATCTCGTTGATCCGCATGGACCCGCCCTCGGAGAGCTCGAAGAGCGCCGTCGCGTTCGAGAAGTTGTTGTCGAACATGCTGATCTCGCGGTCGAAGACGCCGTCCTGACGGTCGTCGACCACGCCGATGCAGCTCACGCTGGTGGCGTGGCCCGGGATGGCGCCGAGGACGCCGCCGATGGAGTGGGTCGGGTAGAGCATGGGCGGGTAGCTCGCGGTGCGCTTCCACTCGGCGCCTCCCGAGTAGGCGTAGGCATCGTAGAAGCCCAGGTCCATGTCGTGGACGTAGTCGCCCTCGGCGTAGAAGATGCGCCCGAACTTCCCGTCGGCGAGCTGGTTGCGCGCGTAGATCGTCGCCGGGTTGTAGTAGCTGGTCTCGCCCATCATGTAGGTGAGGCCGGTCTCGCGCACCGCCTCGATGATGGCGGCGATCTCGTCTTCCGAGATGGCCATGGGCACTGCCGAGTACACGTGCTTGCCAGCCTGCAGCGCGCGGAGCACCAGCGGACCGTGCGTCCAGCGCTGGGTGAAGAGGGCGATCGCGTCGATCGAGTCGTCGGCGAGGAGGGCCTCGAAGCTCTCGGCGGTTCCGTCGAGGTCGGCGGATGCGTTGAGCGCCTCCGCGCGCTCGGACAGCACGTCGGTCACGAGGATCCGGTCGACGCCGGGGTGGAGTTTGAAGAGGGTGGCGAACTGGCCGGCGAACTGACCGGCTCCGACGATTCCCAGGGACAGCGACATTGGTGACCTTTCAAGGTGACAGGAAAACCCTGGCTCCACCACGGTGGGGAGTCGGGCGCGGACCTCGAGCATCGCATGAGTATTTACTCGCGTCAACACGTTATGTGTCTGAGTTATTGGCCCTTGCGGTTAAATATTTACTCGCATAAATTGTCGGCAGATAGCGATGGAGCCATCCGCGTCCTTGCGGTCGGCCGGATCCATCGCCCACACGAAGGAATGACAATGAAGTCTCGCGCTACCACCGTCGCGGCAGCCTCCGTCGCAGCGACGCTCCTCCTCGCCCTCACCGGCTGCAGTGGCGGCTCCGCCGAATCCGGCACGACCATCGAGTTCCAGACCAACGCCTCGGTCGACTCCAAGCTCATGATCGCCCTCGAGGAAGTGACTGCCGCCTTCGAAGAAGCCAACCCGGGCGTCACGATCGACCTCGTCGCGCCCAGCTCGCAGTACGAGGCCGACATGAAGGTCAGGCTCGCAGCAGGCGACGCCCCGGACATCTTCGCCACCCACGGATGGTCGCTCCTCCGCTACAGCGAGTTCCTCGAGCCCCTCCAGAACGAGGCCTGGGCCGCCAACTTCAACCCAGCCCTCGACTCGGCCATGCGCAACGACGCCGGCGAGTTCTTCGCCCTCCCCATCGACACCGACGTCGCAGGCATCATCTACAACGCCGACGTGCTCACCGCGGCCGGCGTCGACCCCGCCTCCATCTCCACCTGGGACGACTTCGCCGAAGCCGCCGCGGCCGTCGATGCGAGCGGCATCGCCCCGATCGCCGTGTCCGGCAAGGACGGTGGCCCGGCCGGCAACCTCGCCGACTGGATCGTCGCCGGCGCCTACACGCCCGAGCAGCTCGACGAGCTCAGCGCCGGTTCGTTCGTCGACGCGCCCTACGCGACGACGCTCGACCTCATCGACGGGTGGCGCACCTCCGGCTACTTCAACCCCGACTACTCCTCGGCGACCTCCGACGACGTGTCGCGCGCGCTCGCCGACGGCAACACCGCCTTCGTCTTCAGCCAGAACCAGGCGGCCAACAACGCCCTGCAGTACAACCCAGACGCCAACCTCGGCTTCATGCCCGTCCCCTCCCTCACGGACGAAGACCCGTACCTGGTCGGCGGAGAGTTCAACGCCTTCGGCATCTCGAAGACGAGCGAGCACCTCGACGACGCGAAGGCCTACCTGGCGTTCCTCGCGCAGCCGGAGAACATCACCGTGCTCGCCGAATCCGTCGGCAACCTCCCCGGACTCACCGACGCCTCGGCCGACCTCGGCCCGCTGCAGGAGTCGTTCGACACCCACGTCATCTCCGGCTCAGCGCCGCTCGTGCCGTACTTCGACCGCGTCTACCTGCCCAACGGCATGTGGAACACGATGGTGACCACCACCGACTCGATCATCACCGGCCAGTCCAGCGTCGACCAGGCCGTGACCCAGGTCGACGCCGACTTCACCAGCCTCTGGGGCCAGAGCTGAACGGCGAGCGGATGCTGAGAGGAGATCCCCATGAGCTCGCTTGACACTGCAAGAACGCCACAGAAGCTGCCAGCCAGAGCACCAAGGGCGCGGCGGAGCAGGGGGTCCTCCCCTCTCGCCGGAGCAGGGATGAACCTGCTCTACGTGCCGGCCCTCCTGCTGTTCGCCGTCTTCACCATCTACCCGCTCGTGACGGGCGCCGCCATCTCCTTCACGAACTGGAACGGGTACAGCGCCGACCGCAGCGACGTCGGCTTCGCGAACTACACTCGCCTCTTCCAGGACGAGACGTTCCGGCTCGTGCTCATCAACACGTTCATCTACGGCTTCGGGTCGACCATCATCCAGCAGGCCCTCGGGCTCGGGCTCGCCCTCGCCCTCGACCAGAAGGTGCGCGGCCGCAACCTGGCCCGGGCGATCATCTACCTGCCGGTACTCGTCTCGCCCGTGGTCATGGGCACCATGTACTACCTGCTCTTCCAGTACAACAACGGCGCCTTCAACGACATCGTCGTCGGGCTCGGCGGCGAGCGCGTCGCCTGGCTCAGCGACTCGGGCGCCGCGATCGCCATCATCGTGCTCGTCAACTCGCTGCAGTTCGTGGGCGTCTCCATGATCATCTACCTCGCCGGGCTGCAATCGATCCCCACCGAGCTCTACGAGGCATCCACCCTCGACGGTGCCGGGTACTGGAAGCAGTTCTGGCACATCACGCTGCCCCTCCTGCAGCCGGCGTTCGCGACGAGCATCGTGCTCAACCTCATCGGCGGGCTGAAGCTCTTCGACGTCATCGTCGTGCTCACCGGTGGAGGCCCCGGCTACTCGACCAACTCGGTCTCGACGCTCATCGGCGTCGCCTACTTCGACAACCAGAGCGCCGGCTACGCCTCGGGGATGGGCATCGTGCTGTTCCTCGTGATCGTGCTCTTCACCCTCGGGCTCAACACCCTGCTCAACCGACGACGACTGGACCGCGCATGACTGCAACGACCGTGACCGAATCGAAGGTGGAGCATCCAGCCCCACCGACCAAGCCGCCTCGCAGCGGCGGACGTGCGCGCAGCACCGGCCGCCCGAAGCGAACGAGCCGAGCCACGGGGACGGCCCTCGGGCTCGGCGCCGTCCTCATCGTCGCCTCCGCCGTGCAGCTGCTCCCGTTCTTCATCGCCGTCACCACGGCGTTCAAAGAGCGCACCGACCGCTCCTCCCAATGGCTGTTCCCGACGACGGACATCTTCTTCGGCAACTTCGCCATCGCCGTCGAGAGCGGCAACATCCTGCGGGCCATCGGCAACAGCGTCATCGTCACCGGAGTCTCGACGGTGCTCGTGTGCGTGCTGGGAGCACTGGCCGCGTATCCGCTCGCCCGACGCGCCTCGACGCTCAACAGCATCGTCTCGTTCGGCATCCTCGGCCTCATCATGGTGCCGCCGCTGTCGATCCTCGTTCCGCTCTACACGCTGCTCAACCAGATGGGAGCGCTCAACACGTACTGGGGCGCGATCCTCGTCATGGTCACCCACCAGCTGCCGCTGAGCATCTTCCTCTACACGGCGTTCATGAGGTCGCTGCCGCAATCGGTGGAGGAGGCGGCCACCATCGACGGCGCGAACCGACTGCAGATCCTCTTCCTCGTCGTGTTCCCCATGCTCAAGCCGGTCACCGCGACCGTCGTGATCCTCACCGGCGTCGCCGTGTGGAACGAGTTCGCGATCTCCGGGTACATCCTCACCTCGCCCGAGATGCAGACCATCGCCCCCGCGATCGCCTCGTTCTTCTCGGTGCAGAGCAGCAACCTCCCGGCCGCCGCGGCGGCGTCGCTGCTCGCCGTCCTGCCGGTGTTCGTGGCCTACCTCTTCCTGCAGAAGTACTTCATCAAGGGCATGGTCGCCGGCTCCGAGAAGTAGCCAGCGTCCCATCCCGGGGCCGGCTCTAGAAGATCATCGGGCGGTCGTCGTCGAGGGAAGTCTCGAGGTCGAGCTCCACGACGACGGGCACGTGGTCGCTTGGGCCGTCGCCCTTGCGCTCGTCGCGCTCGATGGATGCATCCACGACGAGGTCGTCGAACTCGGTGTTCCCGAGGATGAAGTCGATGCGCATGCCCTCGTTGCGGGGGAAGCGGAGCTGCTTGTAGTCCCAGTACGTGTAGCCCTTGACGCCACGCGAGCGCACGGTGTCGACGAAGCCGGCCTCGAGGAACGCCTCGAACGCGGCGCGCTCAGGGGCCGAGATGTGCGTCGAGTCGACGAACGCGGCGAGGTCCCACACGTCGATGTCGAGGGGTGCGATGTTGAAGTCGCCCATGAGTGCCAGCGGGGTGTCCGGGTGCGCCTGCCGCCACGTGGTCATGTCGGCGAGGAGCGCCTTCAGCCAGGCGAGCTTGTAGGTGTAGTGCTCGTGCGTGAGCTCGCGCCCGTTCGGCACGTAGAGCGACCAGAGGCGGAGGTCCTCGACGGTGACGCCGAGCGCGCGGGCCTCGAGGGGGAGCGTGCCCTCCGGGGTCGTCTTGCCGAAGCCGGGCATGTCGGCGAACGTGATCTCAGGGTCGCTCATGGGGAGGCGGCTCGCGAAGGCCACGCCGTTCCACTGGTTGAGGCCGTGGATCTCGAGCTCGTAGCCGGCCTCCTCGAACACCTCGCGAGGGAACTGCTCCGGCTTGCACTTGATCTCCTGCATCGCGAGCACGTCGATGTCGGCCCGCACCATCCAGTCGATGACTCGGCCCGAGCGGGCCCGGATGGAGTTGACGTTCCAGGTGGCGATGCGCATGCGATCAAGGCTATCGCCCAGGTATCGCGGTTGACGCAAACCAGTTTGTAATGCAAACTACTTTGCATGGAGACAAACGGAAGCTCGACCCCCGCCGGCATCACCCCGTCGCAGGACGACGAGGCAGCCCTCGCGCCGAGCGAGATGCTGGCCCTCATGCGCGAGCAGCAGCGCACCACGCGCACCCGCCTCGACCGGGCCCTCTACATCCTGCTCGCCACGTGGGCCCTCGCCTGGCTCGTCGGATTCCTCGCCCTCTGGAGTGCCGAGGACGGCGGCGGCAACCCGGCGCTGCGCATCCCGACCGCGACCGCATTCATCGTCTTCGGGGTGCTCATGGTCATCGGCATCATCGTCTCGGCGGTCTCCGGCATCTCCATGGGCCGCGGGATGCGCGGCCGCAGCAACACCGCAGGAATGCTCTACGGCTTCTCCTGGTCGATCTCGATGATCGGTGCCTGGTTCTTCGCGGCGTCGCTCCTGCGCCAGGTGAACGATCCCCTGCTCGCGCCGCTCCTCATGCCCGGCATCTTCGCCCTCACGATCGGCGTCCTCTACATGGCGGGCGCTGCCATGTCACGATCGAAAGCGCAGTTCGCGCTCGGCGCCGCGGTCATCGCCCTCGTTGTCGTGGCGACGGCGCTCGGCGCCCCCACGCACTACCTCGTCTACGGCACCGTGGGTCCGCTCATCTTCATCACGTTCATCGTGCTGCTGCGCACGGGCGTCATCTCGAGCGAGCCGACGCTGCGAGACGAGGTGGCCGCATGAGCGACACGAGCATCGACCTCGATCCGATCATCCACGCCCCTGCCCGGCTGCGCATCATGACGACCCTCGCCGAGAGCCTCGACGACGGCGACGAGATGACCTTCTCGAAGCTCCGCAGCCTCCTCGACATGACAGCCGGGAACCTCACGACGCACCTCTCGAAGCTCGAGGACGCCGGCTACGTCGTCATCGACAAGGCCTTCGCCGGCCGCAAGCCCATCACGTATCTGACCATCAGCCCCGCCGGACGCGCAGCGTTTCGCAGCTACCGGACGGCGCTCCTGAAGCTCCTCGGAGGATGACATGGACGCACAGCCCACGCGCGAACAGCGCGCCACCACGCCGACACGATCCATCGTCGAGGTCACCGACGTCGTGAAGCGCTTCGGCCAGCACGCGGCCCTCGACGGCGTCACCCTCGACGTCCGGGCGGGGGAGTGCGTGGGTCTCCTCGGCCCGAACGGCGCGGGCAAGACGACGCTGCTGTCGCTCCTGCTCGGCCTCCGCTCGCCCACGACCGGCACGGTCCGTCTCTTCGACGGCGACCCGCTCGACGTGCGCACCCGCACCCGCGTCGGCTCGACACCGCAGGCGAGCGCGCTGCCGGAGGCCCTCAAGGTCGGGGAGGTGCTGGACTACGTCGCCGCGCACTTCCCGAGACCCGCGGCGAGGGGAGGGCTGGTGGATGCGTTCGACCTCGGCCCCCTGCTCGGCAAGCAGTGCGGCTCGCTCTCTGGCGGGCAGCAGCGTCGGCTCGCCGTGGCCCTCGCCTTCGTCGGCGACCCCGAGCTCGTGCTCCTCGACGAGCCGACCACGGGCCTCGACGTCGACGCGAGGCGCAGCCTCTGGGACGCCCTCCGGGCCAAGCACCGCAGCGGTTGCGCGGTCATCGTCACGAGCCACCACCTGGAGGAGATCGAGCAGCTCGCCGAGCGAGTCGTCGTCATCGACCACGGCACCGTCATCACCGACGGAAGCCTCGCCTCGGTCGTCGGCAGCGTCTCCCGGCGACGCGTCACGATGCGCGGCGTGGACGTCGCGCGCATCCAGGCCATCGACGCCGACGCCCTCACCGAAGCTGTCGAGGGTTCGGTGTCCGGCGGGCGGACAGCGGATGCGGGGGTCGTGACGGCACTCGTCCGCGACTCGGACGCGTTCATCCGCTCGCTCGTCGCATCCGGTGCCCCCTTCACGGACCTGACGGTTCGCGGAGCCACGCTCGAGGAGGCGTTCCTCGCCATGACGCAGAACGCCCAGAACAGGAGCTGAGGACCATGTCCACTGCAGGACTCATCGCCACGCACGTCAAGTACTCGCTCATCGAGACCGCGCGCGTGCCCATCGCCGTGATCGGCTCGCTCGTCTTCCCGACGCTCGCGTTCTGCTTCTTCGTGCTGCCGCAGAGCGCCATCGTCGACGACCCGGCGTTCGCGACGCAGGCCACCGCGTCCATGATCGTCTTCGCATTCATGACGAACGGCCTCTTCAGCCTCGGCCTCGACCTGGCGGAGCAGCGGTCGAAGCCGTGGGTGCCCTACCTGCGCACGCTGCCCGGCAAGCCGTCGGCGCGCATCGCGGGTCTCGTGATCAGCACGCTGGTCATGGCCACGCTGGCCATCATCCCCCTGCTCGTCGTCGGCGGACTGTTCACGGCCGCCGACCCGACCCCGATGCGCGTGCTGCTCGGACTCGTCGCCGTCGTGCTCACCGCGGTTCCCTCCGCCCTCGTCGGCGCGATCGTCGGCACGACCGCCGGCCCGAAGGCCGCCATCGCGATCACGCAGGTGCTGATGTTCCTGCTCGCGTTCGGCGGGGGCCTGTTCCTGCCGCCCTTCCTGTTCCCCGACTGGCTCGACTCGGCGTCGAAGGTGCTGCCCGTCCGCCAGGCCCGCGAGCTCGTCATCGCGACCGTCTCCGGCGGTGAGTTCCCCGTGTGGGCGCTGCTCGGCATCCTCGCCTGGACTGCGGTCCTCGGCTTCCTCGCCGTGTTCCTGTACAAGCGCGACGAGGGCCGCAAGTTCTCCTAGGGGGCCGTGGGGGAGGCCGCATGTGCACAGCGTTCTGCTGGGCAACGACGCGTGCTGCGCCGACGTCGACCTAGTCCTGCGGCGTCAGCATTCCCGTCGATGACATGCCCGCCAGGACGTGGAGCTCCCAAGCTCGGAGCAGCTCGCGTGTCTGCCCGTTGGCCAGAGCCGCCTCCAGCAGGTCGTACAACTCCTCGTGAGACCGGAGGAACTCGGGAGTGCCAAGACCGGACGGGTGCGGCGTCACGCTCAGCGCGAGTCGGATCTGGTCGCGCAAAGCCCCGTAGCGACTCGACAGCCGCGGCAGCCCGGCCAGGGCGACGACGCCGGCGTGGAAATCAGTGTCGGCTGCGACGAACTCCTCGGAGCTTTCCGCCGTGCGCATCTCGTCGATGTGCACGCGGAGCGAGTCAACCGGGGTGCGGTTCTGCACGATCAGTCGCACGGCGAGGAGTTCGTCGGCAACCCTCAGCGCGGCCAGCTCCGGGAGGTCGGACTGATCGATCGAGAGCACGCGATATGCGCGATGGGTCGCCTTCTCCACCAGCCCGACCTGCTCGAGCAGCCGCAGCGCTTCGCGCACAGGCGAACGGCTGACCCCCATGCGTTCGGCGATCACCGAGTCCGGCAGCGTGTCGCCCGGCCGGAGCGTACCGTTCAGGATCTGCTCCCTGATCTGCATCTGAGCCTCATCGGTCAGCGACATGGGTCTGATCTTCTGGAAGTCGCTGCGTGAGGCCATGTTCTTAGAGTACAGGCGACTTGCGATTGTCGACAGTACGCAATACTCTGACCTCAACCGAGCAAAGGAGCTCTAGTGTCCAACCAAGATGTCGTGGCGTCCCCAACATCGCCGGCAGACGGACTTACCCGAGCGCGATCATTTCGCGCTATCGCCGCAGCGACGGCAGGCACATTCATCGAGTGGTACGAGTACGGCCTGTACACCTACGTCGCGGGCCTGGTCATCGCGCCCCTCTTCTTCCCCGAAGGGGCGGGTTCCGTCGCGGTGCTGGCAACCTTCGCAACGTTCGCGGTCGGTTTCGCTGCCCGCCCGGTCGGCGGCATCGTCCTCGGCGCCGCTGGCGACCGATGGGGCAGGCGCCCGGTTCTGATCTTCTCGATCATCCTGATGGGAGTCGCAACGACAAGCATCGGTCTCCTCCCGCCGTTCGCCGCGATCGGCATCTGGGCACCAGCGCTCCTGGTCCTGTTCCGCCTCATGCAGGGATTCGGAGCAGGAGCCGAACTGGCCTCGGCGATGATCTACGTCAACGAATCCACTCAGCAGAAGGCCAAGGGCTATCACTCCTCCTTCCTGCTGGTCGGATCCATGATGGGCGCGATCCTCTCGCTCGTGCTCTTCACGGGACTCAGCGCCGCGCTGACCTCCGAAGCGTTCCTCGAGTGGGGATGGCGTGTGCCCTTCCTGCTCGGGGCCGTGCTCACGGTGATCGGTCTCCTCCTGCGCCGAAAGGTCGGTGAATCGCCCGAGTTCGAGCGAGTCCAGCGTGAGCGTGACGCCGGCCGGGCCCCGATGGCGCGCAGGAATCCGCTCGCGGCGATGAGGGACGCGTTCAAGGCGAGCCCGAGGAACTTCATTGCCGGTTTCCTCCTGCCATCAGGGCTGAACGTCACCGGCTTCGTCGCGCAGGCATTCGGCATCAGCTACCTCTCGGGTCAGATCGGGCTCAGCGCCGATGAGACCCTGCTCACGATCTTCGTGATGATGGGAGTCGGCGTTCTGGTCCTGCCACTCTGGGGGCGGTTGACCGACAAGCTGGGCGCCAAGCTCGTCCTGTACGCGGGAGCGATCGGCGGCATCATCCTCGCGTTCCCGTACTTCATGGCGCTCCAGACGGGAAACCTCCCGCTCATCGTGGTCGCGAGCGTCCTCATCTGGGCTGTCGGCTGGGCCGCTGGGAATGCCGCCCAGCTGATCATCCTCCCGGCCATCTTCCGCACGGAATATCGATCATCAGGTCTCACCTCCTCGCGTGAGCTGCAGGGGGCGCTGGTCGCCGGTCCTACTCCGCTGATAGCGACGGCTCTCGTCCTCGCACTCGGCGGTGCGCCGTGGCTCGTCGCCGCCATGATCGTGCTCGCTCAGACGATGACGATCGTCGGAATGCTCATCGCCCGCCCGACTCTCACCGCTGAGGAAGTGGAATCAGCATCTGCCCATCGCGGGCTCGGAGTGAAGTCCTCCGCATGATCCTCGACGTCTCACCGATGCACCGCACTCCGCGCTGCACACATCCCACCAGCACCACCAGAAAGAAATGAGCAGCAATGCCGCAGTACGACCTCCGGTCCCGTGTGCGAGACGCACCCGTGATCGGCACCACGATCCTCACCGGTTCCCCCACGCTCGTCGAAGCCCTCGCCGCGACCCCCTTCGAAGTGCTCTGCATGGACCTCGAGCATTCCGCCACGACGATCGAGCAGCTCGAGCAGCTCGTCCGTGCTGCTGACGTGCACAGGACTCCCGCGCTCGTGCGGGTGCCCGAAGTCGGTCACTACATCTCCCGCGTGCTCGACGCAGGCGCCGCCGGCATCATCGTTCCCCGTATCGAGACGGCGGCTCAGGCAGCTGAAGTCGTCGAACGAGCTCGATACGCCCCGGAGGGGAAGCGAGGAAGCGGTCCTGGCCGTGGTGCTGCCTATGGAGCCAGCCTCGCATCCCCGGACTACTCCGCCGTGACCAACGCCAGCGTCCTCGTCGCGATCCAGATCGAATCCGCGGAAGGTGTCGAAGCGGCCGATGAGATCCTTGCCACTCCTGGCCTCGACGCGGTCATCATCGGCCCGGGCGATCTCGCCCTCTCCCTCGGCGTTCGCATGGGATCGGACGAGCACTGGGCAGCCATCGATCGCGTGCTGAGCAGCGCTGCCGCCCACGGCGTCGGCACGGGCGCGTTCTGCTTCACGGTTCCGGATGCGCAGCGGTACCTCGCGAGCGGAGCACGGGTGATCCTGTCGGGTGGCGACCTGAACTGGGCCGTCAGCGGCGCGATGTCCGAGTGGCACGCTATCCAGAGCCTCTCGACCGAGGCAGAGACCGCAGGTACCCGCTGATGGCGTCCTACAAAGTGGTCCTGACCAACAGCGCTGTCCCGCTGGCCGAAGAAGCAGAGAAGGCCTTCCTCGGCATGGATGTCGAGTTCGTGACGGTGGATGCACCCACTGAAGACGAGCTGATCAGGGTTGCCGGGGACGCCGACGCGATCATCGCGTTGGCGGAGCCCCTGAGCCGCCGCGTGATCGACAGCCTCTCCCGCTGCCGATCCATCACGAGATTCGGTATCGGCCTGGATGGTGTCGATATCGATGCGGCAACCTCCAATGGGATGTGGGTCACCAACGTGCCGGACTCGAACTACCGCGAAGTGGCCGTTCACGCCATCACGCTCGCGCTCTCCGTCTCGCGGCGGATCGCCTCGCTCGACCAGGCGATGCACCGAGACGGGACGGCGTCGCTCGCTCTCGCGGCCGGAACCAGGCGACCGGATGACCAGACCTTCGGGCTGCTCGGGATCGGACGGATCGGCCGACGCGTGGCCAGCATGGCCTCGGCGATCGGATATCACGTCCAGGCCTACGATCCGGGTGTCTCGGCCGACGACATCCGAGCGCTCGGATTCGTTCCCGTGAGCTTCGACGAGCTGGTGGAGACGTCGGACATCCTCTCGCTGCACGTCCCCCTCCTCGAGTCCACGCGAAACATCATCAGCAGTGCCGTCATCGATCGCATGCCCGCCGGCGCAGCACTCATCAACGTCTCGCGAGGCGGCCTGGTCGATGAGGGCGCGCTTGCTGCTGCGATCCGTTCCGGGCGCCTCGCCGGGGCAGGGATCGACGCTCGTGAGGGCGAACCGGCCCCCATGTCGGTAACCAATCCGCTGCGTGGTCTGGAGCGCGTGGTCCTCACCCCGCATTCTGCTCACTACAGCGTGGAGTCGCTCGCCGAGACGAAGTCCAAGGCGCTCGACGACGTTGCGAGGGCACTGCGCGGTGAAAGCCCGATCTATGCCGTGAACGATCCTCTGTCACTGCGCATCGGCTGACCAGCCTCGGCGCTGAGGTGCATTGGGCAGGGAAGGCGTCGTCGGCTCAGCGGCGCCCTCCCTGCTGGCGTGCCCATCGACTGGTGGTGGCCGATGTCGGCCGCCTCCGAGTCTCGATCCAGGTGGATGGCCCTATATTTGCGATCGTTCCCAGCGCCCGTCGACGGAGCCTTTGGCCGCACGCTCACCTTCACCGACTGGCGGCACTGCCATCACTCTCCACGACAAGGTCGGACACATGACTCGACTCGAGACGGTTCACGAGATCGTCGGGCCATGGTCGCTCGCCACCAGCAAGCGTTTCTGGGAGGGGTTCGCCCCCGGCAGGCTCGCTTCCCAGACGGAGACCGCGGGCATCCAGACCACTTTTCTCTGCGATACCGACTGGCAGCGAGTGGATGCCGTCATCACCCAGGACGGGCCATCCGTCCGCATCGTGGTGGAGGGCCCGGGTGATCTGGATGCCGCGACCGAGCAAGTCCGTCGGCTGCTGTCGATAGACATCGATGCGCGCGGCTGGCCCGGCGTCGCGGCGCGCGATGAGGTCATCGCGGGTGCGCAGGCTCGGCTCCCCGGGTTCAGGCCGTGCGGTTTCTTCTCGCCATACGAGGCGGCCGTGTGGTCGGTGCTGTCGCAACGGCTGCAAATGCGCCAGGCGGTGGCTATCAAGACGCGGCTCACGCTGCAGCTCGGCGATGACGGAGCATTTCCGTCTCCGGCCACGCTGCGGGCGGCGTCACTCACCCTGCCCGGGCGCAAGGCGGAGTACCTGCACGCGATCGCCGAGGCCGCGCTCGACGGCCAGCTCTCCGGCACCTACCTGCGCTCGTTGCAGTCGTCCGAGGCGTTCGTCCAGGTGCAGAGCATCCTGGGGATGGGGCCGTTCTCGGCCGAGCTCGTCGTGATTCGCGGCGCGAACTTCCCCGATGTCCTGCCGCGCAACGAGGGTCGACTGAGCGAGGAGGTCATGAAGCGCTACGGCCCCGACCGCTCGATCGACGAGATCGCCGAGGCATGGAAGCCGTTCCGCTCGTGGGCAGGGGTGCACTTGCGCGCGCTGCGGGCGCTCGACGAGTAGACGATCGTCACGATCGCATCGCCGCAGGCGCGGGCCGAACTCAGGATGAGTGACGGCCAGCGGCAGTGAGCCGCTAGCGCCTGCGCGCTGGCGATGCTGCGTCGAGAACGGTGTCGAACGCGTTGGGATCATCAAGTGCGCGGGCGAGGACGATGCCGCCCTGAATGGCAGCGACCAGTTGGAGCGCGTGCGAGCGGGGCTCCGGCGACCCGGCGGCAGCCAGGGCGGCAGTGAGCGAGTCGACCCATTCGGTGAAGTAGCCGCGCACGGCCTCATCGAACTGGTCGCGTTCGCGGCCGGTGGCGAATGCGCCGGGGAGGCACGCGCGCCGACCCGAGCGGAAGTAGGCCCGTACCTCGTCGATCATGGCGTGGATGCCTCGTCGCGCCTCCTCCGCGTTGGTGCTGGTGGCGCGCAGCGGTGTGAAGATGCTCTCGTCGAACCATGCCTGGATGTCGGCGAGGACTGCCGCTGCCATCTCTTCCTTGCCACCGGGGAAGAAGTGGTACAGGCTCCCGCGGCCGAGGCTGGTCGCGTCCTGGAGGATGGCCATGCTGGCCCCCTCGTATCCGTGCTCGCGGAATGCCTCCGTCAGGAGGGGGATCACGGCTTCACGAGTCGTCGACGGCTTGGCCATGACGCTCAGATGCCCAACTCGGTCAGCCCCGGGTGATCGCTCGGTCGCGGGCCGAGGGGCCAGTGGAAGAGTCGGTCGGCCTCGTCGATCGGAACGTCGTTGATCGCCGCGAGTCGACGACGCATCAGGCCGTGCTCATCGAACTCCCAATTCTCGTTGCCGAACGAGCGGAACCATTGCCCCGTCGCGGTGTGGGACTCGTAGACGAAGCGGACGGCGATGTGGTTCCCTTCGTAGGCCCAGACCTCCTTGATGAGCCGGTAGTCGAGCTCCCGGCTCCACTTCTCTGTCAGCAGCGCCACGATCTCGGCGCGCCCGCTCACGAACCGGTCACGGTTCCGCCAGGCGCTCTCGACGGTGTAGGCCAGGGAGACCCGCTCGGGATCACGCGTGTTCCAGGCATCTTCGGCCGCTCGCGCTTTGCGTGCAGCGGTCTCCGCTGTGAACGGGGGAAGGGGTGGACGCTCGTCCATGAAAGCTCCTCGATGTCACCACCGGTTCTTTACCGATTGGTACAGAGGCTACGCTGTATCGATCGGTAAAGCCAGGATGCGGGATGGGTTGCTTGGTAGACTTGGAGCCCACTGAGCGAGAGGCTCGAGATGGCCGTCGAATTCGACATCCAGAAGCGTTGGCCGGAGCTCTTCGCCCCGCTGAGCGCACAGCAGCGCAAGATCGTCGTGAACGCGCTCGCCTCCAGCTGGCACGAGGGCTGGGTGCCGAATCGCGAAGACGTCGAGAACCTGACTGACCTGCTGCGCGGAGCGATCGACAAGGCCGAGTACGACCGTCGAGTCGCCGGTGCGATCGAGCGCACGCACGCGCACGCTGCCGCGAGCTGATGGCGGCCGACTGCGCCGCCTGGGATTCGTACCTCTGGGAGCCGGGCGGTTCCGTGCTGCGCAACCTCTTCGGGCTGCGGGACAAGGCCGATCTGGCGAGGGCGGAGTTCGCCGAGGCGAATGCGCAGCAGGCGCTCGTCGAAGAGGGTCTGCTGTCGATCCCGAAGACATACGACGCTGCACACGTGAAAGCGCTCCACAGGCAGCTCTTCGGGAACATCTACGAGTGGGCAGGGGAGTACCGCACGGTGCCCATCTACAAAGACCAGTTCGGGTTCGCGGAGCTCGACGACATCCCCAGATACCTCGAGGACGCCGGCCGGATCATCGACGAGCTCGACTGGTCGGAGCTCGACATCGACCAGTTCGCGGCCGCGGCTGCCGAGGTGTTCGCGTACGTCAACCATGCGCATCCGTTCCGTGAAGGCAACGGGCGCGCATCGAAGCTCTTCATGCAGCACGTCTCGGAGCTGAGTCGCTTCGAGATCGACTACGACCCCGCAACGTCAGGTGTCACGGCTGCCATGTGGAACGAGGGATCACGATTCTCCGGTCCCGATCGCTTCTCCTACGAGCCGGTGCCCGACTCGCTCGTGCCAGTATTCCGCGCGCTCGCCGCTGAGCGGTGAGGGCCGGCGTCGAGGCCGGACCCGCGCCCGCGGTCAGCGCACGAGCGACCGCAGGCGCCGCAGCGCGACCGACAGCGTGGCGAGACCCGTGTCGTCGCCAGCGTGCACCGCATCCGCAGCCTCGTCGAGCGCGCGGGTGGCGCTGGGGCCGAGCTGGCTGATCCACGCGTCGATGCGCGCGGTGTGCTCGGCCGGCGCGGTCTGCGTCATAACGGAGGCGGCGAGCTCGATCATGACCGCGTACAGGTCGTCGCGCATGGCGGCGCGCGCCATCGACCCCCAGCGGTCGTCCTGCGGCAGTGCCGTCGCCCGCACGAGCATGTCGTCGAAGCTGACGCGCGCCGACAGCACGTAGTAGAGGCCGACGAACTCCTCGAGGTCCCAGCCGTGCTGGTCCGCGCGTTCGATGATGTCGAGCAGCGGCATGAGCTCGAGCAGGCCGGCCCCGCGCAGCGCAAGCGCACGCGGGACGGCGGCATCTTCGAACTCCTGCACGCGGGCGTCGAAGCGCTCGCGTTCCTCGCCCTGCTGCAGCTCGCCCATCCGGCTGGCAAACTGCGCGACCGGGCCGCTGAACCGTTCGATCTCCGCACCGACGTCGATGCTGTCGGGCCGGTGCTGCACGATCCAGCGAGTCGCCCGGTCGAGGAGTCGACGGAAGCCGAGGTACAGCTCGGTCTGGATGGACGCCGGCACGAGGTTGTCGGTGGCCTCGATCTCGACGACGAAGCCGCGCAGGTCGAAGATCTCCCGGGCGGCGACGTAGGCGCGCGCGATCTCCTCGCTCGTCGCCCCCGTCTCGTCCTGGGCTCGGTAGGCGAAGGTGATGCCGCCGCGGTTGACCATCGAGTTCACGACGGAGTTCACGATGATCTCCTGGCGCAGCGGATGCGCGTGCAGGTCGTCCGCGTACCGCTCGCGAACCTCGGCCGGGAAGTACTCGGCGAGGGTGTTCGCGAACCACGGGTCCTCGGCGAGGTCGGTCTCGGCGAGGTCGCTCTTGAGCGCGAGCTTCGCGTAGGCGACGAGCACCGAGAACTCGGGCCTCGTGAGGCCGCGTCCCTCGTCGATGCGGCGCCTGATCTCGGCGTTGCTCGGCAGGAACTCGAGGTCGCGGTCGAGCTCGTCGCGTTCCTCCAGCCACGTGATGAGCCGCTTGTGGGATGGCAGCATCTTGGCGGCGTTCGAGCGCGAGTTGCCGAGGAGCACGTTCTGCTCGTAGTTGTCGCGCAGCACCTGCGTACCGACCTCGTCGGTCATGGCGCGCAGTACCTCGTTGCGGGCGTCGCGGTCGAGGCGGCCGTCGCGTTCCACGGCGCCGAGGAGGATCTTGATGTTGACCTCGCGGTCGGAGGTGCCGACGCCAGCGGAGTTGTCGATCGCGTCGGTGTTGAGGCTCACCCCGGCGAGGGCCGCCTCGATGCGACCGCGCTGGCTCACGCCGAGGTTGCCGCCCTCGCCGACGACGCGCAGCCGGAGCTGATGGCCGTCGACGCGGACCGCGTCGTTGCCGCGGTCGCCGATCTCCGCGTTCGTCTCGTCACTGGCCTTGATGTAGGTGCCGATGGCGCCGTTCCAGAGGAGGTCGACGGGGGCGAGCAGTACGGCCTTCTTCAGCTCGAGCGGGGTCAGGCGCTGCACGTCGGCGTCGAGGCCGAGCGCTTCCCGCATCTGCGGCGTCACCGGAATCGACTTCTGGGAGAGCGGGAAGACGCCGCCGCCCTCCGAGATGACGCTGCGGTCGAAGTCGTCCCACGAGGAGCCGGGGAGGTCGAAGAGTCGCTGGCGCTCCACGAACGTGGCCGCCGCATCCGGGGTCGGATCGACGAACACGTGCCGGTGGTCGAACGCCGCGACGAGGCGGATGTGCTCCGAGCGCAGCATGCCGTTGCCGAACACGTCACCCGACATGTCGCCGACGCCCACGACCGTGAAGTCCTGCGTCTGCGTGTCGTGGCCCAGCTCCCGGAAGTGCCGCTTCACGGACTCCCACGCGCCGCGGGCGGTGATGCCCATGCCCTTGTGGTCGTAGCCGGCCGAGCCGCCAGAAGCGAAGGCATCCGCGAGCCAGAAGCCGTACTCCTCGGAGATGCCGTTCGCGATGTCGGAGAACGAGGCCGTGCCCTTGTCGGCGGCGACGACAAGGTAGGAGTCGTCCCCGTCGTGGCGCACGACCCGTGGCGGAGGCACGATGTCGGTGCCGTCGCGGTTATCGGTGATGTCGAGGAGCCCGCGGATGAAGGTGCGGTAGGCGGATCGGCCGCCCTCGAGCCACGCGCCCCGGTCGCTCGGCGCGGGGAGCTGCTTCGCGAAGAAGCCGCCCTTCGATCCGGTCGGCACGATGACGGCGTTCTTCACCATCTGCGCCTTCACGAGGCCCAGTACCTCGGTGCGGAAGTCCTCGCGCCGGTCGCTCCAGCGCAGCCCGCCGCGGGCGACGCGGCCGAAGCGGAGGTGGACGCCCTCGACCTCTGGCGAGTAGACCCAGATCTCGGCCATGGGGTGGGGCTTCGGGAGGCCGGGCACGCGGGTGCAGTCGAGCTTCATCGACACCCACGACTTGGGCTCGCCCTGCGCATCCACCTGGTAGAAGTTGGTGCGCCAGGTGGCGTCGACGATGCCGATCATGGAGCTGAGGATGCGGTCGTAGTCGAGGCTGGCGACGTTGTCGAGGGCCTCCTGGAGCTGCTCGGCGAGCGCGGCGAGCGCCGCTTCTCGGTCGCCGGCGAAGTCCGGGTCGAACCTCGTCTCGAAGAGCCGCACGATGTCGGCGGCGATGACGGGGTTGGCGATGAGGGCCTGCTCGATGTAGTCGACGGAGAACGTGGTGCCGACCTGCCGCAGGTACATGCTGATAGCGCGGAGGATCACGATCTGCCGCCAGCGCAGCCCGCCAAGGAGGACCAGCGAGTTGAGGCGGTCGCTCTCCGCGGCCCCCGACCAGACGGCGCTGAAGACCGACTCGAGCTCGGCACCCCATTCGGCGTCGTTCCAGACGGACGCGCTCGGCGCGGTGAGCCCGAAGTCGGAGATGTGCAGGTTGCGCCCGTCCGGCAGGGTGACGACGTACGGGTGCTCGTCGACGACGTCGACGCCGAGATCGGTGAGGGCGGGGAGCACCATCGTGAGCGGGTACACGTCGTGCGACGCGAACGTGAAGTAGCGCTTCCCGGGCTCGTCCTCTTCCGGCGCGTAGAGGTGCACGGCGAAGGTGGTGTCCTCGTCGAGCTGCTCGAGGAGGGCGATGTCCTTCACCGCATCGCTCGGGGGGATGTTCTCCTTGTATCCCTCGGGGAAGGCCGAGCCGTAGTTGCTGAGGATCTCGGCTGCCCGCTCCTCATCGTGGTCGAGGTGGAGGGCGTCGACGAGCTCCTCATCCCAGCCGCGGATGGCGCGCTCGATGCGGGGCTGGATGTCCTGCTCGGAGACCTCTGGCAGGTGCACGCCCTTGGCGGCGCGCACGACGAAGTGGAGTTGGGCGAGCGGGGAGTCGCCGACCTTCGTCGCGTGATCGACCTGGCTCGCGTCGAAGGCGGTGCGGAGCTCCTGCTCGATGCGGAGGCGCACGGTCGTGTTGTAGCGGTCTCGCGGCAGGTAGATGAGTGCGGACGCGAACCGGCCGAACTCGTCGCGGCGCAGGAAGATGCGGTAGCGCCTGCGCTCTCGCAGCCGGCTGATCTCGGACGCGACGGCGTGGAGGTGCTCGGTGCTGTCCTGGAACAGCTCGTCTCGCGGGTACTGCTCGAGGATCTGCAGGAGGTCCTTGCCGGAGTGGGAGTTCGGCGCGTGGCCGGATGCGGCGAGCACGGATCGCACCTTGGCACCCACGATGGGCAGGGTGAGCACGGAGGCGGCGTAGGCGACGGACGTGAACATGCCGAGGAAGCGGAGCTCCCCGGTGACGTTGCCCGCTTCGTCGAAGCTGCGGACGCCGATGTAGTCGAGGTACACGTCGCGGTGCACGGTGGCGCGGGAGTTCGCCTTGGTGATGGTGAGGAGTCGCGGCTCGCGGGCGGTGCGCTGGGCCTCCGGGGTGAGGTGGGTGGTCGCGGTGGACGGTCGGCGCAGGATGCCGAGTCCGGTGTGCGGCAGCGGGCGCAGCACCTCCTCGCCCCGCTCATCGGTCTCGAGCGAGTACTCGCGGTAGCCGAGGAACGTGAAGTTGTCCTCGGCGAGCCAGGTCAGGAACTCGACGGCGGAGGTGACCTCGCCGTCGTCGACGCTCGTGGGCGGCTCCGTGCGCAGGTCGGTGACGAGGTCGAGGCAAGCTCGGCGCATGGGCCGCCAGTCGGCGACCGCGGTGTGCACGTCGTCGAGCACATGCTGCAGCCGGTCGGCGAGCTCGTCGCGGCCTTCCTCGGTGGGGATGCGGTCGACCTCGAGGTGGATCCACGATTCGAGGGTGCCGCCGTGGGCGTGCATCTCGAGCAGCTCGCCGGCGTCGTCGCGGCGCACCGAGACGACGGGATGTGCGAGCAGGTGCACGGCGAGGCCCTGGCGCGCGATCGCCGCCGTGACGGAGTCGACGAGGAACGGCGCATCCGCGGTGCAGATGTCGACGATCGTGCGCCGGGAGCTCCAGCCCTCTTCCTTGAGCGTCGGCGTGAACACGGCGATGAGGGTCTCGCCCGTCTTGCGTCGTGTGGCGAGCCGGCGCATGGTCGCCGCGGCGCCCACGATGTCGCGTGGCTCGCGCGTGGCGATGTCGTCGGCGTCGACGTCGTCGATGAGCCGTTCGAGTCCGGTCCGCAGGCTCGGCTCGATGTCGTCGAGCGCCTCGCGCAGTCCGGTGAACTCGGTTCCGTGGATCATGCTTCCCCCTTCGCAGGCGAGCCCCCATTGGCCCGCCGTCGCACCCCGTGCCTTGATGGTAGCGGGGTGGAAGGGCGAGGGGTGCGGCTCAGATCTCCACGGTGAGTCCGGTGCGCGCGCTCTCGCGTGCCGCATCCAGAATCTCGACGGTGTGCACGGCCTGCTCGATGGGAACCGGGGGAGCGGACTCGCCCCGGACTGCGGCGAGGAGCATCCGGTAGTACTCGGCGTAGTCGCCGCGCGCGGACGGGATCTGCCTGCTGCCCTCGGTGGTGTGCAGGGTGCCCCAGCGCGCTTCGGCCTCGAGTCCCCAGGCAGCGGCGGCGGATGCTGGGCGCAGGCCGGCATCGATCTGCGCCGTCTGCACGTCGTCCATGCGCGACTCGTAGGCGCCGAGGTCGCCGTACGCGATGAGCTCGCGGCCGTCGAGGTGGTTGATCTTGCTGGAGGCGACGCGGGTGAAGACGCCGTTCGCGTGGTGGAGGGCGACGTCGAAGCCGCAGTCGACCTCGACGCCGTCCACCTCGGTGATGTCGAAGTGGGCGCTCACGCGCTCGACGGGGCCGAAGAGGAAGGCCATCTGGTCGACGAGGTGGCTGCCGAGGTCGCGCAGGAGTCCGTGGGCTGGGCCGGTCTCGAGGGTGCCGGAGTCGTCCTGGTCCATGCGGGAGGAGACGCGCCAGATGTCCCCGAGCTGGCCTTCGTCGATGACCTGCTTGAGCGTGACGAGGTCGGTGTCCCAGCGGCGGTTCTGGTAGGCGGTGAGGATGCGACCGCTGCGCTCCGCGGCTGCCTGCAGCTCGCGCGCTCCCTGCGCGGTGGGCGCGAAGGGCTTGTCGGCGACGACGTGCGCGCCGCGCTCGAGGGCGCGCAGGACGAGCTCGCGGCGTGTGTCCGGTGGGGTGGTGATGACGACCGCGTCGACGCCGTCGTCGAGGAGGGCGTCGAGCGAATCGAAGGCTGGCACGCCCGGTGCCTCGGTGGCGAGGATCGCGCGGCGTTCCGCTGAGCGGGTGACGACGCCGGCGAGCTCCCAGCCCTCGACGGCCTGGATGTAGGGCACGTGGAAGCGGTGGCCGCCAGCCCCGTAGCCGACGACGCCGATGCGTGCGGGGGTGGACGCGCCCATGGTGCTCTCGATTCTGCGCTGCAGTGATTCGTTCTAATGACAGGACAAAGCTACGTCAGGGGTGCCCGGGTGACAACGGCTCGCCTGTCGGGGGTGTGGTGTTGAATGGGCGCAGACAGTGACAAAGGGGTGCGACCGTGGTGGAGAGCAAGAACGGGTACACGCCGCCGGCGGACTACAAGGCGCCTGACTTCGTGCGGCAGTGGTCCGGCACCGCGAGTCGCGGCGCAGACCGCATCGAGCAGGAGCGCGAGCAGCGGGCGAGGGACGCCGAGCGGGCCGCCGCGCAGCGCGCGCAGGATGGGCAGCGTGCCCTCGATCAGACGTCGCAGGACGCCCAGCGCTCGGCTGGCCAGTCGGCGCGGGATGCGCAGCGCGCGGCTGAGCAGCTCGCCCGCGATGAGGGGCGCGCCGCGACGAGCACCGCAGCGCGCGCCACGTACGACCTCGACCGGGTCGGGGAGGGCGCGAAGCGCGGCCTCGCCTACACGCACGGCGGCTCGCAGGACGCCCTGCGGCGCGGGTCCGGGCCCGCGTCTCCCTCGGTGTCGGCTCCCTTCGAGGCGGCCGACGCACCGCAGCCCACCACCGCGGGGCAAGCCCCGCCACCCCCACTCCCGCCGGCGCCGTCTGGTCGCGCGGCTCGCCAGGGTGGCAGGCCGACCGGCAATCAGCCCGGGCTCAAGCCGGGCCTCGCCGTGGGTGCCGGCGTCGCCGCGATCGTCGCGGCCCTCGTGGGCCTCTGGTTCGGGATCGTCTTGGCTCTGATCTTCGCGGCCCCGTCCATCAGGCGCGGCTTCCGCTCGGGCGCCAAGGGCGTCGCCGTCTCGATCCTCGCAATCCTCCTGTTCGTGGTGGCCGCCGGCATCCAGCTGCTGCAGTTCGCCTCCGACTCGCGGGAGAGCTCTGCCGCCGAGAGCAGCGCGACGTCGACGCCGGTCGGGTTGGAGGGCGACGCCGTCGTGACCGATCCGGTGCCAGAGCTCACGCTCGAGCCAGGGGTGCCGCTCAGCGGATACGGGGAGGCGAACATCGACGTCCTGCTTCCTTCCGGCGCCGGAGAGCTCGCGGTGCTGGAGGTCGTCGACACCATGGGCGACGTCACCTTCCTGGTCGCGAACCCGCAGGCCACGGAGGACGTGGAGTTCAGCAGCGGCATCCCGGGGGACACCACGCAATGGCTCGTGAACACGGCTGGTGCGGACGCCGCGGCTCGGGGCGAAGACCCGACGCCCGTGGCCACCAACAGCATCCAGGTCATCTCGGGTGGCGTGTGGGAGATGACGCTCTCCGCTGTCGACGTCCTTCCGACGTTCGATGCGACCCTCTCCGGTGAGGGCGCCGGTCTGTACCTCTATACGGGGGCTGGCGGGGAGGCCGCGATCAGCGCCGGCGACTACGGGAAGCTGCAGATCACCACGCACGGGGCGACGCCCGAGCTGACGCAGGTCGAGCTTCCCGAGACCGTCTCGCGCACCTGGCAGCCGGGTCCGATGGTGGTCGAGGTCGAAGAGGCGAGGCGCATCGACGGCACCCCGCAGCCCTGGAGCATCCAGGTCGCACAGCTCTAGGGGTGGTCGTGAGGTGCGGGGCGTCGTGCGTGGGTGCTTTCGGCCGGCGTGCCCTCGGGTCTCCGGCAGGCACGGCAGAACCGCAGCTGCGGCAGTAGAGTTGGCTTCGTGGCGCAGATTCGGGCCCTGGGCCAACCTGGTTCCTCAGATCCAGGATCACTCAGAAGCTCCCGTGCCTCGATCTTCGAACCACTGCCCGAAAGGTCTCGACACATGACCCCCACCAGGAAGATCGCGGCGACGCTGCTGACGGCGGCGGTTGCTCTCAGCCTCTCGGCCTGCGCGGGCAGTGGCGCCCCCGCAGCTCCCGCCGCGGAAACTGCCCCGGCGAGCGCGTCCGCCCTCGAGGGATCCATCACGGTGTTCGCGGCGGCGTCGCTCAAGAGCACGTTCACGGAGCTGGCCGACGAGTTCGAGTCGAGCAACCCGGGCGTGACGGTCGAGCTGAACTTCGCCGGCTCCTCCGACCTGGTCACCCAGATCACCGAGGGCGCCCCGGCCGACGTGTTCGCCTCGGCCGATGAGAAGAACATGACGAAGCTCACGGACGCCACCCTCATCGCGCCAGACGCCCCGGTGGATTTCGCCACCAACGTGCTCGAGATCGCGGTCCCGCCGAGCAACCCGGCCGGCATCGCCACCTTCGCGGACCTCGCCAAGCCGGAGGCGAAGACCGTCGTCTGCGCTCCCCAGGTGCCGTGCGGCGCCGCGACGCTCGCCGTCGAGACGGCGACCGGTGTGGACATCACCCCGGTGAGTGAGGAGTCGTCGGTCACCGACGTGCTGGGCAAGGTCACCTCCGGAGAAGCGGATGCCGGACTCGTCTACGTCACCGACATCATCGCCGCAGGAGACGCTGTCACCGGCATCGAGTTCCCCGAATCGAGCGAGGCTGTGAACACCTATCCGATCGCCCCGGTCGCCGCGTCGACGAACCCCGAGGTCGCCCAGGCGTTCATCGACTTCGTCACGGGGGCAGTGGGCCAGGACGTGCTCGCGACCGCCGGGTTCGGCCAGCCGTAGGAACGCATCCAATGCCACGAAGAAGCGCCGCCGCCGCCGTGCCCGGCTGGGTGCTGACCGTCGCGATCATCGGCGCGTCCTTCGTGCTGCTGCCGCTGATCGGGATGGTCACCCGCGTGAACTGGGCCGAGTTCGTTCCGCTCGTCACGTCGGAGTCGTCGATCGACGCGCTCCTGCTGAGCCTCCGCACCTCCCTCAGCGCGACGGTGCTCTGCGTCGTCCTGGGGGTGCCCATGGCCATCGTGCTCGCCCGCACCGACTTCTGGGGGCAGAAGCTCCTCCGTTCCCTGGTGCTGCTGCCGCTCGTGCTGCCGCCCGTGGTCGGCGGCATCGCCTTGCTCGCCACCTTCGGTCGGCGCGGGCTCCTCGGTCAGAGCTTCGAGGCCATGGGGGTCACCATCGCGTTCTCGACGACGGCCGTCGTCCTCGCGCAGACCTTCGTGGCGCTCCCGTTCCTCGTGCTCAGCCTCGAGGGGGCGCTGCGCACCGTCGGAACGCGCTACGAGGCGATCGGCGCCACGCTCGGTGCACGGCCCACCACGGTGCTGCGCCGCATCACGCTGCCGCTCGTGCTGCCCGCCGTGATCTCCGGCGCGGTCCTCTCCTTCGCGCGCGCGCTCGGCGAGTTCGGGGCCACTCTCACCTTCGCGGGCTCGCTGCAGGGCGTCACGCGCACCCTCCCGCTCGAGATCTACCTCCAGCGTGAAACCGATCCAGATGCCGCGGTCGCCCTGTCGCTCGTCCTGGTCGCCGTCGCGGTGATCGTGGTCGCGGTGGCCCACCAGGCCGGCGAGGCCAACGGCTTCAGGCTCCGGCGGAGCGCGTCGTGAGCTTCGAGTTCGCCGCCACCGTGCGCGCGCGGGCGTTCGACGTCGAGCTCACGATCGCCGACGGCGAGACCGTCGCGGTGCTCGGGCCGAACGGCGCCGGGAAGTCGACGCTCCTCACGCTCATCGCGGGCCTGGTCCGCCCCGACACCGGCACGGCCCGGCTCAACGACGAGGTCCTCTTCGACATCGGCGATCGCGGCCGTGGACGCTGGCTGCCCCCTCATGCTCGTGGCGTCTCGATGCTCGCGCAGGACGCGCTGCTCTTCCCGCACCTCACCGCACTCGACAACGTCGCCTTCGGTCCGCGCAGCAAGGGACGCTCGCGTGCCGAGGCCAACTCGCGCGCATCCGGCTGGCTCGACCGCGTCGATGCGGGAGGACTGGCGCAGAGCAGGCCCGCTCAGCTCTCCGGGGGCCAGGCGCAGCGGGTCGCCGTCGCCCGTGCGCTCGCGTCCGACCCCGCTCTGCTGCTGCTCGACGAGCCGATGGCAGCCCTCGACGTGTCGGTCGCGCCGGCGATCCGACGGATGCTCCGCGACGTCCTGGCGGATCAGACGACGATCATCGTCACGCACGACGTGCTCGACGCCTTCATGCTCGCCGACCGCGTCGTCGTGCTCGAGGGCGGGCGCATCGTCGACGTCGGCCCCACGCGCGAAGTGCTCGAGCGGCCCGCCACGCAGTTCGCGGCCGGCCTCGCCGCGCTCAACCTCGTGACCGGCACCGCCCTCGACGACGCCTCCGTCAGGGCCGACGGCGGGCAGCGCCTCGCGGCGAGCTTCGTCGAATCGCTTTCGGCTGGCACGCGGGTCGGGATCTCCGTGCGGCCGACGCAGGTCGCCGTCACCACCGAGGAACCGTCGGAGCCGAGCGCCTCACGGAACGTGCTCCCCGGCATCGTCACGGACCTCGAGCCGCGAGGGGACATCATCCGGGTCCGGAGCGCCGAGTTCTCCGCCGACGTGCCGCCTGGCAGAGTCGCTGAGCTCGACCTGGCGCCCGGCACTCGCGTGTGGTTCGCCTTCGCCGCCTCGGATGCCATCGCGTACCGGCTCTGAGGCCCTGCTCAGTCGAGGGTGCCGCCGCCGACCCGCACGTCGCTCTCGTGCGCGAGGGTCGCTCGCACGACGGCGGTGAGCGCGCTCGCGAGCTGGTCCATGGGCAGGAAGGGGCGGTCGGTGCCGACGGCTTCCTCCGCGGAGTACGGGATGTGCACGAAGCCGCCGCGTGCGTCGGCCCGCTGCCGGAGCTCGTGCAGGAGCAGGTAGAAGACGTGGTTGCAGGTGTAGGTGCCGGCGGTCTGGGAGACGACGGCAGGGATGCCGCTCGAGCGCACGGCCTCCACCGCGGCCTTGATGGGCAGGGTGCTGAAGTACGCGGCGGGGCCGTCGCCCACGATGGGCTCGTCGATCGGCTGGAAGCCGCTGTTGTCGGGGATGCGCGCGTCGTCGACGTTGATCGCGACCCGTTCCACCCTGATCGTGTCGGTGCCGCCGGCGAGCCCGACGGCGATCACGATGTCGGGGTCGACCTCGGCGAGGGCGGCCCGCAGCGCGTCGTCCACCCTCGCGAAGTCGACGGGGAGCTGACGCACGTGGATCTCCGCGTCGCCGTCCCAGCGATCGCGCACCTCCTGCACGGCCGTCCACGACGGGTTGCTCGTGTGGCCGTCGAAGGGTTCGAAGCCGGTGAGGAGGACGGTCGGCATGCGGGGGCTCCTGTCGTGCGGGTGGGGCGGCCGGAGGGGGGAGACCTCAACGCTACGCCGCGGATGCACCCCTCGCTGGCCCCTCACCTGACGAGCAGGTGACCGAATGTGACGCGGAGCTTCGCCGCGCGACCGTGTCGGAACTTCCGTGAAGGGAGGCCGTCGCCCCCGCATCCGCGTGCCCATACCTTCTCGACATGCCCTCGAAATCGAGGGTGAGCCCCTCGAATCGAGGGTCCGCCGAGAGGAGAACGCGATGTCACAACTCGACACCGCACCGACCACCGACAGCCCGTCGTCGACGCCGCCAGACGACGCGAAGCCACTCGCGAGCCGGCGGATGCAGACGCTCGGGCCGGGCGAGCACCTCAAGGTCGTCCACCCCAAGCACTGGGTGCTGTGGATCCTCTCCGCCGTCGCCGTATTCGCCGTCGCCCAGTTCGCGTGGTCGCTCGTCACGAACCAGCGCTACGAATGGAACGTCTTCGGAGAGTACTTCTTCAGCCAGATCGTGCTCAACGCGCTGGTCCTGACGCTCCAGCTGACGGTGCTCTCCGGCGCGATCGGCTTCATCCTCGGCGCCCTGCTCGCGGTCGCACGCCTCTCGAAGTCGCCCCTCCTGAACTCGTTCTCGTGGAGCTTCATCTGGTTCTTCCGGTCCGTGCCGCTCGTCGTGCAGCTCGTGGTCTGGTACAACCTCGGCTACCTCTACCCGACGCTCGGGCTCGGGACGCCCTTCACGACCGACTTCTGGCTCGTCGAGTTCCCGACGGTGCAGCTCATCTCCTCGTTCGCCGCGGCGACGCTCGGCCTCTCCCTGCACCAGGCCGCCTACTCGGCGGAGATCATCCGCGCCGGCATCCTGTCCGTCGACCAGGGCCAGCTCGAGGCATCCGCCGCGCTCGGCCTGCCCCGCCGGTACCGCTTCTTCCGCATCATCCTGCCGCAGGCGGCTCGCGCCATCACGCCGAACGCCTTCAACGAGATCATCGGCCTCGTCAAGGGCACCTCCGTGGTGTTCGTCGTCGCCCTGCCTGAGCTGTTCTACACGGTGCAGGTCATCTACAACCGCAACCAGCGCATCATCCCGCTGCTCCTCGTCGCGGTCGTCTGGTACGCCATCATCACGACGCTCCTCTCGATCGCGCAGTACTACATCGAGCGGCACTTCTCGAAGGGCGCGCACCGGGAGCTGCCGCCGACGCCCATCCAGAAGGCGCGCGCGTGGATCTCCGAGAAGTGGGCGCTGCTCGACGACGGTGAGCAAAGCGGAGGCACAGAGAAACAACGCGAGGACCCCGAGAAGCCGGAGGGAGAGAGCGCCGAGAGCGCGAAGGCGCTCGACCGGAAGAGGCACGGCATCCCCGCGGGCGCGACCGCCCGCCCCACAGAAGCACCAGCACCAGCACCAGCACGGAAGGATGCGAGCGAAGCATGAGCCAGGCAACCATCAACCGGAACGCCGAAGCGGAACTCGAACGCAGCAGCGCAGCATCCGGGCAGGTCAGCGTGTGCGGCGTCAGCAAGTCGTACGGCACCCACGAGGTGCTGCACGACATCGACCTCGAGATCGAACCAGGCGAGGTCGTCGCCCTCCTCGGGCCCTCCGGCTCCGGCAAGTCGACGCTCCTGCGCACCATCAACCACCTCGAGTCCGTCGACGGCGGATCGATCCTCATCGATGGCGAGTACATCGGCTACGTCAGGAAGGGAGACCGCCTCTTCGAGCTGCGCGAAGCTGAGACGCTTCGCCGCCGTACGAGGGTTGGCATGGTCTTCCAGAACTTCAACCTGTTTCCGCACCTCACGGCGCTGCAGAACATCACGGCCGCACCGGTGGCGCTGCAGCGAGCATCCAAAGCGGATGCAGAGGCGCAAGCGCGCAAGCTCCTCCAGCGCGTTGGCCTCGAGGGCAAGGAGCACCACTACCCGCGGCAGCTCTCCGGCGGCCAGCAGCAGCGCGTCGCGATCGCCAGGGCGCTTGCACTCAAGCCGGACGTGCTCCTCTTCGACGAGCCGACGAGCGCACTCGACCCCGAGCTGGTCGGTGAGGTGCTCGACGTCATCCGCGAGCTCGCCCACGGCGGCACGACGCTGGTCATCGTGACGCACGAGATCGGCTTCGCCCGCGAGGTCGCCGATCGCATCGTGTTCCTCGACGCCGGCCGTGTCATCGAGCAGGGCACACCGGAGCAGGTGCTGACGAACCCGCAGCATCCGCGCACGCAGGACTTCATCCGCAAGGTGCTCTAGCCACACCCTGGCCTGTCGCTCATCTCCCACCCCAGAACTTCAGCAACGCACGTACCCGAAAGGTGCCACCCATGGCAAAGCTCAACAAGAAGAAGGTCGGCGTCATCGCCGGCGGTGTCGCAGCACTCGCCGTCATCGGCGTCGTCGCCACGACCCTCATCGTCAACGGCCAGTCGGCCCCCGTCACGGCAGCAGAGCCAGACGGCGCGGCCCCCGCGAGCGACCTCATCCAGTTCGACCTGACCAGCGCGAACGTCGACGGCCGCCCGCAGATCGACCCGGTCCCCGAAGCCATCGCGGCTCTCGAGGCCTCCGGATGGCAGCCCGCCGAGGCAGGCAAGCTCACCGTCGTCGGCAGCGCGTACATCCCGCCGCTCAGCTTCCTCGCCGAGGACGACAACGTGACGCGCCTCGGCAGCGAGGCCGACTTCGCGCAGCTCATCGCCGACGGGCTCGGCCTCGAGCTGAAGGGCGAGGTCGCCGCATGGGCCGACTGGCCCCTCGGCATCCAGTCCGGCAAGTACGACCTCATCACCTCGAACGTGACGGTCACGGAAGAGCGCAAGGACCTCTTCGACTTCGCCACCTACCGCGAGGACGTGCTCGGCTTCTACGTGAAGGCCGATAGCGAGATCGAGTCGATCACCGAGGCGAAGGACGTCGCGGGCCTCTCCGTCATCGTCGGCGCCGGCACGAACCAGGAGAAGATCCTCGTCGCCTGGGACGAGGAGAACAAGGCCGCAGGGCTCGAGCCGGTCGACTTCCAGTACTTCGAAGACGACGCGGCGGGCACCCTCGCGCTGCAGTCTGGTCGAGTCGACGTGAACTTCGGCCCGAACGCGACCGCCGCGTTCAAGGCTGCGAGCGACGGCGAGACGAAGCTCGTCGGCACCCTCAACGGCGGCTTCCCCGCCAACGCGCAGATCGCAGCAGGCACCGCGAAGGACAACGGCCTCATCGAAGCCGTCTCGATCGTCATCAACCACGCCATCGAGAACGGCCAGTACGACGCGATCCTCGACCGCTGGGGACTGCAGGATGAGCGCATCGACGTCTCCGAGGTGAACCCCGCGGGCCTCCCGCGCGAGGAGTAGCCATCGCCGCGCACCCCATGGCGACGGAACCCGTCGCGTCCTCGAAGGCTGAGGGCGCGGCGGGTTTCGCCGCGCCCTCAGCTCTCCGTCGTCGAGGGCGCCCGGACGGGCTCATACTGGCGCTCGGCGTCGCGACGGCCTTCACGACCCTCCTCGATCAAGCCGTGTTCAGCTTCGCCGTGCCGAGCATCCAGCGTTCCCTCGACGCCGATGGCGCACAGGTGCAGTGGCTGACGTCGTCGTACTCACTCGCGTTCGGGCTCGCCCTCGTGGGCGCCGGGAGGCTGGGCGACCTGCTCGGGCGACGCTCGCTGTACCTGCTCGGGCTCGCGCTGTTCGCGGTCGCCGGGTTCGCGGCCGCGCTCGCGGACGACACGACCACCGTCATCATCGCCCGCCTCGTGCAGGGCTTCGGAGCCGGCGTCGTGAACCCCCAGGTGCTTGGGCTCTTCCAGGACACCTTCCGCGGCATCATGCGCTCGCGCGCGCTTTCCGGGTACACGACCGCAGGCTCGGCCGCCGGGCTCGTCGGCCCGCTCGGCGGGGGCATCCTGCTGACCGTCCTCCCCGAGGACACGGGATGGCGGCTCGTCTTCCTGCTCGCCGTGCCACTCGCCGTGGTGCTCATCGTGTCGGCGGTGTTCGTGCTGCCGCGGCCCTCTGCCGTGCCGGGCGGTGTGCGAAGTGCGCTGCGACAGGTGGATGCGGTGGGCGTCGTGCTGCTCGGCGCCGGCACGCTCGCGCTGCTGGTCGCGGCGGTGAGCGCCGGGGGCCTCCTCGCAGCGCTGGCTGCGGCTGCGGTTGCGCTCTTCGTGCTCTTCGCCCTCTGGGAACGTCGCGTATACGCGCGGGGTGGCGCCGCGGTGCTGCATCCCGAGCTCGCCCGCAACCGCGGCTACCTGCTCGGGACCGCCGTCGCCGCGCTCACGTTCGGGTCTGCCCTCGGCATCGGACTGCTGACCACGCTGTTCCTCATCGAGGGGCTCGGCTACTCGCCGTTCGCTGCGGCGCTGCTGCTCACGCCCCGCGCCCTCGGCATGGTCGTCGGGTCGATGCTGAGCTGGCGGCTCGTGCGGCGCTTCGGCCGCAGCGGGATCACGTGGGTCCTCGGCCTGGCGCTCATCGTGGTGACCGTCGAGATCGCCCTGGTGACGACCGGATCGGAGCCGCTCATCGTGCTCGGGATCCTGGGCGCCGGGACGCTGCAGGGGGTCTTCTCCGGGCTCTTCATCCCATCGAACCAATCGCTGACGCTCAACGAGGCGCCGCCAGGGGTGAACGGGGTCGCGGCGGGATTCTTCCAGCTCAGCCAACGCCTCGCGGCGGCCCTGGCGCTCTCGGTCTACGCGGGCACCTACCTCGCCGTGGGGGCGAACATGCCGGCGAGCTTCGCGTTCGGGGCGGCCGCGTCGATCACGATCGCCGCATCGCTCGGGGCGCTGCTCATCTCGGCCGCCACCCCCGCCGCCGCCGCCAACCACGCCGCCGGATAGGTCAGCTTCGCCCCATTTCGACGCCGAGAACGGGGTGAAAGCGACCTATTGGCGGCGCGGCGGGCGGCGGGCGGCGCGGCGGCGGTCAGGCAGCCGACGTGACCGACTTCAGGAAGTCGATCGTCGAGGCGAGCGCGCTCTGCGCATCCGCCCCCTCGAGCTTGAACTGGTACTCGTGCTGCAGCGCCGGCTGGTGGTCGTCCGGATAGAAGACAGTAGTGACCGGTACGCCGAGCCCCTGCAGCTTCGCCGCGAACGGCTGCGACTGGTTCGAGGTGAGCGGGTCGGCGTTGCCGCCGGAGATCCACGTCTGCGGGAAATCGGCGGTCACGGAGTCGAGGGTCGACATCTCGAGGCCACCAGGCGTCTGCGACCAGTCCTTCTCACCCAGGTAGGCCCACAGGGCGACGCGGAAGCCGTAGCCGCCGAGGCCGGGCGCGTCCGGGATGCCGCTCACGTCGTAGATGCCGCAGTTCAGCACCATCCCGGCGATCTGCTCGCCGGCGAGCGCCGGCGTCAGGCCGACGAGCTCAGCGTAGTCGGGGTTCGTGGCGACCGTCGCGAGCTGGCTCGCGAGCTGCGCGCCCGCGGAGTCGCCGGCGAGGACGATGCGGCTCGGGTCGATGTTGTACTCGGCGGCGTGCTCGATGAGGTGCGCGAGCGCGTCGTTCAGCTGCGTGAGCGCCGTCGGGTACGTGGCCTCGGGGGCCACCGTGTAGTTCAGGGCGACCGTCGTGAACCCCTCGGCGGCGAGGATCTGCACGTACGGGGCGACATTCTGCTTGCCGCCGGAGATCCACGCGCCCCCGTGAATCCACACGACCGTGGGCAGCGCCTCGCTCGTGCCAGCGGGGGAGTACAGGTCGAAGCTCGTGTCCGCTCCGTCGTCGCCGTAGGAGACGTCGAGCTGCGCCTGCAGGGTGTCGGCGGTCGGGGCGAACGCCTCCATCTCGGTGATGGTGCGCTTCGCGTCGAGCTCGAACAGGGCGCGGATGAGCATGGCAGCTGGCCAGGGGGTCGACACCCAGATGATCGCGCCCACGAGCCCGGCGGAGAGCACACCGAGGGGCACCGTCCTGCTCTTCCGGCGGTACCAGGGCTTCTTCGGCGTGACACTCGGGTGGATGCTCACCCGGCCATTCTTTCAGTACCGCGGTCCATGTAAACGCACGTCGCCGTGTTGTCGGCGGTACTCGGCATGCAATAGCGTGCAGATCACCCCTCCCTCGATGCAGCGATGCAGCACTGACCGCTCAGATCGGCAGTGGTGCTGCGGGCATCCCGACGCCGATCGGACCGTGCATGTACGCCCTCCTCGTGATCCTCCAGACAGTGGTGCTGCCGCTGATCTTCGGCGGCGTCCACCTGGGCGTCGCGGGCGGGAACCCGGCCATCGTGTTCGGGATCTGGTTCGCGTTCTGGGGTGTGGGGATACGTCTCATCGTCGCCGGCATCAGCCAGCTCACGAACCCGCGGCGCACCACGCAGACGATTCTCGGGGCGGCGCACGACGACGCGGAAGACGCTCCTGACGACGACGACGACGCCGCCGTGCGGGACGAGACGGGAACCGGAACCGGAACCGGTGCCGCGACCGACACGATGATGAAGACCGGAGCGGCGACCGCGCAGGTCGTGCAAGAGCTCGGCCTCGCCAACCTCAGCCTCGGCGTGGTTGCACTCGTCTCGTCGCTTGTCCCCGGCTGGGGGCTCATCGGCGCGCTCCCTGGGGCGATCTACCTCGGCCTCGCGGGTCTGCGCCACCTCGCGAAGCGCGGCAAGAGCACGAACGAGCTCGTCGCCACCTGGACGGACCTGCTGGTCTTCCTGCTCGTCGTCGGGGGCGTCGTCGCCGCGGGTCTGCGCGGCTGGTGAGCATCCACCCGACCGGCCTGTCGCTCCCTCGCCTGCGATAGCGTCGAGCACACCATGATGCTTCGCCTGGCCCGCGCACTGCTCGTGCGCAGCGCTGTGCGCGACGTGCGGACGGGGCTGCTCTCGATCGCCGTCACGGGCACGCCCCCGGCGGGCGGGGCGGTGCTCGCCGCGAACCACGGCTCCTGGTGGGACGCCTATCTCATCGGCCTCTTCGCCAGGAACGTCGGCTCCGACGTGGCCGTCATGATGGGCGACGAGCAGCTGCAGCGCTTCCCGTTCCTGCGGCTGGTCGGGGCCGTGCCTCCGCGCGCGCTCCGCACCCTCGTCGCCCGCGCCCGTGCGGGCGACTGGGCGCTGATCTTTCCCGAGGGCGAGTTGCGCGCCGGACGCGGCCTGTCCGCCCTGCACCCTGGTGCCGAGTGGGTCGCGGAGCGAGCTGGGGTGCCGCTTGTGCCCGTCGCGATCCGCGTCGTCCTGCGGGGCGCCGCGAAGCCGGAGGCGTTCATCCGCTTCGGCGCACCGGTGCGCCCGGAGCAGCTCCGGGCGGCGCTCGCGTCGATGCTCGACGAGCTCGACCGGGCGCTCGACGCCGCCGATCCCGCCCGCCCGCTCCCCGGGTACCGGGTCGTGTTCGACGCGCAGCGCTTCCGCCGAGACCGGGTCGGGATCGCCGGGCGGATGCTCGCCTACCTGACGAGGCCCGAGGGCTTCGGGATGCGCCGCGGCGGGGCGCGCGGCAGGGGGCGCGGGTGAACCGGGGGCTCGCGAGCCGCGCCGTCGCTGGAATCGCGCTCGCCTACCTCGGTGCACGGTCCGTCGTGCTGCTCGCGAACCTGCTGACGCAGCCGAGCCTGCGGGCCGGCGCACCAGCTCGGGAGCCTGCTCCTCGCGTCTCGCTTTTGATCCCCGCCCGCGACGAGGAGGCGACCCTGCAGGAGACGCTGCCAGGGTTCCTCGGGCAGGGCGCCGATGAGGTCGTCGTGCTCGACGACGAGTCGAGCGATGCGACGAGGGCCCTCAGCGAGTCGGCGGGCGCCCGAGTGCTCGGCGGCGCGCCCCGCCCCGACGGCTGGACGGGCAAGAACTGGTCGTGCGCGCAGCTCGCAGAGGCAGTTGCGCCCGCTCCCGCTCCCGCTCCCGCTCCCGCTCCTTTTCCCGGTCGTGCCGCTCCCGGTCCCGCTGGTCGCGCAAGCCAGTGTCCAACTTCAGTGCAGAATCCGCCGGCAGCGCCCGCTGCGGGCCGAGAACACTCGGAATCGCACCGATGTTGGTCAGGAGATCCTGAAGCAGCCGAGGCAGACGCAGACGCCGTCGCGCGGCACCCGAGCGACGTGCTGGTGTTCACCGACGCCGACGTGCGCTGGAGCCCCGGCGCGCTCGATGCGCTGCTGGCCACCATGCGCGAGTCCCGCGCCGATCTGCTCACGGTGTTCCCGCGCCAGGAGACGCGGACGCTCGGCGAGCGGCTCATCACCCCGTTGAACGACGCCGTCGTGCTCGGCTCGGTGCCCGTGGCCCTGCAGCACCGGCGCGCGCCGGTCGTCGCGAACGGCCAGGTCATGGCGTTCACCCGCGCCGCCTACGACCGCATCGGCGGCCACACCGCCGTGAGCGGGGAGCTCGTCGAGGACATGCGCCTCGCCGAGCGGATGCGCGCAGCTGGCGGGCGGGTTGTCGTCGCGCGCGGCGGAACCGCCATCGCCGTGCGCATGTACGACGGCTACGGCAGCTCCGTGCGCGGCTTCGCGAAGTCGCTCCTCGGCCTCCACCACGGCTCGCGAGCGCTCATGGCGGCGACGAGCATCCTCACGATCTGCGTCTACACGCTGCCCTGGGTGCTGCGCGTGTGGCCGGTTGCCCATGCCAGCGCGGGCAGGGGCGCGACCGCCCGCATCCTGCACTTCGTCCGCATCGCCGGGCTCCTCGATCGCACCCTCGTGAGCGTCATCACGGGGAGATACCGGCCGCTCGACCTGGCGGAGGGGATCCTGGGCCCGATCAGTCCGCTGCTCGTGCTGCCCGTCTACGCGCTGGCCGGGCGACGCCGTGTCGCATGGAAGGGCCGCGTCTACGAGGCGTAGAAGAGCCGCCTAGACTTGAGGGGTGACCTCGACCGGCCTGCTGACACCCGCCATGGGTGAAGTGGAGCTGCGAGGCACCGATCTCGATCTCGACACAGATCTCGACTTCGGCACCGATCTCGACGTCGAGGCCAGCCTGGCCGCGCCCGTCGATCAGCGCCCGCGCGATGCCGCCCGGGTCCGCCGCGTGCAGCTCGCGTTCGTCGCCGCCTCCGTCTCCACGTTCATCGCGCTTGCCTCGCACGTCCTCGCGGGTGGCGGGATGCCGGGCCTCCTCGGCGTCGCCTTCCCGTTCGGCCTTGCCGTGCTCGCGTGCCTGCTGCTCGCGCGCATCCGCACCGACTCGCTGCGCCTGGCTCTGTCGGTCGGGGCCAGCCAGTTCCTCTTCCACACGCTCTTCGTGCTCGGCACGCCGTCCGCGACCGTCGGCGCGGGGTCGGCGGCGGATGCGCACGCCGGCCACGGCCAGCTCGCCGCAGCCTCCGCCATGGCTGACTTCGCGTCGAGCGCGGGCAGCGCGGTTCCCTCTGGCGCGGCGCTGCACCTGGCCCACGACGGCGCGCTCATGTGGGCGATGCACGCCGTGGCCGCGGTGCTGACGGCCCTCGCCCTCTTCTTCGGCGAGACGCTCGTCGCGAGCCTCGTCAAGGCGAAGGACGCGGCAGTCGAACTGCTGCTGCCGTTGCTGCGCACGATCTTCCTCCTCCTCGCCCGAGGCGCGCGCTCCACGGCGACCGTCGACTCGGCGCCACTCGACCTGCCCTGGGTGCCGTCGCTGACGGTTCGCGCCGGGCGCACGCAGCCGCGACGCGGCCCGCCCGCGCCCCAGCGACCCTCAACGTTCGCGACCCCGAGCTAGCACCGCATTCCCTCACCCCCCTCTTCCACGGGGGAAGCACTCCGGTGCGGGTCGGCGTCGAACTTTCTCCGTCCGCGGCAGCCGCGCGCCCTCTGCGCGCTCGGTTCGCGTGCGGTCGGACAGACCCGAGGAATTCTCGAGATGTCAATCGACTCAACTTCCCTTTCCACGACCCAAGCACTCCTCCCACCGACCACCGAACCGAAGCGCGCCCTCCGCGCGGCCTCCGCAGTGCTCGCGCTGCTCGTGGCCTGCCTCCTGGGCTTCGCCGGCGCGGCCCCCGCGCAGGCGCACGACCAGCTCATCGAGAGCGCACCAGCGCCGGGGGCGGCGCTCGACGCGGCACCCGCCGACGTCACGCTCCGCTACTCCGCCGACATCATGGACATCGGGCCGATGATCGTCCTCGAGGACGCCGCCGGCGCCGCCTGGGCGACCGGCGAACCGGTCATCGACGGCTCCGAGGTCACGAGCACCATCGACGACGCGCTGCCGGACGGCGCGTACACCATCAACTGGCGCGTCGTCTCGTCAGACGGGCACCCGATCACCGGCACGATCCCGTTCACGGTCGGCGACGCGAGTGCAGCGGATGCGCTCGCCGCCGAGGCCGCCACACCGGCGCCGAGCGAGGCGGCCGTGCCGGACGCCGACTCGGCCCCTGCCTCGGAATCCGACTCCGGCGCGACGACCGAGCCCACGGCCGAGGTCACCTCCCGGTCGGCGTTCGACGTGCCGCGGCTGCTCCTCATCGGCGGGCTGGGCGCGGTCGTCGCGCTCGGCGTCGCCTGGGTGATCGTCCGCTCCCGCAAGGGCGCCCAGCAGGACGGCGACGCCGATGCGCGCTGACTCGGCCGCCCAACACCTTCACTTCTCCTCCCGAAAAGGAACCCCACTCATGGCCAGCACGACCAGCATGACGACCACCACCACCCGCCCCCTCGCAGCAGCGGCGTTCCTCGCGGCCGCGGCGCTCGCCCTCACTGGGTGCGCGACGGCAAGCACCGCGACCGGGGCCGATGCCGATTCGGCGACGCCCGCCGCCGAGTCCGTCACCGTCGAGAACACCTGGGTCAAGGCCAAGGACTCCGGCATGTCCGCCGCGTTCGGCGAGATCGAGAACACGGGTGCCGGGGACGTGACGATCGTCTCGGTCGCGAGCCCGGCATCCACCGCCCTCGAGCTGCACGAGACCGTCGCGAACGAGACCGGTGAGATGACGATGCGCGAGAAGGGCGGCGGATTCACGATCGCCGCCGGCGAAGCGCTCACCCTCGAGCCCGGTGGCAACCACATCATGCTCATGGACCTGCCGGAGCCCATCGTGGCGGGTGACGAGATCACGTTCACCCTCACGTTCTCGGACGACTCGACGCTCGACTTCACCGCCCCTGCCAAGGACTACGCGGGCGCCAACGAGACCTACGAAGACGGCGACATGGATGACATGGGCGGCGACATGGAGATGGGCAACAGCGACCACAGCGACCACGCGGACAACAGCGACCACGCGGACAACAGCTGATGCACGGCGACCAGAGCCCTGGTCGCACCCGCCCGACTCGGCGGCAGCTCCTCTTCGGAGGAGCTGTCGCCGGGTTCGGCGCGGCCGCGGCCATCGGCGCAGACCAGGCGCTCCGCCTCGCGGCACCCGTTGCGAGCCAGGACGACAGCGCTTCCGTTCCCCTGCCGGGGGACGACACCGTCCCGTTCTACGGCCAGCATCAGGCCGGCATCGCGACGCCGCCGCAGGCGCACGCGACACTCGTGGCTCTCGACCTGCGCGACGGCACCGACCGCGACGCGCTGCGCCGCCTCATGCAGCTCCTCACCGACGACGCGGCGAGGCTCGCACGCGGCGAACCGGCGCTCGCCGACTCGGAACCCGAGCTCGCGCACGTGCCCGCGAACCTCACGGTCACGTTCGGGTTCGGGCCGGAGCTCGTCCGCCGCGCCTCCACCTCCTCGACGCAGGCCCCCGCCTGGCTGCGGCCACTCCCCGCCTTCGGGATCGACCGCCTCGAGGACGCGTGGAACGACGGCGACCTGCTCCTGCAGGTCGCCGCCGACGACCCGTTCACCGTCGCCCACGCGCTGCGGATGCTGCTGAAGGACACCCGCAGCTTCGCGACCGTGCGGTGGACGCAGCCCGGATTCCGCCGGGCACGTGGCTCCGAGGCATCCGGCACGACGATGCGGAACCTGTTCGGGCAGGTCGACGGCACCGTCAACCCCGCGCCCCCGACCGTCGACTTCGAGCAGCTCGTGTGGATCACGGAAGGCGCGTTCGCGGGAGGGACGGGCATGGTGGTGCGGCGCATCAGCATGGACCTCGACAAGTGGGACAGGCTCGACCGCAGCGGCCGCGAGCAGTCGGTCGGGCGCACCCTCGCGAACGGGGCCCCGCTCACCGGAACCCAGGAGCACGACGAGCCCGACTTCACCGCCAAGAACGCCGCGGGATTCCCCGTCATCGCCGAGTTCTCGCACCTGCGGCGGGCGCGGTCGGAGAACACGGCGGAGCGGTTCTTCCGCCGCGGCTACAACTACGACGACGCCCCGAGTGGGGAGCAGATCTCGAACTCCGGCCTGCTCTTCATCTCCTTTCAGGCGGACGTGGATGCGCAGTTCGTGCCCGTGCAGCGGCGCCTCGACGAGCTCGATCTGCTCAACGAGTGGACGACGCCGATCGGCTCCGCGGTGTTCGCCATCCCACCCGGATGCGCGGAAGGCGGCTACATCGGAGAGGGAATCCTCGCGTGAGCGCTGCGCGTCCGACTCCACGGCAAGGCTGGTTCGCTCAGCTGCTGATGCGCCTCCACTTCTTCGCCGGCGTGTTCGTCGGCCCGTTCATCCTCATCGCGGCGCTGAGCGGCGCACTGTACGCGCTGACACCGCAGATCGAGCAGCTCGTGTACGACCGCGAGCTGCACGCGCCGACGGCGGACGAGGTCCTGCCGCTCGCCGAGCAGATCGAGGCGGCCGACGCCTACATCGCGGACGGTGCGGACGGTGCGGACGGTGCAGCCCCGGCGATCGTCGCGGTGCGGCCGGCCCCGGAACCCGGCGACACGACGCGAGTCATGTACGCGGATGCCGGGCTGGGGGAGAGCACGACCAGAGCCGTCTTCGTCGATCCCGCGACCGCCGAGGTGCGCGGGGACCTGCCCGTGTATGGCACCTCGGGCTCCCTGCCGTTCCGAACCTGGGTCTCCGACCTGCACCGCAGCCTCCACCTCGGCGATGCCGGCAGGCTCTATAGCGAGCTCGCGGCGTCTTGGCTCGGGGTCGTCGCACTCGCCGGAGCTGGCCTCTGGGCGACCAGGTATCTGCGGGCTCGCAGTGCGAAGCGGGCGTCGCAGCAGCGCGAGCTGCTGCGGCCGAACCTCGCTGCGACAGGGTTCGTTCGCACGCGCAGCCTGCACGCATCCACCGGCATCTGGGTGCTCGCCGGGGCGCTCTTCCTGTCGGTCACGGGCATCACCTGGTCGCAGTACGGCGGGGCGAACTTCAGTGAGCTGCGCGCCGCCGTGGGCTGGACGACGCCGTCGGTCAGTACGAGCCTCGACGGCGTGGGCGGCCCAGCTGCCGACGAGCACGACGAGCACACCGGGCACGGGCACAGTCACGGTGCGCCGACGCCGAGTGCCGACGTCGCAGCGCTGAGCCCGCGCGCCTACGACTCGGTGCTCTCGGTCGCGCGCGAGGTGAACGTCAACACGGGTCTCGTCGAGATCAGGCCGCCGGCCGAGCCGGGCACGGCGTGGGTCGTGCAGGAGATCCAGCGCAGCTTCCCGACCGAGGTGGATGCGGTGGCCATCGATGGCGCGACGATGCAGGTCGTCGACCGGGTCGACTTCGCCGAGTTCGGGCCGGTCGCGAAGCTCAGTCGGTGGGGCATCGACCTGCACATGGGCTCCATGTTCGGCCTCGCCAACCAGCTCGTGCTGTTCGCCGTCGCCGTCGGCATCGCGGCGATGGTCGTATGGGGCTACGTCATGTGGTGGCAGCGGCGGCCGAAGCACGACCCGTCGCGTCGTGTCGGCGCGTCTCCGCCGCGGGGAGCGTTCCGGCGCGCGCCGTGGTGGGGCGTCCTGCTCGTGCTGGCGGGTGCGGCAGCGGTCGGAGTGTTCCTGCCGCTCATGGGAGCCAGCCTCGCCGCGTTCCTGCTGGTCGACCTCGCCGTTGGCGTGGTCGGGCGTCGGCGTCGGGGTCGGCGTCGGGGAAGGGAGCGCAGCAGAACTCCTCATCTTCAGCGGTGAGTTTCGAGCGTGTCGTCGGACCGGACCAAGAATGTCGGTGGTCCGGGGGAAGCTGGTCGCATGATCGATGAAGCGCTCGCAACGAGGATCCCGGAAGGGTGGATGCCACCTGCCCAGATGGTCGAACGCGTGCGCAACCTCGAGCGCTTCCTGCTGGTCTCCCTGATCGCCGAGGCGAACGCCGACGTGGCCCGCGCGCAGGCAGAGCAGGCGCGCGTCTACGCGCTGGCGGCACGAACCGGGGTCGCTGAAGATGAGCGAGCGGGCACCCTCGAGCAGGAGTGGGCGCTGCGGTCGTGGAAGGCGGAGATCGCGGCGGTCACGAACACCTCGAGGCAGGCCGTCGCGAGCATCATGGGCCGCTCGGCGGTTCTCACGGAGGACTTCCCGCTTGTGCACGCGGCGCTCGCGGCCGGTGAGGTGTCGATGGCGCACGCGCGCATCGTGTGCGAGGCGGGCACGATCATCGTGCACGAAGACCCAGCGGAACAGGCCGCGCGGCGTGAGCTGCTCGTGCAGGTTGCGCTCGAGAAGGCCCGGTCGACGTCGCCGGGCAGGTTGAAGGACTTCGCGATCAAGCAGGCCGAGCGACTGACGGCTTCGTCGCTGGAGGAACGCTACGACCAGGCGATGGGGTCGCGGGCTGTGCTCGTCACGCGCGAGGCGGACGGCATGGCGTCGCTTGGCGCGCGGCACTCGCTGCCGGTGCTCACGGCGATCGACGGGCGCTTGTCCGAAATTGCGAAGTCCATCATCGCGGCGAGGGGCGGTGAATCCGACGACCCGCGAACCTTCTACCAGGTGCGGGCCGACGTGTTCGCCGAGCTGCTCCTCACCGGCGAGCTGACGTCCTGCCCGGCTGCGGCAGGCATCACCGCGAAGGCATCGGTCACGATGCCGGTGCTGACGATTCTCGACGCCAGGGCAGGCGACGGGAGCCCGCTCGAGACGACTCCCGCGCTCTTGGACGGCGTGACGCCGATCCCGATGAGCGTCGCGAAGGCCCTCGCCGCCAACGTGCCGAGCTTCGAGCGCATCCTGACCCACCCGATCACGGGAACGGTGGTCGAGGTCGACCGCTATCGGCCGACCGAGGAGATGCGTGCGTGGCTGCGCGCTCGAGACGTGCACTGCCGGTTCCCGGGGTGTCGCCTCCCCGCCGAGAAGTGCGACCTCGACCACACGATCCCGGCGTCCGAGGGCGGGCCGACGAGCCTCGTCAACCTCGCCGGGCTGTGTCGCTGGAACCACACGGTGAAAGGCAACACGGCCTGGCGGGTCCGCCAGCTGCCGGGCGGGGTCCTCGAGTGGACCTCGCCCAGCGGCATCGTCCTGGTCGACGCTCCTGAACCGCGCGGCGTCACCTTCGGGCCCTCGCCGGGCGGTGCGCCCAGCATCGAGATCCGCGGGAGCACCTACCGGGTGCAACCGCCGGGATCTGCGCCTGGCCCGTTCTCCGGCCCGTTCTCTGGCCCGGCTTCTGGTCCAGTCGCTGGCCCAGACGCTGACTCGGCTTCTGGCCCGTCGACCGGCCCGGCTTCTGGCCCGGCGCTTGGCCCGTCGGCTGGCCCGGCGACCGGCCCGGCGCCCGGCCCGTCCGCTGGCCCGGCGCCCGGCCCGTCCGCTGGCCCGGCGACCGGCCCGGCTTCTGGCCTGGCGCCCGGCCCGTCCGCTTGCCCGGCGACCGGCCCGGCTTCTGGCCTGGCGCCCGGCCCGTCGCCTGGCCCAGCCTCTGGCGTCGACCCTCCGCCGTTCTGACCGGGGCCGGTCGCGCTGCCCTGTCTTCGCTCTACTTCGTTGTCGGCCCGTAGAACCCGTTGACCTCCGACAGCTCGAGCTCGGCCGTCGCCTGGATGAGGGCGAGCAGCTCGGCGTCGAGCCCCGGCGCGAACTCCTCGAGACGCTCGTCGGCGATGAACGACGGGGCGCCGGCCGGCGCCTGCTCGGAGGCGTCCAGCGTCGTCCCGTCCTTCGAGGGCGACGCTCCCTGGAAGATCTTGCCCGCCTCCGACTTGCCGTCGAGGTCGAACGAGTACTGCTTGCTCTGCAACCCCAGGTCGAGGAGCTCCTTCACCTCGGGGAACGCCTCGGCGTTCGTCTTGGGGATGGGCAGCAGCGACTTCCAGCTCACGCCGAGCGTCTCCAGCGCCCGCGCGTAGGCGTTCTCGTGCGCCTGATCGCGCACGATGAGGTAGGCGATCGTGCCGCGCGCCGTCGGGTTGTCGGTCATCTCGTAGATGCGGCACTTCTGCAGGCGCCCCGTCGACTCGAGCATGAGGTTGTACAGCAGGTCGAGGGGCAGGTTGCCGGAGTTGTACACGTAGCTGCCGCTCCACGGGTTGCCGGCCGCGTCCACCGGCAGCGCACCCTGCGCACCCACGAGATAGTGGTGGATGTTGCTCGTGTCGAGCGCGATCTTCAGTGGCGTCGCACCGCCGGCGCCCGGCTTGTCGACGGGGTCGGTGAGCTTGCCCGTGTACTCGGGGGAGCCGTCGAGGAGGCGCGAGATCGTCGTCCCGATGAGCTCGACGTGGCTGATCTCCTCCGTGCCGATGCCCTGGATGAGGTCGCGGTAGGGCTTCGCGGTGGGGCCCCGGAAGTTCATCGCCTGGAAGAGGTACTGCATCATGGTGCGCATCTCGCCGAACTGCCCACCGAGCCCCTCCTGGAGCGCGTTCGCCGCTGCGGGGTCTGGCTCGCCGTCGGCGATGTCATTGATCCAGGTCTGTGCGTGGAAGTACATGGGTGTCTCCTCGTCATCGAGCGCGACGCCAAGAAGACGCCGCTGTCGCAACCAGACCAAGCCGCCCTGTGTTTCCCCGTGGGGTATCGCGAATGGCCGCGGGGGTGTAGAACCTCAGTCCCTCGTCCGTGTTCGCCGCGCGAAGCGCAGCACGACGTACGTGACGAGCCCGACCGCGACGATGATCCCGCCGCGCAGCCACACCTCGCCGCTCTGCTGCGTGAGCAGGACGATGCAGGAGATGATCGCGAGCACGGGCAGCGCCGTCCAGGCTCGGAAGTGGGCGTGCTCGACCTTGTCGCGACGCAGCACGAGCACGGCGAGGTTGGTGCTGATGAACACGATGAGCAGCAGGATGACGACGGTCTCGGCGAGCACGGCGATGCCGCCGGTTGCGGTGAGCACGATGGCGCAGACGGTGGTGACGATGATGGCGACCCACGGGGTGCGCCTCCCGGGGAGCACGCGCCCGAGCATCCGGGGCAGCAGGCCCTGCCCTGCCATGCCGTAGGTGAGGCGGCTCGCCATGATCATGGTCAGCAGGGCTCCGTTGGCGACCGCGATGAGGGCGATCGCGCTGAACAGCCAAGCCGGAACCGGCACTCCGGTCGCCTCGATGACGTCGAGCAGCGGGCCGGTGGACTCGGCGAGCTCGCCGGCGGGCACGGCGATGGATGCGGCGGTGCCGACGAGCATGTACATGAAGCCGGCGGTGAGCAGCGAGAAGAAGAGGGCCTTCGGGTACACCTTCGACGGTTCGCGCACCTCCTCGATGAGGTTCGCCGACGTCTCGAATCCGACGTAGGAGTAGTAGGCGAGCAGGGCCGCGCCGAGCACGGCCGGGAGCGGGCTGATGCCGTCGCCGAACGACACGGCCCGGCCGATGTCGCCACCGCCGTTGCCGACGAGGACCCCCACGAGGACCACGACCAAGACGAGACCGGTGAGCTCGATGCACGTCATGATGATGTTCGAGCGCAGCGATTCCTTGATGCCGCGGAGGTTGACGAGGGCGATGAGCACGAGCAGCAGGGATGCGCCGACCACGGGCGGCAGATCGACGAACGTGGCCAGGTAGTCGCCGCTGAACGCGAGTGCGAGGCTCGCCGCGCTCACGACGCCGGCCGCGAGCATGCAGAAGCCCACCATGAAGGACACGAACTCCGAGCGGTAGGCGCGCTGCGCGAACACCGCGGAGCCGCCCGCCTTCGGGTACTTCGTGACGAGCTCCGCGTACGACGCCGCTGTGAGCAGGGCCAGGCCGAGGGCGACGAGCAGCGGCAGCCAGGTGACGCCGCCGACCTCGCCTGAGATGGTGCCGACGAGGGCGTAGATCCCGGCCCCGAGCACGTCGCCGAGGATGAACACGAAGAGCAGCAGCCCCGTGACGTCGCGTTTGAGTGCCGGAGTCTGCGATGGGGGCTGCGTGGGAGACATGCTCTGAGTCTGTCCCGCGTGGGGATGAAGGCCCCCACCCCTTGTCACGTGTGCCGTGGTGTGCATCCGACGGCCCCTGTGCATCCGCAGCGACCGCGCCTCAGGCCTGGCCAATGGTCCTGGCTGTTGCTACCGTTGGATGTTGAAGCCCCGGAATCGGGCTTGCGGACGAGGGAGCAGTACCCGCACCACGACAAGACTGACTCAGAAGGAGCCGTCGTGGCTTGGTTCGTGTTGATTCTGTCTGGAATGCTGGAGGCCGTCTGGGCCTCAGCGCTCTCCGCCTCGAAGGGCTTCAAGAAGCCCGTCCCCGTCGTCGTGTTCCTCGTGTCGCTCACGATCAGCATGGCCGGCCTCGCCTGGGCCATGACGCAGCTGCCCACCGGCACCGCCTACGCGGTCTGGGTCGGCATCGGCGCGACCCTCACCGTCGTCTGGGCCATGGTCACGAAGCAGGAACGCGTCTCGGTCGCCCGAGTCCTCCTGCTCCTGCTGCTCGTCGGCTCCGTCATCGGCCTCAAGGTGGTGAGCTGACCATGGCGTGGATCGCGCTTGTCATCAGCGGCATCCTCGAAGCCGTCTGGGCCACCGCCCTCGGCCAGTCGGACGGGTTCACGCAGCCCGGCCCGACGATCGTCTTCTTCGTCGGGGTCGTGCTCAGCATGCTGGGCCTCGGGTGGGCCGCGGCTCGCATCCCGATCGGCACCGCCTACGCCGTGTGGGTCGGCATCGGGGCGGCGCTCACCGTCATCTACGCGATGGCGACGGGCGACGAAGCGTTCTCTCCGTGGAAGGCCGTGTTCATCTCCGGCATCATCCTGGCCGTCATCGGGCTGAAGCTCGTGCCGGAGAAGAAGGCTGGGCTGGCCGAAGAAGCCGAACGCGCCTGAGCGCGTTCGGCGCGCATCCAGTCGGGTGTCCGTGGTCGCACGTACGCTGAGCCTTTCGGCCCCAGCCAGCCGCCGACCCCCGCCGCCGACCCCAGGAAGGGCCAGCATCATCGCCTCGTCTGCCAGCACCCCCGCTCGCACCCGTCTGCTCATGACCCTGGGTGTCGGCGTCGCGTCCGCTTCGCTGCTGACGGGATGCGCCGGGTCCTTCTTCTCACCCGCCTACGGCGAGGACGAGGTCGGCAGCGGGGAGGCTCAGGTGCAGACGGAGCCGGAACTCGACCCCGCGGCCGAGGGCTACCCGGCGGCGCCTGCGCAGGCCCTGCCCGAGTCGGCGGGGTACGGGATCTGGGATGTGCCGCTCGCCGAGCTCGCAGCTCCGGCCTGGGTGCAGGCGACCTCGGAGGCGACGGGCATCCCGACCAGGGCGCTCTCGGCGTACGCGGGAGCCGCGATCCGCGTCTCGGAGACACGTCCGGAGTGCGGCATCGGCTGGAACACCCTCGCCGGTATCGGGGCCGTCGAGTCCCGACACGGCACGTACGGCGGGTCTCAGGTACTGGATTCGGGTCAGGTCGAGCCGCGCATCATCGGCGTGCCGCTCGATGGCAGCGCAGGGTTCCTCGCCATCCCGGACACCGACGGCGGTGCCCTCGATGAGGACACGGAATGGGACCGCGCCGTCGGCCCCATGCAGTTCATCCCGGAGACGTGGGCGAAGTTCGGGCAGGACGCGAACTTCGACGGGGTCGCCGACCCGCACCACATCGACGACGCCGTGCAGACGGCGGCCGCCTACCTGTGCGAGCGGGGTGGCGAGCTCACGAGCGATGACGGCTGGAACACCGCGATCTCCGCCTACAACCTCCCGGCCGAGTACGCACGCGAGGTCGCCGGCTACGCCGTGCTCTACGCCCCGTAGGAGTTTCAGAGCAACCGCGGAGGGGCGCGAGAATGCGTCGAACGGGGAGCGGAATGCGGGCTCAGTTGCCGGGGAGTGAGATCTTGACCTGATCGCCTTGTGTCGTGCATTTCAGGGAGAACGCTTCTGCGCCTGAGTAGGAGACCACCCAATTCATTCCGTCCTGGTGCACCTGAGGCGCGAGGTGTCCGAAGATCGCCTCGTAGGAAGACACCTCCGGGTCGCTACCGAAGATCGGCCCGGCGTACTTGTCTTTGATCGCGGTCACGCACTTGCTGATCGCCTCTTCGCGAGTCAGCTCAAGCGCGGGCTCGATCGTGTACTCCGCGACGAGCGTCGCGGTCGGGCTGGGCTCTGCCTCCTGTGCAGTATCGAGCGCCGTGCAACCGCTGAGCGCTAGTGGGGCGATTGCGAGCCCAGCGACGAGGGATGCCAGACGGAAGAAGTCGACGCGCATTGATGCTCCCCGTCTGCCGGCTCTCTGCCAGCTGTCGCTCACCACCGTATGGGGAGCGAGCAGATGCGCGGCGACGTTTGCGATAACGGTTCGGCACGATCAAGCGCGTACCTGTCACAGCCCGGTCACGAGCCCTGGGGCACCTCGACGCAGGGGATCGCCATGGTCGCGACGAAGGCGCCATCCGAGTGCATCACCGGGGGGACGGTCTCGTCGAAGATCGCCGCCTCGCCCTCAGCCAGGTCGGTGTCGGCGACGCGGAGGCGCCCGCTGATCAGGTAGATGGCCCGCACGTCCGGGTCGAACTCGACGGGGTCGCTCACGAACACGCGGCCGAGGATGATGGGCTGCATCTCCGACTTGCGGGTCACCCGCAGCAGCCGGGTGCTCTTCGCGCGTCCGATGGAGCTGCGCAGCAGGAGGAGCGGCGTCGTCGACTCGACCACGATCTGGTGGTCGGCGCGCACCTTCTCCTGCCGTGTCCCATCCACGAGTCGCAGCTGCGGCCCGCTGATGCCGAGCCAGTGGTCGACCGTTCCCTCAGGTCGGTGCAGCGACTTCACGTTTCGCTTCACGTCGACGAGGGAGAGGCTCCACCTGGGGTCGACCTCGTCGTCCGGGTCGCGCCAGATCTCGTGCACGCTTCCCGAGCGGAGGTCGGTGCCGAGTCGTTCCCGGGGCAGCGACTGCGGCGTGACGATCTTCATCGAACGGCGTCCAATCTGCGTGTAGCTCAGTTGGGGTTGGCGCTGCCCTGGTGGGGGAAGGCCAGAAGGTGGCGGCCAGTCTGTGAACTGTGCCGCCACCTTCGAGGTCGGTGAACGGGGCGACGCTAGACGCGCGTGTCCTCGAGCACGTAGCCAGCCTCACCGTGCGAGACGGTGTCGAGACCGGCGATCTCGTCCTCGTCCTTCACACGGAAGCCGATGGTCTTGTGGATGATGAATCCGATGACCAGGGCTCCGACGAAGGAGTACGCCATGATGGCGAAGGCCGCGATGGCCTGCACGAGGAGCTGCGTGCCGTCTCCACCGAGGAACAGGCCGGTGCCGTTGGCGAAGAAGCCAAGGTAGAGGGTTCCGATGAGGCCGCCGACGAGGTGGATGCCCACGACGTCGAGCGAGTCGTCGAGGCCCAGCTTGAACTTCAGGTCGATCGCGATGGCGCAGACGGCTCCGGCGATGACGCCGAGGAGGATCGCCCACACGGGGTCGAGGGATGCACAGGCGGGGGTGATGGCGACCAGGCCCGCGACGGCACCGGATGCTGCACCGACCGAGGTGGGCTTGCCGTCGCGGATCTTCTCGACGACCAGCCAGGCGAGGAGCGCGGCCGCGGGGGCCGCGATCGTGTTGACGACGGCGAGGGCTGCGACGCCGTCAGCGGCGAGCTCGGACCCGGCGTTGAAGCCGAACCAGCCGAACCAGAGGAGGCCGGCGCCGAGGAGCACGAACGGCGGGTTGTGGGGGACGTGGGCTCCCTTGCCGAAGCCGACGCGGCGGCCGAGGACAATCGCGAGGGCGAGGGCTGCCGCGCCGGCCGTGATGTGCACTGCCGTGCCGCCGGCGAAGTCGATGACGCCGAGGCCGAACGTCTCCTGCAGGCCGTAGGTCGTCCATCCGCCGTAGGCGAAGGAGCCGTCATCGGCGAGGCCGAAGTTGAAGACCCAGCTCGCGACGGGGAAGTAGACGACGGTCGCCCAGATGCCGGCGAAGATCATCCACGAGCCGAACTTCGCGCGGTCGGCGATGGCTCCGGAGACGAGGGCGACGGTGATGATCGCGAAGGTCGCCTGGAAGGCGGCGAACGCGAGCGGTGGGTAGGCGGCGTCTTCCGGCACCTCGAGGAGGCTGGAGAGCCCCATCGCGGACGGGTCGATCGCGAAGAGCGGGCTCAGGCCCTCAGCCGCCGGGAAGGCGATCGAGTAGCCGAAGAGCACCCAGAGCACGCCGATCAGGCCGATCGCTCCGAAGCTCATCATCATCATGCTGATCACGCTCTTCGCCTTGACCAGGCCTCCGTAGAAGAACGCCAGTCCTGGTGTCATCAGCAGCACGAGCGCCGCCGCGAAGAGGATGAATGCGGTATTTCCTTGATCCATCGTTGTAGACCTCTCTGCAAGGGACGCACGTGGGGCGTCGGGGTGCACTCATGGTGCGCTCGTGCTGTTTCGCCTGCGCGGCGGTGGTGTTACGCGAACGAACGAAGTGTGTTGCAGTCGTGTTTCCGGTGTGTCCCCTGAAACGCACCGCCCGCCTTGCACAATGTGACGCCCTGAGTAGTCCGGCGCAGCCCCCGTCTTACGGTTCCAGGCGGCGTCTGCCTACCATCCCGGCATGAGCATCTCGGCTTCCCCGTCCCTTGTCCGCGACGTCGACCGCGCCCAGTTCAACCGCGACTGGGAGGCGTGGCACGTCGAGCACGAGAAGCGGCGCACCGATGGCCACGGGTTCCTAGCCGTGACCAGCCTGAACTTCCTGTCGGAGGATCCGCAGGCCATCGACGGCATCCCCGGTTCCTGGTCGCTCGAGGACGGGCAGGCGATCGTCGATCTTGCCGACGGCGAGACCCTCGAGGCTGACGGCCTCCTGCTGCAGGGGCCCCGGCTGCACCGGTTCCCGTGCATCGCCGAGCGGGACGGGGTCACCGCCCGCGCCGGCAGGGTGCTCATCGAGATCGCCAAGCGGGGAGGCTTCACGATCGTGCGCCCCCGCGACCCCGACTACGACTACCTGGCCGCCTACTCGGGCACCCCCACCTACCTCCCCAACCCGCGCTGGCGCGCGCAGGGCACATTCGAGGCGTTCGACGAGCCGCGCGATGTCACCGTCGGTGCGGCGGTCGAGGGGCTCGAGCACGTCTACTCCTCGCCGGGCAAGGTCACCTTCGAGCTTCGCGGCGAGCAGTTCTCGCTCACCGCGTTCAACGGGCACGAGGCTGGATCGCTGCTCGTCCTGTTCACGGATGCGACGAGCGGCCTCACGACGTACGCCGCGAACCGTGCCCTGTCGGTCTCGGCACCGGATGCGGAGGGCCGCGTCACGGTCGACTTCAACCGCGCCGTGAACCTGCCATGCGCGTACACGGTCTTCGCGACCTGCCCGCTGCCTCCCGCGGAGAACCGACTCCCCGTCGGCATCGAGGCCGGGGAGAAGACGCCGCTCGCGAAGGCCGGCGAGCACGCAGAGGGCGCCTCAGCGTGAAGTTCCAGGTCCTCGACATCGTCCCGTACGTCGCCAACCCGGTCACGGGCGAGCAGCTGACGCCGTCCGAGCGGCTCCACGAGACCCTCGAGTTCGCGCTGCGCGCTGAGGAGCTCGGCTTCGACGCCTTCTCGGTGGGGGAGCGCCACGCTGGCCGCTTCCTGTCGTCCTCGCCGAGCGTGCTCCTCGGGGCCATCGCGGCGCAGACGTCGACGATCCGCCTCCAGACGGGCGTGACCGTGCTGTCGATCCTCGACCCCGTTCGAGTCGCCGAGGACTTTGCGACGATCGACCAGCTCTCGCGTGGCCGCCTCGAGATCACCATCGGCAAAGGAAACGAGGTCGCCCAGTTCCCGCTGTTCGGTCTCGAGATCGACGACCAGTGGGAGCTGCTCGCCGAGAAGTACGCGTTGCTCCGGCAGCTGTGGCGGGAGACCGAGCTCGACTGGCCAGGCAGCGAGTTCACGCGCCCCCTCACGAAGGTCACGACCCTGCCGCGGCCGTATGCCGGACCGCCCCGCGTGTGGCACGGCTCGGCCACGACGCTCGCCTCAGCAGCCCTCGCGGCGAAGTGGGGCGACCCGCTCTTCTCGGCGAACGCCATCCAGCCCCTGCGCAACTACGAGGTGCTCGTGCGCCACTACCGGGACGAGTTCGAGCGCCACGGCCATGACCCCCGCACCGCGTTCGTCGGCGCGGGCGCGGGCTCGCTCTTCATCGCCGAGACCTCCCAGGAGGCGAAGGAGCAGTACGGGCCCGTCTACGAGGCCCTCGTCGCCGCCACCAACGTGCCAGGCAACAACTCCGTGTTCCGAGACATCGACCACGCCATCGCCGAGGGGCCGGCGCTCGTCGGCAGCCCGCAGCAGGTGATCGACAAGATCGGCCGCTTCCACGGCGCCTTCGACCACGACCTGCAGTCGATCAGCCTCCCCACCACGCTCCCGCACGAGCAGCAGCTCGACCAGCTCGAGTACTTCGCAACTGCCGTCATCCCAGCGCTCCGCGAGGAGTTCCCCACGACGCTCTGGAGCGACGAGCTGGTCGGGGCATCCGCCGCATGACGCAGACCGCACCCGTGCCGACGCAGTCGGCGTCGGCCGGGCCAGGGCCCGCAAGGCGCGCTGTGCCCGCTGGGATCCACGTCCGCGAGGCGGTGCCCGCCGACTGGCCCGAGGTCATCCGGGTCAGCGAGGCCGCGTTCGCCGCTGGGCCATACGGGCACCTGCAGGTCGGCGAGGAGCGCCGACGCTTCGTGCGGGACGTCGAGGGACGAGCCGCAGCCGGTGCTGTGCTCGTCGCCGAACGCGGCGGTCCCGGCGGTCGCGGCGGCGCCGAGGTCGTGGGCACGCTCAGCATCGCGCGCGCCGGCACGGGCCCCTCGCGCCTCGCCACGGGGGAGGAAGCGGAGGTGCGCCTCCTCGCCGTCTCACCCACCGCGCAGCGGCTCGGCGTCGCGAAGCGCCTCATGCAGGCGGCGAGCGAGACGGCCCTCGGGTGGGGCGCATCCGCGCTCGTGCTCGACACGGGAGGCAAGAACCTCGCCGCGCAGGCGCTCTACGAGGGCCTGGGCTATCGGCGCACCAACGGGGCCGACGCGAGCGACACGGAGGCAGTCGCCGACGCGTCCCGTGTCCCGCACATCGACTACCGGCTGCCGTTGCAGCTCGACCCCGGCGTCGTGGTGCGGCTCGTGCGGCCGAACGAGATCGACGCCGTCTCAGCCCTCTCGCTGCGCGCCTACGAACTCGAGTACACGATCTCGGGCCACTACCGCGACGACATCGTCTCCGTCGCCGAGCGCGCCGAAGCCAACCAGGTGTGGGTCGCCGTGGATGCACTGAGCGGGGAGCTGCTCGGATCCGTCGTGACGCCGAAACCGGGGGAGCACCTCACGACGCTGCCCGAGAGCGACGAGGAGCTCGACTTCCGGCTGCTCGCCGTCGACCCAGGCGCTCGCGGGCGCGGGGTCGGCGCGATCCTCACGAGGCTTGTCATCGAGCTCGCGCGACAGCGCGGGCTGCGGCGCGTCGTCATGAACAGCGGACCGCAGATGGTGCGAGCGCACCGCCTCTACGAGCGGCTCGGCTTCTCCATCCTCGAGTCGCGCGTGCGCACCGTCGACCCCGGCGACGGGCGGCCGCCGTTCCAGCTCCTCGCCTTCACGATCGACGTCTGAGCGTTGCCTCCGAACCTCCGAGCCACCGATCCGATGCGAAGCCCGGCTCCGAATGATTCCCGATGCGTCGCAAGTCGCGGCGCGGGAAGGCACCGCAATGACTGAGATCACCGCACACCACGGCCTGCTCGCGGACACGAAGCTCCACGTCGACGACACGGGCGGAACCGGTCGCCCCGTTGTCCTCATCCACGGCTGGCCGCTCTCGGGCGAAGCCTGGAACCACCAGGTGCCGGCCTTCGAAGCCGCCGGCCACCGCGTCGTGACCTACGACCGACGCGGCTTCGGCCGCAGCGACAAGCCCCTCACGGGGTACAGCTACGACAGCTTCGCCGACGACCTGCAGTCGGTGCTCGAGGCCCTCGACCTGCGCGAGGTCACCCTCGTCGGCTTCTCCATGGGCGGCGGCGAAGTGGCCCGCTACCTCGCGAAGTTCGGCGACGAGCGCGTGCACAGCGTCGTCTTCGCATCCGCTGTCCCGCCGTACCTGCTGAAGACCGCCGGCAACCCGGACGGCCCCCTCGAGGCTGGAGAGGCCGCCAAGATGACGGCCGCGCTCACCGCCAACCAGGAGTCGTTCTACGACGGCTTCATCACCACCTTCTACTCGGTCGACGACAAGCTCGTCGTCTCCGAGCAGGAGCGCCAGGCGGCCATCGAGCTGACCAAGCAGGCGTTCAAGCCCGCCGCCCTGCAGGCCATGGCGGCGTTCGCGAGCACCGACTTCCGCGACGACCTGCAGGCCGTGAAGGTGCCGACGCTCGTCATCCACGGTGACAGCGACGCGACCGTGCCCTTCGAGGGCTCCGGAGCTCGCACGAACGAGGCCGTCGCCGGCTCCGAGCTGTACGTCGTGGCGGATGCGCCCCACGGCGTCAACGTGAGTCACGCCGACGAGTGGAACCGGGTCGTGCTGGAGTTCCTCAGCCGCTGATTCCGCGCGGAGGGCGACAACTCCGCCGAACGCCGAGACCCGGCCACCGTTCATTCGGTGGCCGGGTCTCGGCGTCTCGGCAATCTCACAGTGTGCGCGCGCTCGGCGGCCCTGGAGGCGACGGGATCGCCGCCATCGCAGGGTTCGCAGAGTTCGCTGGGAGTCGTGGGATCGCGCGAATCCGGGCCATGGACAGCCCTCGGCGCTTGACAGCGGCCCGAGGGGATTGATGGGCTGGCGGCAGCTCGACGCGCAGGACCGGAAGCATCCCGAGACAACGAAGGCCAGCGAGGCGCTGGCCGGAGGAGGCGTGATGAAGACGAACACCGTGACGAAGACCAGCGAACTCGACCCGACCACGTCGTCCGGGGCAGGCGACCATCGGCCCGCGTCCTCCGGTGGCGGCGGTATGACCGCGAGCCGCGACGAACACGGGCTGCCGACGGGCGCCGCCCTGCGGGAGTGGCGTCGCGCGCATCCGCGGGCCACGATCGCCGACGCCATCGCAGCGGACCCGCTCTCAGCGCGCTGACCGGCCCCTCGGGCGATTAGGCTTGAGGACCGTGACGACAGACCGCGACGCCCTCATCGAACTCATCCGCGACGAAGCCGTGTTCCACGGCGACTTCACCCTCACGAGCGGGAAGAAGGCGACGTACTACATCGACCTCCGCAAGCTGAGCCTCGACCACCGCGCTTCGCCGCTCATCGGCCGCGTGCTGCTCGAGGTCATCGAGGAGTTCGAGACCCTCACGGGCGCGCCGGTGGATGCAGTCGGCGGCCTCACGATGGGTGCAGACCCGCTCGCGAGCGCCGTCATGCACCAGGGGCTCGCGCAGGGCAAGATCGTCGACGCGTTCGTCGTGCGCAAGGAGCCGAAGGACCACGGCCGCGGCCGCCAGGTGGAAGGGCCGGACCTGGAAGGCAAGCGGGTCGTCGTGCTCGAGGACACGTCCACCACGGGCGGCTCGCCGCTCAAGGCCATCGAAGCCCTCGAGAAGGTCGGCGCGAAGGTCGTCGGCGTCGCCGTCATCGTCGACCGCGCCACGGAAGCGCAGGGCGTCATCGAAGCCGCGGGCTACCCGTATCGCGCCGCGATCGGCCTCGAAGACCTGGGCCTCGCCTAGGCACTCCCCATGGCAGCGACCCCCACGCCTGAAGCGCGCGAGCAGCCTGAAGCGCGCGAGCAGCAGGTGGAGCGCGCCGCGAAGCGCCGCAACCGCGGCGTCCTCGCAGCGCTGATCGGGGTCCTCCTCCTCGGTGGGGCCGCGCTCGGAGTCTGGCTCCAGCCGTTCGGCGGCGGGCAGGTCCCGCCAGAGGAGACGGCCGGGCCCGCGCTCACGGAGGTGCCACTCGCGGGCGTCGACGCGTCGCTGCTCGAGCCGGGCCAGTGCATCCGCGACTACGTCTCGCCCTGGGAGCCCAGGTTCGATGTCGTCGACTGCGACGCCGAGCACTCGGGGCAGCTGCTCGCCGACGTCGAGGCGACGACGCTGTCCGCAGACGCCGAGTACCCGGGCGAGGAAGCGCTCAGGGACCGCGCCCAGATCACGTGCCAGGCGAGCGACGTCCTCGACACCGCCGCGGCTGCGGCCGTGCCCGGGCTCGTCATCGAGGCCAGCTACCCCCTGAACCAGGCGGACTGGGACGCGGGGCTGCGCGGCTACCGCTGCTTCGCCTCCACGCCGGGGGCGTCCACGACCGGCTCGCTCGCGGCGAACCGGTAGCGTGCGACGGCTACGCTCATCGCATGACCTTCGTGAGTGAATCCATCGACATCGATGTGCCCGTCGACGTGCTCTTCAACCTCTACGCCGAGCCGGAGTCGCTCCCGAGCGTCCTCAGTATCGTGAAGCACGTCGAGGTGCTCGGCCCCGACCTCATCCGGTGGGACGTCGAGCTCGTCGGGCAGCGACGCTCGATCGACGCGAAGGTCGTCGTCAACGAGCCGGGCAAGCGCCTTCGCTGGGAATCGGTCGAGGGCCGTGCGTCCTTCGCCGCCGAGGTGCGCACCGAGGCGATCACCCCGGCCAGCACCCGCGTGACGGTGGATGCGGAGTTCGACGCCGGCGGCATCGCCGAGCGCCTCGGCCTCGTGAAGCCCATCGCAGCAGCCGCGATCGCCAGCGAGCTCCGCAGCGCGAAGAAGACCGCGGAGGCGCAGGCCGCCGCCGGATAGCCGTGTCTCGAGATGGCCTTCGCGCCTCGGGATGTGTTGCAAGCCATCCGCGTGCGTGCAGACCATCCCGAGAGAACGGTGGCAAGGGCGACGGCGCTGCTGTCCAGGCATTCCCTGGAGCTGTTCGCTCGTCGCGGAGCGTCACGATGTCGCGCATCACGGGGGCGTGTCGTATTCTGGCGACAGAGTCCACGTGCTCCGGGGTCGGTGTAATTCCGAGCCGGCGGTTATAGTCCGCGACCTGCTCCCGCAAGGGAGTGGCTGATCTGGTGAAATTCCGGAACCGACGGTGAAAGTCCGGAAGGGAGGCGCACGTGACGGCACGCCTCGGCGTACCGTCAGCTCGTGGAATCCGCCGACCAGTTCGGCGACCTCCACGCGCCTCGTCATCCCCGGAGCTTTCCACGAAAGCCGGGTAGATGAACACGACGTCAGCACGCTTCCTCGCACCGATCACGGTGGCGATCGGTGTGCTCGCCGTGTGGTGGCTCGTCACAGCGGCGGGGCTCATCTCGCCGCAGTTCCTCCCTGCTCCCGGCCAGCTCGCCGAGCGCTTCTGGCTCGACGTGACGAAGGGCCCGATGCTGGGCCACGCCTGGGTGACGCTCTCGGCGGCCCTGCTCGGCAGTCTCCTCGCGATCCTCGTGGCCGTGCCGCTCGGCTACCTCATCGCGCGCCTCCCGTGGGTCGATGTCGCGATCACCCCGTACGTCGCCGCGTCGCAGGCCGTCCCGGCCATCGCCCTCGCACCCCTGCTCGTGCTGTGGATCGGCTACGGCCTCGCCCCGACGGTCGTGCTCTGCGCGATCATGTCCTTCTTCCCGATGATCGTCACGACCGTGCTCGGCGTGCGGCAGCTCCCGCAGGACGTCATCGAGGCGGGGCGCATCGACGGCGCCAACTGGTACCAGCTGCTGTGGTGGGTCGAGGGGCCGCTCGCCCTGCCGAGCGTGCTCGCCGGCATCCGCGCCGGTGTGACGCTGTCCATCACGGGTGCCGTCGTCGGCGAGTTCACGATGGGTGGGCGGGGGCTCGGCATGCTCCTCACCCTCAACCGCGACGCCAACGACATCCCCGGTATCTTCTCCACGCTGCTCATGCTCGTGCTCCTCGCGGTCGCCCTGTACATCCTCATGCGGCTGTTCCAGAACGCCGTGACCTGGAACGACGACGAACCCAAGTCGAGGCGGCGCGCCCGCGTGCTCGCCGACGAACCGCTCCCCGCCTGACCTCCCACCGCACCTCTCTCGATCTGGAGACGCCCATGAACACTCGTCCAACCACCGCGGGCTTCCGCTCGCGGGCCGTGCGCTCCGTCATCGCGGCCGGCGCCGTGGCAGCCGTGGCCGTGCTCGCCGGATGCTCCCCCTCGGCAGGTGGCGACGGCGCGGAGGCGCCCGCCGCGGCCGCGGGCGACGTGACCATCGGCCTCACCTACACCCCGAACATCCAGTTCGTGCCGTTCTACGTGGCCGAGGCGAAGGGCTACTTCGACGACAAGGGCGTCAACGTGGAGCTGCGCCACCACGGCGAGGGCGAGGACCTGTTCGGTGCGCTCGCGAACGGCACGGAGGACTTCGTGTACGCGGGCGGCGACGAGATCACGCAGGCGCGGGCGGCCGACATCCCCGTCACCTCGGTGGCGACGCTCTACAACACGTACCCGGCGACGCTCATCGTGCCGGAGGACTCCGACATCACGACGGCCGAGGATGCGCGCGGCAAGACCATCGGCACGCCCGGCCCCTACGGGCAGACGTACTTCGCGCTGCTGTCGCTGCTGCAGAGCAACGGGCTGACGGCGGACGACGTGAAGATCGAGTACATCGGCTACACGCAGCAGGCGGCGCTCACGACGGGCGCGGTCGATGGGGTCATGGGCTACATCAACAACGACGCCGTGCAGTTCGAGAAGGCGGGCTTCCCGGTTCGCACGATCGAGATCGCGCCGGCGGATGCGCCGACCCTCGTCGGCCCGTCCCTGGGGGTCGCCGACTCGATCATCGAGGGCGACGATGCGTCGATCACCCCCGTGCTCGAGGCCCTCGCCCTGGCCACGCAGGACGTGATCGACAACCCGGAGGAGTCGATCGACATCGCCGCCGAGTACATCCCGACCCTCTACACGGACGAGGCGAAGAGCGACGCGCTCGCGACGCTCGAGGCGACCATCCCGTTCCTGTCCGCGCAGGAGGGGCAGCCGCTCTTCACGAACGACGCCGACGTGTGGGCCACGATGGCGACGTTCATGAGCGATCAGGACCTGCTCGAGAAGCCGCTGGACGGCGACGCGTTCACGAACGCGTACGTGCCAAAGGGCTAGACGTCTGAGACCAGGACGTTGTTGACGCGGCGCCGGCAATAACGCCCAGTTCAGTGCTGCGACGAGGACGGCGGCGTTGGAGACGACGAATACCAGTCGTGGCCAGTGGCCAGTGAGTGGGGCGGACGAAGTTGAGGACCAGGCTGACGGGCAGGACTCCCGTGTAGGTGATGACGGCCTGTCGCCAGGTTCCGGGCCGGAATGCTGGCCTCACAGAGTGCTGAAACCTTCGCGCCAGCTTGGGTGCTGCAGAACGAGACCGGTGTCATGGGCGCGCGCGTTCGAGACGGGGCGACCGATATTGCCGGAGTCCGGGGTGTTCGGCTCGGGCGCGCCGACTGCGGCCGCGAAGAGTGGTGCCCACTCGTACCCGGCCGCGGGCTCGTCGTCGACGATGTTCCAGATCCCGCTCGGCCACCCCAGCGCGAGGAGGGCCGCGTGGGCAGCATCGGCGGTGTGGATGAAGGACGCCACTGTCTCGGTGGTCTGCAAGCGACCGGCTCGTGCGTCCTGTCCGTAGCGTCCGTCGCGGGAGTACCAGGTGTCTGGTCCATAGAGCTGACCAAACCGCAACACAACATGCTCCGGGATCTCGCTGACCGCAGACTCGAGCGCCCTCACCGCGGAGATCGTCGTACGCCTGGGTTCGGCGGGGTCGGGATCGAGCGGCTCGGCCTCTCCGGCGAGTTCGGCTCCAGAGGAGTAGACCCAGGAGATGCTCTCTGCGATCATCCGAGACGTACCAGCCTGCCGGGCTGCGTCGACGAGATTGCGGGTGCCCACGATGCGCAAGCGCGCGTTGCTTGCAGAGCTTCCCGTGCCGAGATCCGTCAGGAGATGCACGATCACCTCTGGTCTTGCCTGGCCCACCGCCTGCAACACGGCGTCTCTGTCGAGCGCATCAACGACGATCGGGGCCGCGCCGAGCCGGCTCAAGAGGGCCGCCCTGACCTCGGAGCGGGTTGTGGCTGCCACCTCGTGCCCGGCCGCGTTGAGCAGCGGAATGAGTGCACGCCCGAGCACGCCGGAACCACCAGCAATGAAGATGCGCAACAGGAACCCCTCTCGTCAGGAACGCTCACGAGGCTAAACCAGCCCTGGACCATCTGAAAGTTCCAGATGACGAGCAGTATCTTGGTCCAATGGATGATCTCTTCCGTCTGGACAGGTCATTGCCGAAAGCGCGTGCGGTCGAGCACACCATCCGCAATGCGATCGCACGAGGTGCCCTCGCTCAAGGGTCCAGGTTGCCTGCCACGCGCGAACTCGCTGTGGAGTTCGGCATCGCCCGCAACACCGTTGTGGCCGCGATCGACGACCTCGTCGCCGAAGGCGTCCTGGAAGCCCGGCCGCGGGCCGGGATTTTCGTCGCTCGCAACACCTCCCCGGCACACCGCACGGAGAAGACTGCCCCTGGGATGCGGTCTGGGTTTGATCTTCGGCCAGGGCAGCCCGAGCGCGGCTCCTTCCCGACCACACGATGGCTCAGTGCCACCCGGCGCGCCGCGTCAACCGCGGGGGCCTTAGAAACGGATGGAGCGGGCGTCTTGGAGTTGCGCAGCGAGCTCGCGGCCTATCTCAGTCGAGCCCGCGGGGTAGAGGCCACTGCCGAGGCGATCGTGATCTGTGCTGGTTTCCGCATCGCCTGCACGCTTCTTGCCGCCGCACTCGCATCTCAGGGCGCGACAACGATCGAGATCGAAGACCCATCGCTGCCCGGGATCGACCGGCCCTGGCGCACGGCCGGGCTCACCGTGAAGGATCTTCCCGTAGACAACGACGGTGCCGATGTCAGTCAGCTACGCAATGAGACCGACGCAGTCCTGCTGACCCCGGCGCATCAGTTCCCGCTCGGCGGCGCGCTCGCCCCTGCCCGACGTCAACTCGTCGCTGATTGGGCCACAACAAACGACAGCTACATCATCGAGGACGACTACGACGGCGAATTCCGCTTCGATCGTCGCCCGATCGCGGCATTGCAACGATCCGTGCCCGAACACGTCGTCTACGCCGGTAGCGCCAGCAAGACCCTCGATCCCGGGCTTCGGCTCGGCTGGCTCGTCCTTCCGCACGATCTCGTACAGCCCGTCACTGAGGTCTCCGAGGCCCTCACTGGCGGCGCCGCGGTACTCAACCAGCTCGCTCTCGCGGACCTGCTCCGCAGTGGGGACTACGAACGCCACATCCGCCGCCAGCGCCGCGAATACGCTCGACGCCGCGCCTATCTTCAACGCGCGCTCCACAGCGCGGGGTACGACGTCCCCGGTATCCCGGCCGGACTCCACGCCCTGATCCCGGTGAGTGAGGATCAGGTGACCTTGGCGAGCGACCATGACGGCCTCTCCTCAGACGCTGTCGCAGTGCACACGCTTTCCCGCTACACCCGAAGCCATCCGCAACCCCGTGCGCTCGTCACCGGATTCGCTACACCCTCGCGCCCTCAATTCGAACCAGCGATCAACGCCCTCATCGCGCTACTGAACACGCCTTGACGTTAACAACCTCACGGCCAGCAACAGCTAGGCGTCCTCCGGCTCCTCGCCGTCGCGCGCGGCCATCCGCTTCTGGATGGCCGACGTGACGGGGCCCGTGAGGAGCAGCAGCAGCCAGGTGTAGCGCGCAGGGTCCGGGCCGAGGAGGAACGCGACCGGGATCGACAGGGCGAACACGGCCGGCACGACGAACGTGAACGCCGACCGGCGGCGCGCCGCCCGCGACGGTTCCGTGAGCCCGCGGTGCACGGCCACGACCCAGATGACGTGCTGCGCGAGCGACGCGCAGATGATGTTGACGGCGTAGAGCACGACCGGCAGGGGCTGCGCGTCGAGGGTCGCCTCGCTCATCGACGCGGTGCTGAACGGCAGCAGCACGATGAAGAACATCGCCACGATGTTGGTGTTGAGCAGCGGGCCGTCGAGCGCCGACACCTCGCCCATGAGGCGGTGGTTGACCTTCCAGAAGTTCGCGATGACGAAGAAGCTGATCGCGAAGGCGAGGAGCTGGTCGAGCACGCCGGAGCCGGCGAGCGCATCCCAGCTCGCCCAATGGTCTGCCGTTGGCGGCACGATGTCGACGACAAGCAGGGTGATGGCGACCGCGTAGACCGCGTCGAAGAACGTCAGCCCACGGTCGAACTCCGTGGTGCCGCGTGCGTAGCTGCGTGAAGCCATGATGGATGCTCCGTCTCCGTGAGGTCCGGTCAGTCGAGGGATCGGATGACGCGTGCCGGGTTGCCCACGGCGACGACATTCGCGGGCAGGTCCTTCGTGACGACGGCGCCAGCGCCCACGACCGTGTTCTCGCCGATCGTGACGCCGGGGCAGACGATGACGCCGCCGCCAAGCCACACGTTGTCGCCGAGCGTGATGGGCGCGCCCGCCTCGTAGCCGGCGCGACGGGGCTCGGGGTCGAGCGGATGCGTCGGCGTCAGCAGCTGCACGTTCGGCCCGATCTGGCACCCCGCACCGATCGTGATGGGAGTGACGTCGAGCGCCACGAGACCTACGTTGACGAAGGTGCCGTCGCCGATCGTGATGTTGGAGCCGTAGTCGACGTACAGGGGCGCCTTCACGGTGACGTTCGCGCCCAGACTGCCGAGGAGCTCGGCGAGGATCCCGGATGCGCGCTCCGTGTCGACGGGGAACGCCGCGTTGTACTCGGCCTGCAGCCGAACCGCGCGCTCCGCCCCCGCCAGCAGCTCCGGGTCGTCCGCGTGGTACAGCTCGCCGGCGAGCATCCGCTGCTTCATGGTGCGACCGTCGTCGAAGTTCACCGTCATGGCAGAACCCTAGCCTGCGCCCGGATACGGCCGAGTGTGCACATTCCGACGCGCTCGGCGCGTTAATCTCGACGGGTGACCTCGTTGTGGAACGCCGCAGGACCCGACCTCGTCGTGCACGGCGACAACCTCGACGCCATGAGTCGCCTCCCAGACGGTGCCTTCCAGGTGATCTACCTCGACCCGCCCTTCAACACCGGCAAGCAGCAGAAGCGGCAGTCGGTGAAGGTGAAACGGCAGTCGCCAGTGGAGGAGTCCGTCGAAGCCGCCGAGCTCGGGGAGGCGCTCGCGCACGACGCCGCACCCGCCGAGTCGGAGGCCGCGGCCCCAGCATCCACGCCGCTCACCCGCACGGGGTTCCAGGGTCGCAGCTACGAGCACACCCTCGGGGAGCTCTCGGCGTTCAACGACGAGTTCGCCGACTACTGGGGCTTCCTCGAGCCGCGCCTCGTGGAGGCCTGGCGGCTGCTCGACGAGACGGGCACCCTGTACCTGCACCTCGACTACCGGGAATCGCATTACGCGAAGGTGGTCCTCGACGCGCTCGTGGGGCGCGACAAGTTCCTCAACGAGATCATCTGGGCGTACGACTACGGGGCGCGCACGTCGAAGCGGTGGCCGGCGAAGCACGACACGATCCTCGTCTACGTGAAGGACCCGAAGAAGTACCACTTCGATGCCGCCGAGGTCGACCGTGAGCCGTACATGGCACCCGGCCTGGTCACCGAGGCGAAGCGGGAGCGGGGCAAGCTGCCGACGGACGTCTGGTGGCACACGATCGTCTCCCCGACCGGCAAGGAGCGCACCGGCTACGCGACGCAGAAGCCGGCAGGGCTGCTGCGGCGCATGATCCGCGCATCCAGCCGAGAGGGCGACTGGGTCGCCGACTTCTTCGGCGGCTCCGGCACGACGGCGGCGGTGGCGCGCGAGTGCGGGCGCAGGGTCGTGACGGTCGACGCGTCGGTGGATGCGCTGCGCACCATGCGGAGGCGTCTCGGCCCAGAGGGGGTCGAGTACCGGAAGCTCACGAAGGACGGCTCGAGGCTCCTCTCGGGCGCCCCGAAGCGCAGGCGCTAGCCCCTCGAGACGCGCGCGACCGACTCGAGGAGGGCATCCGCGACCCCACCGAGCTCCTCTGCGGTCGTGGACGCTCCCCACGTGAACCGTAGGGCGGTCCGCGCGTCGTCCTCCGCGATGCCGAGGGCGAGCAGCACGTGCGACGGCTCGTCGTGGCCTGCGGCGCAGGCCGCGCCAGCCGAGGCGAGCACGCCGTGCTGCTCGAGCTCGAGCAGCACCGTCTCGCCGTTGATGCCGGGGATGACGAGCGACGCGTGCCGGGGGAGGCGAGCGGATGCGTGGCCCGTGAGCCGCGCGCCCGGGATCGACCCCAGCACCGCGGTGATGAAGGCGTCCCTGGCGCTGACGGCGTCGAGCTGACCCGCGCGCCGCTCCTCGTCGGCGAGTCGCAGCGCGACCGCGAACGCCACCGCGAAGGCCACGTTCTCCGTGCCCGAGCGCCGCCCACGCTCCTGGCCGCCACCGTGGATGAGCGGCTCGAGCGGCAGCCTCGACCGCACCGCGAGGACCCCGACCCCCTTCGGGGCCCCGAGCTTGTGGCCGGACACGCTGATCGCATCCACGCCGGTCGACGACATCGAGATGTCGAGGGAGCCCGCCGCCTGGATGGCGTCCGTGTGGAACGGCACACCGCGCGCGTGGGCCACGACGGTGAGAGCGGCGATGTCCTGCACCGTGCCGACCTCGTTGTTCGCCGTCGAGAGCGAGACGAGCGTCGTGTCGTCGCGGAGGGCAGCGGCGAGCGACTCCGCGCTGACCGTGCCGCGGGCATCCACGTCGACGAACGACACCTCGAAGCCGTGGAGCCGGACCAGTGCGTCGACGGAGGCGAGCACCGATTCGTGCTCGAGGCGGCTCGTCACGACGTGCCGTCCGCGCGGGTCGCCGAGCGCGAGGCCCTTGACCGCCAGATTGTTCGCCTCGGTGCCGCCCGAGGTGAAGACGACCTCGGTGGCGCGGCAGCCGAGCACGGCCGCGATGCTCTTCCTGGCGTCGGCCAGCGCTGCAGCCGCCTCCTCGCCGAGCCCATGCGTGCTCGACGGGTTGCCGAACGACGCCGTCAGGAACGGCCAGGCGGCGGCGAGCGCCTCCTCGCGAACCGGCGAGGTCGCCGCGGCGTCGAGGTGCAGCACGTCAGCCATCGGCGTCTGACACGGGCCCGACCTCGAGCGACATATCGAGACCCAGGTCGATGGCCCGCGCGCTGTGGGTGAGTGCGCCGACGGAGATGACGTCGACACCGGTCTCCGCGATCGCCGCGACCGTCTCGAGGCTCACCCCGCCGCTCGCCTCCACGACCGCCCGACCAGCGATGAGGGCGACACCCTCGCGCAGCTCGGCAAGCGAGAAGTTGTCGAGCATGATCGTGTCCACGCCCGCGTCGAGCACCGCCGGGATCTGGTCGAGCCGATCGACCTCCACCTCGACGTGCGTCGTGTGGCCCAGCCTCGCGCGCGCCGCGAGGAGCGCATCCGTGACCCCGAGGCCGGACTGCTGGAGCAGCACCGCCAGGTGGTTGTCCTTCGCCATGACCGCATCGGACAGCGAGAAGCGGTGGTTCCGGCCGCCCCCGCTCGCGACGGCGTGCCGCTCGAAGGCCCTGAGCCCTGGCGTCGTCTTGCGGGTGTCCGTGATGCGAGCCGAGGTGTGGGCGACGGCCTCGACGTAGCTCCGAGTGAGGCTCGCGATGCCGCTCATCCGCTGCGTGAAGTTCAACGCGACCCGCTCGGCCGTCAGCACCGACCCGGCGGGGCCCGTCACGGTCGCCAGCACATCCCCGGCCGCGAACGCCTCGCCATCCTCGGCGTGCAGATCGACGAGGACCTCGGCATCCGTCAGCCGGAACGCCGCCGCGAACACGTCGATGCCCGAGAGCACCCCCGCCTCGCGGGCGACGAGCGTCGCGCTCGCGGTCGCCTCGACGGGGATGAGCGCGTGCACCGTGATGTCACCCCACGGGGCGTCTTCGGCGAGCGCCGCGCTCACGGCGGTCGCGATGTGGGCAGGAGTCAGCATCAGTGCGCCATCGCCTTCTGTCGGAGGGGGAGCGAGCGGGGGAGTGCGCGCGGCGACGCGGGCGGGGACGCGGCCACTGCCGCCCCCGCCGCCGGATGCTCGTCGGATCGGAAGTGCGCGCCCACCGACTCGGTGCGGGCAAGAGCTGCGGCCACCGTGAGGCGGGCGAGGAGGAGCAGGTTCGTGTCCTCGCGGTCGGAGACGGAGGAGGAAGCCCCCTCTGTTGGCCGTGCTTCGGCCCACGCGTCGAGCGTGCGCTTGGCGTCTTCGAGTGCCGGACCGCTGCGGTGCAGGCCCGCGTGCGCCCACATGAGCTCCTGCAGCGCCGCGCGCGAGAAGGCCGGAGCTTCGTCGCGCGACGTCGCCTGTCCAACATGAGTGCGATTCTGGCGAGAAAGCGGTTGAACTGGCCCCGCTGGGGCAGATTCGCACTGAAGTTGGTCAGCGGCGCCGGCAACGGGGGCGGGAGCCGGGGCGAGGGATCGCGCTGCGGCGTCGTGGTGGATCGCCTCCGCGACGCGGCGCCCGAACACGGCACCCTCGAGGAGCGAGTTCGACGCGAGCCGGTTGGCGCCGTGCACGCCGGTGCGGGCGGTCTCCCCGGCGGCGAACAGTCCGGGGATGCTTGTGCGCCCGGAGAGGTCGGTCACGACCCCGCCCATGAGGTAGTGGGCGGCCGGCGTCACGGGCACGGTCTCGCGCGACCAGTCGAGCCCGCTCTCGTCGATGTGCGCGGTGATGCTGGGGAATCGGCGCTCGAGGAACTCCCGCCCGAGGTGCCTCGCATCGAGGCGGACGGGGCGGCCGTCCTGCCTCGCCATCTCGTCGGCGATGCCCCGCGCCACGATGTCGCGCGGCGCGAGCTCCGCGTCGGGATGCACGCCGAGGAGGAACCGCTCGCCCGCCTCGTTCAGCAGCACGGCTCCCTCCCCGCGCACGGCCTCCGAGATGAGCGCGCCGCCGGAACCGGCGAGCACCGTCGGATGGAACTGCACGAACTCCAGGTCGGCGAGCTGCGCGCCGGCCCTGGCTGCGGCGGCGATGCCGTCGCCGGTCGCGACAGCGGGGTTGCTCGTGTGGGCGAAGAGCTGGCCCGTGCCGCCCGTCGCGAGGACGACGGCGTCGGCACAGTGGAACCGGGGCGTCGACGCCTCGGGGCTGAGCAGCCGCGCGCCGATGGCACGCTCGCCGCGCACCGCGACGTCGGCGAGGAACGTGTGCTCGAGCAGCCGGAGCTCGCCCTTCGCGGCCGCCGACCGGACTGCTGCGCTGAGCGCGCGCTGGATCTCTCGCCCCGTGGCATCCCCGAACGCGTGCAGGATGCGGGCGTGCGAATGCGCGGCCTCCAGGCCCCGGCTGAGCGCGCCGGCGGGTTCCCGGTCGAAGCGGGTGCCGAGCGCGATCAGCTCGAGGATGCGCGCCTCCGCGGAACGGCAGAGCTCCTCGATGGCGCGCCGGTCCCCGAGGCCGGCACCGGCCGCGACGGTGTCGCGGACGTGCGACTCGACGCTGTCGTCGGCGTCGCCGCCAGGCCCGGTGCCGGTGCCGAGCACCGCCGCGATGCCGCCCTGGGCGTGGGACGTGGCGGTGTCATCGAGTGTCGACTTCGTGACGACGCTCACGTCGTGGCCTTGTGCACAGGCGGCGAGGGCGGCGGTCAGGCCGGCGATGCCGCTCCCGATGACGAGGACCCGCAGGGGCCCGGCCTCCGGGGCCATGTCAGGACGCCATCGTGGTGTCTGGCCTTGCCGCGAGCATCCGCTCGACGGCGACCCTGGCGGGCTCGGCGATGTGGGCGGGCACGCTGATCTGGTTGCGCACCTCGCCCGCGACGAGCCCTTCGAGCACCCAGGCGATGTAGCTGGGGTGGATGCGGTACATCGTCGAGCAGGGGCACACGACGGGGTCGAGGCAGAAGATGGTGTGCTGGGGGTACTCGGCGGCGAGGCGCTGCACGAGGTTGATCTCGGTGCCGATCGCGAACACCGACCCGGCTGGGGCGGCCGCGATGGCCTTCGTGATGTAGTCGGTGGAGCCGTACTCGTCGGCGGCGTCGACGATCGCCATGGGGCACTCGGGGTGCACGATGACGCGCACGTCGGGGTACTCGGCGCGGGCCTTCTCGATCTGCGCGACGGTGAAGCGCTTGTGGACGGAGCAGAAGCCGTTCCAGAGGATCACCTTGGCGGCGTCGAGCGACTCCGGGGTCTGCCCGCCGAGGGGGCGGCGCGAGTTCCAGAGCGGCATCTCCGTGGTGGGCACGCCCATGGCCTTCGCGGTGTTGCGGCCGAGGTGCTGGTCGGGGAAGAAGAGCACCCGCTGGCCGCGCTCGAAGGCCCACGTCAGCACCGTCTCGGCGTTGGAGGAGGTGCAGACGATGCCGCCGTTGCGGCCGCAGAACGCCTTGAGCTCGGCGGAGGAGTTCATGTAGGTGACGGGGATGACGGGCACGCGGCCGCTGGCGTCCGGCTCCGTGCCGTAGAGCTCGGTGAGCTGCTCCCAGCATTCTTCGACCGAGTCGCTGTCGGCCATGTCTGCCATGGAGCATCCGGCCGCGAGGTTCGGGAGGATGACGGCCTGCTCCGGTGCCGACACGATGTCGGCGGTCTCCGCCATGAAGTGCACGCCGCAGAACACGATGGCTTCTGCCTCCGGCTTGGCCTTGGCGGCGTTCGCGAGCTGGAAGGAGTCGCCGATGAAGTCGGCGTACTGCACGACCTCGTCTCGCTGGTAGAAGTGGCCGAGGGTCACGACTCGGTCGCCGAGCGTGGCCTTGGCGGCGAGGATGCGGTCGTGGATCTCGTCGTCACTCGCGGTCCGGTACTCCTCCGGCAGGAGCTCCTGCCTGGGCGCCGCGGGCGGAAGCCGGTCGGCCATTGACGCCCCAGGCCCGTAGGACGGCACTTGCAGGTCGAACACCCACGGGGACTTCACGAGCTCCGGCGAGCAGCTCTCGCCCGCCTGCTTGCCGTTCTGGATGCGCGTGATCGTGGTGTGCACTGAGGCGGTCGTGGTCATGGCTTGCGTCTTTCTGGGGGAGGTACCGGTAGAGCTTCGGGGGTCGGTGTCGGGTGCCGGCGAGGGTCTCCCCGGTCTCGGTGAGGGACTTCGAGGCGAGCATGTCGCGGCGGAAGTTGGCGGCGTCGAGCGGCCTGCCGAGCACTGCCTCGTAGACCTCCCGCAGCTGGGCGAGGGTGAAGGAGTCACCGAGGAAGCTGTGCGCGATCGAGCTGTACTCGACCTTGTTCCTGAGCCGCCAGAGGGCGTAGTCGATGATGCGCCGGTGGTCGAAGGCGAGGGGCGGGAGGTCGTCGACGGGGTGCCAGCGCACGTTGTCTCCGAGGCGGGCGGAGCTGGCCTCCTCGCCGCCCACGAGCGCCCAGTAGACGACCGAGACGACGCGGGGGTCGTTGCCGAAGACGCGGTCGGCGTCGCCGAAGGCGTAGAGCTGCTCGAGGTACTTGGGCGCGAGGCGCATCGTCTCGAAGAGGGTGCGCGAGGCGGCGGCGCCGAGGTCTTCGTCGCCGAGCGGTCCGCCTGGGAGGGCGAGGAGGTCGATGAACGGCTGGCGCTGACGGCGCACGAGCGGCACCCAGATCGTGGGCGCTGGCGCCCGGTGCGACGAGGGCGGGGATGGGCGCAGCGCGAAGATCACCGTGGAGACGGCGAGGGTCGCGTTGGTGGCGGTCATCCGCTGCTCTCTTCTCTGCTGGTGGTGTCGCCGTGGCGGCGGGTACTTAAGGTCAGTTCGACTCTAAGTGGAGTGTACGCCACGCTCGCGGCCCGGCGCGCCTAGGCTGTGGCGGTGAGTGAACAGCAGCAGTTCGGCAGCGAAGACGACGCCCCGCACGGGGTCGGCCCCTGGCCCGGCGGTCGCGAGGACTGGCCAGAGGGGCCCTGGTTCGATGCGGAGCTTCTCGAGCACGGCGACCGCAGGAACGTGATCGACCGCTATCGGTACTGGTCGATGGAAGCGATCGTCGCCGACCTCGACACGAAGCGTCACGCGTTCCACGTCGCGATCGAGAACTGGCAGCACGACATGAACATCGGCTCGATCGTGCGCAGCGCGAACGCGTTCGCCGCCGACACGGTGCATATCGTCGGCAAGCGCCGCTGGAACAAGCGGGGTGCCATGGTCACCGATCGGTACCAGCACGTCGTGCATCACGAGACGGTCGAGGCGTTCATCGCCTGGGCGAGAAGCGAGGGCATGCCCGTGCTCGCCATCGACAACGTGCCCGGCTGCGTGCCCATCGAGACCTACGAGCTGCCGGAGCGGTGCGTGCTGCTGTTCGGGCAGGAGGGCCCAGGGGTGTCGGCGGAGGCCGTCGAGGTGTCGGATGCTGTGCTGGAGATCTCGCAGTTCGGCTCGACTCGCTCGATCAACGCGTCAGCGGCGGCGGCCGTCGCGATGCACACGTGGGTGCTGCAGCACGTCGACTTCGCCTAGGGGGCGGTGCTCGTCTCGTCCTTCGCGAGCGTCGCGGCTCCGGCGAGGATCAGGTCGAGGCCAGCCGTGAAGCGCTCGGTGGGGTCCTGCGGCTCGAGTGGGTCCTGGGCGTGGGCCTGGAGGGCGCCGACCTCCGCGGCGTGAGTCTGCTGCTGTTCGTGGAAGGCCTGCCCGATCGTGTAGTGCACGACCGCCTCGGCGCACGTGCGACCGCCCCAGCCATCGAGGGCGAAGTCGCTGCGGGCCGCGCCTGAGGTCATCCGCACCAGATCGACGGTCAGCAGGCCGAGGGCGAACGAGCTCGAGACGAGCTCGGCGCCGTCCCTGCGGGAGCGGAGCGCGGTGTGAAGCTGCAGCGCGAGGGTGCGGGTCTGCTGTGTTCCGGGCTCGGTCCCTGCACCCGGGAGGAGCCAGGTCTCGGCGGTGAGGGGGCGCAGGATGCGGTCGCTCACGGCCGCCAGCAGCGACTGCTTGTTGGGGAAGTGCCAGTAGAGCGCGCTCGGCTGCACCTCGAGGTAGTCGCTGATGCGCCGCATCGAGAGGTTCGGCAGGCCGTGCTCGTCCAGCACCTCGAGCGCTGTGGTGACGATCTCGGTGCGGCTGAGCTTCTCGTGGCTGCTCGCAGGGGTGCGTGCGGCGTCACGCGAGGCGCCTTCGGCTGGACCACGGGGTGTCATGGCGCTAATCTACTGAACACTGTTCACTGAACACCGTTCAGGAGATTCGAGAGAAAGGTCCAACTCCCTATGAGCACCGAATCGATCGACGCCGCCAGGCGTCCCGCCAATGGCGCCGTGCCCCGCGTTCTCGCCGATCTCGTGGCCGGGGCCGGTTCACGCACCGGGGTTCAGCTCCTCAACGTCGCGCTCGTGCTCGGCGGCACGCTGTTCCTCATCGCGGCCGGCTTCATCGTCATCCCGCTGCCGTTCACGCCCGTGCCCGTCTCGCTCGCGACCTTCGCCGTGCTGCTGACCGGCGCATCCCTCGGGCCAGCACGGGCCGCGGCGAGCGCCGGCCTGTACCTCGCGCTCGGAGCTCTCGGCGCGCCCATCTTCGCCGACGGGGCCTCCGGTGTGCTGTTCCCGTCGTTCGGCTACATCATCGGCTACGTGCTGGCCGCGGTCGCCGTCGGTGCGCTCGCCCGTCGCCGCGCCGACCGCCACGTCGCGTCCACAGTGGGCGCCACGGTGCTCGGCACGCTCCTCGTCTACGCGGCCGGCGTGCCGTGGCTCGCGGTCTCGCTCGGCGTCGACCTCGGCACCGCCCTCGCGCTCGGGGTCGTGCCCTTCCTCATCGGCGACGCCATCAAGATCGCGGCTGTCAGCGCGCTCCTGCCGTCGACGTGGAAGCTGCTCAGGCGGTAGCGGCAGCCGCGGCCCAGGACGGGTCGCCGGGGAGCCGCCCCATCGGGTCTCGCTGCGACGCGGGCACGGTGGGGTCGGGCTGCGCGACGGAGCGACGAAGCGCCTCGTCGATGGACAGCGGGCGCTCGGCGTCCTCCGGGAGGAGCTCGGCGATCCACGTGTCGTCGTCGGCGACCATGTCCTCGCGCAGGCTCTCCATGAGCGACGTCACGGTCGAGGACGGCACGTCGGTGATCAGGGTGGCGAGCCTCGCGACCAGGGGCTCAGGCAGTCCAGGCAGGATGACCTGCGGTCGGCGCTTCTCGACGGTGTCGGCGTAGCGGTCGATGAGTCTCGGGTAGGGGAGTCGCTCGCCGCCGCCGACGGAGTAGGCGCGCGTCGAGACGTCGGCGGTCAGCGCGCCGCTCACGGCCCTGGCAAGGTCGACCACCGCGATGGGCTCGACGTCGCTCTGCATCCACGCAGGCACCACGGTCACGGGCAGCCGGGCGGCGAGCTGCGACATGAGCTCGAAGCTCGTGGAGCTCGCGCCGAGGACCATGGCGGCTCGCAGGGTCACGACCACCGCGTCCGCCTCGTGGAGCTCGCGCTCGACCTCGAGGCGCGAAGTGAGGTGCTCCGAGAGCTCCTCCTCCGCAACGGGCGGGATGATGCCGGAGACGTACACGATGCGTCGCACCCCGGAGCGGTCAGCGGCCGCGCGCACGAGCCGCGCCGCCTCGAGATCCGCCTCGCGGAAGTCGTCGCTCGCCATGCCGTGCACGAGGTAAAGGATGGCGTCGACGTCGGCCGTCACCGCTGCCGCGACGGAAGCTTCATCGAGCACGTCGAGCTCGACCCGGCGCACCCGCTCGGCCCACCAGAACGCGTCGAGGTCGCCCGGCTTGCGGGCGCCGGCCGTGACCTCCATGCCCGCGTCGAGCAGGACCGGTATCACTCGGCTGCCGATGTATCCCGTCGCGCCCATCACCAGTACGTTCATCGGTCGAAGCCCTGCCTCCTCGGCACCGCGTCGGGTGCCGACCCTCATCATGGCGGTGCAAGCTGCGAGGCGGCATCGGCGTTCTGTAAGGAAGGGCATCCACCTCGTATGGGTTCCGTTAGGACGACCCTCCTGGCGCTCTGAGAGGAGTTGTATCGAGCACTGCGCCTCACGGCGTGCAGCCCAGCCGCCTCGGCTCGGCCGCTGACCTCCGAACGGAGCCCAAGTGCTTGACGTCGTCTTCGTCGCGGGCGTGCTCGCCCTCTTCGCCACCATCGGCCTGCTCGGCAAGGCGATGGAGAAGCTGTGATCGTCTTCGACATCGTCGCCGTCGCTCTCGGCATCGCCGCCATCGTCTACCTCGTCGTGGCACTCCTGAAACCGGAGCGCTTCTGATGGATGGATCTCCTGTGTTCATGGCATCCCTCACGTTCCTGACTCTCGCGCTCATCCTCGCGGCACTCCACCGCCCCCTCGGCGACTACCTCGCCTGGGTCTACACCTCAGAGAAGGACTGGCGTCTCGAGCGGGCCGCGTACCGGCTCGTGGGCGTCGACCCCGCCTCCCCGCAGACCTGGCAGTCGTACCTCCGCGGAGTGCTCATCTTCTCCGCGGTCGGCGTGCTCCTGGTCTACCTGCTGCAGCGCACCCAGCAGTGGCTGCCGTACTCGCTTGGGCTGCCGGCGCCGTCCGAGCCCCTCTCCTTCAACACGGCAGTCTCGTTCGTCACGAACACGAACTGGCAGTCGTACTCGCCGGAGCTCACGCTCGGCTACACCGTCCAGCTGTCGGCGCTCACCGTGCAGAACTTCGTCTCCGCCGCGGTCGGCCTGGCCGTCGCGATCGCCCTCGTGCGCGGTCTCGCCGCCACCCGCAGCGGCACGCTCGGCAACTTCTGGGTCGACCTCGTGCGGGGCACCGTCCGAATCCTGCTGCCCATGTCGACGATCGCCGCGCTCGCGCTGCTCGCGGGCGGCGTCATCCAGAACTTCAACGGGTTCACCGACGTCGCGACGCTCGCCGGGGCGACGCAGTCCATCCCAGGCGGCCCCGTCGCGTCCCAGGAGGCGATCAAGCTCGTCGGCACGAACGGCGGCGGCTTCTTCAACACGAACTCGGCGCATCCGTTCGAGAACCCGAGCGCTGTGACGAACCTGCTGCAGATCGTCCTCATGCTCGCGATCCCGTTCTCGCTGCCTCGGACGTTCGGGCGGATGGTCGGCGACCGCCGCCAGGGGCTCGCCGTGCTCGCCGTCATGGCCACGCTCTTCACCGTGTCGTTCGCCGTGCTCACCGCCGTCGAGAGCGCGGGCATCGGCGCCGCGCCCGAGGCCGCGGGGGGAGCGATGGAGGGCAAGGAGCAGCGCTTCGGCATCATCGGATCGACGCTCTTCGCCACCACGAGCACTGGCACGTCGACCGGGGCCGTCAACTCAATGCACGACTCCTACACGGCCTTCGGCGGCCTCCTCCCGATGCTGAACATGATGCTCGGCGAGATCGCGCCAGGCGGCGTCGGCTCCGGCCTCTACGCCATGCTCGTGCTGGCGATCATCGCGGTGTTCATCGCCGGCCTCCTCATCGGGCGCACCCCGGAGTACCTCGGCAAGCGCATTGGGCCGCGAGAGATCAAGCTCGCGAGCCTCTACATCCTGGTCACGCCCGTCCTCGTGCTCACGGGAGTCGCCCTGAGCTTCGCCATCCCGGGCATCCGCGAGGACGTGCAGTCGACGTCCATCTGGAACCCGGGCGCGCACGGCCTCTCCGAGGTGCTCTACGCCTTCACCTCCGCCGCCAACAACAACGGATCGGCGTTCGCCGGCCTGACCGCGAACACGCCATGGCTCAACACGGCCCTCGGCACCGTCATGCTGCTCGGCCGCTTCGTCCCCATCGTGTTCGTGCTGGCGCTCGCCGGCTCGCTCGCCGCGCAGGACAAGGTGCCGGCCACCGTCGGCACCCTGCCGACGCACCGCCCGCAGTTCATCGGGCTGCTCACTGGCGTGAGCGTCCTCATCACGGCCCTCACCTACTTCCCAGTGCTCGCGCTGGGCCCCCTCGCAGAAGGACTCTCCTGACCATGCAGAGCATCCCCATCATGGCGTCGCTGCCCGGCGCGTTCCGCAAGCTCGACCCTCGCGCGCAATGGCGCAACCCGGTCATGTTCATCGTGTGGGTCGGAGCGGCGTTCACGACGGCGCTCGCCATCGCCGAGCCCTTCCTGGGCGGTCCGGCCGACTCCGGCGGCACGCAGATCCCTGCCTCGTTCACCATCGCCATCGCCGTCTGGCTGTGGCTGACGGTGCTCTTCGCGAACCTCGCCGAGTCGGTCGCCGAGGGGCGAGGCAAGGCGCAGGCCGAGACCCTCCGGCAGACCAGGACCAGCACCGCGGCTCACCGGGTGGGCGGCTACGACCCCGCAGGCGACCCGGGGGCGGAGCGCGGGAGCACCGTCGAGGTCTCCTCGGCCGACCTCACCCTCGGCGACGTCGTCGTCGTCTCCGCGGGCGAGCTGATCCCGGGCGACGGCGACATCATCTGGGGGATCGCCTCCGTGGACGAGTCGGCCATCACGGGCGAGTCGGCCCCCGTCATCCGCGAGTCCGGCGGCGACCGCAGCGCTGTGACCGGGGGCACCCGAGTGCTCTCCGACCGCATCGTGGTTCGCATCACCTCGAAGCCGGGCGAGACGTTCGTCGACCGGATGATCGCCCTCGTCGAGGGAGCCTCCCGGCAGAAGACGCCCAACGAGATCGCGCTCTCCATCCTCCTCGCGTCCCTCTCGATCGTGTTCGTGGTCGTCGCGCTGACGCTCAACCCGATCGCCTCGTACGCGGCGAAGCCCGTCAGCATCACGGTCCTCATCGCCCTGCTCGTGTGCCTCATCCCGACCACCATCGGAGCGCTGCTGTCGGCGATCGGCATCGCGGGCATGGACCGGCTCGTGCAGCGCAACGTGCTCGCGATGTCCGGGCGGGCCGTCGAGGCCGCCGGCGACGTGACGACGCTGCTGCTCGACAAGACCGGCACCATCACCTACGGCAACCGGCGCGCGTCCGAGTTCGTGCGGATGCCCGCCACGGGCGAGCAGGAACTGGTCCGCGCCGCTGCCCTGTCCTCGCTCGCCGACCCGACCCCCGAGGGGGTCTCCATCGTCGAGCTCGCCCGCCAGGAGGGCGTCGATCTCGCCGCCCAACCGGGTGCGGCGCAGGGCGAGGTCGTCGCGTTCACGGCCCAGACCCGCATGTCGGGACTCGACCTGCCTGACGGCGCGCGCATCCGCAAGGGCGCCGGGTCCGCGGTGACCGCCTGGCTCGCCGACGAGGGCGCGCCACTCGAGGCCTCACGGCTCGAGGAGCTCCAGGACGCCACGAACCGCATCTCGCAGAGCGGAGGCACCCCGCTCGTCGTCGCCGTGATGGATGCGCCCGGCACCGGCGCGGCCGGAGGCACCGGCCCCGGCGCGGCCGCCGGGCGCGTGCTCGGCGTCGTCCACCTCAAGGACATCGTCAAGGAGGGCCTCAGCGAGCGCTTCGCGGAGCTGCGGTCGATGGGCATCCGCACCGTCATGGTGACGGGCGACAACCCGCTCACGGCGGCCGCCATCGCCAAGGAGGCCGGAGTCGACGACTTCCTGGCCGAGGCGACACCGGAGCAGAAGCTCGCCTACATCCGCCGCGAGCAGGACGGCGGCAACCTCGTCGCGATGACGGGGGACGGCACGAACGATGCGCCGGCGCTCGCGCAGGCCGATGTGGGCGTCGCGATGAACACGGGCACGTCGGCGGCGAAGGAGGCTGGCAACATGGTCGACCTCGACTCCGACCCGACGAAGCTCATCGACGTGGTGCGCATCGGCAAGCAGCTGCTCATCACGCGCGGCGCGCTCACCACGTTCTCCATCTCGAACGACATCGCCAAGTACTTCGCGATCATCCCGGCCATGTTCATGGGCGTGTACCCCGGTCTCGGGGTCCTCAACATCATGGGTCTCCACTCGCCTGCTTCGGCCGTGCTCTCCGCCATCGTCTTCAACGCCATCGTGATCGTGGCGCTCGTGCCGCTCGCGCTCCGGGGCGTGAAGTACCGGTCAGCGAACGCCGCGAGCACGCTCGGCCGGAACCTGCTCGTGTACGGGGCTGGCGGCATCGTCGCACCGTTCGTCGGGATCTGGCTCATCGACCTCGTCGTGCGCCTCATCCCCGGCTTCTGACCCCGCCACCACCGCCCCGACTGATCTGACAGGACTCCACCTTGAACTCCTCAACTCGCGCCACGGCGCGCACCACCTGGGTCGCCGTGCGGGCGATGCTCCTCTTCACGCTCGTGCTCGGCGTCGGCTACACCCTGGTCATCACGGGCGTCGGGCAGCTCGCGTTCGGAGCCCAGGCGAACGGCTCCCAGCTGCACGACGACGGCACGAGCATCGGGTCCAGCCTCATCGGGCAGTCCTTCACGGACGCCGAAGGCAATCCGCTTCCCGAGTTCTTCCAGTCGCGCCCATCGGCCGCGGGCGACGGCTACGACTCGGGCGCCTCCTCCGGCTCGAACCTGGGGCCCGAGAACCCGGAGCTCGTCGCAGCCATCGACGAGCGGCGCCGCGAAGTCGCGGAGCTCAACGGCGTCTCGCTCGCGGAGGTGCCCGCGGATGCCGTCACGGCGTCCGCATCCGGCCTCGATCCGCACATCAGCCCCGAGTACGCCGCCCTGCAGGTGGCACGCGTCGCCGAGGCTCGCGGGCTCGCGGAGGCGGACGTCCGTACTCTGGTCGCAGCGCACACGACCAGCCCCTTCCTCGGCTTCCTCGGGGAGGCGAGCGTCAACGTGCTCGAACTCAACCAGGCCCTGGTCGAGCAGCAGGCCCCGACCACGGATACGAAGGAGCGCTGAGTCATGGCGAAGCGCGGACGGCTGCGGGTGCTGCTCGGCGCCGCCCCTGGCGTGGGCAAGACGTTCGCGATGCTCAACGAGGGCAGGCGGATGCGCGAAGCCGGACAGGATGTCGTCGTCGCGGTGGTCGAGACCCACGGCCGGGCCGCGACGGCTGCCGCAGCAGACGGGCTCGAGGTGCTGCAGCGTGCGGAGTCCCTCCACCGCGGCGTGACGCTCTCGGAGATGGACGTGGACGCCGTGCTCGAGCGCAGCCCCGAGATCGCCCTCGTCGACGAGCTCGCCCACACGAACGCCCCCGGCTCGCGCAACGCCAAGCGCTGGGAGGACGTCGAGGAGCTCCTCGAGGCCGGCATCGACGTGCTCTCGACGGTGAACATCCAGCACGTCGAGTCGCTGGGCGACGTGGTCGAGCAGATCACGGGCGCACCGCAGCGGGAGACGATCCCCGACCAGGTGCTGCGTCGCGCCGACCAGGTGCAGGTGGTGGACCTCTCGCCCCAGGCGCTGCGCGATCGGCTCGCGGCTGGCCTCGTCTACCCGGCGGAGCGTGTCGACGCCGCGCTCTCCAACTACTTCCGCCTCGGCAACCTCACGGCGCTGCGGGAACTGGCGCTGCTGTGGCTCGCCGATGAGGTCGACCAGTCCCTGCAGAGCTACCGCGCCGAGCAGGGCATCGACACCACGTGGGAGGCGCGCGAGCGAGTCGTCGTGACGATCACCGGTGGCGCGGAGGGCGAGACGCTGCTGCGCCGCGGCGCCCGCATCGCCGCGAGGTCGGGCAGCGGGGAGCTGCTTGCGCTGCATGTCACGAGCCAGGACGGTCTTCGCGCCGGAGACCCAGCGCACCTCGCGCGCCAGCGGGCGCTCGTCGAAGAGCTCGGCGGAACGTACCACCAGGTCGTCGGCGAGGATGTCCCGGCGGCACTCATCGAGTTCGCGCGCTCGGTCAACGCGACCCAGCTGGTCATCGGCGTGAGCCGCCGGAATCGTCTGGCTGCGCTGCTCACGGGGCCGAGCGTCGGGAGCGCGGTGACCCGCGAGGCGGGCAGCATCGACGTGCACATCGTGAACCACGCGCGAGCCGGCGGCGGCGTGAGGCTGCCCCGGCTCGGCGGTGCGCTCACGATGCGTCGCCGCATCGCGGGGCTGGCGCTCGCCCTGGTGGCTGGACCACTGCTCACCTGGCTCCTGGCGTCGCTCGGCAGCGTCGACTCGTTCACGACGCACGCGCTCAGCTACCAGCTCCTCGTCGTCACGGTCGCCCTCATCGGCGGGCTGTGGCCCGCGCTCTTCGCCGCCGTGCTCTCGGGGATCACGCTCGACTTCTTCTTCGTCGCCCCGTTCGGCACCGTCCTCATCACCGAGCCGAGCCACCTCGTCGCGATCGTCCTCTACGTGGTCATCGCGACGCTCGTGAGCCTCGTCGTCGACCGGGCGGCCAGGAGGGCGCGCGAGGCGAGGAGGGCCGCCGCGGAGTCGCAGCTGCTGCAGACGGTTGCCGGCAGCGTGCTGCGCGGGCAGAGCGCCCTGCAGGCGCTGGTCGAGCGGACACGGGAGGCGTTCGGGCTCGCGGGTGTACGACTCGTGGATGCGCGGGGCGAGGCGAGCGCGGATGACCCGCTTGTGCTCGCGAGCTGCGGAGAGCCGGTGCGCGGGAACCGCCACGCGGTCATCCCGGTGAGCGCGGGGACGTCAGACGGGGCTGGCGCGCGACTCGAGCTGCACGGGCGCGAGCTCGATGCCTCTGAGCGTCGCCTCCTGACGGTCATCGTCGCCCAGCTCGGTGCGGCTCTGGAGCACAGCGACCTGCGGGTCGCGGCAGACGAGGTGGCCCCGCTCGCCGCCTCCGACAAGGTCAGACGGGCGCTCCTGTCCGCCCTCAGCCACGACCTGAGGCGGCCCCTCGCCTCGGCGACGGCGGCCGTCAGCGGCCTGCGTTCCGCTGGCGAGGAACTCGCGGCAGCCGACCGTGACGAGCTCCTCGAGACCGCGGACGAGAGCCTCGGAACGCTCGCCGCTCTCGTCACCGACCTCCTCGACGTGAGTCGACTGCAGTCCGGGGGACTCGCGGTGTCGATCATGCCGACCGACCCCGCCGACGTGATCGTGCCCGCGCTCGACGAGCTGCAGCTCGGCCCGGACGACGTGGAGCTGGCGCTCGACTCGAGCGCCGCATCCATCGCCGCCGACCCGGCCCTCCTGCAGCGGGTCCTCGTGAACCTCCTCGCCAACGCGGTCCGGCACTCGCCACCGAACCGCCGCGTGCGGCTCGCGACAAGCGAGTTCGGCGGGAGCGTGCAGATCAGGGTCATCGACCGAGGGCCCGGAATCCCCGCCGAACGCCGCGACGACGTGTTCGTGCCCTTCCAGCGCCTCGGCGACACCGACAACTCGACGGGCCTCGGGCTTGGCCTCGCCATCTCGAAGGGATTCGTGGAGGGGATGCACGGCACACTGGTGCCGGAGGACACCCCGGGAGGAGGGCTCACGATGGTCGTGACGCTGCCGGTCACCGGGAACCCGCCCGAGCAGATCCAGGGAGACCGCGCATGAAGATCCTGATCGCCGACGACGACCCGCAGCTGCTGCGCGCACTGCGCATCACCCTCACCGCCAAGGGGTACGAGGTGCTCGTCGCCCGCAACGGAACGGAGGCCGTCTCGATCGCGGCCGAGCGCCGCCCGGACCTGTACCTCCTCGACCTCGGGATGCCCGAGCTCGACGGGATCGAAGTGATCCAAGCCATCCGCGGGTGGTCGGACGCGCCGATCCTCGTCGTCTCCGGGCGCAGCGGGGCCGGCGACAAGGTGGATGCGCTCGATGCCGGCGCCGACGACTACGTCACGAAGCCGTTCTCCGTCGACGAGCTGCTCGCGCGCATCCGTGCCCTGTCTCGTCGGGTGCCGCAGGGCGACGCGGAACCCGTCGTCGCGTTCGGCGACGTGTCTGTCGACCTCGCCGCGAAGAGCGTCGTGCGCACGGGAGGGGGAGAGGCGGCGCACGTGCGCCTCACCCCGACGGAGTGGCAGGTGCTCGAGCTGCTCGTGCGCAACGCGGGGAGGCTCGTGACGAGGCAGATGCTGCTCACGAGCATCTGGGGCTCCGAGCATGTCACCGACACTGGATATCTCCGGCTGTACATGTCGCAGCTGCGCAAGAAGCTCGAGCCGGTGCCGTCCGAGCCTCGCCACCTCCTCACGGAGGCCGGCATGGGCTACCGGCTGGTGCTGCGGCCGGACGGCCCCGCCTCGGCCTCGCTGGCCGAGAAGGGCTAGCTGTCCGAGGGGGCCGCTCGGCTCGCCTCCTCCGCGCTGGGGAATTCAATGCCCTCCGCGTCGATATCGCCGACGTCGTCTGGCCCGCCCGTGCCCGGCCGCACGTTCACCTTGTCGGTGTCGATGTCGCCGTCGAGGCGCCCGTCGACCTCGTCGACCCGTGCGGTGCCGGTCTCCTGCTTCGCCTGCGTCTCGGTCTCGCTTCCGGGGGAGTAGGCGGTGTCCTTCTCGAGCTGCTCGTCCGTGGAGAGGCTGTCTTCGTGATCGTGCATCTGGTGGCTCATCCCGCGAGCCTGTGGGCTCGTCCTGGGAAGCCGCGGGGGTCCGGATGCGTGGAGCCCGTGAGTCTCGACGCAGATGGCCCGCGTCGCCGGAGCGTCGCGGGCCACAGCATCAACCGGCTGGATGGCCGGTGTCAGTCCTCTTCGGGCTCGAAGGTGGAGGCGTCAGGGTCGTAGCCGACCGCGACTCCATCGTCGGAGTCGGGAATCGTCCCGTCTTCGCCGAGGCCGTTCGGCTTCTCTTCGCCGTCGGCGTCGTGGGAAATCTTCTGGTCGCTCATCGTTGGCCTTCCGGTCGGGATCTTCCTTGACTGGGCCGACGATAGCGCTCGCGGCTGGGGAGTTTGCGGGACGTGACGCGGCGGGGTGACGTCGGGGAGCGGTGGCTGCTACTCGGAGTCCCAGATCGCCGTCAGCGCGTTCATGATCTCCGTCTGCGACGTGCCTGAGCGCCGTGCTTCCTCGACGGCGGCCCGCAGCTTCGCGGTGACGGCACCGGGCAGTGTCGAGGGCTGGTCCGCGACCCGGGTTCCCGCGGCTCCGCGTGTGACGATCGTGCCCTCCGCCTCGAGCAGCCGGTAGGCCCGCGCCGCGGTGCCGAGGGCGACGCCGAAGTCCCTGGCGGTCTGGCGAACGGTTGGCAGTCGTTCACCCGCGCCGATCCGTCCCGCCAGGATCAGCCCCCGGAAGTGGGCCGCGACCTGCTCCGACGTGCCCTCGCTCATCGTCGTCCCCGACCGGTCCGATGCGTGAAGCCGACGAGCAGGAGCAGCGTGAGGCCGATGCCGCGGAGCAGGCGGCCGCCCCATGTGAGCACCGGCTCGAAGGCGGCCATGCTCGTGCCCCAGGAGTAGTCGGGCGCGGTCAGCTGCGCACCGGCCGCGCCTCCCATCCGGAGCGCGCAGTTGCCGAGCACGAAGACGAGGATCCCGATCGAGAACCAGAGGACGCGTGTTGCGAGCGCCCGACGTGCTTGGCTCTCCCACTCGACGCTCTTCGGCTCGAGGAAGGTGCGCGTCGCATTGGCGTGCAGTGCGAACGCGGTTGCCGCGACGAGGGCGACCGCCGCGATCGCTGCCGGAACGCCATACGCCCACCCGTAGAAGCGCCCCGATGCAGCCGAGAACTGCCCACCGGTCTCGATGACGAACAGGGTGTGGCGGCCGTCCTCATCCGCGCTCGAGATCGAGCCCGCGAACACGGTCAGGAGGAGAAGCGCAGCGAGAGCCGCGGCGAGGGTCGCGAGTCCGCGACCCGGGGCGTAGGTCCGCAAACCGCGCGGCCCGGAAGGCGGAACCGCAGCGCGAGGCGTGCTGCGGAACAGGGCGAGGATCAGAGCGACCACGATGAGGGCGAGGCTGCCGACGATGAGCTCTCGAGAGAAGTCGTGCCAGCGGAAGTCGAACGGGTCCGAGTTGAGCGTGAGCCAGCCGGGCAGCATGCCCTCGACGAAGGGTGCAAACGCGACGAGGGCGGCCAGCATGGCGGCGACGCCGAGGGTCAGGCTGGCCAGCGCATCTGGGCGTGAGCGCAGCAGACCCGGGGTCGCTGTCGGGACGTGCACTCGAGAGCGCACCCACGGGGCGAAGCACAGTCCGAGGGCGAGCACCGCCGCCGGCACGAATGTGACCAGGTCGAACATCAGGATCAAGAACAGCGGGCTCATCTGCGCCTCCTTTGGCAGTCGTCAACCTCTTGTTACTCTTCGAGGGTACAAGATTTTGTACCTGCTCGGCGGTACAAGTGCTGAGGTTGGAGGCGTCGGCGGTTTGCCTGGTTCAGAGCCCGAGTAGCAAGGAGGCCGCGATGCCAGCCATCACCACGGCGATCATGGCGTCGAGGATGCGCCACGCGGCGGGGCGTGCGAAGACCGGCTGCAGGAGCCTGGCCCCGTAGCCCAGGGCTGTGAACCAGACGATGCTGCCGAGTGCCGCCCCCGCGCCGAAGAGCCAGCGCGCATCGCCGTGGGTGTTCGCGACGGACCCGAGCAGGACCACCGTGTCCAGGTAGACGTGCGGGTTCAGCCAGGTGAGCGCGAGTGCCGTGAGCAGCGTCGGGAGCAGGGCGGCCGAGGCGCGTGGTTCGTCCGCATCCAGTGCCTTCGGCCTGAGGGCGCGGCGGGCCGCGAGCACGGCGTAGCCGAGGAGGAACGCGGCGCCCCCGATGCGGACCACGGTCGTCAGCCAGGGGAGCGCCGTGAAGACGATGCCGGCACCCCCGATGCCGAGCAGGATGAGGATCGCGTCGGAGAGGGCGCACACGGCGACCACGGCGAGGACATGTGTGCGGAGCAGTCCCTGGCGCAGCACGAACGCGTTCTGCGCGCCGATCGCGACGATGAGCGACAGGCCGAAGCCGAAGCCAGCGAGCAGGGGGAGCAGATCCGGGGTCATGGTGTGACCGTATTCGTGCCCGTGGTGATGGTCCAGCTCATGTTTCTTGTGAATCATTAGCATTGCTTCATGCCTGACTTCCCGCACGCGTTCGACCCTCAGCGACTTGCCGCACTCCGATCCGCCGTCGAGACGGGCACGTTCGAGGCGGCCGCCCGGGAGTTGCGCATCACGCCCTCGGCGATCAGCCAGCGCATCAAATCCCTGGAAAGCGAGACCGGGCGCGTGCTGCTCCAACGCAGCAAGCCGGTCGTGCCGACCGAATCGGGCGAGGTCCTCCTCCGCCTCGCACGGCAGGTGGATGCGCTCGGTAGGGAGGCGTCGAACGTCCTCGGGCGAGTGGGCGGAGCATCCGGCGCCACTCATGGAGCCGCCGAGGCACCACCGATGCTCGAGCGGCTGCCGATAGCCGTCAACGCCGACTCGCTGGCGACCTGGCTGCTCCCCGCCCTCGCGCCGTTGGCCGGGGAGATCGCCTTCGACCTGCACCGAGCCGACGAGGCGCACACCACGGACCTCCTCAGGCGGGGCGCCGTGACCGCCGCGATCACCGCCGACCCGGTCCCCGTGCAGGGCTGCACCTCCGCGCTCCTCGGAGAGATGCGCTACACGCCGATGGCATCGCCGGACTTCGTGGAACGCTGGTTCACGGGGAGCGCTCGGAACTCGGGAGGGGTGCTCGCGTACGCGCCCGTTGTGGTCTTCGACCGAGCCGACAGGCTCCAGGAGCGCTACCTGCGCGGGGTCGGCGTCGACCCGGCGGGCCCGCCCTGCCATTTCGTGCCGTCCTCCGCGGACTTCGTGCGGGCCATTCGCCTCGGCTTCGGCTGGGGCCTGGTGCCGGACCTCCAGGGAGGCGACGATGCCTCGCTCGTCGAGATCGACCCCGGCGCGTCGATCTCAGTGCCCCTGTTCTGGCAGCAATGGCAGCTGCATACGGAGGCCCTCGGCAGGACCGCGTCGGCGGTCTTCGCCGCCGCCGCTCGCAGCCTCTGAGCTGGAATGGCTACCAACAGTGCGCTTTTGCCGAGCAGAGTGCAACCCCCAATAAGTTTCCCGGAGTTCATCTAGTCTCAGCCGGGCTCGCATTCTCGCGCGCGCCCGCATCCGCGGCACCAGGAAGGTCCCCATGGGAAGCACATCCGTTCGCACCACTCCTCCCCTCAGATTTCGACGCAAGCAGCTCCTCCTCCTTGCGGGTTCGACGGTCGCCGTCGCGGGCCTCTTCCCAGTCCTGCTCGGCTCCCAGTCGGCCCAGGCCATCGGCACGGCGCCCGACCTCGGCACCGCCGCCAGCTACTCGGTGCTCGGCGGGCAGTCGGTGACGAACACGGGCCCAAGCGTGCTCGATGGCGACCTCGGAGTGAACCCCGGGACGGCGATCAGCGGGTTCCCGCCCGGCATCGTGCTCGGCGACGTGCACGCCACGGACGCCAACTCCCTGCAGGCCCAGGCGGATGTGACCACCGCGTACAACGCGCTCGAAGGTCAGGCCGCCGATGCGCCCATCAGCGCCGACCTCGGCGGGCAGACGCTCACGGCCGGCGTGTACGAGGCTTCGAGCACCGCGGGCATCACCGGGACGCTCTCCCTCGACGCGGAAGGCGATCCCGACGCGGTCTTCATCTTCCAGATCGGCTCCGCGCTGACCACCGCACCCGACAGCACCGTGGCGCTCCTCAACGGCGCACAGGCGTGCAACGTGTTCTGGCAGATCGGCAGCTCCGCCACGCTGGACACCGACACGACCTTCGTCGGCTCGATCCTCGCCCTCACCTCGATCACCGTGAACGAGGGATCGACCGTCGACGGACGTGCGCTCGCCAGGAACGGCTCGGTCACCCTCGACACGAACACCTTCACGACCAGTGAATGCGTCACTGTCACGCCGACGGAGACGACGACGCCGACGGAGACGACGACGCCGACCGTGACGGTCACGCCGACGGAGACGACGACGCCGACGGAGACGACGACGCCGACGGAGACGACGACGCCGACGGAGACGACGACGCCGACCGTGACGGTCACGCCGACGGAGACGACGACGCCGACCGTGACGGTCACGCCGACGGAGACGACAACGCCGACCGTGACGGTCACGCCGACGGAGACGACGACGCCGACCGTGACGGTCACGCCGACGGAGACGACGACGCCGACCGAGACGACGACGCCGACGGAGACGACCACGCCGACCACGACCGTGACGCCGACGCCGACGGCGACGGCGACGGCGACGCCGACCGTGACCGTGACGCCGACAGCGTCAGTCACCCCGACGACGACAGCGTCAGTCACCCCGACGACGACAGCGTCGGTCACGCCGACGACGACGGCGTCGGTCACGCCGACGACGACGGCCCCCGCAGTCGTTCCCGTGAAGCCCGGAGCCACCGGCTCGCCTGACCTGGCGACCACCGGTGCTCAGGATGCGGGTCCCTGGCTCATCGGAGGGCTCGCCGTGCTCATCGCCGGCGGCGCGCTGCTGATCGCCAGCCTGCGTCGACGCAACTCGCACGAGGTCTGAGCCCGCGCGGCTGCGACTGAACTGAACTGAGCAGGCCTCGGCAGGTGCCAAACGCACCGGCCGGGGCCTTCTCGGCGTCCGCCTCCCGTCACCGTGCATTCACCGCACGTTCTTCTGAGGCCGCAGCAAGGTACCGCCTAGGCAAAGCACAGGTTCTCCCATCCCGAACCCCGCCGGCATCCCGCTCTCACTCCAAAACGAACTGCTCCAGGACGATCTTGATCGCCTCCGCGTCCACGCCGACGCTGAGGTGCAGAGAAGGCCGGTCGAGGATCCTTTTGAACGCGACCCGGACTCTGCCGGCCTCTTTACTGGTGACGTTCTCCCCGACCTGGTCACCTCGGGTGACGAGGGAGGCGAGGATCGACAGGTCGTTGAGGTGGCGTTCTTCCTTAGTGCCCTCGCCGATCAGCATTGCGGACGCCTTCGCGATGATGGCCCCCTGAAGCGTGGGTCGGCGGACGGTGCCAGTGACGCCCGCGACGGCGACCTCAATCACCTCGGAGCGATCCAAAGCGCCTTGGCCACCAGGTGCGGCGATGGTGCGGCCGCCCGTGACGCCGGTTCGATTGTCGGCGTGCTCCCCCAAGAATCGCGGAATGAGGACATCGATCTGCGCCTCACCCTTCACCCAGCGATGCTGCACACCTTTCATGCCTTCGAGGATCGACGGCGACTCGCCTGCGGACTTGTAGCCAAGGTCGGTGAGAGTCTTGGTGAAGTCGAAGAGCATGGTCGGATGGGCCCGGATGTCGAGGATGGCGTCCGCGTCTTGCGTGGGCCGAGGCGGGTCCGCCTCGCGCTCCCAGCAGAGCGAGTGGACCATCTGCCCGCCGACGAGCGCCCAGCCCTTTGGGTGCGCCTTGTAGACCTCGAAGAGCGCGTGCCACGCCTCGGCCTGGGCGGGAGTCATGGCTGGGGCGGTGAAGGTCAATCGTCGACCTTTCGGAGGAGTTCGGCGACGCGGGATCGCTCGCGGACGCCGTCATGGTGTGCGAGGTCTACGAGGAGCAGCCCGAGAGGCAGGGGTGACGGCGGTTTCTCGTCGGTGAGGTGCAAGAGAACATTGGGCCTCTCGGATGGCCGGAGCAGGTACTCGCGGCGGATCGCGGCGGCATCATCCTTGGCGACCCGGGCTTCGAGCTGGCCCGCGGCGGCGATCTCGGCGCGCGGATCGCTGAACCCGGACTTGACGATGCGCTCGTCGGCGGCGAGGTCGGCGAGGTCACTGGCAGCCACCTGGAGCTTCAGGGGTGCCTCTTCGCGGATCCAAGCGCCGAGGATGCGGTCCGGATCGGGGCTGTGCATGAGTTCGTTGCGGTAGCGGCGGAGTCGTGCGCGTTCGGATGTCGAGAGCCCCTCAGGGGCATCTCCGGAGAGGATCGCGAGGAGGTTCGCGCGCATCCGGTTGGCCAGCGGGCGAGAGGCTGCGGGGCGGTGTGCGGAGGACTGATCGATGAGCCACTGCCTACCCACCTGGCGGGCCGGGATGGTGCCTTGCTCGATGAGTGCGCGCACGCGGCGAGGGGACACCCCCTCACGTTTGGCAAACTCGGCAACGCTCTCTTCTGGCATGTACACAAGCGTACCGGCAGCGGTAGGGATGTGTATATGGGTGCGGCTGCTGGGCGTGCCTAAGCCGCCGCGGCGACCGCGGCGAGCACGACGGGGTCTTCGCATCCGCGTGCGAATCCGCGGATGCGGCGGTCGATGTCGCGCTGCAGCACGAACTTCCCGATGCGCTCCGCGACCGGGGCGAGCCACTTCGGCTTGCAGGCGAAGTTGTAGCGCCATACCGCGAGTGTGCGGGCCTCACCGTCGCCCTCGGCGTCCGGGGCGGGTGTGAACCGCCAGCCCCCGCCGAGGCGCTCGAAGAACCAGGAGCCCTTCGTCATCTTCATGCCAACATTCGTCGGCGGGGCGTAGGAGACGTACTCGCTGATCATCCGGAAGCCGAGCCGCTGCACGGTGGCGGTGCGCACCCCCTTCGCGGGGAGCGTCGCCCCGTCGAGGAAGTGCTGGCGCCGGATGAACGGGTCCCAGCGCATCCGCACCTCGCCGGTGGTCTGGGATACGGCGAACGCCGTCGCAGGATCGACGTGGACGATGCAGCGGGACTCGACGACGGGCATGCCCCATCGTGACACGCGCGTTCCCGAGAGGCGTCCGCGAGGTTCGACATGATGGGGTGATGGACAGCGCATTCGAGGAACTCATCGCCGAGGCCGAGGCCGAGGCCGCCAGCGTCGACGCCTATCGGACCCGCCTGCGAGAGCTGCACGAGCTCATCCAGCGTGAGGGGGCGTTCGTCGCGCACTCCACTCGACACCTCATCGAAGCCAAGCGGCCCGACTGAAGATCCCGGCTGCGCCCCTGAACCCCGCTCCCCAGGTTCGCGGAGGATCGCGTGCTTGCCTGAGACGCGAGAACTCCGCAAGCGAATTGGCGGGAGCCCCCATGGAAGACAAGCGACACCGCGACGCGCGCCCCGGAAGCTCAGGCGCCGGTGACCCCGTTGGGGACCCGGGCGAGCGGAGCGGGCGTGAAGAGAAATCCGGTGCCGAGACGGCTGGCGAGAAGGGCGACCTGCTCGGCGCGGTCGGCAAGCTCGCCAACGTGTTCGCGTTCGGGAAGCTCCCGGACGCGTCAGCCGCCGCCTCGACCGCCGACGGGACGCCGTCGGCGGACACCGACGATGACGGGACCGGCGGCACGGGTGGAGCGCGGCGCGCCCCGTAGCCGCCCCTCGGGCCGACGATCAGTCGATGACGAAGAGCTTGGCGCCGGTCGCCGTGCTGGAGCGGTGCGCTTCCATGCCGGTGCCGACCTGGTAGCTCTGGCCCGCCTCCAGCGTGACGCGGCGGCCGTCGTCCAGCTCGGTCTCGAGGCTCCCCTCGAGCACGAGGAGCACGTGCCCGCGGGAGCACCAGTGATCGGCGAGATAGCCCGGCGAGTACTCGACCTGACGGATGCGCGTGTCACCGATCTGCTGCGTCCGCCAGGTGGCGCCGCCGGTCTCGCCGGAGTGCTGCGTCGGCGCTACTGCCGCCCAGTCGGTGGTCGTGAAGGCGTGCCCGATGAGGTCCATCCCCCGACGATAGCTCCCCGGCGAATGCCGGCGAGACCGCCGCGGCTCACACGGAACCGCTGAGCTCCCGGGTGCGCATCGCCTCTGCCGTGATCTCCAGCGAACTGACCCGATCGGCGCTCTCCAGCGAGCCGTGCCCGATGATGAGCTCGTCGGCGCCGGTCGCCTCCGCGAACTCGGTGAGGTAGTCGCGCACCTCCTGGCCGGTTCCCACCGCCGTGTACCGCATCATGTTCGCGATCTGCTGCCCCTGCGGGCTCGCGATGATCTGGTCCATCTGCTCATCGCTGAAGTCGGAGTTCGGCCCGCGGAGCAGGATGCTGCGGAGCCTGGAGCGCCGGGAGCGGGTGAACTGCTCCTGCGCATCCGCCGATTCGAGGGCCGCGACGACGTTGACGCCCACGATGAGGTGGGGCGCGGCGAGCTGCTCGGAGGGCTGGAACTGCTCGCGGTACAGGGCGACGGCCTGGAACAGCTGGTCCGGGGCGAAGTGCGACGCGAACGCGTATGGCAGGCCGAGCTGTGCGGCGAGCTGCGCGCCGAAGAGGCTCGAGCCGAGGATGTAGAGGGGCACCTCGGTGCCACCGCCCGGCACCGCCTGCACGCCGGGGATGGTCGACTGGCCGCGCAGGAACGCCTGCAGCTCCAGAACATCCTGCGGGAACTCATTGGCGGAGGCCGGGGAACGCCGCAGCGCTCGGAACGTCGCCTGGTCGCTCCCTGGCGCGCGCCCGAGGCCCAGGTCGATGCGGTCCGGGTAGAGCGTCGCGAGGGTGCCGAACTGCTCCGCGATGACCAGCGGGGAGTGGTTCGGGAGCATGACGCCACCCGCGCCCAGCCGGATCGTGGAGGTCTGCGAGGCGATGTGCCCGATGAGCACGCTCGTTGCGCTCGACGCGATCGTCGGCATGTTGTGGTGCTCGGCGTACCAGACACGGCGGTAGCCGGAGCGCTCGGCAGCCTGGGCGAGCTCGACGCTCGCCTGGAAGCTCTCCCTGACGGTCTGGCCAGGGGCGATGGGAGCGAGGTCGAGGATTGAGAGAGGAACAGTCACCCTGGATGCAACCGCCGAGAGGCGTCAGGTGTTCCCGGCGGGTCGGAGTCGTCTCGTCGGCCGTGCCTGAACTCTCGCACCGCTCTACGTCTATTCGTCGCCCGTGTAGAAGGCCGCGGTGCGCGTCGCCGACTCGTGGGCGTCGTCGGGGTCGGCGCCCGCGCTCAGATGCGCGATGCACCAGCGGTCAGCCGCGGAGGCGACGAACCGCCTGCCGCCGTCGGAGTCGTTGAAGGCGGACATGGTCGCGTGGACGTCCGCGTCCTCGTCGGCGAGGGCGATCGCCAGGGCGAGGAGAGCTCCGTCCCAGCCGATGCCGGTGGCAGCTGGCCCGTACTGGGCCCAGTGCTCGTTGTCTGCCACGACGTGTCGGAGCGTGAGGCGCGTCCCGTGCCCCGCTGGCTCGAGGGCGAGGCTGACGCGGCTCACGTCGCCGTCGTACTCCCACGTCAGATGCATGAGGGCGTTCGCCTCGCAGCGCTCGATGGTTCCGGAGGTGCCGCTGTCGGTCAGCCGGTACCTGCCGCCCTGCCGGAGCTCGCCTTCGGCGGGCTCGAACCAGCGGGCCAGACCCTCCGGGGTCGTGCACAGGCCCCAGATGTTCTCTGGTGGATTCGCGAAGTCGCGCTCGAGCGTCACCACGTGGCTCGTGCCATCCCGCGCGACGCTGCGCGTGACGTTCTCGAGGCTGTCGGTCGACGCTCCGGCGGGGGACACCGGTTTCGTTTCCATGCGACCAGCGTGCCCGCGGATGTTGTGGAATCGCGCAGACCCGGGGCGACCCGGGTATCGGCGTCCTGGATTGTCGGTGCCCTGCCCCACAATGAACGGATGCACATCCTCGTCACGTCGCTCGCGCGCGGCTTCGCGCTCGAAGACCGGCGAGGTCCCGCCGATGGCGACGAGGCGTCGGCGCCCGTCACCGTTCCCGACGCGATCGCCCTCGCGCAGCTCGTGTCCGAACGTGAGCGGTCTGCGCCGCCGTCCGATCCCATCCGGTGGGTGTGGAACAGCCAGGACATCGTGCCGCGACTTCTCGCCCACGGCGTGCGGGTGGGGCGCTGCCACGATCTGCGCCTTGCCGGGCGCATCCTCATCACGGCCGGCTACCTCGACGCTCGATTCGACGTCGCGGATGCTCGTGGGGGCTCGCACCCCGGCGAGGGCCTCTTCGATCTCGACGCCGAGAACCCGGGAACGCCCGAGGCGACGCGGCGGCTCTTCGACGCCCAGCTCGCCGGGCTGGAGGCGTCGGATCAGGAAGCGGATCGGAAGGGCGCCCTCGCGTTCCTCGTCGGCGTCGAGAGCGCTGGAGCCCTCGTCGCGGCCGAGCTTCGGGCGGCGGGCATGCCGTTCAGCGTCGAACGCCACGAGGGAGTGCTCGTCGAGGCGCTCGGCGCGAGGGGCACGGGTGGCCGACCGGCGAAGCTCGAGGCGGCGGCCTCAGCTGTTCGAGCTGCGCTCGGGGAGGCGACGCTCAACGTCGACTCGCCAAAAGACCTCCTCGCTGCACTGCGCCGGGCGGGGCTCGATGTGGCCAGCACCAGCAAGTGGGAACTCGTCGGCAAATCGCATCCGGTCGTCGACGCGCTGCTGCACTACAAGCGTCTGCATCGGCTCTTCACGGCGAACGGCTGGACGTGGCGCGAGGAGTGGATCCACGGTGGGCGGTTCCGCCCCGACTATGTGCCGGGCGGCGTAGTGACCGGGCGCTGGGCGACGAGCGGCGGCGGAGCGATGCAGCTCCCGAAGGAGATCCGCAGCGCCGTGGTCGCCGACACCGGCTGGAAGCTCGTCGTCGCGGACGCGGCCCAGCTCGAACCGAGGATCCTCGCGGCCATGTCGGGGGATGAGGCCATGGCACGGGCGGGCGCGCAGCGCGACATGTACGCGGCATTCGTCGACCGCGGCGTCGTGCCGGACCGAGACAGCGCCAAGGTCGCGATGCTCGGGGCCATGTACGGCGCGACGACGGGCCAGAGCGCCGTCCTCCTGCCGGGTCTCGAGCGGGCGTTCCCGCACGCCATGGGGCTTGTCGCCTCGGCTGCGCGTTCCGGTGAGCGGGGGCAGCAGGTGCAGACCTGGCTCGGTCGCACGTCTCCGTGGCCGCCCGCTGAGTTCTCGCCTCGCGACTTCGGCCGCTTCACACGGAACTTCATCGTGCAGGGCACGGCAGCCGAATGGGCGCTCACGTGGATGGCGGGTATCCGGCAGCGCCTCGCCGCCCTCGGCTCGGGAACGGGAGACCCGCGGGGCACCGGCTCGGTCGCGGATGCGCCGCTCGAGCGCACGGCGCACCTCGCCTACTTCCTGCACGACGAGGTGGTCGTGCACGCGCCAGCCGAGCACGCGGAGCGCGCCGCCGCGGAGGTCATCGCGGCCGCCGCAGAGGCAGGGCGCTTCCTGTTCGCCGGCAGCCAGGTCACGTTCCCCGTCGTCGCGCACGTCGTGGACAGCTACGGAGAAGCGAAGTAGGCGCGGCTTCGGCGACTCAGCGCTTCGGCCAGACCCAGAGCGGTCCGTCGAACTGCAGTTTGCCGCGGATGCTCGTCGCCCCCGCCTCCTTCTCGAGCTCGACGACGTTCGCGTCGTCGCGCAAGCCATCGACGAGGGACTGCGAGTGGGTGACGACGATCACCTGCGTCTGCTCCGAGGCTCGCCGGATGAGGCCCGCAAGCGTTGGCAGGAGGCTGGGGTGGAGGCTCGCCTCCGGCTCGTTCAGGACCAGCAGCTCTGGCATGCGCGGCGAGAGGAGCGCCGTCGCGAGGAGGATCATCCGCAGCGTGCCGTCGGACAGCTCCCGCGCATCCAGTGGCCTCGCGAGGCCCGGCTGCGACATGACGATCTTCGCCATGCCAGACTCGTCTTCCTCGACGCTGACCCGTGACCCCGGGAAAGCAGCATCGATGGCGTCGTGGAAGGCCCCCGCCTGGCCGATTCGCTGCACCGTCGCGAGCGCGGCTGGGAGCCGCGAGCCGTCGTCGGGGAGCACCGGGGTGAACGTGGCGGGGCTCGGCAGCCGAGCGGGAGCCGCCGCGTCGGTGCGGAGGTAGTCGAGGAAGCGCCAACCGCGCGCCGACTCGCGCAGCGCGTACAGCTCGGGTGCTGTTGAGGGATCGGCGAGTGTCGCGAGCATCGACTCGGCCTCGCGCACGCTCCACTCGGCCTGCACGAGCTTGAAGTCGGCGTCTCTCACGCGCACCGAGTTCGCGCGGCGTTCGACGAGCGTCGTCGAGGGGCGCAGCAGCTCGCTCGCCCAGACGAGCTCGCTCTTGACCACCGGGTCGAAGGGGAAATCGGAGATGATCGGGATGCCGAGGTCGATCGCGAAGTTCTGGACCTGCTCCGGCGAGGGCATACCGAGGTCGGTCGCGAAGGACACCCCGGAGGTGCGCAGGCCGAGCTTGAGGGTGACGGGCTCACCGCGGGACCGCTTGCCGGCGTGGATGACCGCCCGGAGACCGCCCTCCATCGCGAGCGACGAGAGGGCCCCCTCGCGGATGATGTCGTGCAGCAGGCGCAGCGCTCGGTAGAGGTTGGACTTGCCGCTGCCGTTCGCCCCCGTGATGACGTTCAAGCGCTCGAGCCCGAGCGTGACGCTCTTGATGGACCGGTAGTTCTCGATGGCGAGGAGTTCAAGCATGCTCACACGCTAGGGGGTACCTCCGACATCGCCGCTGGAGGGTGCGGTCGCGCCCTGCACATGCAGCAAGCGCGGCACCGCCTCCGGAGAGGCGGTGCCGCGCTTGTCCTCTGCGCGCTGGCCGTCTACTTGACCTGGCGGATGAGCTTCTTGTTCACGAACTCCTCGATGCCGAGCGAACCGAGCTCGCGGCCGAAGCCGGAGCGCTTCACTCCGCCGAAGGGCAGCTCGGGGCTGTCGAGCCCGACGCCGTTGATGTAGACCATGCCGGCTTCGATGGCGTCGGCGACGCGCTGCGCCTGCTCCTGGTCGGTCGTGAAGAGGTACGAGCCAAGGCCGAAGGGCGTCGCGTTCGCGAGCTCGATGGCCTCCTCTTCGCTGCTGACCTTGTAGAGGGCGGCGACGGGGCCGAAGAACTCCTCCGTGTAGGCGTCGTTGTCGGGGGTGACTCCGGCGAGCACGGTCGACTCGAAGAAGTTGCCGTCGTGGCCACCACCTGCGAGGAGCTGCGCGCCCTGAGCGACAGCCCGCTCGACCTGCTCGGCGAGGTTCTTCGTGGCCGGGGCAGAGGAGAGCGGGCCGAGCTCCGAGTCGTCCTCCGTCGGGTCGACGGGAGCGACCGAGGTCATCGCGGCCGTGAACTTCTCCGCGAACTCGTCGTAGAGCGAGTCGATGACGATCATGCGCTTCGCGCCGTTGCAGGCCTGCCCGGAGTTATCGAGGCGCGCGGCGACCGCGGCTTCGACGGCCTCGTCGACGCTGTCGGTGCTGAGCAGGATGAACGGGTCGGAGCCGCCGAGCTCGAGGACCACCTTCTTGAGGTTGCGGCCCGCGATCTCGGCGACCGCGGCGCCCGCGCGCTCCGAGCCGGTCAGTGAGACGCCGTGGATGCGGTCGTCGGCGATGATGTCGGCGATCTGCTCGTTGGTGGCGAAGATGTTGACGTAGGCACCCTCGGGGAACCCGGCGTCGGCGAAGATCTGCTGGAGCGCTGTCGCCGACTCGGGGCACTGGCCGGCGTGCTTCAGCAGGATCGGGTTGCCGAGCACGAGGTTCGGGCCGGCGAAGCGAGCGACCTGGTAGAACGGGAAGTTCCAGGGCATGATGCCGAGGAGGGGACCGAGGGCGGAGCGGCGGATGAGGGCGGTGCCTTCGCCTCCGAGCAGCTCGATCGGGGCGTCCTTCAGGAAGTTCTCCGCGTTGTCGGCGTAGTACTGCAGGATGTCGGCGCTGAAGTCGACCTCCCCGTAGGACTGCTCGATGGGCTTGCCCATCTCCTTCGTGATGATCTCGGCGAGGGCCTCGCGGCGCTCGCGGTGCAGCTCGGCTGCCCGGCTCATGAGGGCGGCGCGCTCTGCGACGGTGCTCGGCTTCGACCAGGTCCGGTAGGCGCCGTCGAGGCTCTGCAGGGCGGTCTCGATGCCCTCGGATGTGACGAGCGGGAATTCCTGTCCCTGCTCGCCGGTGGCTGGGTTCACGACTACGTAGGTGCTCAAACTCACTCCAGACATTGGATGCGTGCGCGCAGCATCGCGCGATTGGGTGAAGCCTAGGAGATGGGGCCTTGGAAACCCAGGGTTCGGGCCGATTTAACTGAATATCGTTTATTTACAGGGTGCCTCTCCGGCGATGCGGCTCTAGGCTCTGGAGCGGCGGGATTCGCCCGCAGGCAGGGGATGGCATGAGCGAGCAGTCACACGACGATGTCCAGTTCTTCCGTGCGTTCAAGCGGTTCCTCGAACGCGTCAACGAGACGCCGGCCGAGGTCCAAGTCGTGCGCACGCCCTTCGGCGGCGAGCTGAGCGATTTCCTCGGCGCCGACGCCGAGGCGCTCCCGGTTGTCGTCGAGGAGTTTGCGAGCTACCGGATCGTCGACGCGGATATCGCACTTGAGGAGATCGCCGCCCGCGGCGAAGCGAGGCTCGTCGGTGTCGCCGGTGGCTCCGCCCACGCGCACGCCGGCCTCGCGGAGCTCATCTCGAGCCCGCACATGCCGTTCAGGTCGGGGCCCGCCGAGTTCGCCGAGAAGGCGACAGGGCCCAGGTCGACACGACAGGTCGTGAGCTTCGGTGCACGACTCTTCACCTACCGTGGTGCCCGAGTTGTGGTCATGCAGCGCGCATCCCGCCCCGACATGGGCCGACCGCAGGGGCAGCTCGAGGTGCTCACCGCCGCAGACCCCTCGCTCGTCTCCGATCTCCTCGGCGAGGTTCGAGCCCTCATGATCGAGCGCAGCGTGCTGCGCGGCAAGGTGCTCGCGTTCGAGAACAGCGACTACCGGATGGACGCTGGCGCGTCCTTCCTGGAGCGCCCGAACGTCGCCGAGACCGACGTGATCCTGCCGTACGGCGTCCTCGAATCAGTGGTGGCGCACGTGATCGAGATCGGGCGGCAGCGTGAGGTCCTGCTCGCCGCGGGCCAGCACCTGAAGAGAGGCGTGCTGCTGTACGGCCCGCCTGGGACCGGGAAGACGCTCACGGTCAGGCATCTCCTGAGCCGCACGGAGGGGGTGACGGCCGTGCTGCTGACCGGGTCGAGCATCCAGCACATCGGCGCGGCCGCCGAACTGGCCCGCACCCTGCAGCCGTCGATCGTGGTGCTCGAGGACATCGACCTCGTTGCCATGGAACGCCACGCGTCCCCGCAGCCGTTGCTCTTCGAGGTGCTCGACGCGCTTGATGGCCTCGACGGCGATGCCGACGTCGCCTTCATCATGACCACCAACCGGGTGCAGGTGCTCGAGCGGGCGCTCGTCTCGCGTCCCGGTCGCGTCGACCTGGCCGTGGAGATCGCGCTGCCAGGCGGGCCGGAGCGCTACCGTCTGCTCGAGAAGTACGCCGCGGGCCTGCCGTTCAGCGACGAAGCGCTCCTGGAGGCGTCGGGTCGTGCCGAGCAGACCACCGGGTCGTTCGCCAAGGAGCTCATCCGCCGTGCGGTGCTCGCGGCGGCACGGCATGGCGTCGAGCCGGACGACGAGATCCTGCTGTTCGAGCTCGACGAGCTGATGTCGGCGCAGTCCGCGCTCACGAGGCGCCTCCTCGGCGACGGCACGGAGCCGAGCGGCGACGAAGCCACTGAGGGCGGGGTGGAGATCATCTCCACAGCGGAAGGCGACCGCACGGGGTCCGTCACCTACGGGGCTCTGGGTGCAGAGGCTGACCCCGGCTGGACGGCGTACGTTCCGGCCTCGGACGCGGTCTACCCGCCTGGTGTGCCTGGCGCCCCGCCTGAGCCAGGTGTCGGTTCCGCGGGGGAGGCGAACGGCTCTGGCCCCGTGCATCAGGCGGACCAGCGATGAAAACGCGCGCACTTCGCGCGGGTCTGATCTCCGGCCTCTGCGCAGCCGCGTTGCTCTCGACGAGCGGATGCTCAATCTTCATCCCACAATACGGACTCACGATCAGGGAAGCGGTGGTCGACGCGGAGTACACGGGCCCCGACTACGCCAGCGACCCCGTGGAGATCACGGAGTCGGCCTGCGGCGAAGAGATCGACTGTCTTGAGGCCTGGTCGACGGATCAGGCTGACTACTACCGTTTCGCGACGCGCGACGAGGCCGCCGAGTTCGCTGATGGGCTTGCAGACGGGGCGCAGTCGAACTTTATCGTCATGGACTTCGCCGGAAAGGCGGGCGTAGACCGCAGTGATCAAGAAGCGGCCTCATGCCAGCTCCGTGGCACCCACTTCGATCATGAGGGCCCCTGCATCGACTGATATTGGCGCCGCGCTCCGTGTCCCGCGACTTTCTCAGCTGACCACTGACAGCCAGCGCTCCGACGAGAAGGTGCGAGTCGAAGCGCCGCCCGGGTCGCTCGGCGGGCGTGAGCCGCGGCTCACGTCGCGCACCCTGATGCGCCAGCCGTCTGCAGTGCGGACGAAGGTGTCGATGTAGTCGCCGCTCGCCGTCGTGCCGTCCGTTCGCACGAGGAGGAACTTCGACCAGGACGTGATGGTGTCGGCGTCGACCCGATGGAGGACGGTGTCGGTGGTGTAATGCGGGTGGTACGGCTGCACGGTGTTGATGACCCGGGCGAGCGCCTCGTCACCGCGCACCGCGTTCGGGCCCGTGCCGAAGGAGAAGTCCTCCGTGAATACCTTGCGCAGGTGATCCCAGTCGCGGTTGTCGATGACCTGCCCGTAGCGGGCGAGCACGTCGAGGACCTCGGCGGCGTCGGCGGCAGGCACTTGCGCTGCCACGGCGCTCGGGCTCTGCGCTGTCATCGCGACGACTCGAAGCTCGCGAAGGACTCCGCGCCCTCGGCCGAGTACTGTCCGCTCGGGCGCTCGCGGTTTCGCTCCGTGATGCGGCGGCTCGTGATGACCCACGTGCCGTCGCGTTCCTCGAGGGTGTCGAGGTAGTCGCCGCCTGCGGCGGATGCCTCGTAGGTGACGAGCACGTAGCGACTCCAGGCGACGGCCGACCCGGCGGCCTCGCCAGCCCGGATGACCGTGTTGATGGTGTGGTGGGAGGGCAGGTGCCCGCCGAGCGAGGCCGCGAGCTGCTGCTCGAAGGCTCTCGCTCCTGATGCGCCAGTGAACTCGCCAGCAGGGCTCTCGATGCGCGCATCCGGAGCGAGGACCGAGTCGAGCAGGGTCCATTCGCCGTTGTCGACGAAGTGCCCGTAGAGCGCGAGGGTCTGCTGGATGCCCCAGCGGTCGTCGGCGGTGAGTGTGGTCACGTTCAGCCCCATTTCGTTTCCGTTCAGGAACAGTCTCACCAGCCACCGACATCCGCGTGCTCTCCGTGGTCGCGGAACTTCCGCGGGCGTCACGAGCGGAAATCTCGGGCAAAACCTGCCAGCGGGGGCTCTGTCTGTCGTTTCCGCACCGGGGCGCACCCATTTTTGCTAGTTTGTTGAACTAGTTTCATGGCGTCGACGGCGCCACCACGAGGAGGACCATGGCGCACACGCCCGCTGAGCGCTCGTCCGGGTACTGGTACCCGACCGGCGGAGAGCATGCGACCTCGGTCGACGTGCTCAACCTGCTGCGCGACTACCGCGAAGCGGAGGCGAAGATGCGAGCGCGGACGCGCTCGTCGATGCGGATGAACGAGAACGACCTCCTCGCGCTTCGCTTCCTGCTCCAGCAGCAGCGCCAGGGCAAGGTCGTCGTGCAGAAGGACCTGGGGGAGCGGCTCAAGATCTCCTCCGCATCTGTCACCGGCCTCGTCGATCGCCTCGTGAAGAGCGGTCACGTCGAGCGGCGGCCGCACCCCACCGATCGGCGGGCCTCGATCATCGCGTCGACCGCGGAGTCCGACCGTGAGGTGCGGGAGACGCTCGGCCTCATGCACCAGCGCATGATCGCGGTCGTCGACTCGCTCACGACCGAGGAGCTCGACGGGGTGGCGAAGTTCCTCTCCGGCATGGTCGGCTCGGTCGAGGCGGCCGAGCCGCAGGGCGCTCCGCAGCACTAGTGGGTGCCTCCTCGAGAGTCAACCCCCGTCTTCGGCTTTGTTTAGTTAAATAAGCTACCTATGTGCTCAAACAACGACGCAGGCTCAACCGCAGTGCCGTAGCCGCCGCTCGACGACGGGCAGAAGAGCGCTACTGGGACGTCTACCAGCGCACCATCATGCCCGGGGAGCTTCTTGCGCTCTGCTTCGTGGGTGCCACTATCTCGATCGGAATCGCGGTCTCGTTCTTCGCCTTCCTCCCCTGGTAGCGCGAGCGGCCACTTGGATGGTCGCCACAAGGCTCTCGAAGTGCCAGCCGATGGGTGCGAGGCTCTTCGGTGCGCATCCATCTCCGGATGCCATGGCGCAAAGGAGCGACATGACCGACCCGACTTCGATGACCGGCCTCGAGCAGCTGAGGGCTCACCTCGCGAACGGTGCAGAGATCGCTCCGATCGCGCAGCACTTCGGCATGACCGTCGTGAGCTTCGCCGAGGGCGAGGTGATCTTCGAGGGTGTTCCCGACCGGTCGCACTACAACCCCATCGGAACCGTGCACGGCGGATTCGCGGCGACGCTCCTCGACTCGGCGTGCGGCACGGCAGTCCACACGACGCTCCGCCCGGGGCAGGCCTACACATCCCTCGAGATCAAGGTCAGCTTCCTGCGCCCCATGACCGTGGAGACGGGCCCCGTCCGGGTGCGCGGTCGCGTCGTGAAGTCAGGGGCGAGGGCGGCGTTCGTCGAAGCCGAGCTCAGGGACTCCGCCGACGTGCTCCTCGCTACGGCGACCAGCACGTGCGCGATCTTCCCAGCGCGCTGACCCGGTCTTCTGAGTCGCGCTTCTCCACAGCTTCACTTCTCGAGCGCGCCCCGAAACGAGCACAGGATAGAATCGGCTCCCGTGACCGGAACGAATCTCCTCGGCATCCCCGAGACGCGCCTTGCGGCTGAGCCAGAGGTCGTCGACGACCTGTCCAACCTGCCCCACGACCAGGCCGCGCTTGCAGCCATCGTCGAGAAGCACCCGGCCTCATCGCTGGCGTGGGCGACCCTCGCAGACGCCGCGCACGCCGACGGCAACACGATCGGCGCGTACGCCTACGCACGCGTCGGCTACCACCGGGGGCTCGACGCCCTTCGCAAGGCCGGGTGGCGAGGCCAGGGCCCCGTGCCGTGGTCGCACGACCCCAACAAGGGAGTCCTGCGCGCGTTCTACGCGCTCCGACGAAGCGCAGCAGAGATCGGCGAGGAGGGCGAGCCCGAGCGCCTCGCCAGCCTGCTCCACGACGCCGACCCGCAGGCGATCACCGAGATCGAGCGGATGCACGCGGCGAGCTAGCGGCGCATCCGCACCAGCAGACAAGCAGGGAACAAGGCAGGGCCGCCGAGTCGGTCCGCCGACCGCGCGGCTCACGCCACGCACACGACAGGCGCGAGCTGCGCCGATCCGACAGAACAGGGGCGACACATGCCAGGCGTAGCAATCATCGGCGGCCAGTGGGGCGACGAAGGCAAGGGCAAGGCAACCGACCTCCTCGGCGACCGCATCGACTACGTCGTGAAGTTCAACGGCGGCAACAACGCCGGCCACACGGTCGTGATCGGTAACGAGAAGTACGCGCTGCACCTGCTGCCCTCCGGAATCCTCACCCCAGGCGTGACCCCCGTCATCGGCAACGGTGTCGTCATCGACCTCGACGTGCTCTTCCACGAGATCGACCACCTCGAGGCGCGCGGCGTCGACACCTCGAAGCTGCGCGTCTCCGCGAACGCGCACCTCATCACCGGGTACCACACCACGCTCGACAAGGTCACCGAGCGGTTCCTCGGGAAGCGCCAGATCGGCACCACCGGACGCGGCATCGGCCCCGCCTACGCCGACAAGATCAACCGCATCGGCATCCGCGTGCAGGACCTCTTCGACGAGAACATCCTCCGCCAGAAGGTCGAAGCAGCGCTCTTCGGCAAGAACCACCTCCTCGTGAAGGTCTACAACCGTCGCGCGATCACGGTCAACGAGATCGTCGACGCGCTCCTCCTCCACGCCGAGCGCCTGCGTCCCATGGTCGGCGACACCTCGCTCGAGCTCTACGACGCCCTCAACGCGGGCCGCAACGTCGTCTTCGAGGGCGGCCAGGCGACCATGCTCGACGTCGACCACGGCACCTACCCGTACGTGACGTCCTCGTCCTCGACCGCGGGAGGCGCATCCACGGGCGCCGGTGTCGGCCCGACCCAGATCAACCGCATCATCGGCATCGTCAAGGCCTACATCACGCGCGTCGGAGCCGGCCCCTTCCCGACCGAGCTGTTCGACGAGTGGGGTGAGCTGTTGCGCACTCGCGGCGGCGAGTTCGGCACCACCACCGGACGCCCGCGCCGCACCGGCTGGTACGACGTTCCCGTCGCCCGCTACACGGCCCGCATCAACGGGGTCACCGACTTGGTCATGACGAAGCTCGACGTGCTCAGCGGCATCGAGCGCATCCCCGTCTGCGTCGCCTACGACGTCGACGGCGTCCGCTTCGACGAGATGCCCGTCTCGCAGTCGGACATCCACCACGCGAAGCCCATCTACGAGTACTTCGACGGCTGGACCGAGGACCTCTCCGGCTGCCGCACCTTCGAGGAGCTGCCCGAGAACGCGCAGCTTTACGTGCAGGCACTCGAGCGCCTCTCCGGTGCCCGCATCTCCGCGATCGGCGTCGGCCCGAAGCGCGACGAGATCATCCAGATCCACGACCTGATCGACTGACCGCGGGCAGCGCGGGCAGCGCCGTCAGCGCCCGTGTGCGGGCAAGCGCTCAACGCCTGAGACAATCGACGACGTGAATAGCGCCCCCGCAGCCCTGACCGTCCTCCCAGACCCCCAGTTCGTGATGGTCGGCGACGGTCACCGCATCGCCACGTACACGTGGGGAGATGTGGACGCGCCGACGGTGATCGTCGTGCACGGCTTCGCGTCGAGCACGAAGGACAACTGGGTGGCGACGGGCTGGGTGCGCGACCTGCTGCGCGCCGGCTACCGCGTGCTCGGCCTCGACCAGCGCGGGCACGGGCAGAGCGACAAGCCCTACGAGGGGCGCGACTACGACATCCGCACGCTGGCCTCCGACGTCGAGGCCGTGCTCGACGCGTACCTCGTCGACACCGCGCTGTACGTCGGCTACTCGCTCGGCGCGCGCGTCGGCTGGGAGGTCGCACAGGACTTCGCCGACCGCATCCCGCGGGTCGTGCTCGGGGGAGTCCCGGATGGCGTGCCGCTCGGGCGCCTCGATATCGATCAGGTGCGCGAGCTCATCGACCACGGCACCCCGGTGCAGGACCCGGTGACGCAGAACTACCTCGCCCTCACGGAGCGCGTCGGAGGCAACGACCTGCGGGCGCTGCTCGCGATCGCCGAAGGGATGCGCGCGTCCGGCAAGGCCGACCCCGACCTCGGCCGTGTGCCGCAGCAGCCGGTGCTCTTCGCGACCGGGTCCCGCGACGGCATCATCGAGGGGTCCAAGGCACTCTCCGCGGCGACGCCCAAGGCCCGCTTCTTCGAGATCCCGGACCGCCACCATTTCAACGCTCCAGGCTCGCGTGACTTCCGTGCCGCAGCCCTCGCCTTCCTCGCCGAGGAAGTCCAAGAGGGCTAGCGGACCCCGGAGGGTGGCGACTGGGTGACGTTCGGGAGCGCCGGGCAAGATGCTTCCATGTCGTCCAGAACACTCGAACGCCGCTCCCGCGGACACGGCGGGGCCATCCCGTGGATCGTCGTCCTTCCCTTCGCCGTCTCCGGCGTCATCCACCTCGTGAAGCCCGCCGTCTTCGAACCGATCATCCCCAAACCGCTGCGGGGGCACAGCCGCGAGCTGGTGGTCGCTTCCGGCGTCGCCGAGCTGGCGTGCGCGGCGGGGCTCGTGCGCCCGTCGACACGGTCGATCGCGGGGCTCGCGAGCGCGGCCGTGCTGCTCGCGGTCTGGCCCGCCAACGCCCAGATGAGCGTCGACCTGGGCCGCCGGGCGTGGCGGAAGCGCACCGCCTCGTCGGTCGTCGCGTTTGTCGTCTCCGTTGCTCGCCTGCCGATGCAGCTCCCGCTCATGAGGGCCGCGCTGGGCTCCGGGAGCTAGCCTTTCCGAATGAGCATCGAGTCGAAGAACGATCAGGTTCGGACGACCTCCGAGCAGCGCGAGATCGAGCGGAAGTACGACATTCCCGAGGGGGCGGGGGAGCCCGAGCTCTCGAAGCTCGGCGCGGGGCTCCGAGCAGGGGAGCCGGTCACGGAGACCCTCGTCGCCGAGTATGTCGACACTCCCGAGCTAGCGATCCTCGACGCCCGCTGCGTGCTGCGTCGCCGCACGGGTGGCGACGACGAGGGGTGGCACCTGAAGCGTCCGCGCAGCGGCGACGAGCGCATCGAGGTCCACGCGCCCGTGGGCGCCCCGCGGCGGATCCCGCCGGAGCTGCGCGCCGAGTTCGCGGACATCATCGGCGAGCGCCCCGTGCTTCCGCTCGTGGAGCTCACGACGACGCGCACGACCACTGAGGTGCGTGGCGGCGGCGCGTGGTCGGCCGGCGGGGCGCGGGATGACGACGACGCGCTCGCCGCGCTCATCTGCGACGACGTCGTGCACGCCAGGGTCGTCCGCATCGGCGAGGAGCGCACGCTCGAGTGGCGGGAGTTCGAGGTCGAGCTGGCGGACGGCGCATCGATCCGGGTCTTCGACGAGATCGAGGCGGTGCTCTTCGACGCCGGCCTCACCCCGTCCATCCACCGTTCCAAGCTCGTTCGCAGCCTCGACGGGGTCCAGCCCGCGCAGGCGCCGACGGGGCAGGGGACGGCCGGCGACGCGGTCGTCTTCGCCATCGCGTCGCGGTTCGGCGAGTTCCAGGAGCAGGAGGCCGCGGCCCGCATCGATGCGCCGGACGCGGTGCACCAGGCGAGGGTCGCCCTGCGCAGGCTGCGGAGCCTCCTCAAGGTCTTCGGCGCCCTGTTCGAGGCGGATGCGGTCGCGTCGCTCGCCGGGGAGCTCAAGTGGGCTGGGGGCGTGCTGGGGGCTCCCCGTGATGCGGAGGTCCTCCGCGAGCTCGTGCTCGCCGAACTCGACTCGGCGGGACACCTCGAGGCGGGCGCGGGGGCCGTCGACGTCGCCAGAGCGCGGATCGAGGCGCTCATCGGCGACCGGCACGCAGCCACCCTCGCGTCCTTCCGGACGGAACTCGATGGGGAGCGCTGGGACGCGCTGCACGACAGCCTCGTCTCCTTCGTCACCGCGCCCCCGTTCGCAGGGCTCGCCGATCGGCGCGCCCTCGGCACCATGCGGAGCCTGACCCGCACCGCCATCGCCACGGTCGAGAAGCGGACGGAACGCGCCCGCAAGAAGCCGAAGAAGCTCGAACGCTGGCACGACGTGCGCAAGGCCGCGAAGTCGGTTCGCTACGGCTACGAGGCCATCGACGAGCTGCCGGACGCGACGGCGAAGAAGCAGCGCAAGGAGTGGAAGCGCCTCGCGCAGGCCTTCGGCGAGTTGCAGGACTCGTCGATGCTCGACGAGGAGCTCGGCGTGCTGAGCGAGCAGCTCGGTCAGTCCGCGCAGGAGGAAGAGCGCGGAGAGACGGGTGCAGAGGACCGCGACGCCGTCGCCGTGCTCGGGGAGCTCCGGACGCGCATCCGCGCCCGCCAGAACGACGCGCTGCGAGTCGCCCGCGACGCCCTCGACGACCTGGCCTGACCGGCCGGCGAGATCTGCACGGACCGGTCAGGCGGTGGTGCCAGGATCGGCGCATGCACATCGATCTCTCGGGCCGTACGGCCCTCGTCACGGGTTCCACGCAGGGTATCGGCCTTGCGATCGCCGCGGATCTCGCCGCCGCTGGCGCGCACGTCATCGTGAACGGGCGCGGAGCCGCCAGCGTGGAGTCGGCCGTCGCCGAGCTGCGCGGGCGCGTGCCAGACGCGACGATCGAGGGGGTGCCCGCCGACCTCGCGACGGCGGAGGGCGCGGCCGTCGTCCGCTCTGCGTTCCCTGACCTCGACATCCTCGTCAACAACCTCGGCATCTACGGCAGCACGCCCGCTCTCGAGATCAGCGACGAGGAGTGGCTGCGCTACTTCGAGGTGAACGTGCTGTCGGCCGCCCGTCTCATGCGCGAGTACCTCCCGGGCATGACGTCGCGCGGCTGGGGGCGGGTGATCTCCATCGCGAGCGACTCAGCCGTCGTGATTCCCGAGGAGATGATCCACTACGGCATGACCAAGACGGCGCTGCTCGCGGTCTCGCGCGGCTACGCGAAGGCGGTCAAGGGCACCGGGGTGACCGTCAACGCCGTCATCGCGGGGCCGACGCACACCGGCGGCGTCGAGGCGTTCGTGGCGGAGCTCGTGGGCGACGACCTCGCCTGGGACGACGCGCAGCGGGAGTTCATGCGACGGCACCGGCCGCAGTCGCTCATCGAGCGTCTCATCGAGCCGGAGGAGATCGCGCACCTGGTCACCTACCTGGCATCGCCGCTGGCCTCGGCGACGACCGGAGGCGCCCTGCGCGTCGACGGCGGCTACGTCGATTCGATCCTGCCGTGAGCGTCGAGCGCAGCCTCGATGTTGGCGACATGGGTGAGGTGTGGGCGTCGCTCGTCGCAGCCACGACGGGGCGCACGCCGTTCACGCTCGGCTACCTCGGCACCGTGGCGTCGGGCGGCGAGCCCCGCGTCCGTGCCGTGATCCTGAGAGCCGTGGATGAGCGGCGCGGCGTCGTGGCGTTCGCGACGGACAGTCGGACGGCGAAGGTCGGGGAGCTGGCCGAGAACCAGCGAGCGGCCCTCACGTTCTACGATCCGGAGCGCGACGTGCAGCTGCGCCTGGGCGGCCGCGCGGAGGTCGTCGCCGACACTGCCGTCCGGCGCGAGATCTGGGACGGGCTCGGGGCGGGGTCGAAGCGGCTCTACGACAAGCCTGAGGTGCCCGGGACTCGGCTGGCAGAGGGGGACTCCGATGCTCGGGGGACGGGCGATGAGGCTGCGTTCGAGCGCTTCGCGTGGGTCCGGGTCACGGTCGACGCGATCGACGCGGTCGACCTCTCCGGCGCTGAGCACATCCGCTGCCGCCACACACGAGGAGTCGACTCCTGGGCAAGCGATCGGCTGGTTCCCTAGGCGCGCTACTGCATGGGCGCGTTCAGGTTCGACGCCCAGGTTCGAATCGCTGAACGCTCGTTCTCGTCGCACACGTAGCCGTAGCCGATGGTCGTGTCGCCGTTCGTGAGCGACCACTCACCGTAGTAGGTCAAGGCGTAGCAGTCGGCCATGGCTTCGGCACTGCCCTGGAACAGGCCCTGCGCGAGCAGGTCGTTGTACTCGCCGCGATAGTCGAAGACGCTGGCGTTGTCGGCACGCTGGTAGACGTGGGCCAGCTCGTGCACGACGGTGAACTTGCTCGACCACTCGCCGAGCTCGCTCTCCGGGAGCAGGTGCACGGTGAGCGAGTCCTCCTTCGTGATGCACCCTGTCGTGCGCCAGTCCTCCCGATCGTCGGCCGTGCACGCGGTTGCCGCATCCCACTGCACGTCGATAAACCCTTTGCCTGCCGTGTCCACGATGCTCTCCGTGACCAAGCCGCTGGTGTTCACGCGCCGGGCTTGAGCCTCAGCGACGCTGACCTCGAGTCCCTCTCGGAAGGTCTTCGCCTGCGCTGCGATCGTCTGCGCGGTGTACTCGAGCAGGTTCGGATCAGCCATCTTCTCGTCCTGCCGGAACAACCACTCGAATTCAGCGACGAGCCAGGCGACGGGAGACTCTTCGAACTCGAGGGACAGCTCGTCGATCTTGGCGCGTTCGTCCGCGTAGAGCGCGCGCTGGGTGTCGATCTCGGAGTCTGCCGTGGGGGCAGCATCGGGTGTCGCCACGCTGGAGGAGCCGCCCGTCTCATCACCCCCGGAAAAGAGCAGCGCGCCGAAACCGGCGAAGACGACGACGGCCACGATGGCCACGACGGCCAGGCATCCGCACCCGGCGAGCCAGCCGCCGACTCCGCGGCTTCGGCGAGACACGTGCGGTGCTGTCGCCGGTGCGAGTGCTGGACCTGCTGCTGACGCCGCTGGTTGGTGACCGGGCGTTCGTCCGGTCGACAGCGTCGGGTTGACGCCTCGGATCCAGCGGATGAGCTCGGGGGAAGCGGCTGGGTTCGCGGCGATGAGCGCATGGAGGTCCCAGCGCTGGGCGGCGAGATCGACGAGGACCTGCAACGGTGTGCTCGGATCGCAGGCGATTGCGTGCGCTGCCCTTGGCTGCCGGTCGTTCATGCACTCCCCTTGCTGTTCTGGCTCACCGCTCGGGAGAGATGCGGTGCTGTCTGCTCCAGGAAAGGACTCTCCCGCGGCGATTCTGGCACCGGTCCAGCGTAGTCCGCGGTGCGCTGCTGGCCGCTGCACCGCGTCCGTCTGTCCGAGAGTCGACGATCTGTGTCGCTCGATGGCGTCGCCGGGGCACGCCGGTGGGAGCGGCTAGGCGAGGGCGGCGTCGATGGCGTCGGCCGAGAGCACGTGGTCGATGGCGAGGGCGCTGGCGCCGAGGATCGCGGCGTCGCCTCGGGCTCGCGACGCCACGACCCGAAGGTGCTGCGTCGCGAGCGGCAGTGAGCGCGAGTAGACGACTTCGCGGATGCCGGCCATGAGCTGCTCGCCCGCCTCCGCGATGCTCCCGCCGATGACGATCATCGACGGGTTGAGCATGCTGACACAGGCGGCGAGCACGGTGCCGACATCGCGGCCGGCCTGACGGAGGGCCCGGGCTGCGCTCAGGTCTCCCGAGCGCACGAGCGCCACGATCTGCCCGCTGCCCGACACCTCGATGCCCTCCTCGCGGAGCCTTCGGGCTATTGCGTCGCTCCCGGCGACGGCTTCGAGGCAGCCGAGGTTGCCGCACCTGCAGGGGATGCTCTCGGCGCCGGGCACGGCGATGTGCCCGATGTCGCCAGCGGCACCTCTGGCGCCGCGTCGCAGCGAGCCGTCCGCGATGATGCCGGAGCCGATTCCGGTCGCGACCTTGACGAAGAGCAGGTCGGAGACCTCGGGCCACTCGCTCCGGTGCTCGCCGAGGGCCATGATGTTGACGTCGTTGTCGACCAGCACAGGAGCGTCGAAGTGGGCGCCGAGCCTGCCGGCGACGTCGGCGTCGTCCCAGCCGGGCATGATGGGCGGGTTGATGGGTCGGCCGGAGCTGAACTCGACGGGCCCGGGGAGGCCGACGCCGACGCTCACGAGCTCGCGGCGCCCGCGGTTCGACGCGGCGAGCATCTCGTCGCCCTTCGTGCACACCCAGGCCAGCACCGCGTCCGGCCCGAGGTCGATGGGCAGCTTGTCCTCCGAGTCGGCGATGATGTTCGAGGCGAGGTCGGTGAGGGCCATTCTCGCGTGGGTCGCACCGAGGTCGACGGCGAGGACAACTCTGCTCTCGGGGGAGAAGGCGAAGACGGCGGGGGGCCTGCCGCCCGTCGAGTGGGCCTCGCCGACGGTCACGATGAGGCCCGCCGTCATGAGCATGTCGATGCGGGTCGCGACCGTGGAGCGGGCCTGGCCGGTGACGGATGCGAGTTCAGCGCGCGTGCGGGGGGCGCCGTCGCGGAGCATCTGGAAGAGCTCTCCGGGGCCAGGCTGGCGCGACGCCGGCTTCGGCAGCTGCTCGATGACCATGCGCGTCTTCTCTCTCGGGTCGGGGGTCGGCGGGAGCCGACTTCGCCACGTTACCGCTCTGCCCGTCTTCGGTGACTGCGACGCTTCTGTGTGGCGGCGTATCTCAATTGTGCAACAGGCAAGACACTTTTGCTTGACCGTCGACAAAAGTGACGGTAGCTTTCGACACATGGTCAACGAAGACCCCACATCGGGTCCCTCCCCCCTCCTGCAGATGCGTGGCATCGTCAAGCAGTTCCCAGGTGCTCGGGCGCTCGACGGCGTCGACCTCGACGTCCTCCCCGGCGAAGTCCACTGCCTCCTCGGCCAGAACGGCGCAGGCAAGTCGACGCTCATCAAGGTGCTCGCAGGCGCACACCAGCCCACCGAGGGCCAGCTGCTCCTGGACGGCGAGCCCATCACCATCCCCAACCCAGTCGCTGCACTCGGGCTCGGCATCGCCACGATGTACCAGGAGCTCGACGTCGTCGACGGCCTGACCGTCGCGGAGAACGTGTACCTCGGGCACGAACTCGACACCGCGGGCGTCTCCAGGCGTGCCGAGGCGAAGCAGCGGACGAAGGAGATCCTGGCGCGGCTCGGGCACTCCGAGATCTCACCCACGACCGAGGTCGGCGAGCTCTCCGCCGCTGGCAAGCAGATCGTCTCCATGGCTCGGGCGCTTTCGCACGAGGCCCGCATCATCGTCATGGACGAGCCCTCCGCGGTGCTCGACTCCGAGGAGGTCGCGAACCTCTTCCGCGTGGTCGAGGAGCTCACGAAGGCGGGCGTCGCGATCATCTACATCTCGCACCGGCTCGAGGAGATCCGCACGATCGGCGATCGCATCACGGTGCTCAAGGACGGCCGCACGGTCGCCCAGAACCTGCCGGTCAGCGAGACTCCGACCTCGGAGCTCATCACCCTCATGACCGGCCGCAAGGTCGAGTACCTGTTCCCCGATTCCCCTGAGCTCCCATCGGATGCGCCCGTGCTGCTCGACGTGCAGGACCTCGCGCTCGCTGACACGTTCTCGGACGTCTCGTTCACCGTCTCCGCTGGCGAGATCGTCGGATTCGCGGGGCTCGTCGGTGCCGGCCGGAGCGAGATCATGGAGACCATCTACGGCGCACGCAAGGCGACGGGCGGCACGGTCACGGTCGAGGGCAAGACGCTCGCGCGCGGTTCGGTCACGGCTGCCGTGAACGCGGGCATCGGCCTCGCGCCGGAAGAGCGCAAGAGCCAGGGGCTCCTGCTCGACGAGCCCGTCTACCGGAACATCACGCTCTCCACGTTCCAGCGCTTCGCCTCGTTCTCGTGGCTGAAGGAAGGCGACGAGCGCCGCGCTGCGAAGGAGCAGGCGGAGTACCTCGACCTGCGGCCGGCTGGCGTCGATCGCGACATCCGCACGCTCTCGGGTGGCAACCAGCAGAAGGCGATGCTCGCCCGCTGGCTCGTGCACGGCTGCCGCGTGCTGCTGCTCGACGAGCCGACCCGAGGCGTCGATGTCGGCGCGCGGGCGGAGATCTACGCCCTCATACGCAAGCTCGCCGACGAAGGCGCGGCGGTTGTCGTCGTCTCCAGCGAGATCCCGGAGGTCCTCGGCCTCGCCGACCGGGTGCTCGTCGTCTCCGAAGGGCGAGTCGTCCACCAAGGCCCAGCATCCGCTCTCGATGAGCACGCCGTACTCGACATGGTTATGGAAAGCAGCGCAGCATGAGCACTCAGACTCCCCAGTCCTCCGCCCCGAGCGGCGGCTCGCCATCCCAGGACGGCACGATCATCGCCCCCGCCGCCGACGAGAGCTCCCGCGTGGAGCACGAGGTCGCCAGCGACAACGCCAAGCGCGGCGGCTTCTTCCGTGGCAGCTCTGCCCGCAACTTCGGCCTCATCCTGGCGCTCGTCGTGCTCTGCATCGCGGGCACGGTCTCGGCGGGTGAGCGCTTCGCGAGCGTCGACAACCTCATGGTGGTGCTGAGCCAGGCGTCCATCATCGGCGTCCTCTCGATCGGCATGACGTTCGTCATCACGGCGGGCGGCATCGACCTGTCCGTCGGCTCCGTGCTCGGGCTCGCCTCGGTCTGGGCGACGACGCTCTCCACGCAGGCCTACGCGGAAGCGTGGGGATGGTGGGTCATCGTGCTCACCTCGCTGCTCGTCGGGCTCGGCGCCGGTGTCGTCAACGGTGTCCTCATCGCCTACGGCAAGGTGGTGGCGTTCATCGCGACGCTCGCCATGATGGTCGCCGCCCGTGGGTTCGCGGAGCTCATCGCCGGTCGTCGCACGCAGATCGTCAACGTCGACTCGTTCCTCGAGACCTTCCGCGGCGACCTCCTCGGCATCCCGGTCATCGTGTGGATCTTCGTGCTCGTCGCGATCGGCGGCTGGTTCCTCCTGAACCGCACCACCTTCGGGCGCCGTACGGTCGCCGTCGGCGGCAACCCGGAGGCCGCGCGCCTCGCCGGCATCAAGGTGAAGCGCCACACGATGTACCTCTACGCGCTGGTCGGTCTGACCGCCGGCATCGCGTCCATCATGATGCTCGCCCGCACGACGGCGGGCTCGTCCACCAACGGCATGCTCTACGAGCTGGATGCGATCGCGGCGGTCGTCGTCGGCGGCACCCTGCTCGTCGGCGGTCGCGGCACGATCGTCGGCACCGTCCTCGGCGTCCTCATCTTCGCCACCCTCACGAACATCTTCATCCAGGCGAACCTCGACAGCTCCGTGCAGGCCATTGCGAAGGGCGCGATCATCGTGATCGCCGTCCTCCTCCAGCAGCGCTTCTCGTCGCGGGCCAAGACGTCCTAGCCGCGGGACGGGGCGCGAGGCAGGCCCTCCAGCCCGATCCTCTCCAGACCCATCCTCTCCAGACCCACCGAACCCCACCAGACCCAAACCCCATCACCATGGCAGCATCAAAGGAGATCCCCATGTCCACGAGTTCCTTCAGGAAGACAGCTTCCCGAAAGCGCCGGATCCTCGCAGCAGGCGCAACGGCCGCTTCGGCGCTGCTGCTGCTCACCGGCTGCCTCTCGAACACCCCGCCGGCGGCGGAGGGCGAGGCGCCAGCAGGCGGCAACGCCACGGCGTCCGACAACGACGCGGCCGGCGAGCCGCTGGTCATCGGCTTCTCGGCCCCGGCGGCCGACCACGGCTGGATGGGCGCAATCACGTCTGCCGCCGAGGCTGAGGCCGCGAAGTACGAGGACGTCGAGCTTCGGGTCGCAGAGGGCACGAATGACGTGAACCTCCAGATCAGCCAGATCGAGGGCTTCATCAACGACGGTGTCGACGCCATCGTGCTGCTGCCCTTCGACGGCGCCGCCCTCACCGAGGTCGCGACCAAGGCGATGGAGGCGGGCATCCCGGTCATCAACGTCGACCGCGAGTTCACGAGCCCCTTCGCAGCCCGCACGACGGTGCTCGGCGACAACTACGGCATGGGCGTCAGCGCCGGCACGTACATGTGCGAGCAGCTCGCGGACAAGCCAGACGCCGTGGTCGCCGAGATCGCCGGCATCGACTCCCTGCCGCTCACCCAGGAGCGCAGCCAGGGCTTCGCGGATGCGCTCGGCGACTGCGGTCTCGAGGTCTCGAACCGTGTCGCTGCCGACTTCACGGTGCAGGGCGGTGAGCAGGCGGCCACGAACCTCCTGCAGGCCGCTCCGCAGATCGACGCGATGTGGAACCACGACGACGACCAGGGTGTCGGTGTCCTCTCTGCCATCGAGAACGCCAACCGCGACGAGTTCTTCCTCGTCGGCGGCGCGGGCTCGGCGAACGTGATGCGCGAGATCCAGGAGGGTGACAGCGTCGTCAAGGCGACCGTCGTCTACCCGTCGACGCAGGCGGCCGACGGCATCAAGCTGGCCCGCCTCATCGCGCACGACCGCTCGCTCGGCGACCTCACGTCGCAGAGCGTCCCGCGTCTTGTGCAGCTCTACGCTCCCGTCGTGACGAGCGAGAACGTCGGCGACTACATCGACGCGGCGTTCGAGTCGTAACCAGCTGCTCACACTGTCCGCGCGGGGCGGGGCTCTCCTCCTCTCTGACTCCGCCCCGCGTTGGCCTCCTGAACGAAAGAGTGAACAATGAGTCAAGACGCACAGCCGGACCTGGGCATCGGCATGGTCGGCTACGCCTTCATGGGGGCCGCGCACTCGCAGGCGTGGCGGAACGCTCCCCGCTTCTTCGACCTGCCGCTCGCGCCCAAGATGCGCGTCGTGGCTGGCCGGAACGCCGCGAAGGCGGCGCAGGCCGCTGACAAGCTCGGCTGGGCATCGAGCACCTCGGATTGGCGGGAGCTGCTGACTCGCGACGACGTGCAGCTCATCGACATCTGCTCGCCGGGCGACACGCACGCCGAGATCGCCATCGCGGCGCTCGAGGCGGGCAAGCACGTGCTCTGCGAGAAGCCGCTCGCCAACACGGTCGAGGAGGCCGAGCGGATGAACGCGGCGGCGATCGCCGCCGAGGCCCACGGCGTGCGCGCCATGGTCGGCTTCACGTATCGGCGAGTGCCGGCGATCCGACTCGCGCAGCAGCTCGTCGCGGAGGGTCGCATCGGCGACATCCGTCAGGTGCGAGCCCAATACCTGCAGGACTGGCTCGCTGACGAGAACGCGCCGCTCTCCTGGCGTCTCGACAAGGAGAAGGCCGGCTCGGGTGCGCTCGGCGACATCGGGGCGCACATCGTCGACCTCACCCACTTCATCACCGGCCAGCAGCTGAGCGGAGTCTCGGGTCTCGTGGAGACGTTCGTGAAGGAGCGACCCGTCGCCGAGGACTTCGCGGGGCTCTCCGGAACCGGCGGCACCGAGCGCGGCCCCGTCACGGTCGACGATGCCGCAGTCTTCTTCGGTCGCCTGCAGGGCGGCGCCATCGCCGTGTTCGAGGCCACGCGCTTCGCGTACGGTCGGAAGAACGCGATCAGGCTCGAGATCAACGGAACGACAGGATCGATCGCCTTCGACTTCGAGGACATGAACGTGCTCGAGTACTTCGACGCGAGCGGCGATCCCACCACGGCCGGGTACACGCGCATCATCGTCACCGAGCCAGAGCACCATCCATTCATCAAGGCGTGGTGGCCGGCCGGCCACGGGCTCGGCTACGAGCACGCCTTCACGCACCAGGCGGTCGAGCTGGTCGAGGACATCGCGGCTCGCCGCGCTCCGGCGCCCTCGTTCGCCGACGGCCTCGCCGTCCAGCGGGTGCTCGCCGCCGTCGAGGAGAGCTCGGCAAACGGCAGCTCGTGGGTCTCGATCCCCGTGCCGAGCGATGCCCCGCACACCTCAGTCGAACCAGAACTCCAGAGGAGCTAGTCCATGTCTCGTCCTGTCACGTTGTTCACCGGTCAGTGGGCCGATCTGCCGTTCGAGGAGGTCGCTCGCCTCGCGGGGGAGTGGGGGTATGACGGCTTGGAGATCGCCTGCTGGGGTGATCATCTGGATCCGTGGCGGTGGGATGACGCCGAGTACGTCCAGGGCAAGCTCGACGTTCTCGAGCGCAACGGTCTCAAAGTGTGGACGATCTCGAACCATCTCAAGGGGCAGGTGGTGTGTGATGACCCGATCGATCAGCGCCATCGGGACATCGTGTCCGACCGGGTGTGGGGCGACGGTGAGCCGGAAGGGGTGCGGCAGCGTGCTGCGGAGGAGCTGAAGAACACGGCCCGCCTGGCCGCGGCGCTGGGTGTGAAGACCGTCACGGGCTTCACGGGGTCGAGCATCTGGAAGTACGTGGCGATGTTCCCTCCCGCGACGGAGGCGATGGTGGATGCCGGCTACCAGGACTTCGCGGATCGGTGGAACCCGATCCTGGATGTGTTCGAGGAGGTCGGGGTCCGGTTCGCGCACGAGGTGCACCCGTCCGAGATCGCGTATGACTACTGGACCACGAAGCGTGCGTTGGAGGCGATCGGGCATCGGGAGTCGTTCGGGTTGAACTGGGATCCCTCGCACATGGTGTGGCAGGACATCGACCCGGTGGGGTTCTTGTGGGACTTCCAGGACCGCATCTATCACGTGCATTGCAAGGACACGAAGAAGCGCCTCAGCAATGGTCGGAATGGGCGGTTGTCGTCGCATCTGCCGTGGGCGGATCCGCGGCGGGGGTGGGACTTCATCTCGACCGGGCACGGGGACGTGCCGTGGGAGGACTGCTTCCGCATGTTGAACGCGATCGGGTACGAGGGGCCGTTGTCGGTGGAGTGGGAGGACGCGGGTATGGACCGTCTCGTGGGTGCTCCGGAGGCGTTGGGGTTCGTGCGCACGCTGTCCACGTACCGCCCGTCGGAAGCGGCGTTCGACTCGGCGTTCTCCACGAAGCAGGACTAGCCCCGAAGCAGGACGAGCCCACGAAGCAGGACGAGCCGGCGCGGATCAGCCCTCTGCGAGGTCGTCGAGGATGAGCGCCAGCCGGTACGGCACGACCTCGGAGAGCGAGACGGTGGTGCTCGTCCGTGTGACGCCGGGCAGCTCGAGCATGGCGCGCGTCACTCGATGCAGGTCGCTCGTGTCCTTGGCGACGACACGCGCCAGCAGGTCGGCATCACCGGTCGTCGAGTGCACCTCCACGACCTGGGCCATCTCGCCGAGTCGCTCGTAGGCCTCGTCGGCGGCATTCTGGCTGAGGGAGAGCGCGACGAAGGCGGTCAGCGGATAGCCGAGGGCGGCGGCACTGAGGCGGGTGCTCTCCGGCGAGAGCATCCCCTCGTCGGCGAGCCGCGACAGGCGAGCGTGCACAGTGTTCCGGGCGACGCCGAGCTCTCTCGAGAGGGCGAGCACGGACGCGCCGGGGAGTCGGTCGAGCGTCCGGATGATGCGGGCGTCAAGGGCGTCGAAGCCGCGATGATTGGGCAAATCTCCTCCTCAGGTGCGGAGAGCGTGCAAACTGCTCAGTCCGCGCAGCTTGTCTTGCGCAGACTACCCCCGGGCGACATGCTCGGCGCATGCCTGAACTCGTCGCGCCTCCACGCCACCGCGCTCTCGACGACATCGCCGGCCTCGCCGTCGGAGTTCTGGTCATCTCGTTCGGGCTCTTCCTCCTCAAGTCGGGCGGCCTCGTCACCGGAGGGACCGCCGGCCTGGCGCTGCTGCTCGGGTACGTGCTGCCCGTTCCATTCGGAGTCATCTTCGTCGTCGTGAACCTGCCGTTCTTCGCGCTCGCCGCTCGAGGCAAGGGCTGGCGGTTCGTCGTGAGGAGCCTCGTCTCGATCGCGCTCGTCTCCGTGCTGACCTCGCTGCATGCATCCGTCGCGGGGGTTGGGCCTCTCGAGCTGCCTCCCGTCTACGCGGCGGTGCTCGGCAACGTCCTGTGCGGCGTCGGGCTGCTCATCCTGTTCCGACACAACTCGAGTCTCGGCGGATTCACCGTCGTCGCACTCGTGGCGCAGGAGAAGTTCGGCGTGCGGGCCGGCTACGTGCTGCTCGCGCTCGACCTGCTGGTGGTGCTTGCCTCCTTCACCGTCCTCGACCCGTCGCAGGTGCTCATCTCGGCGCTCGGTGCCGGCGTGCTGAGTCTCATCATCATGCTCAATCATCGGCCGGGCAGGTACCGAGCCTCCTGACCTCAGGCGCCCGTCACCGCCCGCGCATGCAGTGATGGGCACCAACCTCCCCCGAGGTTGGTGCCCATCGTCCCCTGCCGCGGTCGCCAGGTGAGGAGTGCAGTCGGGCGTCGTCCCCCGATGACGCCCACCCCGTGTTGATGCGGGCTGCAGTTTCTCGAACCCGGCGTTACGCGCCGGCGAGGGGAGTATTTGGTTGCTCTCTGTTCCGTTCGCCGCCTCGAGCCGCAGCTCGAGATCTCACGGATGTGGTGGCTGTGCCGCCGAAGGCTGCTTCACTTTCGTGGGGTTGCCCGGGCGGTGCCGTTTCGCTCACCACATGGAGGAAGCTAACACGGTGGTGGCGGGCCGACGCGCGCGTCTGGTGTCGCTAATGAACCGTTTAGTCCATTCGGATCGTCCACATGTCTTTTGGTCGGTGTGCTCGTGAATCCATGCCTGATCTGGCGATTCGCGGGGTCTGCGACGGGCCGATCCAGGCTGCGAAAGCGGAATCGGCATTCCGTGCCGCTGTGCCCGAACCCGCAGCGCGCCTCCCGGCGCTGGACGCGTCGCTGTCGATCGGCGCGCTCGGATCGTGTTTCATGAGGGTATGCATCTCGAACCCTCGCAGGTACTCGAAGGCCGGCACGTCTCGCTGCATCCGGCGAGCGCGGCAGGCTGGGCGGAGCTGGGCGATGTCCTCTGCGTGCCAGAGGTGTTCGCCTCCGGATGGGGTGGGGGTCCCGCTGGGATGCCCGACCGTCGAGACTGGGGCGACTGGGTGGAGAACTACACGCCTGGGCCCCGAAATGGATGCACCTACGTCGTCAGAGTCAACGGCGGGCCGCAGCACGGGCGGGCTGTCGGCACGACCTCGATCGGTCGCGTCGACCTGGCCAGGGAGTCGGCGGAGATCGGGTGGACCGCCTACACGCCAGCGGTGTGGGGGACCGTCGTGAACCCGGCCACGAAGCTGGTGCTCCTCGACCACCTCTTCCGGGTGGGCTTCGGGAGAGTCGAGTTCAGCGTCGACAACCGCAACGAACGCTCGCAGGCGGCGCTCGCCAAGCTCGGCGCTGCCCGGGAGGGGGTGCTGCGGCGTCATCAGCTCCGTGCGGACGGCACCTGGCGAGACACGGTCCGCTTCTCCGTCATCGAGCCAGAGTGGTCGACCGTCCGCGAACGGCTGCGTGCACGTGTCGAGGCCGGGCAGGCGCTGGTGGGCGAGGCGGGTCCCGTCGACGGAAGATCAGCCCGCTGAAGGAGAACGCGGAGCTCGGCTCAGCGTGTCCGTCAGCAGACGTGGTTCCATGGACCCATGACGACTCCTGTGTACACCGCAATTGCCCACGCTTCCGGTGGTGGCCGCGACGGCCACGTGCGTTCGGAAGACGACCGCATCGATCTCGACACGCGTCCCCCGAAGGAGATGGGTGGCAGCGGAGAGGGCACCAACCCTGAAGAGCTCTTCGCCGCCGGATACTCGGCCTGCTTCCTCGGCGCATTCCACGCGGCAGGAAAGCAGCTCGGCAAGGACACGAAGGACGCCGCCGTCTCCACCTCGGTGGGAATCGGCAAGCGCGAGCCCACTGGCTTCGAGCTCTCGGTGGTCCACGACGTCTACGCGCCGAACCTGTCGAGCGAGGAGACCCAAGAGGTCGCTCGCATCGCGCACGAAGACATCTGCCCCTACTCGCACGCCACCCGCGGCAACGTCGACGTGCAGATCAACATCGTCAGCTGATGGCGGAGGTGAACGAACAGTCGCATCCGGATGACCGGGTCACGCGAGCCGAGCTCGCGGGCATCGTCGACCACACGCTGCTGAAGACCGACGCGACCCCTGGGCAGGTGGCTGCCCTCCTCGAGGAGGCCAAGGCCCTGAAGGCGTTCTCCATCTGCGTCTCGCCCAACATGCTCCCCGTGCAGGGAGACCCGGGCGAGGTGAAGATCGCGACCGTGGTCGGCTTCCCCTCCGGGAAGCACCACTCCGCGATCAAGGCCGCAGAGGCGGCGCGGGCCGTCGCCGACGGCGCCGACGAGCTCGACATGGTCATCGACATCGGCATGCTGAAGGCTGGCCGGGCCGACCTCGTGCAGGCGGACGTCGCCGCGGTCCGCGAGGCCGCCCCGTCCGCACTCCTCAAGGTCATCATCGAGTCTGCCGCGCTGACGGACGACGAGATCGTCGCCGCCTGCCAGGCTTCCGAAGCCGCGGGGGCCGACTACGTGAAGACGTCGACGGGCTTCTCGGCCGCTGGCGGAGCATCCACCCATGCCGTGGCGCTCATGCGTGCCACGGTCGGCGAACGGCTCGGCGTGAAGGCGTCCGGCGGTATCCGCTCGACGGCGGATGCGCTTGCCATGGTCGAAGCCGGCGCCTCACGCCTCGGCCTCTCCGGAACGGCAGCTGTGCTGGACGGCCTCAGCGGCTAGAAGTCCCGCATTCCGGGTTCCCATTCGGCGGCCCGGAACGCTGAACGTGCGAAGAGCGCATGCCCTCAGGGGCATGCGCTCTTCGTCGTTGTGCCTCGAGCTCGCGCGCCGGTCGCGGTGCCCGTTCAGGCGGTGCGCGGTGTGAGGTGCCGGTGCACGGCCTCGTGGATGCCCTCGATGTCGCCCTGCTCGGTGAGGCGGACGAGTTCCTCGTGATGGGTGCTGAAGTCGCCGAGCGCGGGGTGCGCGCCGATTGCGTGCGAGGTGCAGATGAGCGACTCGGTCGCGATGGTCGAGTACGCCCGGGAGAGGCGCGAGTTGCCTGCACTCTCGACGAATCTCCGGTGGAAGGCGTGGTCGATGCGGAGTGCCCGGATCTCGTCGCCGGCATGGGCGGCTTCGTGCAGCTCCGCCACGACGGCGGACAGGGCCGAGGCGATGCTCGCCCGCTCGGCGGGGGACTTGGCCGCGATGACGGCGGCGGCCGCGCACTCGAGCACTTCCCTGGCCGCGAAGATCTCCGCGGCGTCCTCGTCGGTGAGTTCTCGGACGAAGACGCCACGATTGCGGCGGCTCTCGAGCAGGCCCTCCTGGACGAGCCGCTGCAGCGCCTCACGAACCGGCCCGCGCGAGACCTCGTAGTCAGCGGCGATGCGCGCTTCGTTCAGCTGCGCGCCTGGTGCGAACGAGCCGTCGATGACCTGCTCGCGGAGATGGTCGGCGATGATCGCCGAGGTCTGCTGGCTCTGGAGGCCAAGCGTGGCTGCTGCGCTCATGGGATGCGTCCTCAGCTGTGGAGCTGACCCGAGTGGGCCGCGTGGTCGACATGGGTGGCGGGCTCGACCTGGAAGGTGCTGTGGCTCGTCTCGAAATGCTCCTTGAGGCACGCGTCGAGCTCGCAGAGCACGGCGTCGAGGCCCCGCTCGTCGAGCGTCTCCGGGGCGACGACGACGTGGGCGGAGAACATGGGCACGCCGGACGTGATGGTCCACGCATGCACGTCGTGCACATCCACGACCCCGGGCACGGACCGCAGGTGCCTGCGAGTGGCGTCGAGGTCGACGTTCTTCGGGGTGGCTTCCATGAGCACGTCCACCACCTCGCGGAGCAGGCTGATGGCCCTTGGGAAGATGAGGACGGCGATGAGGATCGACGCGATCTGGTCGGCGACCATCCACCCCGTCACCCAGATGACGATGGCCGCGATGATGACGGCCACCGAGCCGAGCAGGTCGCCGAGGACCTCAAGGTACGCGCCGCGCACGTTCAGGCTCTCCTTCTGGCCCGATCGCAGCACGAGGAGCGAGACGAGGTTCGCGACGGCTCCGATGACCGCCGCGGCGAGCATGATGCCGGACTCGACCTCCACCTCCTGCCCGAATCGGCGGATCGCCTCGATGAAGATCGTGACGGCGATGACGCCGAGGATGAGTCCGTTGATGAGTGCCGCCAGCACCTCCGCTCGCTGGAAGCCGAAGGTGCGGCGGGAGGATGCGGGGAGCGTCGCCACGTAGCTGGCGAGGAGCGCGACGGTGACGCCGGCCGCATCCGTGAGCATGTGGCCGGCGTCGGCGAGCAGGGAGAGCGAGTTCGAGGCGAAGGCTCCGACGATCTGCACGAGGAAGACGCTCGCCGTGATGGCGAGGACGATGATGAGCTTCTTGCGGTGCTTGCCCGTGGCCGTCGTGTGGTCGCCGAGCCCGTGGCTGTGCCCGTGGTCCTCGTGGAGCTCGGAGGAGCGTTCGACGCACGGATGCGTCGGGCTGAAGGCCTCGCCGCCGTCGTGGTCGTGCGCCGGCTGATCGCCGTCGTGGCGGTGGCCGTCGGCAGGCTCGGTGGGGTTCGACATGCGTCCAGGCTAGCCCTGCTGTCTATTGTTGACAATCTCCAATCCTGGGACGGTTGCGGGGAGTATCGGTCCCGTGCCGCGCCTGGCGCGTATTTCTCGCGACACGGAGCCAGCGCTAGGCTCCTGGCATGTCCTCATCGAGCGAAGCCCCCGCAGTCAGGAACGAGCACGTCGATGGCGTCGAGGCCCCCGCATCCGCTCGCGACGCGCAGGTCCAGCACACGTCGGACGATGCAGCGCTGCGCCGGCTGACCTCGATCCGCGGCAGCATCGACAACATCGATGCCGCGCTGGTGCACATGCTCGCCGAGCGCTTCAAGTTCACGACCCTCGTCGGTGAGCTGAAGGCGGAGCACGGCCTGCCGCCCGCAGACCCCGACCGTGAGCGACGCCAGATCCTCCGCCTCCGCCAGCTCGCGGAGGAGGCGCACCTCGACCCCGAGTTCGCGGAGACGTTCATCAACTTCGTCATCGCCGAGGTGATCCGCCACCACGAGCGCATCGCCGAGCAGAACTAGGCGATCGGGTCTCGGCGAGCGGGCCTAGGCCCGCCCGCCTGCCGCTCCGTTGGGAGGGTGCGGTGCCCTAGCGGGCCGCGAGAGCGTCGGCCATGCGCTGGATGATCTCCTCGATCACCGGCTTCGGGGTGGCGAACACGATGCGCACGTACTGCTCGAAATCGGCACCGCAGGACGCACCTGCGGTCAGGGTGACGCGGGCGTTGTCGAGGAAGAACTTCGCGGGTGAGCCATCGATGCCGAGGGCTGACACGTCGAGCCAGGCCACGTAGGTCGATTCGGGCACGATGGCACGCACGCCGGGCAGGAGCTCGGCAACCAGCCGGAAGAGGAGGTCGCGGTTCTCGACGAGCGCCGCGTTCACCTCGTCGAGCCAGCCGTCGCTGTCGCTGTACGCGGCCTCGGCGGCGAACGCACCCAGGATCGACGAGCCCCACACGACTCCGAAGCCGAACGTGCGGTAGTGCTCGAGATCGGCGTCGTTCGTGAAGATGATCTGCGCGGACTTCAGGCCAGCGACGTTCCACGCCTTCGAGGCCGCCGTCGAGGTCACCGAGTGGCGGGCCGCTTCGGCCGAGACGGACGCGTACGGGATGTGCTGCGGCCCATCAAGGGTGAGCGGCGCCCAGATCTCGTCCGCGAAGACGCGGCCTCCGCCGCGCTCGACGATGTCGGCGAGGCGGAGCAGCTCGTCTCTCGTGTAGACGGCGCCCGTCGGGTTGTGCGGGTTGACGAGCACCACGTTGGCCGGCCCATTCGCGAAGGCACGCTCGATGCCCTCGAAGTCGAGCGTCCAGCGCTCGTCTTCGATCACTCCCGCAACCTCGATCGTCTCGCGCCCCTGCAACGCGTCGGTCACGAGGAACGGCATGTACGCGGGCGTCGGCACGATGATCGGAGAGCCCGGAGCCGTGAAGTGACGCACGAACACGTCGAAGGCGCCCATGACATCGGCGATGTGGTGGATGCGCTCGGGCTCCACCGCCCAGCCATAGCGTCGCTCGAAGAACGCGGACGCGGCCGTCGCCGTGCGCGCCCAGGTGGGTGGGGCGAGATAGCCGAGCTCGTCCTTCTCGACGGCCCCGAGGATCGCCTGCCGCACGTTCGACGCCGTCCCGAAGTCCATCTCCGCGACCCACGCGCCGATGGTGCCCTCGTTGAGGCTCCACTTTCGGCTGTCGGGGCGGGCCAGCTCCGCGCGGGTGACGGCGTCGAAGCGCCTCGTGGTCTCGGTGCTGCTTGTCGGCGAGGGCATGTGGGAAACGTAACCACGCAAACGCTCGGGGCCCCTCGCGTATTTCCAAAGGTTTCGCCGCGGCTCCACAAGCTGACGCGAGTTCCGTACGTTGACCCTGTGGCCATTGAAGAGCGAAACGAACAGACCTTTGCGACCAGGCAGATCCACGCCGGCGCGGTCGTCGACAGCGACGTCGGCGCACGCGTGACCCCGATCTACCAGAGCGCCGGGTACGTCTTCCCGTCCTACGACGAGGCCGAGGCCCGATTCTCCGGCGAGAGCGTCGGGCGCGCCTATTCGCGCGGCGACAACCCGACGAACGTCGTCGCGGGGAAGCGCATCGCGAACCTGGAAGGTGGGCGGAACGGGCTCGTCGTGTCGAGCGGGCAGGCGGCCATCGCCATGACCCTGTTCTCGCTGGCCGCCTCCGGTGACCACATCCTCTCGACGGCGAGCCTCTACGGGGGCACCCGGCAGCTGTTCGACGGCAGCCTCACGCGGCAGGGCCTGAACTTCGAGTTCCTCCGCGCGGATGCGAGCGAGGAGGAGTGGCTCGCGCGCATCCGCCCCGAGACTCGGGCCGTGTACACGGAGTCGATCCCCAACCCCAAGAACGACGTCGTCGACCTCGAGCTGCTCGGGCGCGTAGCCGCCAAGGCCGGGGTGCCGCTCATCGTCGACAACACGGTCGCGACCCCCTACCTCTGTCGCCCCATCGAGTGGGGCGCCGACATCGTCATCCATTCCACCTCGAAGTGGCTCTCAGGCCATGGCTCAGTCATCGGCGGTGTCATCGTCGATGCTGGGAAGTTCGACTGGGCCGCCAACTCCGAGCGGTTCCCGCACTTCACGAAGGGGTCGTTCGAGGGGGCCCCTTCCTTCATCGAGCGGTACGGCGCCGACACGTTCATGAGCTACGTGAAGTCGGTCACGGTCCTCGACTACGGACCCACGGTGCCGCCGACCAGCACGTTCCTGTTGCTGCACGGCATCGAGACGCTGTCGCTGCGCATGGAGCGCCATGTTGCGAACGCGCAGCGCGTCGCCGAATGGCTCGAGGCCCGACCCGAGGTCGCCTCGGTCGACTACTCGGGACTGCCGTCGAACGAGTACCACGCCCTCGCCCAGAAGTACCTGCCGGACGGTGCTGGTTCCGTCGTCTCGTTCGACCTTCCCGGCGGCCCGGGTGCGGCGCGCAAGTTCGTGGAGGCCCTCGACCTGGTCAGCCACATGACACACATCGGCGACGTGCGATCGCTCGCGCTGCACATGGAATCGACGATCTTCAAGCGCTCCTCGCAGGAGCAGCGCGACGAGGCCGGTGTGACTCCAGGACTCATCCGCCTGTCGATCGGCATCGAGGGGATCGAGGACATCCTCGCCGACCTCGAGCGCGGCCTCGAGGCGACGCGGTCCTAGCAGGCGCGGCCCCTGCCTGGCGCGGCCCTGCCGGGCACAGCTCCGGGTGGTGGCTCCGGGACGTCGGCGTCGCGCGCGTGCGACTCGCGCCCGGTGGGCTTGCGGGGTTTCTGCATCCCTGATGGGTTTCGATGCTGGGCGTGATGGGTTTCGGTGACTGGTCATGGGTTTCTTCCCATCACGGTCGCGGAAACCCATCACGCGCATCCGGGGCACCTCGCAGGTGCCCTCGGCGAGGAGCGTGCTGGGTGCGGATGCGCTCACCTCGTCGCGCGAGCCCGGTGTCGGCGAACGGCGGCCCGGTTCGCGCAACGCACCGAGCAGTAGCGCTGGCGCCCGTTCCGGGTGACGTCGACGACCACGTTGCGGCACTCGTCGCCCTCGTCGAGGCCGGCCGCGCACCGGCCGAGGCGGTGCATGCCTCGCGTCGTGAGGTGCAGGGCGGTGCCGACGGTGATGACGGCGAGCAGGATGTCCGGCAGGGACATGTTCCAGTCGCGGTAGTGGAGGTGCCAGCCTTCGTTGTCGTGGTTGGTGAGGCGCGGATATGCCGTCGCCGAGGCCATGAGGGTGTTGAGGACCTCGGCGCGCTGTTCGTCACTCGGGGCATCCACGACGCGGAGCCACTCGTCGATCACGGCTCGGGTGCGCGCGTGGTCCTCGGCCTCCGGCGGAAATGGCATGGTCATCCCGTGCTCGCGGGTGCGAGCGAGGAGCGCGGGGCGGTCCGCTGGCCAGTCGTTGGCCAGCGAAGCGGCCAGGATGACGGCGTACTCACCGTAAGGGTTGAGATGCATAAGGCTATTACACCAGGCTCGATGGCATGAAGAGACTCACGCCAGCAGATGACTTCGCCACGCGCCCTATCGCCCTGCCTGCCGCCGCGCAGGCGCCCGTTCCAGCAGTCGCCGACGCCGGGCCGACGTGCGTCGAGCACGGATGGGTCACCGCATCCCGACACGCGACGTCGCTCGGCACGATCATCTACAGCGCCTGTGCGAGCTGTGGCACGCACCGGGCGGAGCTCCTCGAGTCGCGCGCCTTCTTTCCCACACCCATCTCTCACGCGGTCGGCGTGCGCTCCGCAGATCGCTCCTAGGTTCGGGGGAGGTGCCGCGGGGGCTGGTTCCGCCCGCAGGCCCGCAGGCGCGGAAGGCTGGAAGTCCGCATGCACGGCCACGGATGCGTCACATCCATCTCTCGGATGACGAAGTTCACCACTTCGGATGACGCGATAGACCCGGTCCAACAAGTAGGGTCACTCCTGTGCACCCCCGTCGAGCAGTGACCTTCGTCGCCCTCAGCGTGCTCTCCGTGACCTCGCTGTCGGCCTGCGCGACCCCCGATCCGGTGCGCCTGGTCGATCACCTCAAGGTCAACGAGCTCTCGGCGACGATGGAGATCGATGAGCTGCTCCCCGAGGACGCGAGCGCGTTTGTGCTCGGCTGCCCGTACAGCGATGTCGATGCGCTCGCTGCGAGCTCCGGCATCGATCGCGAGCTGTTCCGCGTCGGCGACCGCGACCTGCCGGGCCTGACGACCGACGGCCCGGTTGCGCTGCTGCCCGTCATCGACGGCAAGGTGCGCCCCGGCGTTTCCTACGACACGCAGCACGTGTCGATGTGCGGAACCCACAACGAGGCGACCATCGACCGCGGATCGACGCTCACCTTCGCGCAGGACGGCTACGGGCAGTGGTTCGCCGTATCGGTGCTGCCGAGCGAGCAGGCGTAGCGCGCACAAGGCGCCGCCGAACCCCGCGGGCACGCAGAAGGCGCTGACCGTCGTTCTCGGTGCGGTGAGGTCCCCGATCCCGCCCTCGGCGTCCGGCCAGCACATGGTGATGAGGTGTCCTACGTGCGCGGTTCCCGGTGAGGGATGCTGGGCTGAGGTGTGACGGCCGAAGCCGAGACGCTGCCCACCGCGTCGACAGGTGGACTGGAAACCGCCAGCCCTCGGTGTGTGCTCGCGCCGTTCGCCTACCGACTCACCGCGACAGTCTTCCCCGTGTTCGCCCCGTCGACGGCTACGCCTCGAGGAGCTCCACCTCCCAGTTCGTGCGCTGGATGACGACGTCCAATTCGCGGAGCGCCTGCGCGACCCCGTCGGCCTTGGCACGCACGTCGCGCACCGGCAGTGCGGACATCTGCCGCAGCTCGCTGCGCATCTGCCGCTGCCCCCACGACCCGGCCGCCGCATCCGCTGCCCGCACCAGGATGCTGTGCTGCGTGCGCAGCGTCTCCCGCGCCGCGAGCAGCGCCGTGATGGTGCGCCCATCTTCCGTGGGTGCGGTCGCGTTGGTGATGTTGATCGACGTCACGAGACGCTCCAGCTGCAGGAGGCGAGTCGCGCACTCCTCGAGCAGCTCACTCGCGTCTTCGGTCGGCTGCTCACCCTCCTGATAGGAGGCGTTCGCGACGATGCGAGCCTGCAACGACTCGACGCGCTTCTGCAGATCAGCGCGCTCCAGGAGCGCTTCGGCGAGTTTCATGTGCTCACGATCTCACGTCGTAGCTGGCTCGATGATGATGGGGCCGAGCGGGGAACTCTCGTGCGTGATCGAGACGGAGACATTCCCGGCGACGCCCGCAGGGATGGCGAACACGTCGGCGCGGTCGATCGATTCGACGCTGCAGCTGGCACCGTCACCGTCTTTCGCGAGGTACCGGTAATTGATCGAGATCTCGGATGCGCTCAATGTGATGAGTTCGCTCGGCACGTGGCTGCACGGCTCAGCGCCGTCTGGGCGGATGACGGTGAAGGTCCCGTCGTCATTGGCGACGACCACGGGCCGACGCTGCGTGATGTCCGTTCCGGGGATGAGGGCCGACTGCTCGGCTGTCGCGACGGGTGCCACAGCGCCGTCCAGCGTGGTGAAAGCTGGGGCGACCGCCTCCGTCGTCGCCCCGGACGGGGTCTCCACGGTCGGGTCGTCGGTCTGCACGTACTCACTCGTCATGCGCACCTCGACACCCTCCGGGTCGATCCCGGGCGGGACCTGGAACTCGTCGACCCTCGTCATCCCGGTCAGTGTGCAGGCCTGTTCAGGATCGCCCAGGTAGGCGTACGTGATGAGGATCGTCGTGCTGTCGAGCACCATGAGCCGCGACGGCGCCTCACTGCAGGTGTCCACCCCGTTGTCGCTGCGAACGACGCGGAACGTCTCCCGGTCCTCGCTCAGCACGGCGGCTTCGACCCGGAAGTTGTCCTCCTGGCGGAGCAGCTCTTCTTCCTCCTGGGTCGCAGCTCTGGCCACCGCGAGATCGAACTCCTCGACGTAGACGCCTCCGTCAGCCCCGGGCGTCTCGCTCGGGTTCCCGACTCGCGGGTCCGTGGGCGCGCATCCGACGAGCGTCGCGAGAGCCAGCGCGGCAAGAGCCGCGGCGAGGGGCGTCTTCGAACGGCGCAGCGCTGTCGTCTCGGTCATGCTCGAAGGCTACAGAGTGGGGCGGTCCCGGGGAAGGCTCCGGCTGTGCGACACGGCGCTGCCGGGTGGGCTGCGGGAGGGCGAGTTCAACTCGCGATGAGGAGTCGAGGCGCCTGTCCTGGAATCACGCAGCTGCCTTCTCCCGTCTCACGTCGGGAGCTGCTCGATGACGATGGGGCGGTACTTCGGGTACTCGAAGGCGATCGAGACGGCGACCGCACCGGTGACGCCCGCCGGGGCAGAGAAGGTGTCGGTGCGATCGATCTGCTCGAGGCCGCAGTCCTGACCGGGTTCGCCGAGGAAGCGGTAGTGCACGGCGACCTCGGAGGCGCTCAGTGCGACGAGCTCTGCTGGCATCCGGCCGCACGGATCGGCGGAGTCCGTGCGGACAACGGAGAACGAGCCGTCCGGGTGCGAGATGACGGCAGGCACTGGGCCGTAGGGGTCGGTGCTGACGACCGTGGCCGATTCCTCGGGCGTAGAAATCGCCGAGCTCAGCAGCTCGAACGCGTTCAGGCTCGGGAACTCGACGTTCGCACCCCCACCGCCGTCCGTGGCCGGTGCCGCATCGAACGCGAGTGGCGCGGGTAGCGTCGCCTCGTTCGCGGTGCGCACCTCGACGCCGCGCGGTTCGATTCCCGGCGGGACCTCGAACTCGTCGACGCGGGTCGTCCCCACGGCGCTGCACAATTGGCCAGGTTCGCCGAGGAAGCGGTAGGTCACGAGGATGGTCGTCGGGTCGACGACCATCAGGCGGATGGGGGCTTCGCTGCAGGAGTCATCCGGACTGTCCGTGCGGATCACCGTGAAGCGGGTGCCGTCCTCGCTGAGGACCGCCGCCCCGTTGACACGATCCGGCGAGCTCAACAGCTCGCCCTCCGTGGGCGTGGCAGACCGGGCGGGTTCTGGTTCGAACTCGACGAGGTACGGCTCGTCACCCGGGGACCGGTCTCCGGTCTGCGGATCGGCGGGCGCGCATCCCACGAGCCCTGCGACGGCGAGGGCGAGGACCGCCGCGCAGAGGGGCATCTTCGAACGGCGCAGCGCTGTCGTCTCGGTCATGCTCGAAGGGTACCGAGCGGTGCGGCCGTCGGGAAGACGTGATCGCGCGACCGCGGAACGGCAGACTCAGGCTGGGGAACTGGTCGGTCACGACACGATGTGGCGCTGTCGCACCTCGTCGATGAGCTCCACGGTGATGGGTCCCGCGGTCACCTCGAGCGGAAGACCGAACTCGTCGACGACGGAGACGCCCACCGCCATTCAGTCCGACATGGCCTCGCGCTCGGAGATGATCGCCCCACCACCGGTCGCTAGCCTGGCCTCATGTCCTGGATCCACGCAGCCTCCTTCACGGCGGAGCCCCTCTACTTGAACACCGCGTCGATGGGCCTGCCGCCGAAGGCGACAACGGATGCGCTCACGCGGGAGATCGCAGGCTGGAGCGCGGGGCGCCGACAGGCGAACGACTACGACGCCACGGTCACTCGATCGCGGCAGCTCTACGCGGAGCTCGTACACGTGCCCGCCGCCTGGGTGGCGATCGGCAACCAGGTCTCGCCCCTCGTCGGACTCATCGCAGCCTCGGTCCCGGACGGCGCCGAGGTGCTCTTCGCGGAGAACGACTTCACGAGCGTCAGCTTCCCGTTCGCGGCCCACGCCGACCGTGGCCTGAGGCTGCGCGAGGTGCCCATGCACACCCTCGCCGAGGAGATCGGCTCGGACACGGCCTGGGTCGTCGTCTCGGCGGTGCAGTCCTCGACGGGCACCCTCGCCGACCTCGACGCCATCGAAGCGGCGGCGAAGAAGCACGGGGCGCGCACCCTCATCGACCTCACGCAGTCCGCCGGGTGGAACGACGTCGACGCGAGCCGCTTCGACGCGACCGTCTGCGCCGCCTACAAGTGGCTGCTGTGCCCGCGAGGTACCGCCTTCCTGACGCTCGATCCGGAACTGCACGACAGCATCCGCCCGCTCGCCGCGAACTGGTACGCAGGTGAGGACCCGTGGTCGAGCATCTACGGGCTGCCGCTCCGGCTTGCAGCGGATGCGCGACGCTTCGACGTCTCGCCCGCCTGGCAGGCATGGGTCGGCACGGAGGCCTCGCTCGAGTTCCTCCTCGGGGTGGGAGCGCCACAACTGGAAGCGCACGCGCTCGAGGTGAGCGCCGCATTCGCGTCGGCGGCGGGACTCCCGGATGCTCGCTCCGCGATCCTCGCGCTCGCCCCCGTCGAGGGCGCAACCCAGCAGATCAAGGACACGCTCGAGCACCTCGACGTGATGGCCGCCAACCGCGCCGGTAACTTGCGGCTGTCCTTCCACGCGCACAACACCGCCGACGAAGTCGAGCCGCTCGGAGAGGCACTGAGAGGCCTCGTGCACATCGTCTCCGGACGCTGACGCGGCCTCTCCCGCGCAATTAGACTCCGGCCGTGCGCGGTAAGAACTTCTTCGACAACCTGGCCAGGAAGGTCGGCGGAAAAACCCCGTCGACGACCATCGGGCGCCGCGCGCAGCGTGCCCTGCTCGCCGAACGCAGCATCCGCGAGGTGCTCGAGCTGGCCGTGCGGGTCGGCGAGACGATGCTCGCGCTCGGTGCCTCCGCGACGGACGTGACGGATGCGATCCGCCGCACCACGAAGGCGTTCGGCGTCGACTGCCAGATCGACCTCACCTTCACGTCGATCCTCGTCGTGCACGATGGCGCGAACGACGGCGCGGGCATCAGCCTGCTGCGCGTCGTCAACAGCCGCCTCCCCGACTACGACCGCCTCACCCGGGTCATGGAGCTGTCGCGCGAGATCGCGGCCGACCCCAACGATATCGACGTCGCCGAGACGATCGACGACCCGGCGAAGCTGGAAGAGGCCCTGAAGCAGCTCGAGTCGTTCCACCAGCGCCTCGACGAGATCCTCGTCGCCCCGCAGCGCTTCCGCCGCTCGATGGTCACCGTGTGGCTCGCGCTCATGGCCGGCGGCGTCGGCTTCCTGCTCGGTGGCGGACCGCTCGTCTGCCTGCTCTCGGCGGCGACGACCGTGATCGTCGACCTCGTCCTCCAAGCTCTGGGCCGCTGGGGGCTCCCCGCCTTCTTCCTGCAGATCGCTGGTGCCGCTATCGCGACGGGGGTGGCCGTTGGCCTGCTCGCGTTGCTCCCGGTGCTGCCAGTGGAGTTCGCCGCGCTCCCGCCGGCGCTTGTCGTCGCATCCGGGCTTGTCGTCCTGCTCGCCGGGATGTCATTCGTGGGTGCAGCGGACGACGCCATCAACGGCTTCCCCATCACGGCGATGGGGCGGCTGCTCGAAGTGGTGCTGCTCACGCTCGGCCTCATCGTCGGCATCGCCGTCGTTCTCGATGTCGCGCGGGGCCTCGGCATCGACCTTCGCCTCGTCGAACGATCCGTGCAGCCGTGGCCCTCGGCCGTGCAGGTGGTCGGCGCCGCCATCGCAGCCGCGGCGTGGGCGCTCGCGTCCTACGCGACCGTGCGCACCGCCCTGGTCGCCATGGTGTTCGGCGGAATCGCGTACCTCGGCTACGACATCCTCGTGACAGCCGGAACAGAGCCGCTCGTCGCGACCGCTGTGCCCGCCCTCATCATCGGCGTCCTCGGCGAAGGCCTCTCACGCAAGCTGCACATCCCCGCCACCATCACCACCGTCTGCGGCACCGTGCCCCTGCTTCCAGGATTGGCCATCTACCAGGGGATGCTCGACATCACGTCGAGCTCCTCCTCGGACGACGGCGTGCTGCGACTCGTGCAGGCGGGCTCCATCGGCATCGGCATCGCCGGCGGCGTCACCCTGGGGCGGTTCCTCGCCCGGCAGTTCCGGCGTCGTCGTCGTGGCGCGCCGCGCGAGGCGAGGGTCATGTCGAAGCGACAGTTCCGAGGAACCGCGACCGCCGGCCCTGAGACACGCGCCATGTACGTCATCCCCGACGAGGTCGCCGTCGGCCTCGAGACAGGAATGCTGCGCATCGTCTCGGTCGACGAGGTCGTGGATGCGGTGACCGGCGCCGCCGCGAAGGGTCCAGATGCGCCAGCTCAGCCGGAGGCGACGGCGCGGCCGACGCATCCCAACGTCGCGCTCAAGCGTGGCGACCTGAACGCTCGCGGAGAGTGACGGTCGGGGCGAGGCATAGAGTCTCCTCGGTCCCGCCGTGCTCTGAGAACCGGAGCAGGCGAGCGAACGACCTCCACGCACATCCCGAAGGAGCACGAATGACGACCGCGAAGGCCTACGCCGCCCCCTCAGCAACCGAACCGCTCGAGTCCATCACCATCGAGCGCCGCGACGTCGGAGCGAACGACGTGCTCATCGACATCGCATACTCGGGCATCTGCCACTCCGACATCCACACGGTGCGCGGCGAGTGGGGCCAGGTTCCCTACCCGCTCGCCCCCGGCCACGAGATCGTGGGCACGGTCGCCGAGGCCGGCTCCGACGTCACCAAGCACAAGGTCGGCGACCGCGTCGGCGTTGGCTGCATGGTCAACTCGTGCCGCGAGTGCGACAACTGCAAGGCCGGCTCCGAGCAGTACTGCACCAACGGCAACGTCATGACGTACGGCGGCAAGGACCGCGACGGCAGCATCACGCAGGGCGGATACGCGACGAACGTCGTCGTCGACGCCGACTTCGTGCTCAGCGTGCCTGAGAGCATCCCGTACGAGAAGGCCGCCCCGCTGCTCTGCGCCGGTGTCACGACGTACTCGCCGCTTGCCCACTGGAATGCAGGACCCGGCAAGAAGGTCGCCGTCGTCGGCATGGGCGGCCTCGGCCACATGGCCGTGAAGATCGCGGTCGCCATGGGCGCCGAAGTCACCGTGCTCTCGCAGACCCTCAGCAAGCAGGAAGACGGACTGCGCTTCGGAGCGAAGCACTACTACGCGACGAGCGACAAGGCCACGTTCTCGGAGCTGCGGAACACGTTCGACCTCATCATCAACACGGTGAGCGCGAACCTCGAGATCGACCAGTACCTCAACCTGCTGACACTCGACGGCACCATGGTCTACGTCGGTGCGCCGGCCGAGCCGATCCCCGTGCGCGCGTTCACGCTCTTCAACAACCGCCGCTCCTTCGCAGGATCGACGATCGGGAGCATCCGCGAGACGCAGGAGATGCTCGACTTCTGCGCCGAGCACGACATCGCGCCGGAGATCGAGCTCATCGACGCCGCGCAGATCAACGAGGCCTACGAGCGCGTTCTCAAGTCGGACGTGCGCTACCGCTTCGTGATCGACGCCGCCACGTTCTAGAGCGGCGCCGCCACGTTCTAGCGGCGCCGCGGCAGCTCTCCCGCCGGCGCGGCGGCTCTCCCGCCGGCGCGGCGTTCTGGCGCCGGCGCCTGGCGCGGATCTTCAGTTTCGGGATGGGTTCCACGCCTCCGGATGGGTTGCAACCCATCCGGAGGCGTGAAACCCATCCCAAATCTCGTTGCGCGGCGGGCGTTCCGCAGGGCGTCCGGCCGGGATGCGGCGCTGAGTTTCGGGATGGCTTTCGCGCATGCGGGTGGGTTGTAAGTCATCCGGAGGCGTGGAGCCCATCCCGAATCTCGTCGTGCGGCGGGCGTCGTGCCGCGCGTTCTGCCGAGCGCCGCCGGCGGCTACGCGCGGGCGGGCACGTCGTGCCAGCGGCCGTCTTCGATGCACGCCTCCGCGGCCTCGACGTTGAGTTTCGGGATGGCTTTCGCGCATGCGGGTGGGTTGTAAGTCATCCGGAGGCGTGGAACCCATCCCGAATCTCGTTGCGCGGTGGGCGTTCCGCAGGGCGTCCGGCCGGGATGCGGCGCTGAGTTTCGGGATGGCTTTCGCGCATGCGGGTGGGTTGTAAGTCATCCGGAGGCGTGGAACCCATCCCGAAACTCGTTGCGCGGCGGGCGCTGTGCCGCGCGTTGCGCAAGCCGTGCCGGCGGCTACGCGCGGGCGGGCACGTCGTGCCAGCGGCCGTCCTCGATGGACGCCTCCGCGGCCTCGACGATCTGCGCGGCGACGAGCCCGTCGGCGACCGACGGAGCGACCTGCCTGCCCGTGACGACGCTCTCCAGGAACCGCGCCGCCTCGATGGTCTTGAGGTCGTCGAAGCCCATGCCGGTTCCGCCGCCTGGCTGGAAACGGTGGAATTCGCCGTGGCCGGGGGACATGTAGACGGTCGTGTAGCCGTACGGGTTCGACGAGTCGAGGCAGACCTCGAGCTCGTTGAGGCGCTGGAAGTCCCACCGCAGCGAGCCCTTCGTGCCGTACACCTCGAGGGCGTACTCGGCGCGGGGGCCGCGCATGATGCGGCTGGAGTCCATGATGCCGATCGCGCCGTTGTCGAAGCGCATGAGCAGGGCGGCGTAGTCCTCGTTCTCCACGGGCTTCAGCTCGCCGGTTCCGGGGGCGGAGCGGTCGACGATGCCCGTGCCCGGGGCTGGGCGCTCGGTGATGAAGGTCTCGGCGGTCGCGGAGACGCTGCCGATGCGGCCGACGACGTGCTGGGCGAGGTCGAGGCCGTGCGAGAGCAGGTCGCCGAGCACGCCGGATCCGGCGCGCTCGCGCTCGAAGCGCCACGTGAGCGGTGCGAGGGCGTCGGACGAGTAGTCGGCGAGGAGCGCGCCGCGCACGTTCGTGATGCGGCCGATGGCGCCCTCCTCGATGAGCTGCTTCATGTGGTCGATCGCGGGTGCGTTGCGGTAGTTGAACCCGACAGCCGTGACGATGCCGGCGGCATCCACTGCGGATGCGATGCGCCGCGAGTCGGACGCATAGCGTCCCATGGGCTTCTCGATCCAGAACGGCTTCCCGGCTTCGGCTGCCGCGATGGCCATCTCGGCGTGCAGGAAGTTGGGGGAGCAGATCGAGACGACGTCGACCTCTGGGTCCGCGAGCACTTCGTGGTAGTCGGCGACGGTGCGCTCGAAGCCGAGTCGTTCCTCTGCCTGTGAGCGGGCTTCCGGCACGGGGTCGGCGGCGACGACGAGCCGCGTCTTGATGCCGAGCTCGGGGAAGTGGTCGGGGACGGCTCGGTAGGCGCGCGAGTGGAGGCGACCCATCCAGCCGACGCTGATGAGGCCGACGCCGATGGTGCGGGGCGTGGTGGTGGTCTGGTCGGTCATGGGAACTCCTTTGTCCAGCTTGGAGCTGTCATATGTTCGGACAACGAGACATTTCTACCCGGTGTGGTCGTGTCGTAGCTCTGCGTAACCTTGCGTTACCTGAAGCGTTCAGTTTCGGGTCGAGAGCGCGAGTCATGCTGTTCCGATGGGTTTCGCCGAAGGACACACATCAGTTGCAGCGCCGGACCGGGTGGTGGTCCGAGGCGCCCGAGAGCACAATCTGCGGGACGTCGATGTCGATATCCCGCGGGATGCCCTCGTCGCGTTCACGGGGGTCTCGGGCTCGGGGAAGAGCTCGCTCGCGTTCGGGACGCTGTACGCCGAGGCGCAGCGGCGGTACTTCGAGTCGGTCGCACCCTACGCACGCCGCCTCATGAACCAGGTCTCGCCGCCCGACGTGGATTCGGTCGAGGGCCTGCCGCCTGCGGTCGCGCTCCCGCAGCAACGCGGAGGCGGGAGCGCTCGTTCGACGGTCGGGAGCACGTCGACGATCGCGAATGTCGTGCGCATGCTGTTCTCGAGGGTCGGCGTGTATCCGGAGGGCGCGCCGATGCTGCTCGCGGAGGACTTCTCGGCGAACACCGTGCAGGGTGCCTGCCCGAACTGCCATGGGCTCGGCCGCGTCTACGAGGTGCCCGAGTCGCTCATGATCCCGGATGCGTCGCTGAGCATCCGCGACGGGGCGATCGCCGCGTGGCCGACGGCCTGGCACGGCAAGCAGCTCCGGGACAGCCTGGTCTCGCTCGGCTACGACATCGACATCCCGTGGCGCGAGGTTCCCAGCGAGCGCCGGTCGTGGCTGCTGAACACGACGGAGAAGCCGCAGGTGCCGGTGTTCACGGGCAGGTCGCCCGCGCAGGTTCGCGCTGCGGTGGCGGCGGGCGACGAGCCCTCGTACATGAGCACGTTCGTCGGCGTGAAGCGGTACGTGCTCGATACCTTTGCCAATTCGAAGAGCGAGCGGATGCGCGAGAAGGCGGCCGCGTTCATGGAGAGCGTGCAGTGCCCCTCGTGTCGGGGCACGCGGTTGAAGCCGGATGCTCTCGCCGTGACGTTCGAGGGGCTCGACATCACGCAGCTCGCGGCGATGCCGCTGCGCGAGCTGGCCGTGCTGATGGAGCGTGTGCTCGAGCCCGGCTGGGTGCGGGAGGGGGAGGCGCTTGCCCCGGAGCAGGACCTCGCCGCGCGACGGCTGGCTGGTGAGCTGTGCGCGCGACTCGCGCCGCTCTCGGACCTCGGTCTGGGCTACCTCTCGCTCGACCGGCAGACGGGGACGCTCTCCGGCGGTGAGCTGCAGCGGCTTCGGCTCGCCAACCAGCTGCTCGCGGGGCTCTTCGGTGTCGTGTTCGTGCTCGATGAGCCGTCGGCGGGTCTGCATCCTGCCGACACGGAGGCGCTCCTCCGGATCCTGCGCGGGCTCCGCGATCGGGGCAACACGGTCTTCTACGTCGAGCATTCGCTCGACGTGATCCGCGAGGCGGACTGGATCGTCGACATCGGCCCGGGGGCAGGAGCTTCCGGCGGCCGCATCGTCTACTCGGGCGCTCTCGAGGGGGTGCGGTCCGCCGAGGAATCGGTGACGCGCCGCTACCTGTTCGACTGCGAGGACTCGCCCAAGCCGAAGCTGCGTGAGGCTCGGCCCAGGGAGCAGCAGGTGGCGCTCGAGGGTGTGGTGCGCAACAACATCCGCGGACTGTCCGTGGCGTTCCCGCTCGGCTGCCTGACCGCGGTCACGGGGGTCTCGGGCTCGGGGAAGACGACGCTGGTGAACCAGGCGCTGCCCGACCTGCTCCGCGCGAGTCTCGCGAGTGAGCTGGGCGAGGCCGTCGCCGATGAGGAGCCGGACGGGGCAGACCCCATGGTCGCCGTCGCGGCGGAGACCACGCGCGGTCGAGCCATCGGCCCGGCCGAGCGGCTCACGCGAATCGTGCAGGTCAGCCAGGCGCCGATCGGGCGCACGTCACGCTCGAACGTCGCGACCTACACGGGGCTGTTCGACCGCATCCGCTCGCTGTTCGCGGCGACGGATGAGGCGAAGCGCAGGCGGTACTCGGCGAGCCGATTCTCGTTCAACCTCCCCAGCGGCCGCTGCCCGACGTGCAAGGGCGAGGGGACGATGGAGGTCGAGCTGCTCTTCCTGCCAACGGTGCAGGCACCGTGCTCGACCTGCGGCGGGAAGCGCTACAACGCGGAGACGCTGGAGATCGAGTACGAGGGATCGTCGATCGCGGACGTGCTCGCGATGAGCGTCACCGAGGCGCGGGAGAAGTTCGCCGGTCGGGCGGAGGTGCTCCAGCATCTGGATGCGCTCACCGATGTCGGGCTCGGCTACGTCTCGCTCGGCCAGCCCGCGCCGGAGCTCTCAGGCGGTGAGGCGCAGCGCGTGAAGCTCGCTGCCGAGCTGCGTCGGGCTCAGCAGGGCGACACCCTCTATCTGCTCGACGAGCCGACCTCGGGGCTGCACCCCGCTGATTCCGATCGCCTCCTCGGGCATCTCCACGACCTCGTCGATCTGGGGAACACCGTCATCCTCGTCGAGCACGACATGCGCGTCGTCGCCGGCGCGGACTGGGTGATCGACATGGGGCCGGGTGCGGGGGACGAGGGCGGCGAGGTCGTCGCGCAGGGCACCCCGCAGGAGGTGGCGGCTGCCGACGGCAGCGCGACCGCCCCCTACTTGAAGCTCGCCGTGGAGCGGCTGGTGGCATCCGGGAAGCGCTGATCCGGGTCCGCTCCTCGCGGCTGGCTCGGCGTTCCTCTCTTGGGGTGACCGTCGGTGCTGACCTCCGCCGGGGGTGCCTCGGTCGCCTCGGTGTCGAGCTCTCGCACCTCCGTCTTGAGGATGCGCATCGACTGTCCGACGCTCTTCGCGAGGGCGGGCAGCTTGGACGCGCCGAAGATGAGCACGATGATGGCGAGCACGGCGAGGCCGTGCCAGCCGGTGAGATTCGCGAGCATGTCGGGATCCTTCGGTTGTCGGTGGTCGATCAGTTCCCGGGTCCGCCGGAGCCGCCTGGCCCTCCGGCACCGCCACCGCTGGAGGGGGCCGCGCCTGCGGTCGGGGCGGTCGTGGTGTCGACGCGCACGGTGAGGGCGACGTTGTAGCCGCTCGTCGCATCGCCCGTGACGGTTGCGAGCTGCAGGGCTCCGCCGTCGTCACCGAACACGTTGTCGGAGTCGAGGCTGACCTGGGCAAGGTTCGAGGCGGAGCCCTCATAGCCCGCGAGCGCGTAGACCGCGTCCGAGGCGTACTCGGGCAGCGCGACCTGCGAGGTCGAGATCGCGTTGGTGGACTCGGTGATGTCGTCGACCGTCGGGTACACCTCGAAGTGGATGTGCGGCCAGCGGCCCGTGTAGCAGGCAGGGAAGATCGACGTGAAGGTGACGCTGCCGGAGCTGTCGGCGACCTGGACCCCGCGGAGGAAGGTCTCGTTCTCGATGCCCTCGGAGTACATGGAGTAGCCACCTGTGGCGTCGCAGTGCCAGACGTAGACGGCGACGTTCTCGAACGGCCGGTCGCCGTTCGCCATGTCAAGGATCGTGAGCGTGAGCGTCATGGGCACGCCGGCAGCTGCGGTGCTGCTGCCGATGCTCGTGCGGATGTCGCTGCGCACGACCCCGGACTGCTCGAGCACATCCGCGCCGTTCGAGCCGTCGCCCGGATAGGGGCCGGCTGTCTCGTCGGGGATCTCGCTCGCTGGGAGGGCGCCGGCCGCTGCCGAAGCGCTCGAGGACGGGCTAGCCGTGGCAGCTGCCGTCGCCGCGGCGGTGCCCGCAGCACCCGACCCGGCAGGGGTGCACGCGGCGAGGGCGACCGTTCCGACGCCCACTCCGAAGATGCTGAGCAGTCCGCGCCGCGACAGGAGCGTGCCGATGTCGAAGGCGACGCCCTGGTCGACGACCTCCTCGTCCGCTCGGTCGAGGAGCCTGCCCTCGTAGGCGGGTCCGTCAGGCGTGAGGTCGGGTTCGGGGATCTTGATCATGGCGGTGCTCCTGCTCTTCATCGTGGGATGAACGTCAGCATGAGTCGCCTGCCCAGGAGGGGGCTATGGCGATGCTACGAGTCGCCTATGGAGCTGTGGGGTGGTCGCCCGAGGTGGCGTCAGGCAACGGAGGGAGCATCCAGCCGTGCGCCGCGTGCAGCCCGGACGCCCCGCGGGTCAGCCCGCGGATCAGAGCTCTGAGCCAGTCCACGGCACTGCCACGAGCTTGCCAACGTAGCGACCAGACTCCATGTCGGTGTGCGCCTGGGCGATCTCGTCCATCCGGTACACGTGGCCGATGGGGACGCGTGCGTCGCCCCGTTCGACCGCATCGATGAAGTCCTGCAGCACGTGCGGGGGCAGGTCGTTCGCCTCCCCAGAATAGGCAGTGAGGCGAACCCCGTTGGGCAGCCATGCGATGGGGTAGAACTCGGGGATGATCCAGTCGTCCGCGAGCATGCCGGTGAAACAGGCTGTCCCTCCCGTGCGCACGGCTCGAAGCGTGTCGCGCAGCGTCGTCGCGCCGACGAGCTCGACTGCCCCATCGACCCCGTCCGGAGCGATCTCGCAGATCTGAGCTGCGACCGCACCGTTCTCGAGCAGCGGATGCTCGATGCCGAGGTCGCGCAGGTGATGGAAGCGGTCGGGGTTACGGGTCGTCGAGAAGACGCGTATCCCGCGCATGATGGCGAGCGCTGCGATCGCGAGCCCGACCGACGATGTTCCGCCGCGGATGAGGATGCTGTCGCCCTCTTTCGCCTGGAGGCCGGTCGACAGGGACCCCCAGGCGGTCTGCAGCATCTCGGGGAGCGCGCCGAGCATCGACCAGTCGAGATTGCTGCGGAAAGGGATGACCTGTGCTGCCGGGACCGTCACGTACTCCGCGTAGCCGCCGTCGAACGACCGGCCCATGCCGCCCATCATGGTCGCGACCTGCTGGCCTGGTCTGAAGTCGCTGCCTGGCGCATCCACGACGATGCCGGTCGCCTCGATTCCCGGCACGCGGGGGAGCTCGCCGGCCTCGGCGACGCCTGAGCGGAAGTGGTACTCGGAGCGGTTGAGGCCGAACGCCTGCACGCGGATGAGCACCTCGCCAGGGTGCGCCTTCGGCCTCTTGATGGTTTCGAGCTGCAGCTTCTCCGGGCCGCCGAACTCGCGCAGCACAACCGCACGCATGCGCTCGCTCACTCGCTTGCCGATCCTTCTGCAGCGTCTGTGGGCGCGGTGGTCAGCGAGTGCAGCCGGGCCGAGAGCTCATCTCGTTCGGCGCGAGTGCCCGTGAGGTCGAGGCGGGACGTCAGGTACGCCTCGAGGGCGGAAGACCCCTGGACCTGCGCCCGCGAGCCGCTGGCCGTCAGCTCGACGAGGGCCGAGCGGCGGTCATCAGGGTTCGCGCGCCTGCTGCAGTGCCCGTCGCGCTCGAGTCGGTCGATGAGCTTGCTCGCGGCGCCCACCGTGATGCCGATCGTCGCGGCGAGGTCGCTCGCCCGCACGGTGCCGGCCTCGGCAATCGCGTTGAGGGCGTAGAGATGCGAGAGCGGGATTCCGATGGGGCGCAGAGCGGCGTCCGCGTCATTCCAGAGCCGGATCTGCGTGCTCACGAGTGCCCGCAGAAAGTCGGAGGACGGGGTCTTCGAATCGGTCATACAGGCATGCAACCACATTCCAGAGAACTATATTCTATGGAATGTATTATTTCTGGCGTCCCAGGCTGAATGTCCGTCGCTCGTGCTTAGCTATGCCCACACTTCGGCGGTGGCGAGAGGCGGGGGAGCGACGTGACGCAGCAGATCGGTGTTCGGGAGTCGGGGACAGGCAGAGCGGCGAGCCCAGGGCCAGCCGGCCTGCAGCGTGCATCCAAGCTGCGGCAGACGCTGCTGCGCCTCGGTTCCGGTGCGCTCACGAAGACCTACGACCTCTACCACCTGCACCCCGCCGTCTGGCGGTGGACCGCCCGCCACTACGTGCCGGCCATGGGCGACTTCGCGAAGTTCAACGCCTGGATGATCTGCCAGCGCGCCAACCTCGACGTGCCCGCGTACCAGCGGTGGCTGCACGAGAACGACTTCACGTTCCGGTGGTGGCAGCTCTCGAGCTACCCCGAGACGAGCAAGGACGACTACGTCAAGCGCTACACGGAAGACGAGCGCTGCTGGGGCGGGGAGATCGACACGGTCGGCACCGTGGTCGATGAGTCGAGCGGGTCGAGCGGTTCTCCCTTCAACTGGATCCGCGGGCGGCACGAGCTGAAGACGATCCACAACAACGTCGCCGGCTACATCACGCTGCTGTTCGGCACGAAGAAGCTCTTCGGCATCAACGCCTTCTCGATGGGGGCCTGGGCGACCGGCACCAACACGGGCCACGCGCTGTCGAAGATCTCGATGGTCAAGAACACCGGGCCGGACATCGACAAGATCGTCGACACCATCCGTCACTTCGGCCCGAAGTACCAATACCTGGTGAGCGCCTACCCACCGTTCCTGAAGCACCTGCGCGATCGGCTCGACGGCGAGGAGTGGTTCGACTGGTCGAAGCATCGACTCAACGGCTTCGTCGGAGGCGAGGCGATGACCGAGGGTCTGCGTGACTACCTGGAGGAGCGCTTCGGCCGCGTGTACTCGGGGTACGGGGCATCCGACCTCACGATCGGCATGGCGGGCGAGTCCGACGCGTGCGTCTGGCTGCGCCGGGCGATGTTCGCCGACGAGCGGCTGAGGCGGGCGCTCCTCGGTGATGACGAGTCGCGCATCCCGATGGTCTTCCAGTACAACCCGCTCGAGACGTACCTCGAGACGAACGCGAGCAACGAGCTCGTCGTGACCCTCAACTCGTCTGCCGTGCTCAGCCCGAAGCTGCGCTACAACATCGGCGACGAGGCGAAGATCCTCTCGTTCCCCGAGGTGCGAGAGAAGATCGCCGAGCTCGACCCGGCGTTGTCGCGGGCGTTCCACCGCGCATTCGCGGTGCAGCGCATGAAGCTGCCGTTCCTCCTGCTCTTCGGCAGGAAGGACTCGACCATCTCGTACATGGGCGCGAACCTCTATCCGATCGACATCGAGAACGGGCTCTACCGCGACAACCCGCACGCTGGCGACATCGAGTCGTTCAAGCTCGGGCTGCTCGAGCTCGACGGCCACGAGCAGCGGCCCGTCGTGCACCTCCAGCTGCGCGAGGGCGCGGCGCTCTCGAGCGAAGAGCTCGCGACGCTCAGCGAGACGACGAGGGCGGGCATCGTCGACCACCTCGCCTCCGTCTCGCGCGACTTCGCCCAGTCGCTCGACGAGGACCCGACGACGGGTGACCTCCGCATCGAGGTGCACTCCTTCGGCACGGGGCCGTTCACCGGGGGCAACGCGAAGATCAAGAACGTCTACGTCGTGAAGAACGCCGAGTAGGCCGTGTACACCACCGACTTCTCGAAGGCGCCCATCCAGGGAAGGGCGGAGGCTCTTGTCATCGTCGAGGGGCGCAGCGCCGAGCGGGAGGGCGTGATCTGGCGGCGGCGCCTCCGCGACCGCCGTGTCTCGGCGGAGCTGCTGCTCTTCGCGAGCGTCGAGCGCGCCCGCGAGGTCGCCGCTCGACACGACGGGCGCACGAAGCTCCTGCTCGCCGAGACCCGCGGCTACTCGAACGGCATCTGGCGGGCCGACCCCGAGCCGCCACCCGGCGAGATGGCGCACAACCCCCACTTCGCCCCCGTCGCCAAGGAACGGGCCGAAGGGCGCACGCCACCGCTCGTCGCCGAGCCCACGCGCAAGCCGAAGCGGCTCGCGACGCCCATCCCGCCGCCGTCGCACACGATCTTCGACACCGCATCGATGTTCGTGGGTGCGACCCGCTACACGACCCCGCTCGCCTGGGCAGTGACGAGTCGAATCTGGGGCCGGATGACCGGCAAGATGCGGCGCATGCCCGACTACTGCTGGCACGGCATCTACTGGGAGGCGCCGTGGACGCTCGGCACGCTGGCGAACTTCTCGACGCGCGACGCCCTCATCCGCTTCGCGAGGATGCCCGAGCACCGGCACCTCATGCAGTGGATCGTGAAGGACACCAAGAACGCCGACGCCGGGTTCATCCGACTCTTCGCGAGCGAGGAGGAGCTGGCGGGTCTCGAGGAAGGCGCAACGCGTCGAGAGACGGAAGCGGGTGACGCGTCGCGGCCTGCGCTCGAGGTGCGACGCGTCAGTTCTGAGCTCGAGTTCCTGGAGTTCGTCGAGCTGCCGGGGCGCGTCTCAGACCCGAGCCGTGAGGTGCCGGTGCTCGAGTCGACACTCCGCTCGTGGTGGAAGGACAAGCACGCGCACGAGTCGAAGGTGGAGCTGCTGCTCGCCTACCGCGGGGGCGTGCCGGTCGCCCGCGCCGTCACGCACACGAGCAGCGCCCTCGACGCGAAGCTCGGATCGAGCCTGCAGCTGTTCGGCGCCGTCGCCGCGGCCGACGCGGAGGCGCTCGGAGCGATCGTCGGAGCCGTCGAGGAACGTGCCGCGGAGACAGGTCGGCGCGAGCTTCTCGGACCTGTCACCCTGCTCCCCAACCAAGTGGGCGGCGTCATCACCTCGGGCTTCGGCGAGCGGGGATTCGTCGAGGGGGCCTGGAACCCGGATTGGGTCCCAGGCGCCTACGAGGGGCTGGGCTTCACGACGTGGAACGAGTCGGCGACATGGATGGCCCGACTCGAGCAGGGTCGCCTCGGACAGATCGAGAGCGACGCCTTCACGGCTCCGACCGAGGCCGAACTCGAGGCCGCCGGCATCGTCATCGAACGGGCGTCGCGGTTTCGGTTCGCACGTGATGTCGCTCGCCAGCGGGAGCTCGTCAACGCCGCCTTCGCCGAGCTGCCCTACTACACGCAGATCTCGCCGGCGCAGATGCGCGAGGCGACCAGCGGGCTCGTCGCCATCATCGACCCCGCCATCTGGGTGTTCGCGTTTGATGCGAAGACGCGTGCGCCACTCGGCTTCCTGCTCTGTGTGCCCGATGTGACCCGCATCGTTCAGCGCTCCTCGGGTCGCATCGGGGCGAGGCAGCTGCTCGAGATCTGGCGCCAACGGCGCGAGCCGCGGGAAGCGGTGCTCACCATCCAGGGCACGGCGCCCGACGCTCGCGGTCGCGGGATCAGCTCGCTGCTGGGACGCACCGTCGGTGAGGCACTCATCGAGGGCGGCTACACGGCACTGCGCTCGACCTACATCGGCCTCGACAACCCCGCCTCGGCGAGGCAGCTCAGCAGGATGGGCGGATCGGAGCTGCACGGCACGGTGTTCTACCGGCGGCCCGTGGGCACTCGGGGCAGTCAGGGCGCAGACACAGCGATCGCGGGGCAGCAGCAGGCGACGAACCAGGGGGAGCAGCCATGACCGGCATCCACACGCTGAATCAGATCATCGCCGACGCAGCGTCGGCCCCGTCAGCGCACAACACCCAGCCGTGGTCGCCGCGCATGATCGGTGACGGGGTGGCCGTGGAGCTGAGAGTCTCGCGAAGACGAACGCTCCCAGCTGCAGACCCGACCGGTCGCGACACGCTGCTCGGCCTCGGCGCGTGGCTCGAGGCCTTCAGCGTCAGCGCGGCATCGCACGGCGTGGCCTTCGACGTCGAGCTCCTCCCCGCGCTTGCCGACCCGGAAGCGATCGTGCAGGCCAGAAGCGACGAACCGGTGCTCCGCATCCAGCTGCACCACGACACCGTGTCTTCGCCCGGCGGCGACACGAAACAGCACGCCGAGTCCGCGTTCGACCCCGACTCCGAGCGACGGATGCTCGCCGCACGCAAGACCGTGCGCAGCGGGTTCGAGCCCGCGCGTGGTCTGGTGCTCGAGCTCTCCGGCGCGCTTCCCGAGTGGCTGCGGCTCGTTCCCGTCGACGCCGACGATCTCCGGCACTTCTCGTCCCTCGGCACAGCCGACACCCTGCGAGAGCCGGCTGTGGCGCGCGAGCTCGCGCACTGGCTGCGGCTCCACCCCTCGCATCCGCGCTACACGGTCGACGGGCTGAACGACAAGGCGCTCGGCATCCCGGCGTTCGCCACCCGGGTCGCTTCCGCGTTCACCAGGAGGCGGCGCCTCCGAGACGCTGCAGTCGGCGTCGCCGCACCGCTCGGCGAGCTGTGGCGTCGCGTGCTGCTCGAGGTGCCCGTGTCGGCCGCCGACGAAGACTCCCCAGCCGAGGCGACGGCCTTCGTGCTCGTCGCCGACACCAAGCTGCTCGACCTCGGCTCCGGGACAGAGATCACGCGGGTGCTCAACTCCCCGCTCGGGCTGCCACCCGCGCGAGTGCTCGAGGCCGGCCAGGCGCTCATGCGCCTCTGGCTGCGTGCGACCGCGCGCGGGGCGGCGTTCGCGCCCGCCTCAGAGGTGATTGACTCCTCGCTCGCGCAGGGCGAGCTGCGCTACCGGCTCGGCCTCTCCCGCCGCGACGTGCCGCTGTTCGTCACGCGCGTCGGAGTTCCGAGAGACCCACACCCGCCCCGGGCACCGCGACGCTGAACAGCGCCCCGCTGCGCGGAACGCGTCGTCCGCGCGGGTCCGCTCAGTCGAGGCGCCGCATCCACTCGCTGATCAGGTCGATGCCGCGAGTGAAGGCCGGGTCGCGCGGCCGATTGAGGAAGGCGTGCGCACTTCCGGGAATCACGCGGTACTCGGTGTCGACGTCGGCTGCGGCGAGCTCGCGCGCGAACGACGAACCGGATGCGCGCATCGCGTCGCGGTCCGCGTCCACCACCAGCGACGGCGGGAGGCCCGTCAGGTCGTGCCCGCCGGGGAACGCGTCCGGACGTGAGAGCACGTCCTCGCTCCCCGCGTAGTTGAGGTTCATGGCTCCGATGAGCCAGGGAGTGTGGACGTAGCGGCGGCTTCCGCGCAGTCGGCTCAGCAGCTCGGAGGACCGGGTCGGCAGCTGCGCGTGGAACGTCCCGTAGGTCAGGAACAGGCCCCGCACGGGAGAGCGCTCAGCTCGGGCGAGCCGGTACGCCGCCGCCGCAGCGAGGCAGGCACCGGCACTCGCCCCGCCGAGCATCACATCACGACCCGACCGGGAGGCGACCGCCTCGACGACCGCGAGCACGTCGTCGAGCGGCACCGGGAAGCGCACGTCGGGGCGACGGTCGCGTTCCCACCGAGCTGAGCGTCCCGACTGTGGTGCGCGTCCAGACCGCTCCGGCCGCTGCGCGGACCCGGACGCCTCGCGTTGGGCCCGGTCGCGCCCGCCGAGCGTCACGAGCCGGTAGTCGACGGTCGTCACCTCGAACCCCGCGCGCGCGAGCGCGAGCGCGACCTCATGCGTCTCCGGCTGGTCGAGGCCGCCCGAGTAGAAGCCGCCGCCGTGCAGCCAGATCACTGGCGAACTCGAGGGCCGGGCAGCGCTCGCGGCGGGCGCGTAGGACCGGACCGCCACCGGGCCGTTCGGGCCAGCGACGGCGGAACCCGTCGCATCCACCCCGTGCGGTGCAGTCGGCGAGCGTCTCGGCATCCGCCCACCATACGGGCACACGCTCTAGGCTCTTCGAATGCACGAGCTACGCCTCTCCCCGGAAACCCAGCGCCGTGCCGTCGCGCTGAACATGCGGCAGTCCTGGATCAGCCTCGGGATGCTCGCCCCGCTCCTGCTGATCCTCACCGTCATCTTCTCGCTGCAGGATTTCTGGCTCGGCTTCGGCTACGGCGCACTGATCGTCGTCCTCCTCGGGGGCTCCGTGCCGCTCTCCATCTGGCTCGCGCGCAAGTCGATGCGCGAGACCTACATCCGCTTCGGCGACGGCTGGATCGAGCACAGGTGGATGTTCCGCACCCGCCGGTTCGCGGCAGCCGAGGCCACCAGCGTCGTCACCGTCGACCGGATGTCATTCGGCGGCTTCTCCGGACCTCCCACCCATCACCTCATCGTGACGGGCCACGACCGCCGCCTGCTGATCCTCGTCGGACAGATGTGGAGCACGCAACAGCTCACGGCGATCATGCAGGACCTCGCGAGCCGGGGCGTGCCGTGGATGTCCGTCCCCGAGCTCGTCACGCCGCCGCAGCTGCGCCAGCGGGACCCTCGCCTCGTGCCGTGGTGGCAGGCGCACCCGGTCGCCCTCGCCCTGCTCATCGCCGGCGGCGTCTTCATCTTCGTCATCCTGCTGCTCGTCGTCCTGGCCCTCGTCATCTTCACGGCGACCACGTCCTGACCGAGGCTCCTGGCCCTCGCTGAGCTTCGTCCCCGGCCCGCGGCCTACGCTGAGTCAGTGCGCTCCCTCTCCCGTCTCACCGGCCTCGACCGGATTCAGGCGAGCAAGCGCGTGCCCGCACTGCAGGTCGCGAAGACCGCCATCGCGGCCGTGGGCGCGTGGCTGCTCGCAGGGTGGCTCATCCCTGGCCCACTGCCGGTGTTCGCCGCCGTCGCCGCGCTGCTCGTCGTGCAGCCGAGCGTCAACCAGTCGTTCGCGAAGGCGCTCGAGCGAAGCGCCGGCGTCGTCATCGGCGTCGCCGTCGCGAGCGCCATCTCGCTCGTGCTCGGCCCCCAGTCGTGGGTGATCCTCCTCGCGATCGTCGTCGCCATGATCGTCGCCTGGCTGCTGCGCATGACCGCAACGACCAGCAACCAGGTCGCCATCAGCGCCATGCTCGTGCTCGCGCTCGGCGCATCCACGCCCGAGTACGCGCTCGACCGCATCCTCGAGACCCTCATCGGCGCGGCCTTCGGGCTGCTCGTCAACGCCATCATCCTGCCGCCCGTGCTCGTCGGGCCGGCGCAGCGCGACACCGCGATGCTCGGCAACGAGATCGCCGCGTCGCTGGAGCGACTCGCCGACGCCATCGAGCAGCCGCAGACCGCCGCGAGCCTCACCGAGATGCTCCTCAAGGCGCGCCTGCTGCGCCCCATGGCGGGCGCCGCCGAGAACTCCATCGCCGACGGCCTGGAGTCCCTCGCCTTCAACCCGCGCAAGTCGAGCCACCACGAGGAGCTCGTCGAGTGCCGCCAGCTCCTCGACCGCTTCCGCCCGATCGTCACACAGCTCACCGGCATGACCCGCGCTGTCGCAGAGCACTGGGAGCCGACCCTCGCGGACGAGCCGCAGGCCATCGCGATCGCCGAGCAGCTCCGACGGGCAGCCCACGACACGCGCATCCTCATCCCGAGCGAGCCCGGAGAGCCCCGCGGGTTCATCCTCGAACCGCCCGCCCTCACCGCCCCGCTGGTCGTCTCGGCGCCAAAGGGCGGCAGCTGGGTGCTCATCGGCTCCCTCATCGAAGACCTCCGACGCATCCACGAGGGGCTCACCGCCGACGCGTAGCGGCAGGGCACGCCCCTCCGCCTTCGCGGAGCGGCGGTGCACCCCCTCTTCCTTCGCGCAGTCGGTCGCCCGGTCTCGCTGGGCGGAGGCCCTCGCCCTGCGCGCCGGCATCAGCCGTTCGCCTGTGTTGGCGCGCGCCCGTGCCGCCCGTTTGCCCCACCTGGCCAACTTTCGTGATGAGGCGGCCGGGGATGCGCTCTCAGGGGCCCGGCAGCGGTTCTCGTCACGCAAGTTGGCCGCCGCCGAGAGGGGCTGCCCTGCTGTCCAGCCCCAGGAATCCCCTCTCCCGTCCAGGGGCCCCTGTCCCGTCCTCGAGTCCCTGCCCCGCCGTCGGAATCCCCTGTCCAACTCGCGGGATGGATGGGCCCGGAATGTGCCCTTCGGGCCCCCGGTGCGCCGTTTTCGTCACGCAAGTTGGCCGCGCTGCACGCCGCAGGCCCGCCGCGCGCCGTGGCAGGGCATGCCAGTACCTGGCACACCTGCCCCTCCCGGGCGCAGGCTGGTAGCGATCCAATGGAGGAACGGCGGCGGCCGGTGCTCTCGACGAGGGCGGCTGGCGCGCTGCCGTTCCCGGAAGCGCAACGAGAGGCACCCATGAAGGCCACATTCATGTACGCGGCAGGCGACGTCCGAGTCGAGAGCGTCGCCGACCCGACCATCCAGCAGCCCACGGACGCGATCGTGCGCGTCACGCAGGCGTGCATCTGCGGCTCGGACCTGCATCCGTATCACTCGATGCAGGCGAGCGAAGAGGGGTCCCCGATGGGACACGAGCTCATCGGCATCGTCGAGGAGCTCGGCGCCGCCGTCACGACCCTGAAGGTCGGCGACTTCGTCATCGCGCCGTTCGCGTTCCAGGACAACACGTGCGTGTTCTGCCGCGAGGGTGTGCAGACGTCGTGCCTCCACGGCGGCTTCTACGGCAGCCGCGAGGTCGGCGGCCTGCAGGCGGAGTTCGCCCGCATCCCACAGGCCGACGGCAGCCTGGTCGTCGTGCCCGGCGTCGACGCCGCAGCGCTCGGCCGTGGGGAGAGCGCTGAGCTCACCGCCAGCCTGCTGACGCTGTCCGACGTGTATCTGACCGGCTACCACGCAGCCCACATGGGCCGCGTCGAGGCGGGCAAGACCGTCACGGTGATCGGTGACGGCGCCGTCGGGCTCTCAGCTGTGCTCGCCGCCAGGCAGCTCGGCGCCGAGCGCATCATCCTCATGGGTCGTCACACCTCGCGCACCGACCTCGGCATCGATTTCGGCGCAACCGACGTCGTCGCCGAGCGCGGTGACGACGGCATCGCGCAGGTCATGGACCTCACGAACGGCGAAGGCAGCCACGTCGTCCTCGAAGCAGTCGGCCACATGCCCGCCTACGAGCAGGCCTACGGCATCGTGCGCCCCGGCGGCGTCATCTCCCGGGTCGGCGTGCCCCAGTACGAGGATGCGCCCATCGGCTTCGGCTCGCTCTTCGGCAAGAACGTCACCCTCACCGGTGGGCCCGCCCCTGTCCGTGCCTACATGGAACCGGCCATCCAGCAGGTCCTGAACGGCGACATCAACCCCGGCCGCGTCTTCGACCGCACGATCGGCATCGACGAGGTGCCGGCCGGCTACGCCGCCATGGATGCGCGCGAAGCCCTCAAGGTGCTCGTCCAGATGTAGGCGCGAGCGGCCGCCCACGCTCACCGCGTGCGCGGCCGCGCGCGAACCGAAAATGCGTGATCGATTGTCGAGAGGAACACCCTCATGAGCACAGAACTCCAGCCGAAGAGCGCGACCAGCAAAGGTCCAGCCGAGTGGTTCACCGGTGACGTCTACTTCAACGCCTACTACGCGGGTACCGAGCCGTCGCGCACCCGCCTCAACCTGGTGCGCTTCACCCCGGGCGCGCACACCGCCTGGCACCGCCACGCGGTCGGTCAGACCCTGCATGTCACCGAGGGGTACGGCTACGTGCAGTCGCGTGGTGAGGAGCTCATCGAGCTGCGCCCGGGCGACACCGTCCACACCCCGGCCGGCGAGTGGCACTGGCACGGCGCATCCGCCGACAACTTCATGTGCCACCTCGCGCTCTGGGAAGCTCCAGGCGCTGACTCCGACGAGCCCGAGACGGTCTGGGGTGAGCTGCTCACGCCGGAGGAATACCCGCAGAGCGGGTGGTGAGCGGGCGCACGCGAGACGGCTGGCAGGGCCTCACGCGCCGCTCGGCCACCAGCTGACCCTGCACGCCTCACGCCTTTGAAGTGTGAGCCAGACGCATCCAGAACCCTTGTGGGCGGATGCGTCTGGCTCAATTTCGCGTGCGTACGAGGGGCGTGCAGCAGGGCGGCAACAGGCAGCCGGCTCGCGCCTACTGCTGCTGGAAGGCTGCCTGCGCTTCGACGGGGAACTCCGTCGCCGCCCAGGATGCGAGCATCCGCAAGCCGTCGGCGCTGGGGCTTCCCTCGGCGGCCGTGTAGACGTTCATCGTGAGGCCGGGCTCACTCGGCAGCGGCAGGGACTCGAAGTTCAGCTCGAGCAAGCCGACGACCGGGTGGTTCAGGCGCTTCACACCGCTGCGGTGGAACTTCACGTCCTTCGCCGCCCACATCTCGCGGAACAGCTCGCTCTGCGTCGACAGCTCTCCGATGAGCTGGTGCAGCTGGGGGTCGTGGGGGTTCCGGCCCGCTTCCATCCGCAGCATGGATGCCGCGTCGGCGGCGATGCGGTCGAAGTCCGGCCAGAAGTCGCGGGCCGCCGGATTCAGGTAGATGTACCTCGTCGTGTTGACGGGCCGGCGAGGGTCGTCGAAGACGGGGGAGTAGAGCGCCCGGCCGAGGCGGTTGGCCGCGAGGACGTCGTGTCGGTCGTTGCGCACCCACGCGGGAGCCTCGGAGAACGCGTCGAGCATCTGCCGGACCGAGGCGCGCAGCTCGCCGCCGCCCCGCTTCCTCGACACTCGCCTGGGCGGAGCGCTCGCCCGCGCGAGGTTGAACAGGTGCTCGCGCTCGGCCTCGTCGAGCTGCAGCGTCGACGCGATGGCATCGAGCACGCTCTCCGATGCGCCCGACAGGTTGCCGCGCTCGAGCCGCACGTAGTAGTCAACGGAGACGCCGGCGAGCATCGCGACCTCTTCGCGCCGCAGTCCCGCGACGCGGCGGTTCCCTCCGTAGGCCGGCAGCCCAGCCTGCTCGGGGGTGATCTTCGCCCGGCGGGAGCTGAGGAACTCCTTCACCTGCTCGCGCACATCGTTCATGTGTCCAAGCTACGCCCGCGGGCTCGAGCGAGGGAGGCCCCGCGAGTACCTGCTGGCGGATGCAGACGCGCCGCTGTCCAACTTCAGTGCAGATTCCGGCGGGAACGCGAGTAGAGCTCCCGTCGGAGCTGATTCTGCACTGAAGTTGGACAGGGGCGGAGGCAAGCCAGGCAGGCCCCGACTCGGTTGACGACGGGGTGGCTGGCCAACTTCCGGGAGTAGTTCGGCTCAGGCGCGCGGTTCGGGCCTGCGCGGGCGTTCCCGTCCCGGAAGTTGGACACCCGCGAGGGGAGAACACCCGCGAGGTGGGGTCAGCGCGGAGAGGCACGCGGCCGCGCGGATCAGGCCGCACGGATCAGGCCGCACCGATCAGGCCTCGGGGATGGGCATGCCGTAGGCCTCCAGCGTCAGCGACTCGGGCTCGGGCCCGCGGCGCACGCCCTTGTCGAGGGCGTCGATCTGGGCGACCTCGTCGGGCGTGAGCTCGAAGCCGAAGATGTCGAAGTTCTCGGCGATGCGATGCGGCTTGACCGACTTGGGGATCACCGAGCGGCCCTCCTGCACGTGCCAGCGCAGCATGACCTGCGCAGGGCTCTTGCCGTGGGCGTCCGCGATGGCGCGGATCGTCGCGTCTTCCAGCGTGCTTCCGCCGTCGCCCTCGCGGTAGAACGTGATGCCGCCGATGGGTGACCAGGCCTGGTCGAGGATGCCGTTGCGCGCATCCGCTTCCTGCACGTCCTTCTGCTGGAAGTAGGGGTGCAGCTCGATCTGGTTGAGGGCCGGCACGATGTCGGTCGCGTCGAGCAGCCGGTCGAGGTGGTCTGGCATGAAGTTGCTGACGCCGATGGCGCGCACCTTGCCGTCGGCGGAGAGCCGTTCGAGGGCACGGTAGGCGCCGATCGTCTTCTCACAGTCTGTGGGGAGCGGCTGGTGGAGGATGAGCAGGTCCAGCTGCTCGAGGCCGAGCTTGCGGGCCGACTTGTCGAAGGCGTGGAGGGTCTCGTCGAAGCCGTAGTCGCTGATCCAGACCTTGGTCTCGACGAAGATCTCGTCGCGGGGTACTCCGGATGCGGCGATCGCCTGGCCGACTTCCCGCTCGTTGCCGTAGGCGGCGGCGGTGTCGATGTGGCGGTAGCCGACGCGCAGGGCTTCGGCGACGGCGGCTGCGGTCTCCTCTGGTGCGGACTGGTAGACGCCGAAGCCGATGCTGGGCAGTTCGACGCCGTTGTTCAGGGTGAGGTTCGTGGTGCTCATGCTGAAAACGCTACGTCTGGCGGCTGAGGGGTGACAGGTTCTGACAGAACCTGCCAGTCGAACCGAAGCCGTTTCGGATGGGTGAAAACCCGCACTTGCGCACGGGGTCCCGCATGCCTACACTTTCGGCAGGTGCACAAACGATCATATCTATTTGCAACTTCGTGCACACCCCGACAAAGGAGTCAGAACATGCGGTTTACGTCGCCGCTCGCCGCCCCCGCGGCCAGCACAGTCGAGCACAGCTCGACGACCACGTCGGGAGGGCAGCCGGCATGGAAGTAATCACCTGGATCGCCGAGAACTTCATCGGCCTCTTCAACGCCTCCGCCGAGAGCCTCATGGGCCTCATCACGGGCATCCTCCCCCTGCTTCTCGTGCTGCTCACGGCAATGTACGCCGTCACCACGTGGATCGGCGAGGAGCGCGTCACGCGCGCCGTCCGCTGGGCGGGCAAGTACGCGATCACGCGCTACACGGTCATGCCGATCATCGCGGTCATCATGCTGACGAACCCCATGGCGTACACGTTCGGCCGCTTCCTCCCCGAGCGCTACAAGCCGGCCTTCTACGACTCCGCAGTGTCGTTCGTGCACCCGGTCACGGCGTTCCTTCCTCACGCCAACGCTGGTGAGCTGTTCGTCTGGACGGGCATCTCCGCCGGTGTCCTCTCCATCGCACCGGACAAGTACGCGACCCTCGCGGCCCTGTACTTCATGGTCGGCATCGTCGTCATCTTCATCCGCGGCATAACGACGCAGTGGATCACGAAGATCCTCATCAAGCGCGGCGGACACGAGGCGACGTTCGCTCGTTTCGACGAGATGTATGCAGAGGGCCACCTCCAGGGCTCCAAGAGCGAAGGTGGTGTCCTGTGAGCACAGACGCTGAGAACACGAACGCCAACTCGGCCGACGGCGGCGCGAGCACCGCGGACTACAAGGGCGTCAAGGTCAACCGCGGTCGCGGCGGCTGGGGCGACGGGCTGACGCTCGTCCCCAACGCCGAGAAGAACATCGTCCTGTCGGTCACGGGTGGTGGCATCCACCCGGTCGCCCAGAAGATCGCAGAGCTGACGGGCGCTGAGGCCGTCGACGGCTTCAAGAACAACGTGCCGGACGCGAACGTGCTCTGCGCGGTCATCAACTGCGGTGGCACGGCGCGCATCGGCGTGTACCCGAAGAAGCGCATCCCGACGGTGGATGTGTACCCCGGCGAACCGGGCGGCCCGCTTGCCCAGTTCATCACCGAGGACATCTTCGTCTCCGACGTCGCCCCTCGCGACGTCGTCGCGCTCGACGCGGCGGCAACGGCAGCAGCTGGTGCCCCGGCCGCAGCCGAGGCGCCCAGCCTGAGCCCGGAAGAGGTCGCGGCGAAGGCCAAGGCGGATGCACGCGCCAGGGTCGCAGCGCAGGGAAGCGGATTCACGGGCTTCGTCGTGAAGTTCGGAAACGCCATCGGCTACTTCATCAACACGCTGCTCTCCTCGGGCCGCCAGGCGATCAAGCTGACCCTCAACACGATCCTGCCGTTCATGGCGTACGTCTCGCTCCTCATCGGAGTCGTCACGTACACGGGCGCTTCGGACTTCATCGCCAACGCGGTGTCGCCGCTGGCCTCGAACCCGATCGGCCTGATCCTGCTCGGCGTCATCACGGGTCTCCCCTTCCTGTCGCCGATCCTCGGCCCAGGTGCCGCGATCGCCCAGGTCGTCGGCGTGCTCATGGGAACGCAGATCGCGGCAGGCGCGCTGCCGGTGCAGTACGCACTGCCGACGCTCTTCGCGGTGAACGGCCAGGTCGGCTGTGACTTCATCCCCGTCGGTCTCTCCCTCGGTGAGGCTGAGCCGGAGACGGTCGCGGTCGGTGTCCCAGCCGTGCTGTTCTCCAGGCAGATCACGTCGCCCCTCGCGGTTGTGCTCGCCTACTTCGCCTCCTTCCTCCTCATCTAGTGGGCGCCGGGCGGGCCGCACCGGCCCGCCCGCGCATCCACCCCTGAACTTCGCTTCAACCTCTCGCCTCAAGAAAGGACCACCACGTGTCCACGACCATCTGGCAGTCAGAAATCGCACGCATCGGACCCGACGCGAACGACATGTTCGAGGGTGGCGTCTACATCCTCTTCGGCGAACCCGTTCCGGATGCGCTCGCCGAGGTCAGCCTCGTGCACAAGGGCCACTCGGGTGAGTTCGTCCCCGTGCAGGCCGGCGACGAGTTCGTGATCGGCGACGAGGCCGTCACGGTCACCGCGGTCGGGGATCTCGCCAACCCGAACCTGCAGGAACTGGGTCACGTGGTGCTCTACCTGAACGCGGAGGACACCGCGCTCCTCCCGGGCGCCATCCAGGCATCCGGCACCCTCACGACTCCCGCCGAGGGCGCACTCATCAGCGTGCGCCGGAACGAGGTGTAGATCATGGACTGGAGATTCCCCGCCGTTCTGGTCCTCGCGCTCGTCCTGAGCATGTTCATGACGGTCGTGCAGATGCGCGCCTACATGAGCCAGGTCAACGAGATCGCGAAGGCGAACGCCGGCAAGAACCTCAACCTCGTCAGCGGTCGAGGCAAGGGCGCGTTCCGCGGCGCGATCGCCGTGCTGCTCGTCGACCCGACCACGCTCGAGGTCGTCGAGGCGCGAGCGCTCCTCGGGTTCAGCGTCTTCGGACGCCTGAAGCCCGCTCCCGACCTCGAGGGCCCGCTCACGACGGTCTACGACCGCGCGGAGGCTCGCCACAAGCACCTCGGAACCGCCGTCCGCCAGGCGATCAGCATGCTGCCGCACACGGTGCGCGCCCAGGTCACGCTGCCACCGGTCAAGGGCAAGACGAAGCGTGCGCAGCCCAACGCTGTCAAGGGCGCGGCCCCGAAGCAGTTCGCCGGCCTCTCCCGCGTCAGCAACTAGCCCCTGATCAGCACCCCACCCCACGAACTCAGCAAGGAACGCACATGAACTACACCCAGCGCCTCATCCAGCGTGAAGCAGAACTCGGCCGCCCCATCCGCGTCGGCGTCGTGGGGGCCGGGCAGATGGGCTCAGGCCTCATCGCCCAGATCGAGCGAGCCAAGGGCATGGAGGTCGCCGTCGTCGCCGACATCGCCGTCGAGCGCGGTGTGGATGCGTACACTCGCGCCGGCCGCAGCGACGTCCAGGTCGAGACCGACCTCGCCGTGGTCGCCGAGCACATCGAGGCTCGCCGCCCGGTGGTCATCAACGACGGCCTCCTCATCCCGAAGCTCCCCGTCGACGTCGTGCTGGAGGTCTCCGGTGTCACCGAGATCGCAGCGCAGGTCGCCTACGCGTCGCTCCTCGGCAAGAAGGACGTCGCTCTCATGACCGTCGAGGCCGACGTGACGGTTGGGCTCTTCCTGGCCAGCATCGCCAACGCCGGACAGCAGATCTACACGATCTGCCGCGGTGACGAGCCCGTCGAGGCGCTCAAGCTCGTCGAGCACGCCACCGACCTCGGCCTCACCGTCGTCGCGGCCGGCAAGGGCAAGAACAACCCGAACCGCCCGACGGACGTGCCGGAGGACGTCATGGAGGAGGCGAAGGCCAAGAACATGAACCCGCGCATCCTGTGCGAGTTCACCGACGGAACGAAGACGCAGATCGAGATGGCCTCCCTCTCGAACGCGACCGGCTTCCCCGTCAACAAGCCGGGCATGCACGGACCGGCCGCCGACATCGCGACGCTCGCGACCACGCTCATCCCCGTCGAGGACGGCGGAGTCCTCACCTCGACCCCGGCCGTCGAGTACACGGTCGAGGGCGACGTCGCGCCAGGCGTGTTCGTCGTCGTGAAGTCGGAAGACGATGTCGTCACGCACGAGCTCGACTACCTGAAGCTCGGCAAGGGGCCGTACTACGCCCTCTACCGCCCGTACCACCTCGCCTCGGTCGAGGCGATCCTCTCGATCAGCGAGGCCGTGCTCGAGCGTCGCGCCGACTTCCAGACCACCACGTGGCGCACCGAGGTCGCCTCGAAGGCGAAGTTCGACCTCGCCGCCGGCACGAAGCTCGAGGGCATGGGTGGGCACCACGTGCACGGCTGGGCCGTCGATGCGGACGAGGCACGCGCCGACAACTCGATCCCGATCGGGCTCATCTCCGGCGGCATCCTGAAGCGCGACATCAAGGCGGGTGAGATCGTCTCCTACGACGACGTCGAGCTCGACGAGACGCGTCCGCTCATCGCGATGCGCCGCCTGCAGGACTCGCTGGTCGCGGCTGGTGTCATCGGCGCCTGACCCGTCCGACCCCCTTCGGGCGCCCGGCTGAACTGGGCGCCTGATCGGCGGTCGATAGGATCATGTGAACCGGATCACCGATGCCGCGCCCAGCGTGCGGCGTCGGGGCGGCTCCCGAACGGCGCGTGAGCGCGGTGAGGGAGCCGTCGCCATCTGGGAAAGACGTCCCGCACCGCAGGGCCACGCAGGAGTGAGCAGCGCTGCGCCTCCTGCCCAGCACAGCCTGCGTGTCGCTCTGCACCACCCACAGGAAGGAAGGCTCGGGATGCCAGCACCCCGCAACGCCGAGACCCTCGTCCGAGCAGCGCGCCTCTACTACCTCGACGGCCTCTCCCAGAGCGACGTCGCGACAGCACTCGGCGTCTCGCGGGCGAGCGTCTCACGCATCCTGTCGGCGGCACGCGAGCAGGGGATCGTCGAGATCCGCATCCACGACCCCCACGTGGTCGGTCGTGTCGATGAGCTCGAACGGCAGATCACGGATGCGTTCGGTGTCGGTGCCGCCGTCGTCGTCTCGGCGCTGCCGGGCAGGAACCCCCTCGACATCGTGGCCGGAGCGGCCGCCGACTACTTCGCGGAGCGCGTGCCCTCGGTCGGTTCTGTCGGCCTGAGCTGGGGCAAGTCGATCGACGCGTTCGTCGAGCAGATCCACGTCGAGTCCACGGGGCGCGCGCTGACGCTGTGCCCGCTCGTCGGCGGCATGCCGTTCGACTCGGGGCCGGCCGGGAACACGGCCCTGGAGCGTCTCTCGCAGAAGTCGGGGGCGATGGCGTTCCGGTTCGAGTCGCCCGCCGTCGTCGAGTCGCCCCAGACCTGGGCTGCGCTTACCGGGGAATCGTCGATCTCCATGGCCATCAAGCGGGCGACGGATGTGCAGCTCGCGTTCGTGGGCATCGGTTCGTATGGGCTCCACGCGTCGAGGCACATCGTCTCCGCGATGAGGCTCAGCGATGCCGAACGCGCCGAGCTGGACGCGCAGCAGCCCGTCGGCGATATCTGCGGTCGCTTCTTCGACGCCCAGGGGCGCGCCCTTGGCGCACCGGTCTCCGAGCGGGTCATCGGCATCACCCTCGGCCAGCTGGCGAAGATCCCGGAAGTGGTGGGCTTCGCCGCTGGCGCCGAGAAGGCCCCTGGGGTCGCCGGCGCGCTCCGCACGGGGGCGCTCGACGGCGTGATCCTCGACGAGGACCTCGCGCGCGCTCTCGTGGAGCTCGTGTAGGGCGCTGCCCGGGCCAGAAGAGTCAGGTTCCGCGGCGGATCTCCATGCCTCTGGCTGACTCTTGCCGCGCTCAAGGGTTCGCCGGGAGGCGCGGGCTGTGCGGAGCGCAGCTGCCAGGGCAGGGGACTCTTGGATCGACACGCGACGATGCCTCCGCATCCGCAGCCACGTCCCAAACCGCGGCCACGTCCAAACCGTCGCCACGGCTCAGAGACGCAGAACGCCGCCGGTCGATCGTGCCGCTGACGGGGAGTCAGGGTGCGATCGAACGGCGGCGTCGGTGCGCCGACGTCGTTGGCGGCGTCAGCGGAGGCGGATGCTCGGAGGGGGAGCGCGCGCCTACTCGCCCATGACGACGACCTGGCACTTGCGCGAACGGGCGCGCGTGCGGTCGAAGTCGACGAAGTAGATGTACCCGGTGACGCCGACGCCGAGCTTGCCGTCGATGACCGCGAACACCTCGCTCGAGCCGATGATCGTCGACTTGATGTGCGCCTCCGCGTTCAGCAGCGCCGTCTTGTCGCCGCCGGGCAGGTACACCTCGGCGTCCGGCCACGACTCGACGTCGGCGTAGTGCTCCGGGCCCGGGTAGCGGTACTCGCCCTCGGGCGGCACGGCCGTCTGGTTCGGGGCGACGCGGTTCAGCACGTCGTCGAGGTCGGCCTGCAGGAACTCGGTGCCGTCCTCGAGGCGGTCGTGCACGAACTCCTCGAAGAACACGGCGCAGGTCGTGTGAGGAGAGATGACGGTGACCGTGCCCGCCGTGATGCCGCTCGTCGTGATCGCCTCCTTCACCTCCGCCGTGACGTCGATGTAGCTGGGGGTGCCGCCGTGCGACTGCAGCTGGAGGGTGGTCTGGTAGACGGTCATCGGTGTTCCTTCGGAGTCGTGGATGCGCGTGCTTCGGCGCGCGCGCAGATGTCGGTTGGTGTGGCTGGCTCCGCTCAGGCGCCCGGGCGCAGGGCCTGGATGAACTCGGCCACGTCGGCCTCGACCTGCGCGGAGACCGCCTTCGCGACCTTCGGGAACAGGATGGTGTTGGGCTGCTCCGCGGCCCGGAGCGCCGCATCCAGTGCCGCCTTCGCCGCGTACGTGTAGTAGTTGATCTTGCGGACGCCGCGCGTGATGGAACGGTGGTACTCGTCGAGGCTCAGCCCCGACCCGCCATGCATGACGATGGGCACGCCCGTCGCGTCCCGCAGCTGCTCGATGAGCTCGTAGTTGAGCTTCGGCTCCTGGTGGTACATGCCGTGCACCGTGCCGAAGGAGGCAGCGAGCGCGGTCACCCCCGTGCGCTCGACGAACTCCTTCGCCTGCGCTGGCTCCGTGTACAGGGTCTCGTCGGCGATGCCCTGGCTCGGGTCGCCGTTCTCGTTGCCCGTCATGACGCCGAGCTCGCCTTCGACCCCCACGCCGCGCTCCTTAGCGAGCTTCACGACCTCGGTCGTGCGGGCGACGTTCTCCTCGTACGGCAGCGTCGAGCCGTCGATCATGACGGAGTTGAAGCCGATGTCGAGGCCGCGAGCGATGTACTCGATGTCCTCGCCGTGGTCGACGTGCAGCACGAACGGCGCTTCGCTGCGCGTCGCGAGGGCGAGCATCGCCGGCCCGATGTCGTCGATCGACAGGGTGCTCTCGTGCACCTGCGCGTGCTGCAGGATGACGGGAACGCCGGCCTTCTCGGCAGCGGAGATCGTGCCGAGCAGCCCCTCGAAGTAGGGGGTGTTGACCGCCGCGATGGCGATGTTGTTCTTCTGTGCGTAGCGGAGCGCTTCGTCGAGTCCGATGAGCATGTGTTGGTCTTCTCTCTGGTGGCCCTGTGGGGGAGCGGGTCAGTTGGCGGGGGCGGCGCTCGCCTGCGCGTCGCGGTGGTCGGCGAGCGCCTGGAACATCTCGGTGAGGATCTCGCGCCAGTCGGGGTGCTTGATGATGCCGCTCGTGCCGCCCGAGCAGTCGGCGCCCTGCTGCAGGACGCGCGTGATGTCGGCGCCGCGGCTCACGCCGGCTGCCTGCACGACGAGGATCGCCGGGTCGACGTTCTTCACGATCTGGGTCGTGCGCTCGATGTAGTCGCCCGCGTCCATCTGCCCCGTGCCGATGTTGGCGGTCGGCTCGCAGATCATGCCGGAGGGGTCGAGGTCGGCAACCGCGCGGCACTGCAGGTCGGAGTCGGCGCAGACGATGGTTGCAAGACCGACCTCTTCGCAACGGCGCATCGTCGCGTCGAGGTCGGCCAAGGTGAGGGGGTGCTCGGCGTGGTTGAGCACGACGGCTTTGACCCCGGCTTCGGCGAGGCCCTCGGCGAGGATGTGCCCCATGCCGCGGCCAGGCACGATCGGGTCGACGTGCTGGGCGGTGACGCAGAGGTTCGTCGTCTCGGCGACGACCGACCGGAGGTCGATGTGCTGCGCGGTGAACACGACGTCGATGTCGAACGCTCCAGCGAGCTCGTCGGTGAGGTGTGCCAGCTTCATGAGCTCGCTGCCCGTCAGGTACGCCTTCGGGTTGACGATCAGAAACGGGCTCCGTACAGGGATGGGGACAGCCATTGTCAGTTGCTCCTAGCGGATAAATGCACAAAGTTGCACTAAAGAATGTACGAACGTGCAGTGTGGCAAGTATCGCATCTGTGGAGAGCACCTGGCAAGAGCACGGATGCGCAGGCCCCGCCCACGTCCGCGTGCGCCCCGGAGTCGTCCCAGGTGCCCCGAATAAGGTGGCACCTCACACTTGGACCAGGGAGCCACATGACTCGCGAACCCGTCTACTCATTTGCGATCGGGGTCGGCCGCACTGTCTTCGGCGCGCTCCGCGTTCGCCAGACGATCCGCGGCGCGCAGCACCTTCCCGACACCGGCGGCGCCGTGATCGCGATGACCCACTTCGGCTACCTCGAGTTCGCCCTCGTCGAGTGCGCGACCTGGATGCACAACCGGCGGCGCATCCGCTTCATGGCCAAGCAGAGCGTGTTCGAGAAGCCCGTCGTCGGCCGGCTCATGCGCAGCATGCGGCACATCCCGGTGAACATGAAGGCCGGTGCGGACGCGTTCGCCGCCGCCGCGACCGCCCTGCGTGACGGCGAGCTCGTCGGCGTCTTCCCCGAGGCCGGCGTCAGCGCGTCGTTCACGATTCGCGACTTCAAGACCGGAGCCGCACGCCTCGCCGCGCAGGCCGGCGTGCCCATCATCCCCGTCGCCGTCTGGGGCGGGCACCGCCTCCTCACCAAGAACCGCAAGATCACGCTGCGAGAGCGCCTCAACATCCCCGTGCACTTCTCTTTCGGCGCCCCCATCCATGTCGCACCGGACGACGACCCCGCCGACACCACGGCCAAGCTCAAGACGGTCATGGAGGCGCTCCTCAGCGAGCTGCAGTCGAACTACCCGGAAGACGGCGCGGGCAAGTGGTGGCAGCCCCGCGTGCTCGGCGGCACCGCCCCCACGCCCGAGGCGGCGGCTGCGGCAGACGCCGAGCGTGACCGCAGGCGCGAGGCCGCGCGAGCGCAGCAGGCAGCCAGGAAGTAGCGGGTCGGTTGCCACTGGCGCTGCGTCTGCCGCTGGGGCCGCAGCTGCCGTCGCCGTCGCAGCTGCCGTCGCAGCGGGCCGTGTCCAACATCAGTGCAGAATCCCTGCATCCAGTGCCGCAAGCTGGTCGAAGGCCGGAAATCGCACTGATGTTGGTCAGTGATCGCCGGCACACGCGACCCGGTGCCAGACTTGGCGCATGAACGGTGAGCATCCCGGAAGCCTGATGAGCATCGGCGAGTTCTCGCGATACTCGGGTCTGAGCGTGCGCATGCTGCGGCATTACGCCGAACGGGGCGTGCTCGCGCCCGCCGAGGTCGACGAGTTCAGCGGGTACCGACGCTACGTCGCAGCCCAGCTGCGGGATGCGGGGCGCGTGCGGATGCTGCGCGACGCCGGGTGCGGAATCCCCGCCATCGCAGAGCTCCTGCCGCTCTTCGCGGCCCCTGACGTGCTCCGGCCGCGCCTGCAGCTGCACCTCGACGAGCTCAAGGCCGAGTCGCAGCGGGTCGCCGATCAGCAGGCGCTCGCCGCGACGCTCCTCGATGGGCTCGCGGCGCGCTCGACCCGTCTGGACGTCACCGAGCGCACCTTCCCGGCGCTGCGCGTGCTGTACCTGCGCCGCACGGTCGCCGGCTACCCCTCAGAGGGCCCGCTCTGGGTCGACTTCCGTGGGCCGGTGGCCGAGCTGACCTCGCGAGACCCCGCTGCCTTCGGCGAGGTCGGTGGTGCCACCTACTTCGACGACGAGTATCGAGACGCTGACGTCGAGATGGCGATCTGGCGCGAGTACCGCGGTACATCCGTGCCGGAGGGGTACGAGGTCGTGGAACTCCCCGAGCAGCGCGTCGCGACGGTCACCCACCGCGGCGGCTTCGAGACCATCAACGAGGCCACGGCGACGGCGGGCAGCTGGGTCGCCCAGCAGGGTCGCACCCGCGTCGGCCCGATCTTCAACGTCTACGTGCACGGCCCAGGCCGCGAGCCGAACCCGGACAACTGGGTCACCGAGGTCAACGTCCCCATCGCGGCTTGACTCTCACACTGTGTGAGACCTCACGATCGGATCCAACGGCTGAACAGGCCGGCGGCGCAGCCAGAATCGCTGCGGCGCATCCGAATGAGAGGACAGCAACCATGTCGGACAACGTGAACTACTTCGAGATCGGCACCACCGACCCGGAGGCCGCGAAGGCCTTCTACGGTGACACCTTCGGGTGGACGTTCGGCTCGCTCGAGCCCGGCGGCTACGGGATGGTCGACGGCGCAGGCAACGGGGGCGGGCTCTGGGATTCCAACACGGTCGGCGGCGGCAGCTGGGCGGTGTTCTACGTGGAGGTCGAGGACATCGAGGCGAAGCTCGAGCAGGCGGCCGCGAACGGGGCGGAGACCGTCATCCCGCTCGTCGACAACGGCAGGATCAAGTTCGCGCATCTGCGCGACCCGCTCGGCAACCGCTTCGGTGTCTGGCAGCGCAAGCCGCAGGGCTGACGCCGGCCGCTCGCCGGTGGCGCTCTCCTGACCAACATGAGCGTGCTGTCGGCGCTCTCGGCAGTGCGGCGTCTCCCTGCCGCTGTCCAACTTCCGTGACGGATGCCCGCATCCGCAACCTGAACGGAGCTTGCGGCCTCGTTCGTCACGGAAGCTGGTCAGTGCTGCAGGAGGTGCAGGCGGCTGACCATGCGGAACGCGTCGGCGCGGCCGGCGGCAGCGGCGACGAACTCGTCGAACGACGCGTCGGCGTGGAAGTGCGCCTGGATGTCGTAGTCGACGAGCACGTCGACGGCGTTCACGAAGCGCTGCTGCGGGTCGCGGCCGACGGAGGCGAGGAGGGGAACGTCGAGGATGTGCCACGTGTCGAAGTCGCGCGCCCACTGCAGGAACTCGAGCGACGAGGTCTGCACGATGAAGAGCTCCGCGAACGTCGCCCACAGCTCGCGGCCGCGCACCGCCGTCACCTCGAACGTTCGGCCGCCGAGCTCGAGGCTCGTCGCCTCGGCGGGAGCCGGGCGCGTGGCGTCGGGTGCACGGCCCGCAGCAGCACTGGACTGCTCGTCTGCGTCGTCTGCGCCGTCGACCTGCGTCGACGGGAAGCTCGGCACGTGCACCCACGAACCGGTCGCGAAGCCCCGGCGCTCGACGGCGTCTGCGCGAGAACGGCGGTAGTCGACTTCGCCCGGCAGCTCCACGACGTCGAGCTCGCGCTCGATGAGCTCGATGCCCGGCTCGAAGATGTGGTGGTAGACGGGGCTCGGGAGGAGGCCCTGCGGCCGGTAGTTCGAGGTCGCGACGACCGTGATGCCGTGGTCGAGGGCATACCGCAGCAGGGCCGTGAGCAGCGTCGCGTGGCCCGGGTCGTGCACGTGGAACTCGTCGAAGAGCAGCAGTTTCGCGTCGCCGATGAGCTCGCGGACCGCGTTTGCGAAGACGGTCTCGGAGCCGCGGTTCGCGAAGATGCGCGAGTGCAGCTCGTTGAAGAACGAATGGAAGTGGACGCGCAGCTTCCGGTCCACGGGCACCGCGCCGTAGAAGGCGTCGAGCAGCCAGGACTTGCCGCGGCCGGCGGGCCCCCACAGGTAGAGGCCGCGCGGGACCGTCGCATGGGCGGCGGATGCGTCGGGACGATCCGCCTCGGCGACCTCGGGCTCGCTCACTCCGGCGGCGTCGGGGGCGGTGGCGGTGGCGTCGGCGATGTCGGGGTCGCGCACCTCGGCGATGTCGGGGGCAGCGTCGGCAGCTGGGTTCGGAGCGGCGTTCTCAACGGCGAGAGCTTCGTGCTCGACGATCTGCGCGCCGAGTCCTGCGAGACGCCGAGCGACCATCCGCTGCCCGTCATCGAGGGCGAAGCCGGCCGCGGTCGCTGACGCCGCGATCGCAGCGAAGACCTCGCCGACGCTCGCGCCAACAGTTTCGGGATGGGTTCCCCGCTTCGAGATGGGAAGCAACCCATCCCGAAGCGTGGAACCCATCCCGAGACTCAAGAGGTGCGGCGCTTAGTTCGCCGACGAGGCTGGCGCCGACGAGACGGCCGCCGACGAAGCCGCCGCCGTGATGGCTGCGGAGATCGGCGCGGAGTTCGGTCCGACGACGTCGCCGAAGCGCTTCGGCAGCGTCGCGCCGCGCGCCTCGGAGAGCTCGGCGAGCGTGAACTCGAAGAGGCCCTGGACTTCGAGCTTCGCGTCGGCACCCGTGCCGTCGCTCACGCCGACGCGGGTGACGGGGAAGTCACGCGCCTCGCACATCGCCTGGAAGCGCACGTCGTCGTCGTGCGGGACGGAGACGAGGATGCGCCCGGCCGACTCGCTGAACAGCGCGGTAGCGGCATCCACGCCCTCCTTGCGCATGAGGCCGTCGAGCACGATGCGCGCGCCGACGCCGAAGCGTGTCGACGCCTCGACGATCGCTGCCGCGAGGCCACCCTCGGAGAGGTCGTGCGCCGAGGTGAGGAGGCCCTGCTGGCCCGCGCCGATGACGAGGTCGGCGAGCGCCTTCTCGCGCTCGAGGTCGACCTGCGGGGGCAGGCCACCGAGGTGGCCGTGCACGACGTCGGCCCAGCTGGAGCCGGAGAGCTCCTCGAGGGTCGTGCCGAGGAGGTAGAGGTTGTCGCCCTCCTCCTGCCAGCCCGACGGGACCCGGCGTGCGACGTCATCGATGAGGCCGAGCACGGCGACGACGGGGGTCGGGTGGATGGGCACGTCGCCCGTCTGGTTGTAGAACGACACGTTGCCGCCCGTGACCGGGATGCCGAGTTCGAGGCAGCCATCCGCGAGTCCCTCGACGGCCTGCGCGAACTGCCACATGACCTCTGGGTTCTCAGGGCTGCCGAAGTTGAGGCAGTCGGAGACGGCGGCGGGGCGTGCGCCCGTGGCGGCGACGTTGCGGTACGCCTCGGCGAGCGCCAGCTTGGCCCCGGCAGAGGGGTCGAGCTGCGCGTAGCGGCCGTTGGCGTCGAGGCTGATGGCGAAGCCGAGCCCCGATTCCTCGTCGATGCGCACCATGCCGGCGTCCTCCGGGGTGCCGAAGGCGGTGTTGCCGAGCACGTAGCTGTCGTACTGCTGCGTGATCCACTCGGGGTTGGCGAGGTTCGCCGACGAGATGAGGGCGAGCACCTGCTCGCGGAGCTCCTCACCCGACTGGGGGCGGGGGAGGGCAGATGCGGAGTCGGCCTGGAGCGCGTCGATCCAGCTCGGGTAGGCGACGGGACGGTCGTAGACGGGCCCGTCGATCGCGACGGTGCGCGGGTCGACGTTCACGATCTCCACGCCGCGCCAGTTGATGACGAGGCGGCCGGTGTCGGTGACCTCGCCGAGCACGCTCGTCTCGACGTCCCACTTGTCGACGATCGCCATGAACGCGTCGAGCTTGTCGGGAGCGACGACCGCCATCATGCGCTCCTGGCTCTCCGACATGAGGATCTCCTCGGCCGTCAGGTTCGGGTCGCGCAGCAGCACCTTGTCGAGCTCGATGTACATGCCGCCGTCGCCTGCCGCCGCGAGCTCGCTCGTCGCGCAGGAGATGCCTGCGGCTCCGAGGTCCTGGATGCCCTCGACGACCTTCTCGCGGAACAGCTCGAGGCAGCACTCGATGAGCACCTTCTCGGCGAAGGGGTCACCGACCTGGACGGCCGGGCGCTTCGTGGGGCCCTTCTCGTCGAACGAGTCGGACGCGAGGATGGATGCGCCGCCGATGCCGTCGCCGCCCGTACGCGCGCCGAAGAGCACGACCTTGTTGCCGGCGCCGCGGGCGTTCGCGAGGTGGAGGTCCTCGTGGCGGAGCACTCCGACCGCGAGCGCGTTGACGAGCGGGTTCGCCTGGTACACGCTGTCGAACCAGGTCTCGCCGCCGATGTTCGGCAGGCCGAGGCAGTTGCCGTAGAAGGAGATGCCGCTCGTGACGCCGTGCACGACCCGTGCCGTGTCGGCCTCGTCGATCGCGCCGAAGCGGAGCGCATCCATGACCGCGACGGGGCGGGCACCCATGGAGATGATGTCGCGGACGATGCCGCCGACGCCGGTCGCGGCGCCCTGGAACGGCTCGATGTAGGAGGGGTGGTTGTGCGACTCGACCTTGAAGGTCACCGCCCAGCCCTCGCCAGCGTCGATGACGCCGGCGTTCTCGCCCATGCCGACCATGAGGTTCTTCTTCATCTCGTCGGAGACCTTCTGGCCGAACTGGCGCAGGTAGTTCTTCGAGGACTTGTAGGAGCAGTGCTCCGACCACATGACCGAGTACATGGCCAGCTCGCCCGAGGTGGGGCGGCGGCCGAGGATCTCGCGGATCTTGTCGTACTCGTCCGGCTTCAGCCCGAGGGCGCCGTACGGCTGCTCCTTCTCGGGAGTCGCCTTCGCGTTGTCGACGGTGTCCGGGCCAACTGCTTCGGAAGACGGGGTTGTGGTCTGGCTGCTCACTGGCGAGGCTCCTTCTGGCGGCGCGATGCGGAGAAGTCGGGGCGTGTCCGCACCGGACGAGTCTACGGCGTTCGCGGGCGGCCGCGCGATGGGCGGCGGATGCGCGCGAATGGGCTGTTCAGATGCGCGTCCGTCGGTGTTCATCCGGTGACCGCTGGTGTTCACGCTGGCGTGGTGGCCTGTGTCCGCCCAGCCAGTCGGCAGGGTTGCGCCGGCTGGCCTCTCGGCCTCCGGCCCCACCAGGATTCCGAGAAGGACATCGACTTCGCATGAACAAGCGACTTTCAATTGTGGCGACCCTCGCCCTCGCGGGACTTGCCCTGACCGCGTGCTCGCAGAGCCCCGCGACGGGTGAGACCGGCGACACCGCCGCTGCGGCGACCGCGACGAGCCTCGACGACTTCGGCAGCATGGAGGCGCTCGTCGAAGCCGCGAAGGCCGAAGGCACCATCAACGTCATCGCGCTGCCCGACGACTGGGCGAACTACGGCGAGATCAAGGCCGGCTTCACCGAGAAGTACGGCATCACCGTCAACTCGATCCTCCCCGACGCCTCCTCGCAGGAGGAGATCGCGGCGGCCGACGCCAACAAGGGAACCGACCAGGCGCCGGACGTCTTCGACCTCGGAGCGAACGTCGCCCTCGCATCCACCGACTACTTCGCGCCGTACCAGGTCGAGAACTGGGAGCACATCCCCGACGCCAACAAGGAGGCCACCGGCCTCTGGGTGAACGACTACACGGGCATCATGTCGGTCGGCTACAACGCCACCAAGTACGGCGAGATCACCTCGATCGACCAGCTCACCGACGCGAAGTTCGCGAACTCCGTCGCCCTCAACGGCAAGCCCGCAGAGGCCGGCGCGGCGTTCAACGGCTTCCTCTCGGCGAACAACGCCGTCGGCGGCGACTTCGCCGACCTGCAGCCGGGCCTCGACTACTTCGCGAAGCTCCAGGAGGCTGGCACCCTCAACCTGAAGGACGTCACGGCCGGCACCGTCGACGCCGGCGAACACGGTGTCGTCTTCGACTGGAGCTACAACCAGCTCTCGACCGTCGAGCGCCTCGAGGCGAAGGGCGTCGAGTGGGCGACCTTCGTGCCGAAGGGCGGCGAGATCGCCGCGTACTACAACCAGGCCATCAACGTCGACGCCCCGAACCCCGCCGCCGCTCGCCTCTGGATGGAGTACCTGTACTCGCCGGAGGTGCAGAACATCTGGCTCGCCGGCGGCGCCATGCCGGTCCTCTTCGACTGGATGGAAGCCGAGGGCACGGTCGACCAGACCGCGCTCGAGAGCCTCCCCGAGGTCGAGGGCACGCCCGTGACGCCCACCTCGGAAGAGGCCGAGACCGCGAACGCCTTCCTCGCCGAGAACTGGGACTCGACGATCTCCTGATGACCGCAACCGCACCCCTCGCGGCGGCGACCGAGCCGTCAGGCGCTGCACTCGCAGCCACGCCTGACGCGCTCGGGCGCCGCCCGTCGGGCGCATCCAAGGCGGCGTCGCGGACGTCGCTCTTCGGTGTCGCCCCCTTCCTCCTCTACACGGGCATCTTCCTGCTGCTGCCGACCGTGCTCGTCGCCATCGGCGCGTTCTTCACCAGACAGGGCGTCTTCACGACAAGCGGATTCGAGCGGCTCCTCTCTCCCGCCTCCATCACGATCTTCTGGACATCGACGTGGCTGTCGGTCGTCACCGCAGTGCTGGGCGCCGTCATCGGCGCCGTCGTCGCGTACGCCCTCTCCACGAGCCCGCCGAACAGCCTCGGTCGCCGCGTCTTCACGGCGTTCAACTCGGTCCTTGCGCAGTTCGGCGGCGTCATGCTCGCGTTCGCGTTCGTCGCGACGATCGGCACGAACGGGATGCTCACGCGCTTCCTGCAGGGAGCGGCCGGCTTCCAGGTCGACTCCGGCTTCCTGTCGAGCGTCCCAGGCCTCGTCGCCGTCTACCTCTACTTCCAGGTGCCGCTCATGGTCATCGTGTTCCTGCCGGCAGCGGACGGCATCCGCCGGGAATGGCGCGACGCGACCGTCATGCTCGGCGGCAGCTCGCTCGTCTACTGGTTCCGCGTCGCCGGCCCGCTGCTCGCGCCGAGCTTCCTCGGCTCCGTGCTCCTGCTGTTCGCGAACTCCTTCTCCGCCTTCGCGACGGCGGCCGCCCTCATCTCGCAGCAGACGATCATCGTGCCCATGGAGATCGAGGCGGCGCTGCGCAACGAGAACACCGCGGGGCTCGAGTCCTACGCGCAGGCCCTCGCGCTCGGGATGATCGTGGTCGTCGCCATCGTCATGTCGCTCTACGCGCTCCTGCAGAAGCGCAGCGCAAGGTGGTTGTCCCGATGACGCAGCTCGCAACATCCGCCCCTGCGCGTCCGCGCCGCCGTGGCCTCGTCGAGCGGGCCCGCCGCCGCCAGCAGGCCTTCCGCATCGCGGTACTCACCCTCACGACCGTCGCGCTGCTCGTGCCGCTCGTGAGCCTCTTCGAGTTCTCCATCCGCTTCCCGCTCACGGGGGAGGTCAGCTTCGACGCCTGGAAGCGCGTCTTCGCGGGCAACACGGGCGAGTACTCGACCCTCGACGTGCTCTGGTCCGGGCTCACGAACTCGCTCATCATGTGCGCCCTCACCGTCGCCATCATGCTCGTGCTGCTCGTGCCCACCATGGTGTGGGTGCGGCTCAAGGTGCCCGCCATGGACCGGGCGGTCGAGTTCATCTGCCTGCTGCCGCTCACCATCCCCGCCGTCGTGCTCGTCGTCGGACTCGCACCGATCTACCGCTTCCTCGCCTCCACGCCCCTCGGGTCGAACACCGTGTGGCTCGCGTTCGCCTACGTCGTGCTGGTGCTGCCGTTCGCCTACCGCTCGATCGACGCCGGCCTCCGGTCGATCGACCTGAAGACCCTCACCGAGGCCGCCCGCTCGTTCGGGGCGTCCTGGCCCGTCATCATCGTGCGCGTGATCCTGCCGAACATCCGCACCGCGCTCATCTCGGCGAGCTTCGTCACCATCGCGGTCGTGCTCGGCGAGTTCACCGTCGCCCGCTTCCTCGCCCGCGACAACCTGCAGACCGCCCTCTTCCAGATCAACCTCTCCGACGGGCAGATCGCCGCCGTCATGTCGCTCCTCGCGCTCGGCGTCACCACGATCCTGCTCATCGCCCTCGACCTGCTCGCGGGGCGCAGGGAGCGCACGACCCGAAAGGCACGCCCATGACCAGCACCCTCCCTGAAGTCGCCTCCCGTGGCGGCACCGACGCATCCACCTCCACCACGCACTCCCAGGTGGCCGTCGGCGTCGAGCTGCGCGGCGTCACGCGACGCTTCGGCCAGACCGTGGCGCTGCGCGGACTCGAGCTGAGCATCAAGCCCGGCGAGATGGTCGCCCTCCTCGGGCCCAGCGGATGCGGGAAGACCACTGCCCTGCGCGCGCTCGCGGGACTCGAGGACATCGACGAGGGCGAGATCCTCGTCGGCGGCCGCGACGTCGCGGACGTGCCAGCCTCGAAGCGCGACATGGCCATGGTGTTCCAGTCGTACTCGCTGTTCCCGCACCTGACCGTCGCGCAGAACGTCGCGTTCCCCCTCAGCCTCCGCCGCGGAATCTCCGCGAAGGAGCGCAACACGCGTGTGCCCGAGTACCTCGAGCTCGTCGGGCTCGGCGGCTTCGGCGAGCGGTACCCCAACGAGCTCTCCGGGGGTCAGCAGCAGCGAGTCGCGCTCGCACGCGCGCTCGCCGTCCAGCCGAAGGTGCTGCTCCTCGACGAGCCCCTCTCGGCGCTGGATGCGAAGGTGCGCGTGCAGCTGCGCGACGAGATCCGCCGCATCCAGCTCGAGGTGGGCATCACGACCGTGTTCGTCACGCACGACCAGGAGGAGGCGCTCGCCGTCGCCGACCGGGTCGCCGTCATGCGCGGCGGCATCATCGAGCAGCTCGGCGAGCCAGAGGCCATCTACTCGACGCCCGAGAACGCGTTCGTCGCCGACTTCATCGGCCACCACTCGCGCGTGCGGGCCAGCGCGGAGGGCGGAGTCGCGACGGTGCTCGGGCAGCGGGTGCCGCTGCTCGCGGGCAGCGCCGAGGGTGCCGTCGACGTGCTGCTCCGGCCGGAGCACGTGTCGTTCGCGGTGGCCGATTCCCGGCTCGCGGCGGACGAGTCGGGGGCCTCGGGTGCCGCGACCGCCGAGGCATCCGCGGGCGGTCCGAGCGCATCCACGAGCGTCGATGCTGACGGCGCTCTGCCAGCCGGTGAGGCGCTCGCGCGGGTCGTCTCGACCGGATTCCTCGGGGCCCACGTCGTCGTCCAGGCGCGGCTCGCGGACGGCACGCTCCTGCGGGCGCACATGCGGAGCCGCGACACGGGTGCGCTCGAGCCGGGCAGCGTCGTCGCCGTCGACGTGCATCCGGCCCCTGCGCTCGCGGTCCCCGCCGGGCAGTAGCTCTGCTGACCAACATGAGTGCGATTTCGCTGCGTTCTGGCGTTTGAGCGTCGGACACCGCCGAAATCGAACTGATGTTGGACACTCGCGGAGGTGCCGAGGCGCGCCCGGCCGGCTGAGCGCGGCTGCTAGACCTGCTGCACGTCGCTGCCGGCCGCTCGAAGCGCCGCGACGTCGTCGGCGGCGGCCTCGGTGCCGGTGATGATGCTCGCGAACTCGGCGAGCCCGCCGATGACGCCGACGTGGGCGCGGCCGAGCTTGCTGGCGTCGGCGACGACGACCGAGCGGTCCGCGGCGTGGAGCATGGCCCGTTTGAGCTCCGACTCCGGCAGGTTCACGTTGGTGACGCCGGCCGCGACCTGCACGCCAGTGCAGCCGATGATCGCGAGGTCGGTGTGGATGCGCTCCAGCATGGCGGATGCGTACGGCGCGACGAGCGAGTGCTGCAGCGGGCGGAGGGTGCCTCCGGTCACGACGACCGTGAAGCGGGGGATGGCCGATTCGAGGGCGAGCGCGATGGAGAGGCCGTTCGTGATGATGACGACGTCGTCGAGGTCTTCCCGGGCGAGGAGCGCCTCCGCCACGGCCGTCGTGGTGGTGCCGACGTCGAGGAGCACGCTCGAGCCGCTGGTCACGAGTGCGGCCGCGGCGATGCCGATGCGGCGTTTCTCGTCGGCGGCGCTCTGCTGCGCCGTCTCGAACGAGGTCTCGAGGCCGGTCGGCCCGTGCCCGTAGATCGCGCCGCCGTGCACGCGGCCCAGCACTCCGTCGCGTTCGAGCGCGGTGAGGTCCGAGCGCACGGTCACCTCGGAGACTCTGAGTTCTCGGCTCAGGTCGGCGACCCTGGCGAAGCCGGTACGCTTCACGAGTTCGACGAGCTCGGCTCTGCGTGTGTGCGCGGGGCCCTCTGGGGTCGTCTCGATGTTCACCACGGGATCCAGCTTACGCCTTCGCAAGCGAAAGGCACTTGACTTTCGAAAACGAAAGTGGCGTAATCGGAGCGTGCCTTCCCTCACCAACAACATCGTCAAGCGTCCGACGCTGCTCTCCGACGGTCGCGAGCTCATCTACTTCGACGACGCCGACACGACGCTCGACCCCGAGCGCGCCCTCGACAGCCGGGTGCCCGCCGACCGCCCACCGGTCGCCGAGATGCGTCAGGACCCGCTCACCGGTGAGTGGATCTCGATCGCCGCCGCCAGGCAGAACCGCGTCATGCTGCCCCCCAAGCACCTCGACCCCCTCGCGCCGTCCACGCCAGCCAACCTCACCGAGGTGCCGAGCAACTACGACGTCGCCGTGTTCGAGAACAAGTCGCCCTCGTTCGGCCCCGCGCTGGGTGGAGACGACATCGACGCTGCCGTGCAGCTCGAGGAGCTCGCATCCGTGGGCCTCGGCCGCACGAAGCCATCCATCGGTCGCTGCGAGGTCGTCTGCTTCAGCCCGGAGTCGGAGGGATCCTTCGCATCCCTCTCCCTCTCGCGCGCCCGCACGGTCGTCGAGGCCTGGGCCGACCGCACGACGGCGCTCTCGCAGCTGCCCGGCGTGCAGCAGGTGTTCCCCTTCGAGAACCGCGGCAAGGACATCGGGGTGACGCTGCACCACCCGCATGGCCAGATCTACTCCTACCCGTACATCACGCCGCGCACGAGCGCCCTCATCCGCTCGATCGAGACGTACGGGCCGACGCTGTTCCAGGACATCCTCGACTTCGAGCAGGCCTCCGACCGGGTCCTGCTGCGCGGCGAGCACGTCACGTTCTTCGTGCCGTTCGCCGCGCGCTGGCCGCTCGAGGTGCACATGCTTCCGCATCGCCACGTCGCCGACCTCGCCGAGACGACGGCCCAGGAGCGCGACGAGATCGCCCGCGAGTACCGCCGCGTGCTCCGCGCCATCGACGCGATCTATGACACCCCGACCCCCTACATCGCCGCCTGGCATCAGGCGCCAGTCAACTCGCATCGGGACGACATCCGGCTCATGCTGCAGATCACCTCGCCGCGACGCGCGGAGGACAAGCTCAAGTTCCTCGCCGGCTCGGAGTCGGCGATGGGCGCCTTCATCGGCGACGTCCCACCCGAAGCCACGGCAGGCCTTCTGCGCGCGGCGCTCGCGAAGGTGGACGCAGCGTGACCCGGCCGGAGCTCGCGACGACGGCCGCCGAGGCGTTCGCGCGCATCCACGATGGGGCGCCGGACGGCCTCTGGTCGTCGCCCGGCCGCGTGAACCTCATCGGGGAGCACACCGACTACAACGAGGGCTTCGTCTTCCCGTTCGCGATCGACCGGCACACGGTGGTCGCGGCGAGGCTGCGCGACGACCGATTCGTCCGCGTCTCGAGCGGCCTGCGCGAGGGCGTCGAGGAGATCGCCATCGACGAGCTGGCACCGGATGCGCTCGGCGGCTGGTCCGCGTACGCGCTCGGGGTCATCTGGGCTGCTGGCGAGCTGGGCGCCGACCTCAGCGAGGTGCGCGGCCTCGACCTGCACATCGAGTCGGATGTGCCCCTTGGGGCTGGCCTGTCCTCATCCGCTGCCCTCGAGGGGGCTGTGGCGGTCGCGATCGATGAGCTGTGGGGCCTCGGGCTCGACCGGCGGACGCTCGCTCGAGTCGGACGCCTCGCGGAGAACGAGGCCGTCGGTGCGCCGACGGGCATCATGGACCAGTCGGCGGTGCTCCTCGGCCAGCGCGACTCCGGCGTGCTGCTCGACTGCCGTTCGCTCGAGTCGAGGATCGTGCCGCTGGCGTTCGAGGCGCAGGGCCTCGCGCTGCTGGTCATCGACACCCGTGTCGAGCACTCCCACGCGAGCGGCGGCTACACGGAGCGGCGCGCGTCGTGCGAGAAGGGTGCGGCGGGGCTCGGCGTCGCCTCGCTGCGCGACGTGACGGTCGGCGACCTCGAGCGCGCAGAGCGGGTGCTGGACGACGAGACCTTCCGTCGGGTGCGGCACATCGTCACCGAGAACGCGAGGGTGCTTGCTGTCGTCGCTGCGCTCGGCGACAGCGGCCCGCGCAGCATCGGCCTGCTGCTCGCCGAGTCGCACGCATCGATGCGCGACGATTTCGAGATCTCCGTGCCCGAGCTCGACCTCGCTGTATCGACGGCCGTCGCTGCGGGAGCCATCGGCTCGCGCATGACGGGCGGCGGCTTCGGGGGAGCGGCGATCGCGCTTGTGGAACGCGGCGATCTCGCCAAGGTCTCGCGCAGCATCCACGAGGCCTTCGCCGCGGCCGGGTTCGCTGAGCCCGCGACCTTCGAGGTGCTCCCGTCGCAGGGCGCAGGTCGCGTCTGAGTCGCAGACATCGGGCTTGCGCATCCGCTTGCCGTCGGGCGGGTGCGCGGGTCCCAGGTCTGTGAGGTCTGTGGGATCTGCGGGCGCACGTCGTCTTGTCGGCGCAGACATTGGGGTTGCGCACCTAGCTGCCGTGGGGTGGATGCGGGAGGCCCAGGTCTGTGGGCGGGCCTCGCCTTCTTGGCGCAGATGTTGGGGTTGCGCACCTGGTTACCGCCGGGTGGGTGCGGGAGGCGCAGGTCTGGGCGCGTGCTTTGCCTTCTTGGCGCAGATGTTGGGGTTGCGCACCTGCTTGGCGCCGGGTGGGTGCGGGAGGCTCAGGTCTGTGAGGTCTGTGAGGTCTGTGAGGTCTGTGGGGTTTGTGGGCGGGCTTCGCCTTGTCGGCGCAGATGTTGGGGTTGCGCACCTGCTTACCGCCGGGTGGGTGCGGGAGGCCCAGGCCTGGGCGCGTGCTTTGCCTTCTTGGCGCAGATGTTGGGGTTGCGCACCTGCTTACCGCCGGGTGGATGCGGGAGGCGCAGGTCTGGGCGCGTGCTTCGGCTTCTCGGCGCAGATGTTGGGGTTGCGCATCCGCTTGCGGGTGGGTGCGGGAGGCTCAGGTCTGTGAGGTCTGTGAGGTCTGTGGGCCTGCTTCGTGTTGTAGGCGCAGACATTGGGCTTGCGCACCTGCTTGCCGCCGGGTGGGTGCGGGAGGCTGAGGTCTGTGAGGTCTGTGAGGTCTGTGAGGTCTGTGAGGTCTGTGCGGTCTGTGGGTGTGCTTCGTGTTGTCGGCGCAGATGTTGGGCTTGCGCACCTGCTTACCGCCGGGTGGGTGCGGGAGGCCCAGGTGTGTGGGCGTGCTTTGCCCTGTTGGCGCAGACATTGGGGTTGCGCACCTGCTTGCCGCCGGGTGGGTGCGGGAGGCCCAGGTCTGTGGGTTCTGTGGGGTCTGTGCGCGCGCGGCCCGGCCGCGTGCCTACCCGCGCGGGGCGAGCGACACGATGAGGTCGGTGCGCAGGTCGTCCGGGTTCATGTCGGGGCTCGGCTCGGTGACGTAGATCTCCACCATGGAGCCGGGCTCATCGCCAGAGTCGCGGAGGTCCTGGATGAGTCGACCCCACGATTCGCCGAGGCCGTCGAATGATCCGAGGTGCGACGCACCGGCCGCGGCTCCCGCCGGGAGGGTGGAGTTCTGGATCGTCACGTCGCCGACGAGCGTCTTCTCGCGGATCGGCTCGACGACCGGGAAGCCGATCTCGACGTCGAACGTCTGCGATGGGTCGCCGTGGTAGACCGCGAGGGCGGGTCCGGAGGGATGCACCTTGTCGGCGCCGATCGCTGCAGCCATCGCCTGGAAGGTCGTGTCGAAGAGCGTCCGTAGCTCGCGCATGCTGACGTTGTCGTAGCGCGCGACGGCAAGTGGAACGGCGCTCAGCTCGAAGCGCTCCACGCCCTGGCGGGGCGAATCGGGCAGCGGAAGTGTCTCTGGCATGGTGTCCTCCTCGACGCCCCACTCGAGCGGGGCAGATGCTTGACGCCAACCTAGGGCAACGGGCCGTGCGCAGGACGTCATTCACGGGTGACCTCCCCGGATTCTCGGCGGGTTCCTGGCATCGCTCCAGCGTGGGTCCAGCGCGGACGACGGCGCGCCGAAGGGCTACTATTCCGCAGGTGGCGCGCCGGCGCAGAAGACGGTCGGGTGGATGCGCCACCGAGCGACGAGAGACACGAGCTGCGCATGAACACGGTCGAGAACGACGGCATCGACTCAGGGGCGACCCCGAAGCGGCCGCTCGCGCGGGCGCTCACGGCGCGGCACATCCGCTTCATGGCGCTCGGCTCGGCCATCGGAACCGGCCTCTTCTACGGGTCCTCCGCCGCGATCCAGGCCGCGGGTCCGGCGGTCCTGCTCGCCTACATGATCGCGGGCGCCGCCGTCTTCATGGTGATGCGCGCGCTCGGCGAGATGACGGTGCGCCACCCCGTGACGGGCTCGTTCGGGCAGTTCGCGAACCGCTACCTCGGCGCACGCTGGGGGTTCATCACGGGCTGGACGTATGCGTTCGAGATGATCGTCGTCGCGATCGCCGACGTCACCGCGTTCGGCGTGTACATGGGTTTCTGGTACCCGGACGTCGCCCGCTGGGTGTGGATCGTCGCCGTCATCCTCTTCATCGCCGCCATCAACCTGCTCGGGGTGCGCGCGTTCGGCGAGCTCGAGTTCTGGCTCGCGCTCGTGAAGGTCACGGCCATCATCGCCATGATCGCCGGCGGCATCGCGATCATCATCTTCGGCTTCGGCAACCAGTCACCGGATGCGTCTGGCATCGGGGCGCTCTTCAACCCGGCGACGGGCGGCTTCTTCCCCATGGGCATCGAGGGCGTCATCGCGTCGTTCGCGATCGTGGTCTTCGCGTTCGGCGGCATCGAGATCATCGGCATCACGGCCGGCGAGGCGCAGGACCCGAAGCGCGTCATCCCGAAGGCCATCAACAGCGTGCCGCTGCGCATCCTCCTCTTCTACGTGGGCGCGCTCGCCGTCATCATGATGCTCGCGCCGTGGAACACGATCACGGGTGACGCGAGCCCGTTCGTGTCGATCTTCGATGGCCTCGGGATCCCCGCGGCCCCGCACATCCTGAACTTCGTCGTCATCACGGCGGCCCTCTCGGCCATCAACTCGGACGTGTTCGGCGCTGGCCGCATGATCTTCGGTCTCGCCGAGCAGGGCCAGGCGCCGCGCGTGTTCCTCCGCGTCTCCGGGAACGGCGTGCCGTGGGCGACGGTGGCGCTCATGGTCGCGGCGCTCGCGGTCGGCGCGTGGATGAACGCCGTCATCCCCGAGGACGTCTTCCTCGTGATCGCCTCCATCGCGACCTTCGCGACGGTGTGGGTGTGGATCATGATCGTCTGCTCGCACATCGCCATGAAGCGCGACATCGCGCGCGGCGGACGCAGCGCATCCGAGTTCCCTGTGCCGCTGTGGCCGTTCGCGTCGTGGGCGACCCTCGGCTTCCTCGTGTTCGTGCTCGGTGTGCTCGGCTGGTTCGAGAGCACCCGCGTCGCGCTCGTCGTCGGCGCGGTGTGGCTGGCCCTGCTGCTGCTCGCGTACCGGTTCGCGGTGGGCTCCGCCGGCAAGCGCCGCGCTGAGCTGGTCGACGAGACTACGGCGCTGGAGGTTCAGGCTGGTCGGCAGACGCCGGAAGTCAAGGGCACCTCCCGCGACTGAGCCGCCCCGATACGATGGGGGCGCACATTCCCGGTGAAACACGACGACTGAGGCGAGTGAACTTGCAATACATCTCTACCCGTGGCGGCACGCTCGGTTCCTACTCCGACGTTCTTCTCGAGGGCCTCGCCCCGAACGGCGGACTCGCCGTGCCGGAGCTGCTGCCGCACTTCACGAACGAGGACCTCGAGGGCTGGCGCTCGCTCGACTACGCCGGGCTGGCGACGGCGGTGCTCGGCCTCTTCGCGACCGACATTCCGCGAGAGGACCTCGAGCAGCTCACCGCGCACGCCTACGGGGAGGGCCGCTTCGCGTCAGAGGACGTCGTTCCGCTGCAGAAGCTGGATGCGCAGCTCACGCTCGTCGGTCTGTCCGAGGGGCCGACCCTCGCGTTCAAGGACATGGCGATGCAGTACCTCGGGCAGACGCTCGACTACGTGCTCGGCAAGCGCGACCGGGTGCTCAACGTGCTCGGTGCCACCTCGGGTGACACCGGGTCCGCCGCGGAGCACGCGCTGCGCGGACGCGAGCGCGTCTCGGTCTTCATGCTCTCGCCGCAGGGCCGCATGAGCGCGTTCCAGCGCGCGCAGATGTACTCGCTGCAGGACGAGAACGTGCACAACATCGCCGTGAAGGGCGTCTTCGACGACTGCCAGAACCTCGTGAAGCGCCTCGCCGAGGACATCGACTTCAAGCGCGGCAACAACATCGGCGCCGTCAACTCCATCAACTTCGGCCGCATCTCCGCCCAGATCGCGTACTACGTGTGGGCGTGGCTGCGTGCGACCGACGAGCTGTCGGCGGATGAGCGCGACGGCTTCGAGGTCTCGTTCGCGGTGCCGTCCGGCAACTTCGGCAACATCCTCTCGGGTCTGTACGCGAAGCTCATGGGCCTGCCGGTCCGCAAGCTCGTGCTCGCCGTCAACGAGAACAACGTGCTCGACGAGTTCTTCCGCACGGGCTTCTACCGCCCGCGCAACGCCGAGAACACCCTCGCCACGTCGAGCCCGTCGATGGATGTGTCGCGCGCGTCGAACCTCGAGCGGTTCGTGTTCGAGCTCCTCGGTCGCGACGGCGGCCGCACGGCTGCCGCCTGGAGCGAGCTCGCCGAGACCGGCGAGATCGACCTCTCCGTCGCGCAGCACACGTTCGAGCCGCTCTTCGGCATCGTCAGCGGAACGAGCACGCATGCCGACCGTCTCGCGACGATCCGCAGCGTGCACGACGCATCCGGTGTCACCATCGACCCGCACACGGCCGACGGCGTGAAGGTCGCGCGCGAGCACCTCGAGGACGGCGTGCCCATGCTGGTGCTCGAGACCGCGAAGCCGCAGAAGTTCGCCGACACCATCTCGGAGGCCCTCGGCTCGGCCGTCGATGTGGATGCGGAGACGCAGGCCCTCCTCGACGCCCCGCAGCGGGTCGTCGAGCTCGACGACGACGAGCAGGCGCTGCGCGCGTTCATCTCGGAGCGCGTGCTCCGCTAGGCCAAGTGGATGCGCTCGCTCGCCGGGCGCATCCACCCGCCTCTTGCCTGCCCTGTGCGCGCGGCAAACATGTGAAAAATGCATGCTCTCGACGTCGGGAGCATGCATTTTTCGCATGTCTGCGCCAGGGAGACGTGCACGCAGGCGGAAGACGCGCAGGTGGGGCGCCTACTTGTAGTGGTGCTCGCCGCGCGCCGCCTTCTCGACGACATCCTGGATGCGGGCGGCGCGGACCGCGGGTGTCTTGATGCCCGTGATGCGGAAGATCACCTGGAAGCGGGCCTGCTTCTTCATCGCTTCGAAGAAGGCCAGCGCCTCTGGGTTCGCGTCGAGCGCCGCCTGCAAGTCAGCGGGGACGACCGCATCCTTGACCCGATAGGCGGCGTCCCAGCGGCCGTCCGCCTTCGCGCGATCAATCTCCGCGTGGCCGGCAGGCTGCATCCGCCCCTCGTCGATGAGGCGGGCCACGTGTCCGACGTTGATCTGCGACCACGGGCTGTTCTTCCGCCGCGGCGTGAAGGCCTGCAGCATGTAGTCGTCGTCGAATCGCGCCGACTGGCCGTCGATCCACCCGTAGCAGAGGGCCACGTCGAGGGCTTCCTGCCAGGTGATGCCCGGCGCTTTCGAGAGCTTCTTGCGCAGCTTCAAGCGCACGCCGCCGTCGTCGGGGCCGGCCGCGAGGAACGCCTCCCACTGCTCGATCGTGAAGTCGTGGATGGGTTTGTCGGCGAAGCTCACCATGCCGTCATCCTAGGAGGGCGCAGGGGGCGACAGGTGCTGTCCGACTTCCGTGATGGATGCGCCTCCTCGCCCAGGACGACGCCGGGCCCCGGCGAGCGCCGATGGGCCTGATCACGGAAGTTGGCCAGGGCCCTCGCGCAGCCTGCTGCCGCGCACGGACCCTGGCCAACGGCCGCCGCGAGACCTATCCTGCGATGAAGCTCAGAAGGAGCCGAACGGAAAGGGCGAGCACGGCGGCGAGGCCGATGATGCCGAACGCGTTCTGCCACCACCTGTTGCGCATCTCGCCCATGAGCGAGCGGCGGTTCGCCATGATGATGATGAGCGCGGCCAGGATGGGAGCCACCAGGATCGTGAGGGCCTGGGCGAGCACGATGAGCTCGACCGGCGAGGTCTGGAAGATGAGCGTGACGCCGAGCCCGAACGCGAGGATGAAGCCGCTCGTGAGTCGTGCCGTGAGGGTGTTGGCGGATGCGCCGCGGCCGAACGCGTCGGAGAGCATCGTGCCGCCGGCGATCGCGTTCGGGATCATGGAGGAGAACGCCGCCCCCGCGAATCCGAGCGCGAAGATGAAGCCGCCGATGGGGCCGGCTAGGGGTTCGAAGATGGCGGCAAGGCTGGTGATGGAGGTCGCCGTCTCGGACGTCTTCCCCAGGGCGCCGGCCGCGACGATGATGACGAGCCCCGTCATGATGCCAGGGGCGATGATGCCCGGAATGGTGTCGACGATCGTCACGTCGCGGTAGTCCTCTTCCTTCCGGCCGCGTTCCTTCGTGCCGTAGGAGGTGTAGAAGGCGGCGTTGATGGAGAAGTTCGTGCCGACGAGCGCCACGATGAGCAGCCATGAGCCTTCTGGCGCCGTGGGGATGAGCCCGCGGCCAGCCGCCGACCAGTCGGGGTTCACGACGAACGCGCTCACGACGAAGCAGATCGCCATGAGCGCGACGATGGCGATGAGCACCTTCTCGATGACGTTGTAGATGCTGCGGATGAACAGCACCGCCGCGACGCCGAGGGTGCAGATGAGGGTCCACATGACGGGCGACGAGCCGTCGACGAGCATGGAGAGGCCGAGCCCGGAGCCGACGGCGTTGCCGACCGAGAAGCACAGTGTGATGAGGAACACGCCGACGCCCGCGACGACTCCGAGGGGCTTCCCGAGGTGGTCCTTGATGGAGGCGATGAGGGAGACCGGCGACTTGATGCCGAGTCGCACGCTCATGTCGGTGAGGAAGATCATGAGCACCGTCGAGACGGCGATGACCCAGATGAGCGTGTACTGGTAGGAGCTTCCGGCCTGCACTGCCGTGGTGAGGTTGCCTGGGCCGAACTGCCAGGCGCCCGCGACGAAGGCGGGGCCGATGAGGGCCAGCTGCTGCCAGAAGCGGCGCCGAGTTCGGCGGGATTCGACGATGGTGCGGACTGCTTCGGTCGAGACTCGCGCGTGGCCGGTGCCCGGCGTCGAGTGGAGGCGGGTGTCGCCCATGGGGGTCTCCTTCGTGGAGTGCGGCCGATGGATGGGGTGCATCCGGCCGCGAAGTCGTCATTGACTTGGGGGTCGCACGGGTTCGCGAACCCGTGCTTCCGGTGCCGCGTCTGGGCGGCGTGTGCCGTCGAGCTTGCAGCAGTCGACGCCAAGCGTAGGGGCAGCGACCCTGTTGTCGCTGCCCCTCCCTGCTAGGAGGCGACCGTCACGCGGTCGAGTCCGGCGATGGCGAATGCCTCGGCGATCTCGCGGTCCGCGCCGTCGGCGAGGGGCAGCAGCGGGGTGCGGACCGTGGCGTGGTCGAGGATGCCGCGGTGCACGAGGCCCCACTTCAGCGCGACGGTTCCCTCCATGTGGGAGCCGCGGTGGTAGACGTTCTTCGTGACGGGCAGGAGGCGCTCGTGGATCTCGTGCGCCCGGTCGTAGTCGTGCGCCTTGCCTGCCTCGATGAGCTCGACGAGCGCCTCAGGGGCGATGTTGCCGTAGCCGACGAGCAGGCCGTCGACGTCGAACATGGTCGGGAGCAGGTACTCGTCGTGGCAGGAGAGGATCTGCAGCTCCGGGTATGCGGCGCGCAGCGCGGGGATCTCCGTGTACCACCGGCGCATGTTGCGCACGCCGTTCTTCGTCGCGAACACGCCCTCCTGGCCGGCGATCTCGAGCTGGGTGTCGAGGTTGTAGCTGGCCTTGGTGTTGTCGGGGTACTGGAAGAGGATCAGCGGCAGTCCGCTCTCCTCGTAGATGTCGCGGTAGCGCGTCTGCGGTGCGCCGTCCTGGTAGCCGAAGCGCAGCCACCCGTGGGAGGGGTAGACGAGGCCGGCGGATGCACCCGCGTCCACTGCGCGCTTCGCTTCCTCGGCGGCGACGGCGTTGCCCTCCTGGGTGATGCCGGCGACGATCGGGATGCGCGAGTCGACCGATTCGCGGAAGGCGGTGATGACCTTCGCCTGCTCGGTCTGGGTGAGGAAGGTGCCTTCGCCGGCGTGGCCGAGGACGACGAGGCTCTTGACGCCGTCGACGGAGCCGAGCCAGGAGCCGAGGCGCTGGATGGCGTCGTAGTCGACGGCTCCGTCCTCGGTGAAGGGGGTGACGGGGGCGGGGGAGAGGCCGCGGAGGTCGATCGACATCTTGTCTTCCTTTGCTCATCGTTGAGGTGGTGGGTCCTGCTCGCCGCTGCTCTTTCGAGCCAATGCAAACGTTTGCAGGAACGATTGCAAGTCTTCATGCAAACGTTCCCGATGTCAAGGGTCGAGTCTGGAGATTCCTGCCGGGCAGGCGTCGAGGGGCGGGATACACTCCTCCGCATGAGGCGAAACGACAGTGCCGTTGCCCCCGGAGCGGGCGAGCGACGAGTCGTGACCCTCAAGGAAGTCGCGGCCGAGGCCGGCGTCAGCATCTCCACCGTGAGCCGCATCCTGGACGAGCGCACCGCGCAGTCGCAGTCGGCGACCGCCGTGCGGGTCCGCGAGATCGCGAACGAGCTCGGCTACCGGCGCAACGTCTTCGCATCCCAGCTCCGCCGCGGCTCGACGAGCACGATCGGCGTGCTGGTGCCGCGCCTCAGCGACACCGTCATGGCGCTCATGTACGAGGCCATCGAGCGTGCCGCTGCCGCGAGGGGCTACGTCGCCGTCGTGGCCACCACGGGGGACGACGCCGAGGGTGAGCAGCGCGCGGCCCAGGTGCTGCTCGACCGCAACGTGGACGCGCTCATCATCGCCTCGTCTCGCCGCGTCGACAGCTTTCCCCAGTCGTTGCAGGAGTCCGGCATCCCGCTCGCCCTCGTGCTGCGCACCGACGGCGTCAGCCCCTCGTCGCTGGGGGACGACGAGGTCGGCGGGTACCTCGCCGTGCGCCACCTCGTCGACCTCGGCCACCGCGACATCGCGCTCGTGACGGGTCCCGACTTCACCTCGAGTGCGCGTGACCGCCTGGCCGGCGCCCTGCGTGCGGCGCGCGAGGCCGGCATCGAGATCCCGCCGCATCGCATCGCGGGCGACGGCTTCCGCATCGAGCACGGCGCGGCCGCGGCCGAGCGCATTCTCGCCGCGACCGAGACGCCCCCGACCGCGATCTTCGCCGCCAACGACAACCTCGCGCTCGGGGTCATGGCGGCCTCGCACCGACACGGTCTGCAGATCGGCACCGACCTCGCGCTCGTCGGCTACAACGACGTCCCCCTCGCCGAGGCCCTGCCCGTGCCGCTGACCTCCGTGCGCACATCGTTCGACCAGATCGCCACGACGGCGCTCGAGCTGCTGCTGACGCCAGGGATCGGGTCCGTCATCCGGCGCGCGATGCCGACGCTCATTCCGCGCGCCTCCAGTTGCCCGCCCCCGCGCTGAGTCGCGGCGGCTGGCAGGACGCCGGGCGCTCGCGGCAGCCCTGACCAACATGAGTGCGATATGCGGCAGATCTGAGGCGTGATGCCCGCGTCGGCCCGATAGTGCACGGATGCTGGTCACGTCCTGCGCTCAGATCGCCCGCTGCCCGCTGCCCGCTGCCCGCCGCGCGGCCAGGGTGGTGGCCCGTTCGGGGCGCGGGGTGTGTCAGTCGTCGAGCAGGTCGAGGAGGGTGCGGATGATCTCCTCGCGTTCCTCGTCGCTCGGCAGGAGCTTCGCGGCCTCCGGCAGGCTCTCGCGCGACTCGGTGACGAACGAGCTCGAGTGGTAGAGGCCGTCGCCGAGGAGCTTGGTCATGTGGGCGACGAGGGGGCTGCCGGTCGACTCGAGGATCGCGTCGTGCCAGGAACGCTCGAGTTCGAGGATGGCGCGCGTCGCGCTCTGGTTGCCGTTGCGGGAGAGGTTCATCGCGGCGAGCCAGGCCGTGTCGAGCTCGTCGCCGACGGAGCTGCTCATCTCGATGAAGTGCCGGACGGTCGACGCCGCGTCGCCCTGGAGCTGTTCTGCGCTGGCGCGCGCCATGCCCGTGAAGCGCTCGATGAGGGCGTCCGCCAGTGCCTCCTTGGAGGGGAAGTGGTAGATGAGCCCGCCCTTGGAGACTCCAGCGATGCGGGCGACCACGTCGAGGGTGGTCGCGGCGACACCCACGGTGGTCAGCGACTCCTCGTAGGCGTCCAGGATCCGGTCTCTAGCTGAACTCATGGCCGCCATCCTACAGTTGCCAACTGTACCGTCTGGTCGGTATAGTCCTCTTTCATGACCACAATGATCGAACAGCGCGCGGGCCGGAAGGAATGGCTCGGCCTCGCGGTGCTGATGCTCCCCGTCCTCCTCGTGTCGATCGACAACACGGTCCTGAGCTTCGCCCTCCCGTACATCGCCCTCGACCTCCAGCCGAGCGCCGCGATGCAGCTCTGGATCATCGACATCTACCCGCTTGTCCTCGCGGGTCTGCTCGTCACGATGGGCTCCTTCGGCGACCGCATCGGACGCCGGAAGCTGCTCCTCATCGGCTCGACGGGCTTCGCGCTCGTCTCCGTGCTCGCAGCCTTCTCCGTGTCCGCCGAGATGCTGCTCATCTCGCGGCTCCTCCTCGGCTTCTTCGGCGCCATGATCATGCCCTGCACGCTCTCGCTGCTGCGCGGCATGTTCCACGACCGCGCCCAGCGCCGCCTCGCCATCGCCGTCTGGGCGACCGGCTTCTCGGCGGGCACGGCCATCGGCCCGATCGTCGGCGGCGTGCTCCTCGAGCACTTCCACTGGGGCTCCGTCTTCCTCATCGCCGTCCCGTTCCTCCTGCCGCTCCTGATCTTCGCGCCGCTGCTCGTCACCGAGTCGCGCGACCCGAACCCGGGCCCCATCGACGTTCCCGCGATCCTCCTCTCCATGGCGGCCCTCGCGCCCATCGTCTTCGCGATCAAGCACACGGCGACCGACGGCATCGACCTCATCTCGGTCGGCGCGCTCCTCATCGGCGTCCTCTCCGGCTGGCTGTTCGTGCGTCGCCTGCTGAAGCAGGAGAACCCGATCCTCGACATGCGCCTCTTCGCGGTGCCCGCCTTCACGGGCTCCGTGCTCGTGAACCTCGTGAGTGTCGTCGCGCTGGTCGGGCTCCTCTTCTTCCTGTCGCAGCACCTGCAGCTCATCCTCGGCCTCACGCCCCTGCAGGCTGGCCTCATGCTGCTCCCCGGAACCGTGACGATGATCGTCGCCGGGCTCCTCATCGTGCGTGTCGTGCGCCGCGTGAAGGTGCACATCGCCATGGCATTCGGCCTGGGGCTCGCGTTCCTCGCCTACCTCTCGCTGGCGATCACGGGCGGCTCCGCCCCGCTGTGGATGCTCGTCGCAGCATTCACGCTCCTCGCGGCCGGCATCGCGATCGCCGAGACCCTCTCCAACGACGTCATCATCGCGAGTGTCCCGCCCGCCAAGGCCGGGGCGGCATCCGCCGTCTCCGAGACGGCCTACGAGGTGGGCGCGGTGCTCGGCACGAGCGTCCTCGGCGGCGTGCTCACTGCGAGCTACCGCTCCGGGATGGTCGTCCCGGAGGGGGCGACGGCCGAGCAGGCGCATGCCGCTCGCGAGACCCTCGCCGGCGCCGTGAACGTCTCGAACGAGCTCGAGGCCGGCGGCATGACCGCTCAGGCGCAGACGCTCCTCGACTCGGCGTTCCACGCGTTCGACGCCGGCAGCACCGTCACGTCGGCCGTCGGAGCCGTGCTCATGGTGGGCGCGATCATCCTCGCGCTGCGCATGGTCGGCAAGGCCACGGCCTAGCCGGCGGCGCGCGCCGCGCCGCCTTCGACCGGTCTCCGAAATCGCGCAAGCCACCCGGACCCGGTACTGTCGCTGTCGAGCCGTCTTCCAACGCAGGAATCCGCTTCTGCACTGAACTCGTTTCCGTGGGGTGGGCTACTCGACCGTGATGGCTGTTTGCGAGATTTGCCACACCCAGAGGAGAGCGAACGCATGAAGATCGGACTGCTGACCAGCGGCGGCGACTGCCCCGGACTCAACGCTGTCATTCGCGGCAGCGTGCTCCACGGCATCAAGACCTACGACAACGAGTTCGTGGGCTTCCGCGACGGCTGGCGCGGTGTCACCGAGGGCGACATCATGGACCTCCCTCGCACCAAGGTCCGCGGCCTCGCGAAGCAGGGTGGCACGATCCTCGGCACGTCCCGCACCAACCCCTTCGACGGGCCGAACGGCGGCCCCGAGAACATCGCCGTGATGCTCGAGCGCCACTCGGTGGATGCGCTCATCGCGATCGGCGGAGAGGGCACCCTCGCGGGAGCCAAGCGCCTCGCTGACGCCGGCATCCCCGTCGTCGGCGTGCCGAAGACGATCGACAACGACCTCCAGGCCACCGACTACACGTTCGGCTTCGACACGGCCGTGCAGATCGCAACCGACGCCATGGACCGCCTCCGCACGACCGGCGAGTCGCACCACCGCGTCATGGTCGCCGAGGTCATGGGTCGCAACGTCGGGTGGATCGCCCTGCACTCGGGTATGGCCGCTGGCGCTCACGCCGTGCTCATCCCGGAGCAGAAGGTGCCCATGACGCAGGTCGCCGAGTGGGTCTCCGAGGTCCACCAGCGTGGGCGTTCGCCGCTGGTCGTCGTCGCCGAGGGCTTCATTCCCGAGGGTATGGACGAGGTGCTGTCGCAGGGCACCGAGGTCTCCGGGCGTCCGCTGCTCGGCGGCGTCGGCGACTACGTGACCGCTGAGCTCGAGAAGCTCACGGGCATCGAGACCCGCAACACGACGCTCGGCCACATCCAGCGCGGCGGCGCCCCGACCGGGTTCGACCGCGTGCTCGCGACCCGCTTCGGCCAGTACGCCGTCGACATGGTCAACGAGAAGCAGTGGGGCAACATGGTCGCCCTCCGCGGTACCGAGATGCAGACGGTCGCCTTCGAGGAGGCGCTCGACGGCCTCAAGACCGTTCCGCAGGACCGCTGGGACCAGGCGAAGATCTTCTTCGGACGCTAGGCCAGAGGCCCCCGGGCCGAGACGAGCGAAGAGGGCGGATGCGCGTGCATCCGCCCTCTTCGTGTCGCTTGGCGTTGACGGTCGGCTGCTCCCGACGGGCGAGTGGTCCTAGTGGGCGCCGGTGGGGCCGACGAGGGCACCGCTGAGGGAGCCCGTGAGGATGACCACGGCCAGGACGATGACGGCCGCGCTCATGGTGATGGGGCGGTCGACGAACCAGCGCACGATGCGCTGCAGCGATAGGCCCTTCGACGGGGCCTCGCGCCAGCAGCCCTCGAGCGCACCGCGCCGTTCTGCCCACCAGTCGTAGACGAGCGTCGCGAACGGCGGGATGGCGGCGAACCAGCCGAGCCCGAACATCCACCACGGCCAGCGCTGGTTGATGCCGACGAACGCCGTGACGACGAGGTAGACCATGAACATGGCGCCGTGCAGCGAGCCGCCGACCGACACGAGGACATCGGTGGTCTGCGTCACGTACTTCAGGAACATGCCAGTGAGCAGCAGGGCCCACGTGATGGCCTCGCCGATCGACACGGCGCGCAGGAGGACCCGCGGGGTGAGGCGCTGGTCGTCGGCCGTGGCGTCGGGCGAGGTCGCCTGGGTCTGCGTCATTGGCTGCGCTGCGCTCTGCGTCTGCGACAAGGTCTAGACGCGCGCGAGCAGCGCCTCGACGGCGCTGCGGAAGATCGGGAGCCCATCGAGGCCCGATGCCATGTGGGTTGCCGTGTCCGGACCGAAGCCGAGCTCGACCGCGTGCTCGGGGTGCGGCATGAGGCCGACCACGTTTCCGCGCTCGTTCGTGAGACCTGCGATGTCGTTGCGGGAGCCGTTCGGGTTGACGTCGACGTAGCGGAACGCGACCTGGCCCTCGCCCTCGATGCGCGCGAGGGTCTCGTCGTCGGCGATGAAGCCGCCCTCGCCGTTCTTCAGCGGGATCGTGATCTCCGCGCTCTTCTCGTACGCGTTGGTCCAGACGGTGTCGTTGTTCTCGACGCGCAGCACCTGGTCACGGCAGACGAACTTGCCGTGGTCGTTGCGGATGAGCCCGCCCGGCAGGAGGTGCGCCTCGGTGAGCATCTGGAAGCCGTTGCAGATGCCGAGCACGGGCAGACCCGCGTTGGCGGCCGTGATGACCTCGGCCATGATCGGCGAGTGGCTCGCGATCGCGCCGGCGCGGAGGTAGTCGCCGTAGCTGAACCCGCCGGGGAGGATGATGGCGTCGACGCCGTGCAGGTCGTGCTCGCCGTGCCAGAGCGCGACGGCCTCGCCGCCCGCAAGGCGAACGGCGCGCTGGGCGTCCCGGTCGTCGAGCGAGCCGGGGAAGGTGATGACGCCGATGCGGGGGCTCATGAAGCGGAGCCCTTCGACTGCACCTCGGCGGCGATGACCGACGCGAGGGAGTCCTCGGTCTCGACCGCGGCGTCGTCGAGCTCGTCGGCGTCGTCCGGGGTCTCGGTGCCGTCGGGCAGCACGTCGATGGAGATGACGTCCTCGATGACCCCGTTGGCGAGGAGCTCATCGGCGACCTGCGAGATCTCCTCCATGAGCTCGGCCGTGACCTCGCGGTCGGTGGTGATCTCGAAGCGCTTGCCGACGCGCACGTCGTGCAGGTGGTCTTTGCCGAGGCGCGAGAGTGCGCCCGCGACGGCCTTGCCCTGCGGGTCGAGAAGTTCCTGCTTCGGCATGACGATGACGACGATCTTGGGCATCGGGAGCGGCTCCGATTCGATGGAGGAAAGAGACGCCCCCAGCTTACCGTCAGGCGCGGATGCGCGAGGCTCGTCCACAATGTCGGTGCACACGCATAGCCTTGTCACATCTTCGCGCCGGCGGGCACCTCCGCCGGCCGCCTCACCGACCTTCTGGGAGCATCCATGAGCGACAAGCTCAAGCGCCTCTTCGGCCGCGACAAGCCAGCGGCTCGCCCTGCGCTGCCGGCCCCCTCCGCATCTTCCGTGGCCGCCCAGCTGGCGGCGCAGTCCGCAGGGCCGGTGGAGCACCTCGAGGCCCCGGCCCGAGACGAGGTCATGGTCGGCGGCAGCGCCGTGCAGGCGTACGCGCCCGACGACGGCGAGGGCCGCGGGCGTCGCCCGACGAGCGTCGGCGTCATGTGGACCGACCAGCTCGGACGAGTCGCCACCCGCGCGCTGCAGGGGCTGGTCATCGTCGCGGCCGCGACACTGCTCATCTTCGCGGGGCTGCAGGTCACGATCGTCGTCATCCCGGTGCTCCTCGCGCTCATCGTGTCCGCCGCCGCGTGGCCCATCATCAAGTTCCTCACGTCCAAGAAGTGGCCGCCGGCCCTGGCGACCGTCACGGTGCTGCTCGCGATCATCGTCTTCCTCGGCGGCGCGCTCACGATGGTCGTCCTCCTTGTGCGGAACCAGTGGTCCGACCTCTCCGAGCAGGCCGTCCAGGGGTTCAACCAGGCCATCGAGTGGGTGAACGCGACCTTCCCCATCACGATCAATCAGGACCAGATCAACGAGTGGCTCGGGCAGGCTCAAGACTTCATCTTCACGAGCCAGTTCGGCAACGCCGCCGCGAGCGGCCTCACCGCCGGCATCTCCGGCGTGACCACGTTCATCACGAGCGGCGTGCTCTTCGTCGTCATCCTCTTCTTCTTCATGAAAGATGGCCCGCTCATCTGGGGCTTCCTCACGAAGCCACTCAAGGGCGCCAACCAGCGCCGCGCGCGCCTCATGGGGTCCCGTGCGGTTGAGGTCATGGGCGGGTACGTGCGCGGCACGGTCATCGTCGCGCTCGTGGATGCGGTGTTCATCGGCATCGGGCTCGCCATCGTCGGGGTGCCCCTGGCCTTCCCGCTCGCGGTCCTCGTGTTCATCCTCGCGTTCATCCCGATCGTGGGAGCGACACTCGCGGGTGTCCTGGCCGCGCTGGTGGCGCTCGTCACGAACGGGCTCGTCCCGGCCGTCGTCGTCGTCGGAATCGTCGTGCTCGTCAACCAGCTCGAGGGCAACTTCCTGCAGCCGGTCGTGCTCGGCAAGTCGCTCAAGCTGCACGAGCTCGTCGTCCTCATCGCGCTGACCGTCGGCACGATCCTCGGTGGCATCGTCGGCACGCTGCTCGCGGTGCCCGTTGCGGCAGTCAGCTGGGCGCTCATCCGCGCCTGGTACGAGCCGCTCGAGAAGCTGCAGGAAGACGAGGCGGTTCCCGACGACATGCGCACGCGGCTGCCCTGGCGCAAGGACCTCGGCGAGGAAGATGCCGCTGTCGGCGCTGCCTCCGACGCCAAGGGCTCGAACACCGACGCCTGATGTGGAGCCAGCTCACCCGGGGGATCCGGAGCAAGGGGATGCTCGCCGAGCTCAGCTCGGCAGGCATCGCGGTGGCGGTTCTCGTCGGCGTCTGGACGCTGTACACGATCGCCGACGTCACGCAGTTCCCCTACGACGCCTCCACATGGTCCTACGCGGGCATGGGCGCTCCCGCGCTCCTCGGCATCTGGCTGATCGTTGAGCTCCTCAGTCTTCCTGACACCCCGGATCGCCCGCTGCTCGGGCGCTTCATGGTTCGCACGATGGTGGTCGGGCCGGTGCTGTTCACGGCCGCCTGGCTGATCGGTTCGCTGCTCCTGCTCGTGCTGACGCTGACTGGCGGCATCGTGCCGGAGCTCAACGAGACGGAATCGCCGGTCGCCGAGCTCCTGCTCAACGCCTTCCTCACCTGGCTGGTCGGGTTCGCCGCCGTGCTCTGCGGGGCGCTTGTCGGCCTCGTCTTCGTGGTACTTCCGGTCCTGTCCTGGCGTGATCCCGCGCGGGCGGCGTCGATCAACGCCGAGCCAGCGCCGAAGGGGAGCCTCGCCAGGGCCCGGCTCGAGCGGATGACCTTCGCGGGCATGCTTATGCTCATCTTCCTCGCCCCGTCGCTGTGGGTATCCGGCGAGAGCAACGCTCGCGGGCGGAACGCCGTCGAGGCGTTCCAGAACACCTGGCTCGCGATCGTCGACTTCGAACCGTCCTGGTGGGACCGCTACCTGTGGGACGTGCTCTGGGTGCTCGGGATGCTCAGCGCCCTCCTGCTCGTTGCGTCCGTCGTCGCGGTCGTGGTCATGCGGAAGCCGCAGAAGGGCGAGTCGCCGAGGGGGCGCGCCGCCGACCGCGGTGGCGAGTAGCGGTCCCCGGACGCCTGTACATAGGCGGACTCGCAGCACGCAGCACGCAGCACGCAGCTCGCTCGCCCCTCATCCCTTACCGGTCGTGACGCGCGCACTTCTGGCGCATCCAAAACCTGTTGTGATAATGTCAGGACATATGCGGCAGGCGGGTATCGGCCGACACGGACTCGAAGGCGAGCATCCACGTCGGTGATGGCCCGCGAGGCCTGACGCCTCGGACCTCGGGGTGTGCGGCCGCCGCGGCACCGGCGACCCCGGGCATCCGCCACCGATGAGGAGAACAGCATGACCCTGCTCGACACAGCGCCGTCCAGTGACAACGGCACTCCAGCCACGAAGCTCGCACCCCTCGCCTGGGCGGCGCAGAACACGAAGACCGCCCTCTGGAACGACTCCGCAGACCCCGAGGAGCTCACGAGGTCCATCGAGTTCGGCGCGGTCGGCGCCACCTGCAACCCCGTCATCGCCTTCGCCGCCATCAAGAAGCGCCCTGACGTCTGGGGCCCGCGCATCAAGGAGATCGCGGCGCAGAACCCCACGTGGGGCGAGTCGGAGATCGGCTGGCAGGCCGTGCGCGACCTCTCGATCAACGCGGCCCTCCTCCTGGAACCGGAGTTCGAGCGCAGCGGAGGCCGCAACGGCCGCCTCTCCATCCAGACCGACCCGCGCCTGCACCGCGACGCAGCTGCCCTCGCCGACCAGGCCGAGGAGTTCTCGAAGCTGGCGAAGAACATCATCGTGAAGATCCCCGCCACGAAGACGGGTATCGAGGCCATGGAGGAAGCCGCCTACCGCGGCGTCAGCATCAACGCGACCCTCAGCTTCACCGTGCCGCAGGCTGTCGCGGTCGGTGCAGCCCTCGAGCGCGCCCTCGAGCGCCGAGCCGCCGACGGTCTCCCCGAGCAGGAGTTCGGGCACGTCGTCACCATCATGGGTGGGCGCCTCGACGACTGGCTCAAGAAGTGGACGACCGCCAACCGCATCCTCGTCACTCCCGGCATCCTCGAGTGGGCAGGTGTCGCGGCGCTCAAGCGCGCGCACGCCGTGTTCCAGGAGCGCGGCTACCGCAGCCGCGTGCTCTCGGCGGCCTTCCGCAACCAGCTCCAGTGGTCGGAGCTCGTGGGCGGAGACCTCGTCGTCTCGCCGCCGTTCGACTGGCAGGCGCGCATCAATGAGAACGACATCCCCGTCGCGGATCGCATCGGCGTTCCCGTGGGGGCCGGGATCCTCGAGGAGCTGAACACCCTCAGCGAGTTCCGCCGGGCCTACGAGGTCGATGGCATGACCGCTGAGGAGTTCCAGGACTTCGGCGCGGCACGCAACACGCTCCGCCAGTTCCTCGACGCGGATGCGCAGCTCGACGCGCTCGTGCGCGACATCCTGGTGCCCGCCGCGTAGCGTGCGCAGGTCTGCCGTATCCGCTTCCTGAACTGAGTTCGGCCGCGCCGCGTCGCGACACCCGGAGCGTGCCGAGCTCATCCCGCCTGCTGCTCAATCAGTGGGGCGGCGCAGGGGAGGGGCCGTCGTTTTCTCGCGAGGAAAGCCCAGGCGCCTCCCCTTCTGCGCGCCTCGCGCATGAGGGCCACTGCTTTTGGAGTGCCCCGGCCCCGTCCGCCCTCTCGGGCCCTCTCCCGCCCCTTCTCCTCCCCAGAACCGCCACAAGAGTGAGGGAGATGCAGGCTTCTCGCCTCGGGCGGGTGCTTCTGGCTGACGCTTGCTTCTGGCGGATGCTCAGCTCGTGGGCGCGCCGCGCTTGGCTGCAGGCAGCACGACGTTGTCGATGATGCCGATCAGGAAGTCGCGGTCGGGGGAGCGGCGCAGGATGAGCGTGCGGAAGGCGGCCATGGCCGGTGCGATCGTGCTCAGGGTGTCGAGGTCGACGTCGGCGGAGATCTCCCCCCGCTCGATTGCCCGCTCGAAGATGGCGCGGTTGGCGGCTGCCCTCGGTGCGACGATCGCCTCCTGGGCCGCCGCGGCCATCTCTGGATCGCGGGCGATCATCGAGACGACGCCCGTCATGACGTTGAGCTTGCGCTCGGCGTCGCGGATGCTCGGTGGGCGCACCAGCGCGACCAGGTCGCCCCGCAGGGAGCCCGTGTCCGGGAGTGCGGCGAGGTCCAGGTCCTTCGACTTCATGCAGGCGACGGCGTCGAGCACGAGGTCTGACTTCGAGGCCCAGCGTCGGTAGAGCGTGGCCTTGCCGGCCTTCGCGCGGGTCGCGACCATGTCGATCGTCATGCCGTCGTAGCCCGTCTCGGCGAGCACATCCAGTGCCGCTTCGAGGATGTCGGTGTCTCGCGTGTGGTCGCGCTTGCGGCCGAGCCTCGGCTTCTTCTCGGCGCCTGCCGGGGACTGCGAGGTCGGTGCCGCGGGTGCGCTCGCCGCTCCAGTCGCCTCGGTCGCCGGTGCTGCGGAGGAGCTGTCGGCGAGGTCAGTCTGCGTCATCGAAACCACCTCTCGTTGTGGTCACAGCCTAGCTCGCGACATTACGAAACTCAAGGTATCCGAAACGACTCAGTCTCGTATATGGTGAGCCGCATGTCCGAAACCTCAACCCCTGCGACCGACGGTCGCCGCTGGCTCACGCTGATCGTCGTCGGCCTCGCCCAGCTGATGGTGGTCCTCGACGCGACGGTCGTCAACATCGCCCTGCCGTCTGCGCAGGCCGACCTCGACTTCTCCGACGGCCAGCGCCAGTGGATCGTCACCGCGTACTCGCTCGCCTTCGGAAGCCTGCTGCTGCTCGGAGGTCGCCTCTCCGACCTCATGGGCCGCAAGCGCACGTTTGTCATCGGCCTCATCGGCTTCGCGATCGCCTCAGCACTGGGCGGTGCCGCCCCCTCATTCGAGCTGCTCGTCGCAGCCCGCGCACTGCAGGGAGTCTTCGGCGCGCTGCTCGCCCCCACCGCCCTCGCCGTGCTCACCACGACCTTCACGATCCCGAAGGAGCGCGCCCGCGCCTTCGGTGTGTTCGGCGCGATCGCCGGCGCAGGCGGAGCTGTCGGCCTGCTCCTCGGCGGCGTGCTCACCGAGGCGTTCGACTGGCGCTGGAATCTCTACATCAACGTCGCCATCGCGGCCGTCGCCCTGGTCGGCGCCGTCATCTACGTTCCCTCCATCTCGCGCTCCGGTCCGCGCCCGAAGCTCGACATTCCGGGCACCCTCCTCGTCTCCGGCGGGCTCTTCGGCCTCGTGTACGGCTTCTCGAACGCGGAGACCGACGGCTGGGACTCCCCGCTCACGTGGGGCATGCTCGCGGGCGCCGCGGTGCTCCTCGTGGCGTTCGTGCTCTGGCAGGCGCGAGCCGGGCATCCGCTGCTGCCGCTCTTCATAGTCCGCGACCGCAACCGCGGTGCCGCCTACCTGTCGGTCATGATCGCCGGTGCCGGCATGTTCGGGATCTTCCTCTTCGTCACCTACTACCTGCAGCTCACGCTGGGCTACTCCCCGATCCAGACCGGTCTCGCGTTCCTGCCCATGATCGGGATGCTCGTGCTCGCGGCTCAGCTCGGCACGAACCTGCTGGTGCCGCGCTTCGGTCCGAAGGTGCTCGTCCCGATCGGCATGACGCTCGGCGCGAGCGGCATGGTGTGGCTCACGTTCCTGGATGCGTCGAGCACGTACGCGGGGCATGTCATGCCGCCGCTCATGCTCATCGGGTTCGCGATGGGCACGATCATGCCGGCGTCGATGCAGACGGCGACGCTCGGTGTCGACCGCCAGTTCGCGGGCGTCGCGTCGGCCATGGTCAACACGAGCCAGCAGGTGGGCGGGTCGATCGGCACGGCCCTGCTGAACACGCTCGCCGCGACCGCCGCCGCCGACTACCTCGTCGAGCACGGGCCCGCAACGGTCGGCGACTCGATGATCGCGAGCTACGCGGCCGCCTACTGGTGGGGTGCAGGCTTCTTCGCGGTCGGGGCAGTGGTCTCCGCGCTGCTGTTCCGCCGCCGCGGTCAGGGCGCATCCCTCAGCCAGGAACCGGCGGAGGCAGGGGCAGCTCCCGTACTCGCGCACTGAGAGTGTGGCTGGATGCGCCCCTACCGCTGCGGGTCCTCCACGTCGACGAGCCGCACCTTGCCGACGACGGGCGCATCCAGTTCGAGTCCCTCGGCCTCCCGCACGGCCTTCTTGATGGGCAGGATGTAGGTGGCGTCGCTCGGGAAGATCGAGGTGCGCCACGTTGATCCGCCGACGGTCGCCTCGACCCGCACCGAGCCGAAGCCGTGCGTGAAGCGCTCCGTGGCCGCGGCGATCCTGTCGGAGGCGTCCTCGCTGAGGCTCACGAACGTCCACAGCTCGCGCCGCTTCTCCCAGCGCCACAGCGGATTCGAGAACGAGAACTCCATGCGTCCATGATCGCGCACGGGGGCGGCGCGCGGCGAGCCCTGAGCGGCTCTAGTGTCCGCCGCCCGGCAGCACGTCGCGCATCCGCTGCAGGCGGGTCTCGCTCTCGTCGTTGAGGCCGACGACCTCCACGGAGGCGCCGTGCTTCTCGTACTTCTCGATCACCGCGTCGAGGGCGGCGACCGTCGACGCGTCCCAGACGTGCGCCGCGCTCAGGTCGATGACCACGCGTGCCGGGTCGGCGGCGTAGTCGAACTGCGCGTAGAGGTCGTTCGAGGAGGCGAAGAACAGCTGCCCCGTCACCGCGTAGGAAGCCACGGCGCCGTCTTCCGAGAGCGTGCGGCGCACCTGCACGACGTGCGCGACGCGGCGCGCGAAGAGCAGCACCGCGCACAGCACGCCGGCACCGACGCCGATCGCGAGGTTGTGGGTCGTAACGGTCGCGACGACCGTCACGAGCATGACGGCGGTCTCGCTCAGGGGCATGCCGCGCAGCGTCGACGGGCGGATCGAGTGCCAGTCGAACGTCGCCCAGCAGACGAAGATCATCACGGCCACGAGCGCGGCCATCGGGATGAGCGCCACCAGGTCGCCGAGCAGCACGACCAGCAGGAGGAGGAAGACGCCGGCGAGGAACGTCGAGATGCGCGTGCGAGCGCCGGACGCCTTCACGTTGATCATCGTCTGCCCGATCATCGCGCAGCCGCCCATCCCGCCGAAGAAGGCGGTGATGATGTTCGCGGCGCCCTGCCCCCACGCCTCCCGCGTCTTGCTGGAGCGGGTGTCGGTGATGTCGTCGACGAGCTTCGCCGTCATGAGCGACTCGAGCAGCCCGACGAACGCCATCGCGAGCGCGAAGGGGAACAGCAGCTGGAGCGTCTCGAAGGTGAGGGGCACATCCGGGATGAAGAACCCGGGCAGCGTGCTCGGCAGCTCGCCCTTGTCGCCGACCGTCGGCACGGTGACCGATGCGAGCACCGTGATGAGCGTGAGCACGACGATCGCGACAAGCGGGGCCGGTACGGCTGTCGTCAGCCGCGGCAGGCTGAACACGATGACGAGCGCGAGTGCGGTGAGCGGATACACGAGCCACGGCACCCCGAGCAGCTCCGGCACCTGCGCCAGGAACACGAGGATCGCGAGCGCGTTGACGAAGCCGACCATCACCTGGCGCGGGATGTAGCGCATGAGCTTCGCCACCCCGAGCACTGCGAGGAGCACCTGCAGGACCCCAGCGAGGAGGACGGCGGCGATGAGGTAGTCGAGGCCGTGCGAGGCCATGAGGGGCGCGATCACGAGGGCGACGGCGCCCGTCGCCGCGGAGATCATGGCGGGCCTGCCGCCGAGGATCGCGATCGAGACCGCCATCGTGAAGGAGGCGAAGAGGCCGACCCGAGGGTCGACCCCCGCGATGACCGAGAAGGCGATCGCTTCGGGGATGAGCGCGAGCGCCACGACCAGTCCACCGAGCACCTCGACCTTGAGGAGGCGCGGCGACCGCAGGGTGCGGAGCACCGACTGGCGCTGCTCGGGGGAGAGCGCGGCTGGGGCCGCCGAAGCTGCAGCGGGCGCGGAGGCGTGGGAGGAGGTCACGGCGAAGTTCCAGTCTCGAAGGGAGGAGCGCGAAGGGAACGGCCGGTGAGGGCACACGCGGATGCGCGTGCGGGATTCCAGGAGGGAGTCCGGGTCGTCAAGCCCAGCGGAGGGCGACCGTGTGTGCGCCGCCGACGGCGATTCTACGACGAGATGAGCAGGCACCCAAGGCGGAGCTGCGCTCCAGGGGCGTCAGACGGACCTAGGCGGACCTAAGCGCGGACGCCCAGACGGTCGAAGAGCTCCGCGTAACGGGCCTGCGTGCGCTCGATGACCTCGGTGGGAAGCTCGGGCGGCTGGCCCTGCTTGTCCCAATTCGCGGAGAGCCAGTCGCGAACAATCTGCTTGTCGAACGACGACAGGCGCTGCTTCAGCGGCAGGCTCTCGTCGGCGTAGAGCGTCGCATCCCAATACCGGGACGAGTCGCTCGTGAGCACCTCATCGCCGATCGTGATCTCGCCGTTGGCTGGGTTGCGCCCGAACTCGAACTTCGTGTCGGCCAGAATCACTCCTCGCTCCTCGGCGATGGCCGATGCCTCGCGGAAGATGCGCAGCGAGAGGTCGCGCAGCGCGACGGCGTCGTCGAGGCCGACGAGCTCGATCATCTTCTCGAAGCTGATGTTCTCGTCGTGCTCGCCCTGGGGCGCCTTGTACGCGGGGGTGAAGATCGGCGTCGGCAGCCGGTCGCCGTCCTCGAGGCCAAGCGGCAGCTGGATGCCGCACACGGTGCCGTGCTCGCGATACTCGAGGAGTCCGGAGCCGGTCAGGTAGCCGCGCACGACGCACTCGACGGGGAACATCTCGAGGCGAACGACACGCATGGAGCGTGCCGCGGTGTCGGCCGGCAACGCGGCGCCCCACCCGGACGGCTCGCGGAGGTGGTTCGGCACGTCGATGCGATCGAACCACCAGCGGCTCAGCGCCGTCAGGCGTGCGCCCTTGCCGGGGATGCCGGGGGAGAGGATGTGGTCGAACGCGCTCACGCGGTCGCTCGCGACGACCAGCAGCACGCGGTTGTCGTCGGCGGTCTCGTACACCTCACGGACCTTGCCGGAGGACACATGCGACCAGCCCTCGAGGGCTGGAGCGCTGGCCGCGTCGGTCACGACTGCTGCTCGCGGGCAGCGAGCTCCGCGATATCCGCGCGGTACTGGGCGCCGTCGATGTGGATGCGAGACAGGCCCTGGTAGGCGAACGCGCGAGCCTCGGCGATCGTCGCTCCGGTTCCGACCACGTTGAGGATGCGGCCGCCGCTCGTCACGAGGGTGTCGTCGTCGCGCTGCGTGGTCGCCGCCTGCAGGACCTTCACGTTCGGCTCGGACAGCGCATCCGGAACCCCGGCGATGGTGCGGCCCGACTGCACGTCCTCCGGGTAGCCCTCGCTCGCGAGCACGATCGTGACCGCTGCGTTGTCGGCGATGGCGAGCTCCTCGGGCAGGTGCCCGAGGGTGCCGGTCGCAGACGCGTAGAGGAGCTCGGAAAGCGGCTGGTCGAGACGCTCGAGCACGGCCTGTGTCTCGGGGTCGCCGAAGCGGGCGTTGAACTCGATGACGCGGATGCCCGCGCTCGTGACGATGAGCCCGCAGTAGAGGAGCCCGGCGAAGGGGGTGCCGGCGGCGCGCATCTCGTCGACGACCGGCTTCGCGACCTGATCGACGACGAGCTTCGAGAAGGCGCGCTCTCCGCCGAAGCGCTCGTTGAGGAACGGGACGGGCGTGTACGCGCCCATGCCGCCCGTGTTCGGCCCCTCGTCACCGGCGAGGAGGCGCTTGAAGTCCTGGGCGGGCGGGAGCGCCCGCACGTTGACGCCGTCGGAGAAGACGAACTGCGAGACCTCCTGGCCGTCGAGGAACTCCTCGACCAGCACGGGCCCGGCAGCGAGCCAGTGCTCGGCGTGGACCAGCGCGTCCTCGCGGCTCTCGGTCACCATGACGCCCTTGCCCGAGGCGAGGCCGTCGGCCTTCACGACGTACGGTGCACCGAACTCGTCGATGGCGGCGGCGACCTCGTCGAGCGTCTCCGCGAGGCGCGCGCCACCGGTGGGGACACCGGCGCGGGACATGACGTCCTTCGCGAACGTCTTCGACCCCTCGATCGTGGCCGCGGCCTTCGATGGGCCGAAGACGGGGATGCCGGCCTCGCGCAGCGCGTCGGCGACACCAGCGACGAGCGGGGCCTCAGGGCCGATGACGACGAGGTCGAAGCTCTCATCCTTGGCGAAGTCGGTGACAAGCGACGGGTTGTTCACGTCGAGCCGGATCACCTCAGACTCAGCGGCGATGCCGGGGTTGCCCGGGGCCGTGACGATCGAGTGTGCGCGCTCGCTGTGGAGGGCGGCAACAATTGCGTGCTCGCGGGCACCGGATCCGAGGACGAGAATTCTCACCGCACCAGCCTAACCGGGGACGACGGCTCGCGCCGCCGCGTGAACGCAGATGACCGCACGGCGACACCCGTCCGCCACGCACGGCGCCGCGTTCACACCCGCCCGCCGGGCCTGTCGCACAATGGGGGCGTGCCGAAACCCCGAATCGCCGACGCCGCAGGGCTCGGAGCCATCACCGCCTGGAGCGAAGCCCGCGCCGCGGGCAGCCCGACGCCCCGCGCCGACGCCGCGACGGCCGTCCGCTATACCCTGCAGGCTCTCGAAGACCGCGCCCCGGGGGCGAGCGTCGAGGTGCGGGTGCCGCCGTTCGGCGCCGTGCAGTGCGTGGAGGGCCCAGGCCACACCCGCGGCACGCCGCCGAACGTCATCGAGCTCGACGTCGACACCTGGCTCGAGCTCGCCACTGGCCGCGTGACCTGGCAGGAGGCGTTCGAGGCGAACCGGGTGCGCGCATCCGGAACCCGCGCCGACGTCTCGCCCTGGCTGCCGCTCGTGCGCCGCTGAGGGGCGCGCCACGCCCTGCACGGTCTGCTCGCCCTGCTCGTTGACGCGCCGCGGCGCTCCCCGCGGAGTCTGCGAACGCTCCCCGCGAACTGCGCGACAATGGATGCATGCTCCGCGAGAACGAACCCACTCAGTCGCGCCCCGAAGAGGGCGGCGACACCATGGCAGGCCGCGAGGTCGACGCCGGACGCGAGTTCGAGGTCTACGACGCTGAACTCGCCGAGTTCGAGGAGCAGGACGAAGACGAGGACGACGGCGTTCGGGAGATGGCGGCGAGGGTCCACCACGTTCCTCGCATGAGCAGCTTCCTCGTGCTCGGTGCGATCGTCGGCGTCGTCCTCGTGACGATCCTCACGTTCGCGTTCCCGCCCAACGAGGTGTTCTCCCGCATCCAGGTGTTCGCGTTCCTCCTCGCGTTCACGGTGCCCGTCACGCTCGCGCTCGGCGGCATCGCCGGGTACATCGCGGGTCGCGTATCGGCGAAGCGCTCGGTCGACGCGCGCTTGATCCGCGCCGACGAGCTCGAGAACCGCTCCTAGCGCACCGGCAGCAGGCGGGCCATCGTCAGTCGTCGAGGCCCCGCGCATGCAAGGCGTCGGACATGGCGTCGGCGCGGCGCAGCGCCCGGACGACGAGCGGCACGGCGAATGCCCGCGGGCTGCCGCGACGGCCCCGCGCGTACTGTGCCTGTCTCGCGGTCTCGGCGAGCTCGGCGACGAGGGGCACCGCGCGCACGCCGAGGGCGAGCTGCAGGGCGACGCGGTCGGGGTTCACGCCCACTCGACGCAGCGGCCCCAGCAGCCAGACGATGGCGTCGATCATGTCCGTGGTGCGGGTCGTGAGGCTCACGAGCGTCGCCGCGAGCACGAGAGCGACGATCGAGCCGACGACGCCGACGGCCCGAGACAGGTCGGCGGACCACCACTGGAAGGCGAAGATGCCGAGCAGGAAGATCCAGGTCGGGCGCACGCCGCGCCACGCGTATCGAGGGCCAAGGCGCGCCGCAGCGAAGCCGAGCGCCGCGACCGCGACGGCGATGCCGGCGGAGAGCGGTGAGCCGAGCGCGAGCACGGCCGCCCCTGCAGCCAGGAGCGCGAGCAGCTTCAGCCCGGCCGGCAGGCGATGGATGATGGAGCTGCCAGGCACGTAGACGGCAAGTGCCGTTCCGCGGTCAGCCACGAGCCCCCGCCGAAGCGGTCGTGGTTGCGGTCGCGGTCGTGGGAAGGGGAGTCACAGCCCGCCCTCGAGGGAGACTGCAGCGCGATAGGCGGCGACCGCATCCCGTGGAGGACCGTCGAAGGTGAGGCGCCCCTCGTGCACCACGAGCACGCGGTCGAAGCCCGCCAGGATCTCGAGGTCGTGGGTCACGAGGACCACCTGCTGGGGGAGGCCGGCGATACGCGCCGCGATCGCGCGCGAGTTGCGCAGATCGAGGAGCGTCGTCGGCTCGTCGAGCACGAGGATGCTCGGCTCGGTGACGAGCACGGCCGCGAGGGCGAGTAGCTGCTTCTGCCCTCCGGAGAGCAGGTGCGCTGGATGGTCGGCGCGGTCGGCGAGGCCGACCTGCTCGAGCGCCGCAGCCGTGCGTGCGGCGATCTCCGCCCTGCTCAGGCCGCGCCGACCGAGCCCGAAGGCGACATCCTCGCCCACGGTCGGCATGATGATCTGCGAGTCGGGGTCGGTGAAGCAGAACCCCACCCGACGCCGCACCTCCCTGCCGGCGCGCCTCGTGTCGAAGCCCTCGACCGAGACGGTTCCGCTCGTGGGCAGCAGCAGCCCGTTGAGGAGTCTCGCGAGGCTCGACTTCCCGGAGCCGTTTGCGCCGATGACGCCGATCCGCTGCTCGCCGAGCGTCACCGAGATGCCGTCGAGCACGGAGCGACGCTGCGCGCCGTCGCCGAAGCTCACGCTCACGTCGCGCAGCTCGATCATGCGCGGCCCCGGCTCAGGAGGCACCCGCGAGGTGCGACGGCGGCCCCGGCCTCACGCATCCACTGCCGGTGCCGTTGCCTGGTCTGGCGAGGTCGGCCGGTCGCGCCGCCGCCGATCGGGGAGCAGCCCCGGGTAGGCCTTGTGCACACCTCGCGCGATGAGCGCCGCGACGACGGCCTTCGCGAGGTCGCCCGGCAGGAAGGCGAGCGCCGACAGGGCGGCGGCCCCGAAGCCGATCTTTGCCACGAGTGCGACGCCGATGATCCCGGGCAGGTAGAGCACGAACACGCCCCCGACGGCCGTCGAGACGATGCCGGGGAGAATGCGGAACGGGTTGCCGAAGCGCTCGACGAGCCAGCCGACCGCGAACGCCGCGATGGGGAAGCCGATGAAGTAGCCGACCGTGGGGCTCGCGAGCACCGCGAGCCCACCACGGCCGCCCGCGAGAAGCGGGAGCCCGGCGAGCACCAGGACGTCGAAGAGCAGCAGCGCCGAGAAGCCGCGCTTCGAGCCGAGCACGGCGCCCGCGAGCATGACGCCGAGCGTCTGCAGGGTGATCGGCACTCCGGGGCCGGGGATCGTGATGGCCGGCACCACTCCGAGCGCGGCCACGATGCCGGCGAACACGGCGACCTGCGTGAGGTCGCGCGTGCGATTGCGGGGTGCGGGGTGCGCGTCGGTCATGCACGGGACTCTACCGGCGCGCAGAGCTGCGCACCGACCCCGCCCGGCGGCCGAAACGCACCGAGCGTCCCCGCGGGAACCTATGGAAAACGCATGCTCGTCGTGTGACGAACATGCGTTTCCCGGAGGTCTGTCCCGCTCGGCTAGCTCTTCGTGTTGAGCTCCAGCCAGGCCAAGTACTCGGGAGTCACGGTGCCCGTCACGTACTTGCCGTCGAAGCAGCTCATGTCGAGCTCCTTCACGTCGGAGCCCTCGGTGATGGCCGTGAACAGGTCCCCGACCTCCTGGTACACGAGGCGGTCGGCGCTGATGACCGACGCGATCTCCTCGATCGACCTGCCTGAGGCCACGAGCTCGCCGCGCGACGGCATGTTGATGCCATAGACGTGCGGGTAGCGGACCGGCGGTGCAGCGGACGCGAACGTCACCGAGTTCGCGCCAGCCTGACGCGCCATCTCGACGATCTCCTTCGACGTCGTGCCGCGCACGATCGAATCGTCGACGAGCAGCACGTTCTTGCCGCGGAACTCCGTCGGGAGCGCGTTGAGCTTCTGGCGCACCGACTTCTTGCGCACCTTTTGCCCCGGCATGATGAATGTCCGGCCCACGTAGCGGTTCTTGTAGAAGCCCTCGCGGTAGTCGATGCCGAGGGTCTTCGCCATCTCCATCGCGGTCGGCCTGCCCGAGTCGGGGATGGGCATGACCACGTCGATGTCGCCGGCGGTGATGCTGCGCTCCACCTTCGAGGCGAGGGTCTTCCCCATGCGCAGGCGCGACTCGTAGATGGAGATGCCGTTCATGACGGAGTCGGGGCGGGCCAGGTACACGTACTCGAACGAGCACGGCACGAGGCGCGGGTTCACGGCGCACTGGCGCGAGTACAGCTCGCCGCCCATCGTGATGAAGATGGCCTCGCCCGGCTCCACGTCGCGGACCAGGTCGTAGCCGCCGGACTCCAGCACCAGCGACTCGGACGCCACGACCCACTCGTCGCGGCCGTGCTCGTCGTCGCGTCGACCGAGCACGAGGGGGCGGATGCCGAACGGGTCGCGGAACGCGAGCAGCCCGTGTCCGGAGAGCAGGGCCACGGATGCGTAGGAGCCCTCGACGCGGTCGTGCAGGCGGGAGATCGCATCGAACAGGTCATCCGGCGTGAGCTCGTCCCCGTTGATGCCGTGCTGCAGCTCGTTCGCGAGGACGTTGAGCAGCAGCTCCGTGTCGCTCGACGAGTTCAGGTGCCTGCGGTCGACGTTGAAGAGCTCCTTGCGCAGCTCTCGCGTGTTCGTCAGGTTGCCGTTGTGCACGAGGACGATGCCGTAGGGCGCGTTCACGTAGAACGGCTGCACCTCGTCGTCGCTCTTCGCGCTGCCGGCCGTCGCGTAGCGGACGTGGCCGAGGCCGACGTTGCCGAGCAGGTTCCGCATGTCGCGGGTGCGGTAGCCCTCGCGCACCTGGCCCTTGACCTTCGCGATGTGGAAGGTGTCACCGTCCGCCGTCGCGATGCCGGACGAGTCCTGACCGCGATGCTGCAGGAGCAGGAGGGAATCGTAGATCTGTTGGTTGACGGGACTGGTCGAGACGTGACCAACAATGCCGCACACGCTGGGGGAGCTCCAAGCACAGGTAAGCGGGCCCGCGAGGGCCACTGATTTGACCGGACCCGCGAGGGCCACTGATGTGATGAGGCCCGCGAGGGCCACAGTTTTGACGAGGCCCGCGAGGGCCACGAGTGTGATGAGGCACCGAGGCGCCCTGAACGATTTTCCGATTTTGTCACAGCTCGCGGATCCGCGCGTACCCGCGTGGAGAGGGTTCGCTTCCGGCGTCACGTTCGCGGCGCACTAGGCTGTTGGGCGCATCCCCCCGAGGAAAGGGCATTCTGTGTCAGGCAACGACCTCTACGCCGCCGCTGGCGTCGACACCCGTGCGGGTGACACCGCCGTCGAGCTCATGAAGCGCGCCGTCCAGGCGACCCACGGACCGGAAGTGCTCGGGGGCGTCGGCGGTTTCGCCGGGCTCTTCGACGCCTCGCGTCTGACCTCGTTCACGAAGCCGATCCTCGCCACGTCGACCGACGGCGTCGGCACGAAGGTCGCGATCGCGCAGGCGATCGACAAGCACGACACGATCGGCCAGGACCTCGTGGCCATGGTCGTCGACGACATCGTCGTCGTGGGCGCCGAGCCCCTCTTCATGACCGACTACATCGCCTGCGGCCGGGTCGTGCCGGAGCGCATCGCCTCGATCGTCGAGGGCATCGCGAAGGCGTGCGCCGAGACCGGCACCGCGCTCACGGGCGGCGAGACCGCAGAGCACCCTGGCCTCCTCGGGCCCGACGACTACGACGTGGCGGGCGCCGCGGTCGGCGTCGTCGAGGCTGACCGGATGCTCGGACCGGAGCGCGTGCAGCACGGCGACGTCGTCATCTCGATCGCCTCGAGCGGCCTCCACTCGAACGGCTACTCGCTCGTGCGCCGCATCGTCGCCGACCAGGGCCTCGCTTTCACCGACACCTCCGCGGAGCTCGGCGGCGTCGTCGGCGAAGTGCTCCTCGAGCCGACCCGCCTCTACACCGGCCCCCTCGTCAAGCTCCTCGCCGAGCCTGCCCTCGATGGCGCCGTGCACGCCTTCAGCCACGTCACCGGCGGCGGCATCGCCGCCAACCTCGCGCGAGTCCTTCCGCAGGGCGCCTGGATCGAGCTCGACCGCGGCGCGTGGTCGCCGAACGACATCTTCCGCGTCCTCGCGGGCTTCGCGGGCACCGACCTCGAGTCGACGGAAGGCACCTGGAACCTCGGGATCGGGATGTTCGCGGTCGTCGACGCCCAGCGTGCATCCGCGGTCGTCGAGTGGCTCGAAGCCGCTGGCCTGCCGTCGTGGGTTGCCGGCACGATCTCGACCGAGTCGCGCGACTTCGACGGCTTCGAGCAGGGCGCCAAGGGCGTCGATGGCGGCGCGGTGCGCCTCGTCGGCAGCTACGCCAGCTAGGGCAGAACACGAGCCGTCGCGTCTCGCCGAGAGGCGAGGGCGCGGCGGACACGCGGTGCCATCCACCCACGACGTGACCAACTTGCGTGCGATAGAGGCGCTTTGAGCCGGTTTCGGGGCTGCGGACGCCGATATTGCACTGTTGTTGGTCACGCGCCGGCGGGACTTGGGCGTCACGCGCGGGCGGCGGAACGGCGGCTGGGGCGGCTGGGGCGGCTGGGGCGAGTCTCGGCGCAGCGCCTGCGTGGGGCGGCGCCGCGGGGCCGTGACCAACTTGCGTGAGCTACGCGTGAGTTGAGCCGGTTTCGGGGCTGCGGGTGTCTGCATCTCACGGATGTTGGTCGCGCCGGTGGTGCCTCGGCGGGTGCAGCGGCGCCGCGCCGCTACTCGGCGGCGAAGGCCGCCGCGATCTCCTCGGGCGTCGCCTCGTTGGCGATGAGGGCGGCGAGCAGGATGCGCGCTTGGCCGGCCCGCAGGACGGCCGCGTGGATGGCGCCGACAACCGCGAGGTCGTGTCCGCCTCCGCCTCCGCCGTAGCTGGCCTTGAGCACGCCGAACGGCACGCGGCTCGACACGACGAGCGGGATGTCCGATGCCTGGCATTCCCAGGCCGCGGAGACGACGCTCTGGCTCGCGTTGCCCGAGCCGAGGCCGACGAGGACGATGCCCTGCACGCCGGCCTCGAGGCTCGCATGCAGGTGGGTCGCGTCAGCGCCGGGGCTGACCGCGACGGTGTCGACGCGCATGCCGGCGACGGGCGCGGGAAGGTGCAGGCGGCGGGCGGGTTTGTCGGTGACGCTGCGGAACGCGTCCGCGCGGTCTGCTGAGGCCTTCGTCAGCCCCCACGCCTTGAGGAGCCTGCCGCCGAACGCGACGAGCACGCCTCGGCCGCGGTTCTCCGGGTCGAGCGCGGCGGCGAGGGCTGCCGCGACGTTCGCCGGCCCGTCCGGCGACTCCGACTCGGCCGTGAACTGCGAGCCGGTGAAGACGACGGTCTTGTCGCTTTCGAGCTGCAGGTCCGTGAGCAGCGAGGTCTCCTCCATCGAGTCGGTGCCGTGCAGCACGATGACGGCGCTGACCTCGTCGTCTTCGACCTGGCGTCGCACCTCGTCGCTGATCGACTGCATGTCGGCGAGCGTGAGGCTCGACGAGTCGACGGCCATGAGGTTCACGGCGCGCAGCTGGGCGCCGTGCGCTGCGGTTCCCTCGAGCAGGGCATCCGCCCCGAGGCTCGGCGTCGTCGCGCCCGATGCCGTCGTCGTGCTGGCGATGGTGCCGCCCGTCGCGATGACGGCGATGAGCGGGAGCGAGGATGAGGTCGTCACGTGGTCATTTCTACCCGGTTTGGCTTCCGCGCGCGCTGAGGGTTGACTTCGCCCAATTCGTGCGAATGTACTGAGGATGCGCCGCATCTGGTTCGGGAACACCGGGCCGGTCCGCGACGTTGCGCACGTAACACAGAGTTAATTCGCGCTATCCGGGAAGCGCGCTCCGAATTCATGGGGCACATTCCTAAGATGGCCGAACTCACTGATGTTCTGGCTACCGCCGAAGATAGGGGACCCCCAATGCAGAAGAAGCGTCTGATTACCGGAGGCATCGCTGCACTCGCAGCGATCGGCCTCCTCTCGGCCTGCTCCAACCCGACCGCTCCCGACGCTGGCGGCACCGACGGTGGTGCCGCATCCGGCGACACGATCGTCGTCTCCTCGGCGAACTTCCCAGAGTCCGAGATCATCGGAAACCTCTACGCGGAAGCGCTGAAGGACGCCGGCTTCACCGTCGAGACGCAGTTCAACATCGGCTCGCGCGAGGCCTACATCCCCGCGCTGTCGGACGGATCGATCGACCTCATCCCCGACTACACGGGCAACCTCCTCATCTTCCTCGACCCCGAGGCAGAGACGACGGACGCGGAGACCATCAACACGAACCTCACCGCAGCGCTCGAGACGGAGGGGCTCACGGGCCTCACCCCGGCCGACGCCGAGGACAAGGACGCGGTTGTCGTCACGAAGGAGACCGCTGAGAAGTGGAACCTGACGACCATCGCCGACCTCGCCGCCCACAACGCCGAGATCACCTACGGTGCCCCGGCCGAGTTCCAGGAGCGCCCGCAGGGTCTGCCTGGCCTGAAGGCGAACTACGGCGTCGAGCCCGCAGCGTTCACCCCCATCGCCGATGGTGGCGGACCGGCAACGGTCGACGCGCTGGTCAGCGGACAGGTGCAGGTCGCGAACATCTTCACGACGTCGCCCGCGATCGTCGAGAACGACCTGGTCGTGCTCGAGGACCCGAAGAACAACTTCCCGGCCCAGCAGGTCATCCCTGTCGGCAACACCGAGAAGCTCACCCCCGAGGTCGCTGAGGTCATCGACGCCATCTCGGCGCAGCTGACGACCGACGAGCTCATCGCCCTCAACACGCGTGTCTCCGGTGACGAGAAGGTCGAGCCCACCAAGGCCGCGACCGACTGGCTCACCGAGAAGGGCCTGCTCGGCGCCTAGGCTCCGCTTCCCCATCATGCGGTGACGCTGCGAGGGTGGATGCGGGCGAGTCCGGCCGCATCCACCCTCTCAGCAGCAACACCCTGAACCACCGACTTCCCGACCGACTCTCCCCGCTTTCCTCACCTCCAGCTCCAAGATCTACGAGAAGCGAGTTCCGGATGCAGCAGCACGCAGACGCCGAACGGCCGCACGTGCGACCCACGATGCGCCCCAGCAAGCGGGCAGCGCAGGGCAAGCGGTCGGTCACGGACGCCTCCTCGGCCGGAGTCAACGCGCTCGCTGGCACCAGCGCAGAGGGGGCGTTGCCGCTGACGAGCTTCGTCATCGGCCGCGACCGGATGACGCCGCGGATCCTGGAGCGGCTCGCCGTCACGGTCGGCCACCTCGACATCGACCCGCACGTCAGAGTCCGGCTCGCGGAGGCGCGGGGCGTCATCGAGAGCGTCATGGCCCGCGGGGAGCCCGCGTACGGCGTCAACCGCGGCCTCGGGCCGCTGCGCGACCAGGAGATCCCGGAGGAGCTGCAGCACGCGTTCCAGCTGTTCGTGCTCGCCTCCCACGACGCGGCGGTCGGCAAGAACCTCACCCCCATCGAAGCGCGAGCCGTGATGCTCGCGCGCCTCGCCGTCATGGCGCAGGGCAACTCCGGCGCCACGACGGCGCTGTTCGAGGGCCTGCGCTGCCTGCTCGAATGCGGCGTCACCCCGGCCATCCCCTCCGAGGGGTCCGTCGGCGCCGCCGACCTGTCGATGCTCGCCGCCGTCGGCAACGTGCTCGTCGGCCGCGGGCGCGTGCTCGACGAGACCGGCACGCAGACCGTCCCCGCCCGCGAGGCGCTGGCGACGGCCGGCCTCGTGCCGCTCGAGCTCGCCGCGAAGGACGGGCTCGCGCTCGTCGGGGCGAACGCCGCCTCCGTCGGCATCGCGGCCCTCACCTCCGTGCGGCTCGACCGGTTCACCGCATCCGCTGACCTCGTCGTCGCCCACACCTTCGACGCCCTGAACGGCAGCGTCAAGGGCTTCCAGGAGAAGGTCGTCGCGGCCAGGCCCCACCCCGGCCAGATCAGGGCGGCCGCGCGCTTCCGCTCCCTGCTCGGCTCGAGCCGCGCCTACGGGCCGGCCACGGCGGGCTCCCTGCAGGACCCGCTCTCCATGCGCACCGTGCCGCAGGTGCACGGCACCCTCATCGAGCAGGCGGATGTGCTGCGCGAGTCGGTCACGGTCGAGCTGAACGCGCGCAGCGAGAACCCGTACATCGACATCGACAACGACGTCATCATCTCGAACGGCAACTTCTCGACCATCCAGATGGCCATCACGGCCGACTCCGTGCGCCTGCTGCTCGCGCACTTCGGCATCATGAGCGAGCGGCGCTGCTCGCTCATGATCAGGCGCCTCCGGTCCGAGCGGTCGCTCGTTGAGCAGGTGCTGTCGATCGACGACGCCGACCATCCGTTCGTGCCCGTCATCCTCGCCAACACGGCATCGTCGCTCATGGCGCGCCTGCAGCAGCTCGCGGCGCCCGTCTCGCACCTCGGCGGGGTCGTCGGCGACGGCGTGGAAGACCACAACGCGCAGGGCTACCTGGCCGTGCGGCTCCTCGAGGACAGCCTCGAGGCGGCCGAGCGGCTCCTCGCGATCGAGGGGCTCCTCGCCGTCGGCGTGGGCGTCGCCGCACCAGCCCCGAGCATGAAGGACCGCGCTCCGCTTGTGGTGCAGCTCTCGAAGCGCATCCGCGAGACCCTCGCCCTCAACGACCCGGCGATCATGACCTCTCAGCGAATCGACCGCGTGCGCGCCGACATCGCCGAGCTGAGCGAGCACGTGCAGGACGCGTGAGCTCCACGCTCGCCCAACGACCACCCGTCACCAGCCAAGGAGCAGCATGATCACCTTCGAGAACGTCACCAAGACGTATCCGGATGGCACCACGGCGGTGAACGACCTCAGCCTCAACATCGAGGAGGGCTCGTTCACGGCCTTCGTCGGTCCGAGCGGATGCGGCAAGACCACGTCGATGCGCATGATCAACAAGATGATCGACGCGTCCAGCGGCCGCATCACGGTGGCGGGCAAGGACGTCGCGGACGTCCCCTCCACCCAGCTGCGCCTGGGCATCGGGTACGTGATCCAGAACGCCGGCCTCTTCCCGCACCGCACCGTGCTCGACAACGTCGCGACGGTGCTGCGACTGAAGGGGGTCCCCGCGAAGGAGGCCAGAGCGAAGGCCATGGATGCCATCGAGCGCGTCCGCCTCCGCCCCGAGCTGGTCCACCGCTACCCGGCCGACCTCTCCGGCGGCCAGCAGCAGCGCGTCGGCGTGGCCCGTGCCCTCGCGGCGGATCCGCCCATCCTGCTCATGGACGAGCCGTTCAGCGCCGTCGACCCGGTCGTGCGCGACGAGCTGCAGCAGGAGATGATCCGGCTGCAGCGCGAGCTGAAGAAGACGATCGTGTTCGTCACGCACGACATCGACGAGGCCCTCATCCTCGGCGACAAGATCGCCGTCTTCGGGCCGGGTGGCGTGCTCCACCAGTACGCGGCAGCCGAGGAGGTCATGACGAGGCCCGCCAACACGTTCGTGTCGAGCATGATCTCGAAGGACCGCGGCTACCGCGCCCTCACGTTCCGGGACGCCTCGCTCACCGCGGAGCCCCTCGCCGACGCCGTGGCCGGCATCATCGGCCTCGATGGGCACACGGCCGAGTGGTCGCTCGCGGTCGACGAGGACGGCCGCCCAGACGAGTGGCTGCACCGTGCGAGCTCGCTGCGCGTCCCGGTCGGCGCGGTCGTGACGCTCGACGACAACCTGCGGCGCTCCCTGGATGCGGTGCTCGCCTCCCCGGCCGGCCTCGCGATCGTCGTCGACCAGGCAGGCGTGGCCACCGGAGTGGTGCGCGGCGAGGCCGTCTTCGCCCGCGTCGCGGACGCGAGCGGCGACCGATCATGAACTGGCTCATCGCGAACTGGGAGACGGTCTGGCCGATCATCATCCAGCACACCGTGCTGTCGGTGGTGCCGACGGTGCTCGGCCTCGTCATCGCCCTCCCGCTCGGGATGCTCCTCGTCGGGCGACCGCGCGGACGAGGCGTCGCGATCATCGTCGCGAGCATCGTCTTCACGATCCCCTCGCTCGCGCTCTTCGTCGTGATCCCGTCGATCGTGGGCACGCCCATCATCAGCCCGCTCAACGTGATCATCGCGTTGACGCTCTACTCGACGGCGCTGCTCATCCGCACCGTGCTGGAGTCGCTCGACGCGGTTCCGGACGACGTGAAGGACGCGTCGAGCGCCATCGGCTACTCGCCCATCAAGCGCGTCATCGCGGTCGAGCTGCCCCTCGCCATCCCCGTGCTCGTCGCCGGGCTCAGGGTCGTCGCGGTCACCAACGTCTCGCTCGTCTCCGTGGGCGCCGTCATCGGCGTCGGCGGCCTCGGCCAGCTCTTCACCGCCGGGTTCCAGCGCGACTACCCTGACCAGATCTTCGCGGGCATCATCACGATCCTCGTGCTCGCGTTCATCTTCGACCGCGTCATCGCGATCATCGGCGTCGCGACCACCCCGTGGCTGCGCAGCGACCGCGTGAAGGCGAAGCGGGCGTCGAGGCGCACACCGAACGAGCGCACCGAGACCGCCATGCTCGACACCGTCATCGCGAAGGGGGACATCTGATGTTCAACGAGATGCTGTCCTACTTCCTCGACCCGGCCAACTGGGCGGGCTCCTCGAGCATCCCGGCCAGGGTCGGCGAGCACCTCTGGTACTCGCTGCTGGCGGTCGCGCTGGCCGCCGTCATCGCGTTCCCGCTCGGTCTCGTCATCGGCCACACGGGCAAGGGCACGACGTTCATCGTCGCCACCGCCAACGTGCTGCGAGCGCTCCCCAGCCTCGGTCTCATGACGCTGCTCGTGCTGCTGATGGGCCTCGGACTGTTCCCGCCGGTGATCGCGCTGGTCGTGCTCGCCGTGCCCCCGCTCCTCGCCGGCGTCTACTCGGGTGTCGCGAACGTGAGCCGCGCGACGGTGGATGCGGCGCGCGCCATGGGCATGACCGAGTGGCAGATCGTGTGGCAGGTCGAGCTGCCGAACGCGATGCCGCTCATCGTCGCGGGGCTCCGCAGCGCGGTGCTGCAGGTCATCGCCACGGCGACCATCGCCGCCTACGTGAACCTCGGCGGCCTCGGACGCTACATCTTCGACGGCCTCGCCGTCACGGACTACGGGCGCGTGCTGGTCGGCGCTGTCCTCGTCACGGGGCTCGCGCTGGTCGTCGACGGCCTGCTCGCGCTGCTCGGGCGACTCGTGGTCCCCGGCCGTACGAAGCGCGGGTCGAAGGGGGCCGTGGCCGAGGCCGGTGCCGGTGCCGGTGCCGTCTCCGGCCCGACCGCCGCATCCACGAGCACGGCCACGGCGAGCGCGTAGCCCCCGGGCGGGCGGGCGCGGCGCCAGGGACCGAGCTACTCGGCGGCGAGGACCTCGTCGACCGGGCGGTAGGCGAGGCCGAGCGCCGTGGCGACACCTCGGTTGGTGACGTGCCCGCCGTGCACGTTGAGGCCGAGCGCGAGGGCATGGTCCTCCTGCATGGCCCGCTTCCAGCCCTTGTCGGCGATGGCGGTCACGTACGGGAGCGTCACGTTCGTGAGGGCGCGCGTCGAGGTCTCCGGCACGGCACCCGGCATGTTGGCGACGCAGTAGTAGATCGAGTTGTGCACGGCGAACGTCGGGTCGTCATGCGTCGTGGGGTGGGAGCCCTCGAAGCATCCGCCCTGGTCGATCGCGATGTCGACGAGCACGGAGCCCTTCTTCATGCCCGCCACCATCTCGTCGGTGACGAGCTTCGGGGCGGCGGCGCCCGGGATGAGGACGGAGCCGACGACCAGGTCGGCCTCGGCGAGCTGCGCCGCGATCTCGTACGCCGACGAAGCCCGCGTCTGGATCTTGCCCTGGAACTGCACCTCGAGCTCACGGAGGCGCGGGATGTTCAGGTCGATGATGGTGACGTCCGCGCCCATGCCGACGGCGTTCGCGGCGGCGTGCTCCCCGGCGACACCGCCGCCGATGACGACGACCTTCGCCTTCGGGGTGCCGGGCACGCCGCCGAGCAGCAGGCCGCGTCCGCCCGCAGCCTTCATGAGGTGGTAGGCGCCGACCTGGGTGGCGAGGCGGCCGGCGACCTCGCTCATGGGCGTGAGCAGCGGCAGGGAGCGGTTCGGGAGCTGCACCGTCTCGTACGCGATGGCGGTCGTGCCGGCGTTCGCGAGCGCCTCCGCCTGCGCGCGGTCGGCCGCGAGGTGCAGGTAGGTGAAGAGCACCAGCTCGGGGCGCATGTGGCGGTACTCGGCGGCGATGGGCTCCTTCACCTTGAGCAGCAGCTCGGCCGTCGACCAGACCTCGTCTGCGGTCGCGAGGATGCGCGCACCCGCCGCCTCGTAGGAGGTGTCGGGGATTGCCGAGCCGAGGCCGGCCCCCGCCTCGATGAAGACCTGGTGGCCGTGGCGCTCCAGCTCGTGGACCCCGGCGGGCGTGATAGCCACGCGGTTCTCGTTGTTCTTGATCTCCGTCGGGACCCCGATGCGCATGATTACCCCTTTGTGTTCGTGCTCGTTCGGTGCTTCTCTCCGGCAATCATGCGCAGAACGTGTTTCGAATACGTTGAATGCCGAAGAAACATCGGCATGTGAGGGAGAATCGGGGCAAAACTTCGCTGAGGAGGCACACGCGTGGGTGAGATGCCGAAGGAACTACGGGCCGTCGACGCCGGGCTGCTCGACGATGTCGACCGCCGTCTCGTCGAGCTGCTGCAGGCCAACTCGCGGCAGTCGAACACGCAGCTCGCGGCCGCGGTCGGTATCGCCCAGTCGACGTGCATCGCGCGCGTGCGCTCGCTCGTCGATCGCGGCATCATCACGAGGTTCACGGCGGATGTGGGCCTGCCGCAGCTGGGCCTCGCGCTGCAGGCCCTCATCAGCGTCAACATCCGCTCGGGGCAGCGTCAGGAGCTCGCGCACTTCGCGGAGGAGATGCGTGCGCTGCCCGAGGTCGTGCAGATCTTCTTCCTCGGCGGCTCGGAGGACTTCATCGTGCACGTCGCCGTCCGTGATTCGAACGACGCGCGGGAGTTCGTGGTGGCGAACCTGTCGACGCACCCTGCCGTCGCCTCCACTCGGACGAGCATCGTCTTCGACCATCACCGCATCCGCTGAGCTGCCGCGTCGTGCGTGCCGCGTCCTGCGTGCCACACGGCAAGACGTCGGTCCTTGGCGGATTCACTGAGGTGGCGACCTGCAGATACCCCAGGTCTGCGAGCGTCGGGGCCGTACCCCGCGCAGACTTCGGGGACGTGCAGGCGCGGCGGAGCGCACGCCTGCGCGAGGCCGAGGTCTGTGTAGCCGGAGTGCGCCCGACCCTCAGGGCCCCTTCACCTCAACGCCGGCCCAACGCCGACCCTGACCAGCGCTGACCAGCCCGCTCCGGCACCCGCAACTCATCCCGTGATCTGAGAACGCAGTAGCCGGGACCGCCGTGACGTTCTTATTCTGTGTGCATGGATCCAGCAGCGCAGGTGCAGGACGACGACCTCGTCGCGACCCTCATCGTGCGTGGGAAGATCCGAGACCCGCGCGGCGTCTGGGGGCAAGGCGAGGTGTGGGCAGCGGGGCCGCGCATCGTCGCGGTGCACACGGGCCGCTCTCGCACCCCGGCACCCGCTGGCGCCCGCATCGTCGACGTCGGCGACGCCTACGTGCTGGCCGGAGTGGTGGATGCGCACGTGCATTCCCTCTCGCACGGCGGCGAGGGCATCGCGGCGGCGACGAGGGCCGCCGCGGCCGGTGGCGTGACGACGATCGTCGAGATGCCCTATGACGGCACCGGCCCCATCAACAGCCTCGACAGGCTCCGGGCGAAGCAGGACCTCGCGAACGATGAGGCGCACATCGACGTGGCGCTCCTCGGCACGCTCGCGCCCGGCGGCGGCTGGCGCGCGGCCGGCGAACTCGCCGAGGCTGGGGCTGCCGGCTTCAAGGTGTCACTGTTCCACACGCACGAGACGCGCTTTCCTCGCATCGACGACCGCGAGCTGCTGAGCGTCATGGCCGCGGTTCGGGACGCGGGACGCACGCTGTGCACGCACGCCGAGAACAACGAGATCATCCAGGCGCTCCTCCGCGAGGAGCGAGCGGCGGGCAGCACCGACCCGCAGTCGCACTCACGCTCTCGTCCGCCCGTCTCGGAGACGCTCGGCGTCCTGACGGCACTCGAGGTCGCCGCCGACACGGGGGCCAGGCTGCACGTCTGCCACCTGTCGCTGCCCCGCAGCGTCGACCTGGTCGACTGGTACCGGACGCAGGGCGCCGACGTCACGCTCGAGACCTGCCCGCACTACCTGACCTTCACCCAGGACGACCTCGAGACGCAGCGGGGACGCCTGAAGATCAACCCGCCGTTGCGGGACGCGGAGGCGCGCGACGGGCTGTGGGATCGCCTCGGCAAGGGGCTGGTGAGCGTGGTCAGCTCGGACCACGCCCCGTGGTCGACGGAGCTGAAGGACCACGACGTCATGCTCGACAACAGCTCGGGCGCGCCGGGCGTGCAGACGCTCGTCGCCGCGACGCTGGGCGGGGCGCTGCGTCGCGATCCGTCCGGCACGCTCCTGGCGCAGGCGGTGGATGCGCTCACGATCAGCCCAGCGCGCCGGTACGGTCTCGACGCTCGCAAGGGGTCGCTCGAGGTCGGCAAGGACGCCGACATCGTCGTGTTCACGCCGGGGGACGCATCCATCGAACTCGACCGGATGCTCTCGAACGCGGGCTGGACGCCATACGAGGGCAGGTCGCCCGGCGGCAGCGTGACGCACACCTTCTCCCGCGGCGAGCTCGTCTACTCCGACACCGCTGGGCTCCTGGCGCGCGCGGGCCGGGGAGAGGTGCTGGTCTGACCATGAGCGATCTGCGACCGAAGGCGGACCCGAACGGACGGCCCATATCCGGGGGAGCGGCTGCCTCCGGTGGGGCTGGGGGGACCGGGGGAGCCGCGTACAAGTCGCTGCACCGTGGCCTCGAGATCCTGCAGCTCATCCAGGGCCGAGGGCGGCTCAAGATCTCGGAGATCAGCAGCGAGCTCGGCATGCCGCTGTCGACCGTGTACCGCTACGTGACCGTGCTTCGAGACGCGGGCTTCGCGATCGAGATCGACGGCTACCTCATGCCGTCGAGCCGCCTCGCGGAGAACGACGACGCCTCCCCGCACCTCGTGCGCTACGCGGCGCCCGTGCTGCGTCGCCTCAGGGAGCTCACCGGCATGACGGCGATCCTCGCCGTGCGCGTGCACATCACGGCCGTGTGCCTGGAGGTGTCGTATGCGCATCCGCAGCACCGCATCCCCTTCGGCCGCGGGAAGGTGCGCAGCCTGTACGCGGGGGCGACGGCCCTGCCCCTGCTCGCGTACGCACCGAAGAAGGTCGTGCGCGAGCTGCTCTCCGGCGGCCTCCGCGCGTACACGACCGCGACGATGAGCCCGGAGATGATCGAGCCGTACCTGCGGCAGGTGCGCGCCGAGGGGCACGCCGTCTCCTACGGGCAGATCACCCCTGGCATGGTCGGCATCGGCGTGCCCGTCTTCGCAGGCGGCCGAGTGCTGTGCTCCCTGTCTCTTGTCGGTGACGAGCGGCAGACTGGGGTACTGGATGAGCGCGTCGCGCTCCTCAAGCAGGGAGCTGCAGAGCTCGCCGCGAAACTGCCGTCGAACGTCGACCTCGAAGTCTGGAGCGACCAGAGTGCCTGAAATCGCCGCGAACCCCGCAGCCCCGTCCCCCGCCTTCGAGGAGTCCGCGCCGCCCGTGTCCGGGCCGCTCGCGAGCCCCATCCTCGCGCGTGGAACGCAGCCGATCACCGCGCAGCGCGGCACGAAGCTGCGCGCGAGGAACTGGCGGGCCGAGGGCCTGCTTCGCATGTTCGAGAACGTGCTCGAGGTTGGAGAGAACGCGGCGGAGCTCATCGTCTACGCGTCGCTCGGCAAGGCCGCCCGCAACTGGGACGAGGCCTGCCGCATCGTGAACTCGCTGCTCGAGCTCGACGAGGCCGAGACGCTGATCCTGCAGACGGGCGCCGCGGTCGGCATCATGTCGACGAAGCGCGACTCGCCCATGGTGCTCTCCGCCGTCAACAACACCGTCGGCAACTGGGCGACCAGCGACCGCTTCTACGAGCGGTATCGGGCCGGGCAGACCATCTGGGGCGGGCTGACGGCAGCCGCCTGGCAGTACATCGGCAGGCAGGGCGTGCTGCAGGGCACGTACGAGCTCCTCCGCGAGGTGCTGGTCCAGCACTACGACGCGCGGGCGGAGGGCCGGTGGATGCTCACGGCCGGGCTCGGCGGCATGGGCTCAGCCCAGCCCATCTCGGCGCGCATCCTCGGCCTGTCGTCCCTGACCGTGGAGATCGACCAGGTGAAGATCGACCGGGCGCTCGCGGTGGGCGGCGTCGACGTCCTCGCACCCTCGCTCGACGACGCGCTGGCGCTGCTCGAGGCGGCACGCGCCGAGGGCATCCCCGCCGCCGTCGCGCTCCGCGCCAACGCGGCGGCCGTCTTCGCGGAGCTCGCCGCGCGCGGCGTCGTCCCGGACATCGTCACCGACCAGACCGCCGCGCACGACGCGCGCTACGGCTACGTGCCCCTCGAGTACACGCTCGACGAGTGGATCGCCGCCCGTGAGTCCGAGCCGGAACGCGTCGAGGCCCTCGCACGCGCCTCCATGGCCAAGCAGGTCGAGGCCATGCTCACGCTGCAGGAACGCGGATCCATCGCCTTCGAGAACGGCAACAACCTGCGCGTGAAGGCGTTGGAGCACCTCGGCGAGAGCGAGACCGAGCGGGTCAACCGCATCCCCGGCTTCATGGAGGCCTACCTCCGGCCGCTCTTCGCGCGCGGCATCGGTCCCTTCCGCTGGGTGTGCCTGTCCGGCGATGTCGAAGACCAGCTGACCATGGATGCGCTCGCTTCCTCGCTCTTCCCGGACCGGCCCGAGGTCGCCGAGTGGCTCGCGCTCGCGGGCGTCCACGTGCCGCAGCAGGGCCTCCCCGCGCGGTCCTGCTGGCTCGGGCACGGCGAACGCTCGCGCCTCGCACAGGCCGCGAACGAGCTCGTCGCCGACGGCCGGCTCACGGCTCCCGTGCTCTTCAGCCGCGACCACCTCGACTCCGCCGGCATGACCCATCCGCGCATCGGCACCGAGGGCATGCGAGACGGCTCCGACGGCGTCACCGACTGGCCGCTCCTCGACGCCATGCTGCTCTCCACGGCCGGGGCCGACCTCGTCGCGATCCACTCGGGTGGCGGCGGTTACACCGGGTGGATGCAGTCCGCCGGCGTCTCCATCGTCGCCGACGGCAAGCCGGAGACCCTCGAACGACTCCGCCTGGCTCTCGACCTCGACACGGGGCTCGGCGTCATCCGCCACGCCGCCGCCGGCTACGAGGAGGCCGCGTCCGCCATCGCGCGGAACGGCGAGACGGGCGACGCCCCCATCGCCGCCCTCGGGCTCGCCGCGCGCGGTGCCCCCGCGTCCGCCGGGCCGGCCGCAGAAGAGGCCGCAGCGCCGGCGGCATCCACCCCCACCGACCCCGAAGGGAACGCCCGTGCGTGAACTGACCCAGGAAGACGCCGTCCACGGAGTGCTCGGAGGCGGTGTGCTCGCGTGCGGCGGCGGCGGGTGGAAGCACCACGGCGAGCTCATGGGCCGCATGGCGACCGAGCTCAACAGGCCGGTGCTCGCGGGCATCGACGAGCTCCCGGAGGACAGCTGGGTGGCGACGGTCACCGCGATCGGCGCGCCAGCCGCGAAGAACTGGGAGATCCGCCCCGTCGACTATGTGCACGCCCTGCAGGAGCTCATCAGGGCGACTGAGGTGCCCATCTCGGCCGTCATGACCGCGCAGAACGGCTACTCGACGACGCTGAACGGCTGGATCCAGTCGTCCGTGCTCGGCGTCAAGGTGCTGGATGCGGCCGGAGACGTGCGCGCGCACCCGACGGGCAAGCTCGGCTCGCTCGGCCTCGCCGAGCGGGAAGGCTACGTGGCGACGCAGGTCGTGTCGGGCGGCAACCGCGCCCTCCACGGCCACTTCCTCTCCGTGAACCGGGGCACGATCAACACATGCGACGACGTGCTGCGCGACATCTCGGTGCGCACGGGCGGCTTCATCGCCGCCGCCCGCAACCCGGTCGAGCTGAGCTACGTGCGCGAGCACGCCGCGCACGGGTCGATCTCGCTCGCCCTCGACCTCGGCAGGGACATGGCGGCGGCGCTCCGGAAGCGCGGCGCCGGCAAGCAGGATGCGTTCGTGCAGGCAGTCGTCGAACGCCTCGGCGGCACGGTCGTCTCGCGCGGGCCGCTCGGCCTCGAGGTGCCGACCGACACGCACGGAGGCTGGGACCACGGCACCTTCCGCATCGGCGACTTCACGGTGCCGTACCTCAACGAGTACATGGCCATCGAGTCGGGCGGGGAGCGCATCGCAACCTACCCGGACACGATCATCCTCCTCGACCCGAAGCTCGGAGAGGCGGTCGCGGTGAAGGATGCCGCCGAGGGGCAGGATGTTGTGCTCGTGTCGGTGCCGGCCTCCGGGCTGCCGGTGTCGTCGTCGGCGATCGACGAGTCCGGGCTCGCCGAGATCGAGCAGATCATGGGCATCGACTTCCTGAAGTACCGCGACTCGGGACTCGTCGGCGGAACGGCCGGCTATGTCGGCTGACACCGCGGATGCGCTGCTCGGCGCCGTCGACCCGTCGCGTCTGCGGCCAGACCAGCAGCGGGTGCTCGCCGACCTGACCGAGCTCGCCGGCCTCATCGAGAGCGCAGAGCCTGGGTTCTCCCGCCGGGTGTTCTCCGACGCGTACCGTGCGGGGCGCGAATGGGTGCGCGACCGGATGCGCGCATCCGGTCTCGACGCGCACATCGACCCGGCGGGCAACGTCGTCGGGGTGCTGCGTGGCGAGAACTCGTCGCTGAAGCCCCTCATGACCGGTTCGCACACCGACACCGTGCACGCGGGCGGACGCTACGACGGCATCGTGGGCGTGCTCGGCGGCATCGAGGTCGCGCGGCGCCTGCGCGAGGAGGGCATCACGCTCGCACGTGACCTATACGTCGTCGACTTCCTCGGCGAGGAGGCGAACTCGTTCGGCGTCTCCTGCATCGGCTCGCGCTCCATCGCGGGGCTGCTCCTCCCCGAGCACCTCGAGCGCACGAACGGCGACACGGCGCTTCGGCTCGGCGACGCCATGACGGGGTTCGGCCTCGACACGAGCGGCGCCCTCGGCCAGGCCTGGGCGCCCGGCTCCCTGCACGCCTACCTCGAGCTGCACATCGAGCAGGGGCCGCAGCTCGAGCGCAGCGGCAGGCAGATCGGCGTCGTGACGGCGATCGCGGGCATCGAACGCCTCATGGCCGCGTTCTCGGGCCGAGCAGACCACGCGGGCACCATGCCCATGCAGGGCAGGCACGACGCGCTCATCGCGGCCGCCGAGGCGATCCTCACGATCGAGCGAGAAGCGTGCGGGGCCCCCATCCACGGCGTGTCGACGACGGGCCGTATCGAGTCGTCGCCTGGCTCCTTCAACATCGTTCCAGACGAGGCGCGCATCTGGGCGGAGATGCGCAGCGTGGATGCGTCGTGGCTGCACGGCGCGAAGCGTCGCGTCGCCGAGGATATCGCTGCGGCTGCCGCGCTCCGCGGTGTCGAGACCGCCATCGAGTGGCTCAACGACCAGGACCCGGTCGCGGCCGACCCCGACGTGCAGCGCCTCCTCGGCGACGCCGCGGACGCGCTCGGCTACACGTGGGAGGCCGTGCCGTCCGGCGCGGGCCACGACGCGGCGCACCTCGCGCACCTCGGACCTATGGGCATGATCTTCGTGCCGTCGGTCGGCGGGCGCAGCCACGTGCCCGAGGAGTTCACCGAGGCCGACGACATCGCGGTCGGCATCCACGTGCTCGCGACGGCGCTCGTCGCCGCCGACCGCAGCGAGCGCCCCCTCGCCGTGAGCTGACCGCGCCGGCCCGCCCTCGCGCCCTCGAGCCCTCGCGCCCACCCTCGCCGCTTTCAGGATGGCTTTCGCGCTTCGGGATGAATTGCAACCCATCCGCGTGCGTGTATCCCATCCCGAAACTTCACTGGCCGCTTCGTGACGCCGCCCGCCCCCGCGCCGCACGGTTTCGGGATGGGTTTCGCGCTTCGGGATGAATTGCAACCCATCTGCGTGCGTGTAGCCCATCCCGAAACTCCACTGGCCGCTTGGTGACGCCGCCCGCGCCCGCCCGCCCCCGCGCCGCCGGGTTTCGGGATGGGTTTCGCGCTTCGGGATGAGTTGCAACCCATCTGCGTGCGTGTATGTCATCCCGAAACTCGCGCCGGTTGCGCCGGCCGCCTCGGGCTGGGCGCTTCGCGCCGGCGCAGGCCCGAGTAGAGCGAAAGCCCAGGCACGGCCCCCAAGGTGGGAGAGTGTGTCGGTCAGGTGGCCGGCGGTCGGGAACGAGGGGAACGCCCATGGCTACGTTTGTGCTCATCCACGGTGGAGGATCGTCGAGCTGGGACTGGCACCTTGTGGTCCCGAAGCTGGAGGAGGCGGGCCATCGCGCGGTCGCCGTCGACCTGCCGATCGAGGAGCCGGGTCTGTCGCTCGTCGACTACGCGGACTCGGTCTCGGCGCAGCTCGACGAGGCGAGGGGCGACAGTTCCGACGGCGACGGGCAGGGGGAGCAGCTGGTGATCGTCGGCCACTCGCTCGGCGGCTTCTCCGCCGCTCTCGTGGCTGAGCGTCTCGACGCCGACGGGCTCGTCTACGTCGCGGGCATGATCCCCAAGCCGGGCGAGACGATGCAGGAGTGGTGGACGGCGACGGGCCACAGCGCGCTCGGCGTCGATGCCGAGGACGAGCTCGTGTACTACAATCTCGTGCCGGACGATCTTGTGGTCGACGCGAAGGCGCACGTGCGCGAGGAGTCCGGCTCGTGGATGGATGCGCCGTGGCCGGGCGTCGGGCGCGAGGTCCCCACGGGGTTCATCGCGCCTGAGGACGACCTGTTCTTCCCGCTCGAGTTCGCGAAGCAGCTCGCCCGCGACCGTGCGGGGGTCGAGGCGGTCGTGGTCCCCGGAGGCCACTACGTCGCCATCGGCGCGCCTGACCCGCTCGCGAGGGCCCTCGCGGAGTTTGCTGACGGCCTCTGACCGGGAGGCTGGGTACGCTCGTCAGATGCAGCAGCTCACCGAGGCCCAGATCCGGGATGCGTTTGTCAACGCCTCGCGCAAGGAGGTCAGCGACCTGACGTTGCTACCTGGGTTCCACGACGTGGACTGGGAGCGGCGCGACTACCTCGGCTGGACGGACCCGAAGCTTGGGCGTCGCGCCTACGCGGTGATCCCGGTGGACGGGGACCTCGTGGCGATCATGTTCGAGCGTGCGCGGAAGCTGCCGACTCGGCGCGCCATGTGCTCGTGGTGCGAGGACGTGACGCTGCCCAACGACGTCGTCTTCTACAGCGCGAAGCGCACCGGCGACGCAGGCCGTCGCGGGGATACCGTCGGCACGCTCGTCTGCGCCGAGTTCGAGTGCTCGACGAACGTGCGACGCCTTCCCACGTCGGCGTACATCGGCTACGACCGTGAGGCGGCCCGCGAGCAGCGCAAGGAGAACCTGCGGATGCGCGCTGCGAGCTTCGCCAGGAACCTGCGCGACGGGGTCTGAGCGCCATCCACCGGATGTCGCTCGGCGTCTACTTGCCGGCGACTGCCTTGGCTGCGCGGTGGGCGATGACGAGGCTCAGGATGACTCCCGTGAGCGTCGAGATCACGGCGAGGGAGAGCGCGACGAGGTACGGCGCGACGGAGTTGGCGGAGAGCACCGAGACGATCGCGAAGACGATGCCGGCGCCTGCACCGGTATTCGCCGGGCGCAGTGCCGCCTCGTGGCCGGCCCGCCAGGCTTCGTCGGATGCGCGAGTCGCTGCGGTGCGCAGACCCGCGTACCCCCAGCGATCGAGACGCCCGTCAGCTCCCCAGCGCACCGTGAGCATGCTCATGAGGTTGCCGACGACGAGGATCACTGCCACTGCGATGGCGGCAGGGAAGCTCGGGGGCTGGAGTTCGATCACCAGGTGATGAGGTCGGCTCGGAGTCAGACGAGGGCAGCGGCGGCAGGACTCCGGGGAGTCGTGCTCGCACGCTTACGCGCGCTTCTGCTCGTAGCCGCTCGCGTCGTCGTCTTCGTCGGCGTCATCATCGTCGAGGTACTCGGACCACTTCGAGAGGATGTCGTCGTTGGGTTCTTCAGTGGCTGGCGGACTCGCCGGGTAGCTCGAGGAGCCACCGGAGAGTTCACGTGCCAGCGCGTCATAGTTCGTCTCATGTACGGAGTACTTGAGCTCACGGGCGACCTTGGTGTGCTTCGCCTTTTGACGGCCACGCCCCATGCGTAACCCCCTTATAATTCGGGCCGGGCAGGAATGGCCACCCGGTCGCAAGTCGTTAACGAAAATCTGACGCTCACATTACCACGGCGGCCGAGCGAATCTTCGGTGCGCCGACCCGGCCGCGTCACTCTGCGTCTCTAGACTGTGGCCTACCGGACCCGAGCTCGTCGACAGTCCGATGTACCCGCAGAGCTGCGCCCGCAGCGCCTCGACAGGAAGCCGGACGTGCTCACCGTGAAGACCGACATCGACCTCGTCGTCATCGGCGCGGGTGTGCCAGGTGTGACGGTCGCTGCGACGCTCGCCGAGATGGGCCTCCGGCCGCTGCGGGATTTCGTGGTCTTCGATGCCGAGCCGCAGCCCGGCGGATCCTGGGGACGCGGATGGGACTTCCAGACGGTGGGGCACACGCCCCTGCTCTCCGGCCCACCTGGGCTCTCTGAGCTGGGCATCCGTCTCAGCGATCAGGATCCTGAGGCCATCGTCCGCGACATCATGCCCCCGCTCATGCGGCGCTACGAGGACGCGTACGACCTGTTCGTGGCCCGCCCGGTGCGGGTGCTGCGCGTCGAGGCGATGCGGCGTTCGCCGTTGCTGACGCTGCACATCCAGGTGGGGGACCGCCCGCCGCGCACGATCACGACGAGGTACGTCATCAACGCGACTGGCGACTGGTCGTCGCCGTTCGTGCCCTGGTATCCGGGTGCCCTCGACTTCGCCGGCCAGCAGCTGCCGTCCGCGCACATCGAGTCGCTGGCGGGATTCTCGGGCAAGCGGGTGCTTGTCGTCGGCGGTGGGCGCTCGGCGGTGACGATTCTGCGTGAGCTGGAGCCGATCGCGGCGAAGACGGCGTGGTCGACGCGTCGTGAGCCCGACTTCCACGAGCTGCCGCGCCTCACGCTGCCGTCGCGGACCGATTCCCGGCAGCGGGAGATGGATGCACGCCACGAGGCCGAGTTCGTCCGATTCGTCGAGCGAGGGGAGCGTCTGCCGAGCGAGGTGAGCGTGCGCGGCATCCCACTCTCGAGGGGGACTCTCGCTGCGGTTCGGCGGGGGCTGCTCGTCTCGCAGGGTCCTCTCGCGAGCGTTCAGCCGGATGGGGTGACGTTGGCGAGCGGTGAGCGCTTCGAGGCGGATGCGATCATCTGGGCGACGGGGAGTCGTCCCACGATGCGCCATCTCGCGCCCCTGCAGCTGCGCGAGCAGGGCGGCATGGCTCGTCTGCGCGACGGGTGGAGTCGCCGAGACAATCGCGTCGCGCTGCTCGGCTACGGAACGAACCGTCGGAACCCGGTGGCGGCCCGCCTCGATGCCGAGCATCTCGCGGAGGGCGTCTTCGATCGCCTCGGCGAGACCCCGGCCACGGTGAAGTAGCCCCTCCTCCCTGACCGCCCCTCCTCCCCGCCCCTTCTCGCGCTGAAAGTCAGCCAGATGCAGCGTCCGCCGATCGGGAGCGTGCATCTGGCTGACTCTTCCACCGGGGATCAGCGAATCAGGGGTCAGCGAGTCAGGGGTTCCGGGGGCAGAGGGAACGGGGGCAGAGGGGCCAGGGGGCGAGGCGCACGGCAGGAGCGCTAGCCGCGGTTCGCGGAGGCGAGCACCGAGGTGACGACGGGGCGCGTGCCGAGGAGCGCCAGCCAGACGGCACCGAATCCGAGCGCGAAGCAGAGGGCCATCGTGAGCATCGCGAGGGGCGCGATGATCAGCGAGGCGCCGACGATCGGCAGGATGATGGCTGCCGCGGCTCCGGCTCCTCCGAGTGCGGCGAGCAGCAGCGGCGCCCAGACCTGCACGCGCTGCGCCTGCTCGAAGACCTTGCGCGGCATGCCGGCCCTATCGAGGGAGATGAGCAGCTTGCGCTCGTCGAGGATCGCGGCCGCCTGCGAGACGCCGACCGTGCACGCCAGCATGAGGAACGCGATGAAGAGCGTCAGGAAGACGCCGGTGCGCAGGTCGGTCATGAGGATGAGATCCTCTGCCTGCATGCCCGACGTGCCGACCATGTCGAGGAGGGCGAGGCCGCTGCCGCCGATGACGGCGACGAACGCGATCATCGCGATGCCCGAGACGCTGCGCCACGCGACGCCGGGCGTCTCGGCGAGCCGGCGCCCGCCGATGAGGCGTGCGGGTGACTTCGCGCGCTTCGCCATCTGCCGGCCGATGAGGCCGACCAGGGGGCTGCCGATGAGGTTGAGGGCGAGCATCCCTGCCGCAAGGGGGACGAGCACGGCGATGACGATTCCGATCATTCCGAAGGCCGACGCGAGTCCCTGCATCATGCCGACGAGGCCGAGGCTGATGAGCAGGATGACGACGCCGGAGGCGAGCGCGAACCACTTGACCCGCGGCTGCGTGCCGCGCTTGCGCACGCCGAGGGGCGTGACGCGCACGGCTGCCAACCCGGCGAACGAGCTGAGGGCCGCCAGCAGGGTGATGCCGGCCGCGGTCGCGAGGAGCACAGGGAACCCCACCCAGACGGACGCCGCCCCGATGGGGGCGCCGTAGAAGTGCAGGAGTCCCACGAGGGGGAGGAGGGCGGCGTAGAGCACCATGCCGGCGAGGATGCCCGCGATGGCGACGAGCGTCGCCTCGGCGACGGCGAGCAGCGTCACGACCCTGGTGGATGCGCCGAGCAGCCTGAGCGTCGCGAGGCGATCGTCGCGGCGGCGGGCGGAGAGGCGTGCCGCCGCGACGCCGAGGGTCAGCAGCGGGACCGCGAGCAGGGTCAGCGCGAAGACCGCGAAGAAGCCGTGGGATGGCATGCCGGGCGGTGGGTTGAAGAGCATCATGGTGCCGCCGACCACGACGAGTGTGAGGGCCGTCACGACGGCGAAGGCCACGGCCGGCAGGGCGACGGCGGCGCGGCCGACGGTGTCGGGCCGGGTGAGCATCCGCAGGATCGTGAGGAGCGGGATGCGGCTGGAGCCGCGGGGCGCGGGGCTCGGGACGCTCACGGTGCCGACTGCGGACGACGGGGCGGCGGCCCTGACCTTCGCGGTCGGTCGGGTATCCGCTGCGAGGCCGAGGGGCCCGGCGTCGTGGCTGCCGTTCATGCGCGGGCCGCCGTGTCCTCGAGGAGGTACCCGTCGCGCATCCGGACCGTGCGGTCGCAGCGCGCCGCGACCTCGGGGTCGTGGGTGACGACGACGAGGCTGCGGCCGGCCCGAGCGGTCGCGGCCAGCAGCGCCGTCATGACGTCGGCGCTCGTCGCTGAGTCGAGGGCGCCCGTCGGCTCGTCCGCGAAGACGACGCGGGCGCCGGTGACCTGGGCGCGGGCGATGGCGACGCGCTGCGCCTGCCCACCGGAGAGCTCTCCGATGCGACGGGCCTCCATACCGGCGAGCCCCATAGCCGCGAGCCACTGCGCAGCGGCCTGCTCGGCGCGCGTGCGGTCGACGCCGCAGAGCATCGCCGCGATGGCGACGTTCTCGAGTGCGGTGAGCTCCGGCAGGAGCATCCCCTCCTGGAACACGAAGCCGAATTCGGTGCGGCGCAGCTCGGTGCGCTCCGCGTCGGACATTCCGGTGATCTCGCGGGTGCCGGCAGCGCCGTGCAGATCGATGCGGCCCGCGTCCGGCGTGACGATGCCGGCCAGGCAGTGGAGGAGCGTGGTCTTGCCCGACCCGGAGGCGCCCATGATGGCGAGCGCCTCGCCTGCCTGCACCGCGATGCTGACGCCCGCGAGGGCGGTCGTCGGTCCGTAGGCCTTGCTGAGTGAATGTGCCGCGAGCACCCCGCCGGCAGCTGGCAGGGCTGCGGATGCGCGGCCCGCCGCATCGTTCGGGTGCGGGGCGAAGCGTTGTGCGGGTGCTGCTGCCGCGTGCGGTTGTGCCGCGGCCGGTGTCTGGAAGCCTGGGTGGGAAGTCATGCCTCCAAGGTGCCCGTCTCGGGGTGCGCGCCTCGACCGCCTGCGGGCTCATCCGCCCCCGACTCTGGGAGGGTATTCGCGGGCTGGCATCATCCGGGAGGATGACCGCTGGCGCCGCGGCCGGGGTCTACCAGCCGAGCATCCCAAGCCCGAGGCTCTCGCCGAGCAGCTGGCCGACGGTCACGCCGATCAGCGCCGCGAGCACTCCCCAGAGCATCTGGACGATCACGATGATCGCGGCCTTGCCGATCTTGCGGGCGCCCAACGCGTTCGTCGCGTCGAGCATGACGGAGCTCCACGAGCTCATGCCCCCGCAGAAGCCGGAGATGACGAGCATCGACGCGACGGTGGGAAGTGGGAGCAGGCCTGCCGCGAGGCCGGCGATGAGCGACGCGACGACGTTCACGATCATGAGCCGCCACTCCGGGGCGACGCGGCGCGGTGCGGCTGCGCCCTGCGGGCTCGATGGGTGGGCGGTGGAGATCGCCGATGCCGGCTGGCGCATCCGCGGCCACCCTTCGACGGCGACGTACCGGATGCAGGCGCCGAGGCCCCCTGCGAGCCCGACCGCCAGGAGCACGAGGACGTCCATCAGCGCACCCCGCCAGCTGGCGCTCCGCCGTCGGGGCCGAACGTGTCGTGGCTCGGCGCGACCGGGCCTCGGCCAGCACCTGGCGGAGGGGAGACGCGACGGCCGATGGCTCGCCCCGCGACGATGGCGAGGATGCCGCCGACGGTGCCGGCCGCGAACGCGACGACCGCCCAGCCGGAGTTCGAGAAGACGAGGGCGAGCGCCAGGGCGATGAGGGAGAACGTGGTGAAGCCGCCGCAGAAGCCGGGGCCGAGGGCCGCGCGCAACGTGGCCAGCCGCTCCGGCCAGTGCGCTCCCGCGACGATGCCGAGCGCGAGGGACCCGGCCACGTTGGCGATGAGCGCCGCGACGATGTCGGAGTCGAGAACGTGCAGGTTCGCGGAGAGTGGCACGTACAGCGTCTGGTCGCCATCGAGCATCGACATCGACGTCAGGGACGTCAGCCAGACGCGCGCGAGCGTCCCGAGGGCGCCGCCGAGGAACACGGCGAGGAGGAGGCGGGCAGGCGAACGCACGCGGCAACCGTACTCCCGGGCTGGGCCGGGCGCCACCAGCCCGCGGCGGCGGCGATCCTGCGGCGTGCCCAAGGCGAGGGGCGCTCCCCGTGGTGGAGAGCGCCCCTCGCCCGGCGCCTGGTGTGCGCCTGTGCGACGGCTCAGGCGTCGGAAGTGCCCCCGCCGTCGCCGCTCCTGTCGTCACGCGAGCCGAGGGCGTGCGAGATGCGCTCTCGCACTCGCTCCAGCTCCTGGTCGAGGAACGTCACGATGCCGGGGGAGAGCCGCTGCTCGCTCTGCGCGGCGCGCAGCTCCTGCCGCAGCTCGTGTCGGAACCGGTTGAGCACCAGGTCGGCCTGAGACAGAGCCTCGAGCTGCGCGCGCAGGGCGTCTCGCGGCGGCCGGCTGTCGCCTCCTGGCTCGGATCTTGAGGCCCCGTCGTCTGCCGTGCCGCTGCTCCAGACGTGCGAGCTGCTCGCGGAGGACCACGTGTCGTAGCGCCCATGCGTTCGGTGGCCGTCGCCCGCTGCCGTCGGGGCCTGCGGCGTCTGCGGCGCCTCGGGGGCTCCAGGTGCGTCTGGTCCCGCTGGGGGCCGGGGCGGGTCCTGCGGGCGCGGTTCGCCCGCGGCGCTCGAGCCGCGCGTGAATCCCGGTGGCACGAAGCCGGGCGGTGTGTCGCCTGGCGTCGTGATCGGGTTCTCGCGCGGCGCATCCCATCCCTTGCCTGCGCCGGAGAAGAAGCCACGAGCGGATGCGGCTCCCGCTGCTCCCGCGCTCGCGGCCTTCTCGAACCCGGCACGTGCATCCGGCCCGAGCTCCTGGGCGAGTCGCGCGAACTCGGCACGCAGCTCCTCGCGGGCACTCGCGAGCCCGTGGCGGACGTCGGCGGCGAGACGGCGGACCGACGAGTCGACGTCCTGCTCGATGGAGGCGAGTTCCTCTCGGCGCGAATCGAGCTCACGCCGGCCGGCTTCCGTGATGCGGTAGACGCTCTTGCGGCCGTCGTTGTGCTTGGTGACGAGCCCTTCCTCCTCGAGCTTCGCGAGGCGCGGGTAGATGGTGCCGGCGCTTGGCGAGTACGTGCCGTCGAAGCGCTCGGAGAGCGCCTGGATGAGCTCGTAGCCGTGGCGCGGCTGGTCTTCGAGCAGGCTCAGCAGGTAGAGGCGAAGGTGTCCGTGGGCGAAGACTGGCGGGGTCACGCGGTGCCTCCCGGCTGTGTGGTGTCGTTCTCGGGCTCGTCGCCCGCGTTCTCGGATGCAGGGGCCGCGGCCTCGCGGTCGCCATCCCCGGCGGGGACGCCGTCGGGAACGGGGCTGGTCGCGATGCGGGCGTCGATGCGCTCGTCGAAGTCCGCTGGCGCATCTCCTGCCCGCGGAGTGCGGGCGGAGAGGAGCACGGAGACTCGACCGGTGACCGTACTGATGCGCACGTCGGTGACGGCGCCCTCGGTGGGCTCGGAGCGGTACGTGGTCCCGCGCAGCGGTTCGAGGTGGAGGCCGTCGAGCTGCACGGAGGAGCCGACCGTGGAGACCTGGTAGCTGGGGTGGGTGCCGCCGGGGAGGCGCACCGTGGTGGCGCCGCTGACGGACCTGTTCGCGATGAGGCTGGGGGCGCCAGAGGTGACGTCGACGATCGTGGCACCCGAGACGGTGCTGCCGTCGAAGCTCACGAGAGATCCGGTGGCGGTGACGTCCCCCGATGCGGTCTTCACGACGGCCGTCCCAGCGTGGCCGCGGACGCTGATCTCGCCGCCGATGGAGTTGAGGTGCAGCTCGCCGCGGGTCGCGTCGAGGAACTGCTCTCCGCCGACTGTGTTGATGTCGATGCGTCCGCTGATCCCGGCGACGAGCACCTCCGCGCTGACGCCGAGCACGTCGACGTCGACGCCGGCGGGGACGAGCACGCTCACGACGACGTTCGGCTGGTTCCAGATGGTCTTCGCCGAGGTCTGCACGTCGGTCCAGGACAGCTGCGGATGGTCGATGAGGAGCTGGTCTCCGTCGATGGCGATCTTCAGATCGCGGCCGGTGATGCCGGACACCTCGATGCGGGTGCTCGGCTCGTCGTGCGCGAGCACGCTGATGGCGCCGCCTGCGAGTCTCGCGCGAACGCTGCGGACGGTCTGCACGTCGATGACGCGGGGTCCGTCCACGATCCACTGTTCAATAGCCACTGCTGCTCCTCGGGAAAGGGTTCTTGATGCGCGCGGGCTTCGCGCCCGACGACTGCAAGTCACGTTATATCGCGAGTCTGGGGATTCGCGTGCGCTCGCGACTCTCTCAGCTGGCTTCTGGCGTGCGGCATACTGGGCGCACCGTCGGCGGCCCCCGGCGGGTGTGTCGCGAGGGAGCAGGACATCATCACGCAGGAACTGTCATGGGTGTCGGTGCTGCTCACCCTCGTCGTCGGCGCGGGACTGGCCTTCATCGCCGTGCGGCGCACGAGGAACGAGCCTCGACGCCTCAGCAACGGCGTGTGGATCGTCGCCGCGGCCGTCGTCCTCATCAGCGCCGTCTCCAGCTTCGACGGTCAGGTGTCGATGCTCGTCAGCACGCTGACGTGGCTGCCCTTCGTGCTCTCGCCCGCTCTACTGCTGGCGCTCATCGTGCTGCTGTACGTGAATGGGGCCCGCATGATCCGACGCGAGGGGCGCTCGCTGGGGAACCTGCTGTCCCTCGTCTTGGCCGTCATCCTGACGGCGCTGGCGGCGCTGCCGTTCGCGGCCATCCTCGTCGGCGACGACGTCTTCATCTCCATCGCGCTCCTCCTCGCGGCCGGAGCCGCCTACCTCGGGGCGGCGTTCGCCCTGTTCCTCGCCTACTCGTGGCTCTACTCGCGGCTCGTTCGCGGTGCCGTCGGCACCTGGGTCGTCGTGCTCGGCTCCGGCCTCAGCGGAGGGCGACGCGTGCCGCCGCTGCTCGCCGCGCGCATCCGGGCGGGCCTGGATGCGGCGCACCGGGTCGGGGCCTCCGTCGTCGTCATGTCCGGCGGGCAGGGCGGCGACGAGGCGCTCGCGGAGGGGCGCGCCATGCGCGAGTGGGCGCTCGACCCCGCCAACGCCGACTCCGCCGACGCCGACCCCGCCAACTCCGGCGCCGACGGGCGCCAAGGGGCCCTGCCGATGGCGGGGAACGCCGCCGAGCCGCGCATCCTGAGCGAGGAGGAATCGGTCAACACCGAGGAGAACCTCCGCTTCACGTCGCGGATCCTCGAGCGCGAGGGTGTCACCGGCCCCGGCATCATCGCGACGAGCAGCTACCACGCCATGCGCGCCGCGATGCTCGCCAGGGAGCTCGGCATCGATGCGCAGGCAGTGCAGGCACCCGTCGCCCGCTACTACTGGCCGAGCGCGATCCTGCGGGAGTTCGCGGCGATCCTCAGGCGCTACTGGCTGCTCAACCTCGTTGCCGGGGTGCTCTTCGCGTTCCCGATCCCTGCGCTCAGCCTCTGGGTCGCGCTCGGCAACGGCTGATCCCGCCATCGGTCGGCGCGGCTGATCGGCGAGCGCGACCCGAACCGCGGATTCGGGACGCACTCAGCGGGGTCCCCGGCTGTGTCGGCGGTGCGTGCGACACTGACGGAGTGCACAAACTCGCTGAGATGAGCTTGAAGAACCGCGCGCTGATCGCCCTCGTGACGCTCTCCGTGCTCCTCTTCGGCGGACTGTCCATGACCTCGCTCAAGCAGGAGCTCATTCCCTCGGTCTCCCTGCCGATCGTGTCGGTCGTGACGAGCTACCCGGGCGCATCGCCGGAGATCGTCGACGAGGACGTGTCCAGGCTCGTCGAGACCTCCCTTCAGGGGCTTCAGGGGCTCTCCTCGACGCAGGTCACCTCCAGCGCGAACTTCTCGTCGGTGACGGTCGAGTTCGAGTACGGCACCGACACCGTCTACGCCGAGCAGCGCATCCAGCAGGCGCTCAACCGCATCGAGAGCCAGCTGCCGGAAGGTACGGAGACGACCGTGCTGAGCGGCTCGATCGACGACTTCCCGGTCATCCAGATCGCTGCGACAGGCGGCACGAGCACGGAGGAGCTCGCGGCCAGCCTCGAGAGCTCGACCGTGCCAGGGCTGACCGAGCTCGATGGCGTCCGAGAGGCGGCCGTCAGCGGTGCGCCGGTCTCCCGCATCGAGATCACGCCAGACCAGGCGGCGCTCGCGGGGGCGGGAGCCAGCGTCCAGAGCATCCGCGACACGCTCGACGCGGCAGGCACGCTGATCCCCATCGGACAGATCACCGAGGGTGACGACGCCCTCACCGTGCAGGCCGGAACGCTGCTCGACAACGTCGACGCCATCGCCGCTCTGCCCCTCAGCGGGGCCACCCCCGCCACGACGACCCTCGGCGACGTCGCGGCCCTCGAGCTCGGGCCGGAGCCCGCGACCTCCATCTCCCGCGTCAACGGCGAGGACGCCCTCACGGTGTCCGTCACGAAGCTCGCGAACGCCAACACCGTCGAGGTGTCGCAGGCGGTCCGGGACGCGCTCCCGGCGCTGCAGGCATCCATCGGCGGGGGAGCGACCCTGCAGATCGTCTTCGACCAGGCCCCGTTCATCCAGCAGTCCATCGACACCCTCGTCGTGGAAGGCCTCCTCGGCCTTGTCTTCGCGGTCATCGTCATCTTCGTCTTCCTGCTGTCCTTCCGCGCGACGCTCGTCACGGCGATCTCCATACCGACCTCGCTGCTCGTGACCTTCATCGGCCTGCAGGCCGCCGAGTACTCGCTCAACATCCTCACGCTCGGCGCCCTCACCATCGCGATCGGGCGAGTCGTCGACGACTCGATCGTCGTCATCGAGAACATCAAGCGGCACATGTCGATGCACCCGGATGCGAGCCTGCGCGGCACCGAGCGCGTGCGCGTCATCACGGAGGCGGTCCGCGAAGTCGCGACCGCCGTCACGAGCGCCACGATCGCAACCGTCGCCGTCTACCTGCCCATCGCATTCGTCGGCGACATCTCCGGAGAGCTCTTCCGTCCGTTCGCCCTCACGAGCGTCATCGCGCTCCTCGCGTCGCTCCTCGTCTCGCTCACGATCGTCCCCGTGCTCGCCTACTGGATGCTCGGAGGGCGGCATCGCAAGCGCCGCGCCCGCGTCGGCACGGCGGAGACCTGGGCCGGAGGCAGCACCCCCGAAGGCGAGACCGCTCGAGACCGCGAGGCGGTCCTCGCGAGCGAGGCCACACGCACCTCGGGCAGCGTCACCGCGCAGGAGCCGCTCCCCGCTGCGGGCGGCGATGAGGCTCCCATCGAGCCGGTCCGCGTGCGCCCGCGTCGAGAGCGTGCCAAGCGCGACGCCGGTCGGTTCGCGCCGCTCGGACTGCGCAGCGACGACGAGGACCTGCACCCCCGCCGTGCGCTCCGCCGCCAGGCGGAGCAGGAGGCCACCGCAGTCGGCCGCGCGGAGAACGGCCCCGACTCCGAGCTCACCTCATCGAGCGAGGAGAGCAGCTGGCTGCAGCGCGGCTACGAGCCGGTCCTCGGCTGGACCCTGCGCCGCCCCTTCATCACGCTCGGTGCGGCGCTGCTCATCCTCATCCTCACGGGCGCACTCGCGCCGCTCATGAAGACCAACTTCCTCGGCAACACCGGCAGCAACAGCTTCACGGTGACGCAGACCCTCGAACCCAACCTCACGCTCGCCGCCTCCGGCGAGGCCGCCTCCCAGGTGGAAGACCTCATCAGGGCCAAGGAAGGCGTCGAGACGGTGCAGCTCACGATCGGCGGAGGGGGAGCGGCATCGCTCTTCACCGGCGGCGGAGCCTCCCGCGCGAGCTTCTCCGTGACCACCTCAACCGACGCCGACTCCGACGCCATCCAGGCCGAGCTCCGCGAGGAGCTCGACGGCCTCGAGGGGGCAGGCGAGATCTCCGTCGGCGGTGGCGGCAGCGCCGGATTCTCGAGCGCGATCAGTGTCGACCTGACCGCACCGGATGCCGAGACCCTCCGCCAGGCCAGTGACCAGGTCGTCGCCGTGCTCGCGGGAGTCGAGCAGCTCGGCGAGGTCACGAGCGACCTCGACGAGACCCGACCGTTCGTCGAGATGGACATCGACCAGGCTACGGCCGCCCAGTACGGGCTCAGCCAGACGGCCATCGGGGCGATCGTCGCCCAGCAGCTGCAGCCGACCCCCGTCGGCTCGCTCACGATCGACGGGTCCAGCGTCCAGGTCGTGCTCGTCGGGTCGGAACCGCCGGCGAATATCGATGCGCTCCGAGCCACGAGCATCCCAACGGCCCTCGGCCCCGTCCCGCTCACGACGCTCGCGAGCGTCGAGATCGTCGACGGGCCCGTCTCTATCTCGTCCGAGCGCGGGGTGCCACTCGCCTCCGTCACCGTCGTGCCCACCGACGACAACCTCAGCTCCGCGAATGCGCTCATCACCGAGCAGCTCGACACGATCACCCTGCCAGAAGGCGCCACCGCCGCCCTCGGCGGAGTCAGCTCCGACCAGGCGGCCGCCTTCCAGCAGCTCGGGCTCGCGCTGCTGGCTGCGATCCTCATCGTCTACATCGTCATGGTGGCCACCTTCAAGAGCCTCCTGCAGCCGCTGCTCCTGCTCGTGTCCGTGCCGTTCGCGGCGACGGGCGCGATCCTGCTGCAGCTCGCGAGCGGTGTGCCCCTCGGCGTCGCCTCCCTCATCGGCGTGCTCATGCTCATCGGCGTCGTCGTGACCAACGCCATCGTGCTCATCGACCTCGTCAACCAGTTCAGGGAGCGGGGCCTCGCCGTGCACGAGGCGATGCTCGCCGGAGGCGCCAGACGTGTCCGTCCCATCGTCATGACCGCGCTCGCGACGATGCTGGCACTCACCCCGATGGCACTCGGCATCACCGGTCACGGCGGCTTCATCTCGCAGCCGCTCGCGCTCGTCGTGATCGGCGGGCTGCTCTCCTCCACGGTGCTGACGCTGCTCGTCCTGCCTGCCCTCTACTCCGTCGTCGAAGGGCCGCTCGAACGCCGCCGAGCCCGCCGTGAGGAGCGCATCGAGCAGGAGCTCGCCTCCGCCGAACACGACGAGGAGCGGAGCGCCGCGCCACCCCAGCTGGAGCGCACCTAGCGGCGAACGGGACTCCGCCAACGGCCGTCGCCGCTCCGGCGCAGGCTGAGCAGGGCGGCCTGCAGGCACAGCAGCGCGTCCAGCCAGCGGAGAACGGGCAGAAGGGGCGCCCATCTCAGGAATGCGAGTCGCCGTGAGATGCACAGGGCGACGAGCGTCAGCGCCAGGTCCGCTGCGAAGAACGCGGCGAGCAGCAGGAGCGCGGGAAAACGTGCGGCGGCTTCCTCGAGCGACGGGCACGCGACCACTTCGGGGAGGCCGACCGTGAACGACGCCAGCACCAGGAGGGGAGCCAGGGCGATGAGCAGCGAGCTGATCGTGATCTCGACCACCGACGCCGCGGCCAGGGTGCCGAAGCGCGGCTGCATCCGCGAATGGCGCCGGAGGGTCTGCCAGAAGCCGAGATTCCAGCGACGCACCTGCGCGATGTAGCTTCGAAGCGTGTCCGGGTCCTGCGTGTACGCCGTGGCCACGCGTGGGTCGAAGGCGATCCGGCCGAGCCGCTTCGCGTGCACCTCGAAGGTCATGTTGAAGTCCTCGATCACGAGGCCGGGTGCGGCGATGTCGAGCTCGGCGAGGATGCGCGTGCGGTACAGCGACGCGAAGCCGGGCACGATCATCACGGCGTTGGCGAAGCTCGCGGCCTGACCGAACTTGAGCAGGTACTGCATGACGACGTACATGCGGTCGCGGTGAGTGATGAGGAGGTCACCGAGACGCGAGGTCGGGCCTGGGAAGAGTGCGGTCCTCGCCGTCCCCGCGACGGCGACGACACGCTCGTCGGCGAAGAGCGGCAGCGCGGAGTCGAGGTAGTCCGGGCCGAGGACCGTGTCGGCGTCGAGCAGCATCACCACCTCGAACCGATCGGCCAGCCTGAACCATCGGATGGCGTGCTCGAGTGCCCCCGCCTTGCCGCGGTTCGGTGAGATGTCGACGACGTTCGCGCCTTCGGCTCTCGCGATGGCGGCGGTCGAATCGCGGGAGCCGTCCGAGGCGACGAACACGTTGGAGCGCGGGACGTGCTGACCCGTCGAGCGCACGGTGCGCTGGATGCCGCGTTCCTCGTCGTGCGCGGCGATGAGGATGGCGACGTCCCTCGGTCGGAGGGCTGTGCTCGTGAGGGTCTGCGGCACCTCGTGCAGGCGAAGCCGTCGCTCGCGAAGGGCGCGCACCGCGGAGACCGCGGTCCAGAACGATGCGTTGGCCCCGACGAAGAGGAAGACGACGAGCGCCACGAGGAGGATCGCTGGGTTCGACACTGCAGAAGTGTATCGAGCTGAGCGCTTCTCGGGTGGGATTCCAAGATCACTTACCGGGGACTTCTCCCCATGTCGATGCGTGCGCATCGGAATACTCCCGCACTCGATGCGGTGGTTCGGAAACCCAGACAGGTGGCCCACATTCCGCTCGTTGTGCGGGTGTTCACGGAGAAGTTGCCCCTTTGCGCACCCCGTTCCGACGGTAGCCTCGGTTGTAGAGCTGGTGGATGGCCGGGGGATTCGTAGCCTGCCAGTCTCTGTTCACATCGTCGCGAAAGGGGCGTCAATTGTCGCGCGTCAACACAGTGCTCACCGATCCACCGTCCGTGTCCCAGGTCTGGGACTTCGATATCGCCATCGTGGGCCTCGGCTACGTCGGCCTGCCCACCGCGCTCGCCTTCCGGGCAGCGGGCTCCAGGGTGCTCGGCGTCGACGTCGACGAGTCGAGGCTCGCCTCGGTGCGAACGGGGAGCGTCGACCTCGTCCCCGGAGATCAGCTTCGACTCGGAACCGCGAACGCCGAGCCCGAGGGCTGGTGGCTGACCTCCGACGTCGCATCGATCAGTCGGGCGCGCGCCGTCATCGTGTGCGTTCCGACTCCCATCGACGCGCACGCGGTGCCAGACCTCCACGCGCTGACGTCCGCCTGCTCGGCGGTGCTCGACGCCGCCGTGCCAGGTCAGCTCCTCATCCTGACCTCGACGTCGTACGTGGGCTGCACCAGGGACCTGCTCGTGCATCCGCTCATCGCCAGGGGGCTCCAGCCGGGGGTCGACGTGCACGTCGCCTTCAGCCCCGAGCGCATCAACCCCGCCGACGAGGCGTTCGGCCACGAGGAGGTGCCACGCGTCGTCGGCGGGTTCACCGCGAGCTGCACGGAGCTGGCCGCCGCCACGCTCGGCCAGTACGTCGACTCGCCGCACCTCGTCGAGACGCTGGAGATCGCCGAGGCGTCGAAGCTCCTCGAGAACTCCTTCAGGGCCGTGAACATCGCCTTCATCAACGAGTTCGCGAGCGTCTGCCGAGAGCTGGGCGTCCCGGTCACCGAGGTCATCGACGCCGCCGCGACGAAGCCGTACGGCTTCATGCCGTTCCGGCCGGGACCCGGCGTCGGCGGGCACTGCATCCCGTGCGACCCGCACTACCTGCTGTGGCAGCTGCGGGCCGATCGGGTGTCGTCGCCGATCCTCGAGGAGGCGATGAACGCTCTCGCGCACCGGCCGCAGCGCGTCGCGGCTCGAGTCGGGTCGATGCTCGCCGCCGCCGGTGTCGTCGCGAGCCGTGCCCGTGTGGTTGTCCTCGGCGTCGCCTACAAGCCGAATGTCGCCGACGTCCGCGAATCGACGGCGACCGAGATCATCCAGCTCCTGAGCAAGCAGGGGATGCATGTCTCGTTCATCGACTCGCACGTGCCGTCCATCCGCCTGGCGGACGGGCAGCTGCTCGCGGCGAGCAGCCAGGAGGAGCTCCTCGACGCCGATCTCGTGCTGCTCCACACGCGCCACGAAGACACGGATCTCGCCTGGCTCGGCGAGCACCAGTGCGTCCTCGACGCCACCTACACCCTGCCTGCCCGCACCGGGCAAGCGCTCATCTAGCAGAACGAAGGACACACCAGAACATGAGAACTCTCATCACGGGCGGGGCCGGGTTCATCGGCAGCCACCTCACCGACCTCCTCGTCGCGCGCGGCGACGAGGTCGTCGTCCTCGACGACCTCTCGACCGGCAGCGTCGACAATCTGGCGACCTCGATCGACTCGCTGCAGTTCGTCGAGGGCAGCGTGCTCGACGAGGACCTCGTCGACTCCCTGGTCGCTCGTGCAGACCGGGTGTTCCATCTCGCCGCCGCGGTGGGCGTCCACACGATCCTCGGGGAACCGCTCAGGAGCCTGCGCACGAACCTGCACGGCACGGAGAACGTGCTGGAGGCGTCGCTCACGCACGATGCCGAGATCCTGATCGCGTCGACGAGCGAGATCTACGGCAAGAACACGGCGGATGCGCTCAGCGAGGACGCCGACCGGATCCTCGGGTCTCCGCTCACCGCGCGGTGGACGTACGCCGCCGCGAAGGGGCTCGACGAGTCGTTCGCCCACGCCTACGCTCGCGAGCACGGACTCCGGGTCGCCATCGCGCGCCCGTTCAACACGGTGGGCCCCAGACAGACGGGCCGGTACGGCATGGTCGTGCCGAACCTGGTCAGGCAGGCGATCGCCGGCGCCCCGCTCACCGTCCACGGTGACGGCACGCAGACCCGGTGCTTCGGCTACGTGGGTGAAGTGGCCCCCGCCCTCGTCGCCCTGCTCGAGGAACCGCATGCCCACGGGCGCGCCGTCAACCTCGGCGGCGCTCGCGAGGTGTCCATCCTCGAGCTCGCCGGCATCATCCGCGACCGCACGGAGAGCGAGAGCGAGGTGACGCTCGTGCCCTACTCGGAGGCGTACGGCGAAGGGTACGAGGACATGCAGCGGCGAGTCCCGAACAACCAGCTCGCGGCTGAGCTCATCGGCTACGAACCGCGTCTTCCGCTGGAGCGGATCGTCGACGCGGTCGTCGACGGGGTGCGTGGCCGCCTGGAGCGGGCGGGGAGTCGCGCATGACGCGCGCGCGGAATGTCGCCCGCCGGCGCCCGATGCCGCTCCGTCTCGCGGAGCATCTCGCGGTGCCCGTCGCGATCGTGGTCTCGCTCGTGCTCGCGACGGGGGCCGGGGCGGCACCCATCAGCCCGTCAGCACCGGCTGCGGATGCGCTTCCCGTGGTCTCGCTCACCTTCGACGACGGCAACATCGACCAGCTGCTCGGCGTGGACATCCTCGACCGCTACGACCTGGACGGCACGTTCTTCGTGCAGAGCGGTGCGCTCAACACCGATGGCTACTTCTCCACCGGCGACCTCACGCGTCTCAGCGCCGCGGGACACGAGATCGGCTCGCACACGACGGGGCACGTGGACCTATCGACCATCAGCAAGGACGAAGCCGTCCGGCAGGTGTGCACAGACCGCGCGAACCTCGCCGACCTGGGCTTCGTCACGACGAGCTTCGCCTACCCGTTCGCGGGCTTCAGCGAGTCGGCGAAGGCCGCCGTGCAGGAGTGCGGCTTCTCCAGCGCGAGACTCCTCGGCGGCGTGGAGTCGCACGAAGGGTGCAACGGCTGCCCACCGGTCGAGAGCATCCCGCCTCTCGACGCCTTCGCGCTGCTCGCGCCGGCCCAGGTCACGGAGACGTGGTCTTTCGACAACCTGAAGTCGCTGGTCGTCCAGGCGCAGGCCGCGGGTGGCTGGATGCCGATCACCTTCCACCGGGTGTGCGAGACAGTCGGCTGCTCCAGCATCGGGGTGACGACCCAGACCCTCGAGCAGTTCGCGAGCTACCTCCGGGACGAAGCCGCCGCGGGTCGAGTCGCGGTGAAGACCGTCGACGAAGTCATCGGAGGCGAGGCGAAGCCCGTTCGGCAGGGCGACTGGCCTGTCGGCCAGACCGCGAAGGACGGGAACCGGGTGGTGAACGCCCAGCTCGACGACTGGACGACAGGTGCATCCGCACCGAGCTGCTGGACGCCGAATACCTGGGGCGCGCACACCGCCAAGTTCACGCGCACCGCGGACGGCGGCGGCCTGACCGTCGCGGTCAGCGACTACGAGAGCGGTTCTTCGTCGCTCATGCCGAACCTCGACCTCGGCGAATGCGCGCCAGCGGCCGAACCCGGAGCCGTGTACGACTTGAGCGCGACGTACGCCTCGACCACCGCCACGCAGTTCGCGGTCTATCTCCGTGACGCACGTGGCGCGTGGCGCTACTGGGACTCCAGCCCGTGGTTCGATCCGAGCGCGTCCGCGTCCACCGCCACCTGGACGACGCCGCCCGTGCCGGCAGATGCGACGGCCCTGTCGTTCGGCCTCACCGTGTTCTCGAACGGCTCGCTCACCCTCGATGCCGCATCGATGGTCGGGTCCGGGGCCGTCGAGCCGACCCCGGCCGCGACGCCGACGCCGACGCCGACGCCGACGCCGACGCCGACGACGGTTGCGACGCCTACCCCGGTTGCGACTGCGACGCCGAGTGCGACTGCGACTGCGACGCCGACCGCGACCGCCACGCCGACCGCCACGCCGGCTGCGACCGCGACGCCGACGCCCACGGCAACTCCGTCGACATCGGCGACATCCACGCCGACCGTGACGCCGAAGCCGCCGAAGCCGCCGGTGAAGCCGAAGCCGCCGGTGAAGCCCAAACCGCCGGTGGACCCGAAGTGCACCAAGCCCTGGCCCGTCCACGACGCGGGCCACCACCACCACCACACAAGCTGGGGCTCCTACCTCAACCCAGCGGGCACGTCCTCCTACGATCCGTACCCGAAGCACTCCTTCTCTGACGGAGGGGCCACCAAGCACGGCTCGCCGTCCAAGTGCAAGCCACCGCGCTGGTGGTGACGAGGAGGCGCATCGCGAGAGCCTCCGGTATCTCGGCGGCGCTGCTGATCCTCCTCAGCAGCGCCGCTTGCGCCGGGGGCCAGGGCACCCCGTGGGGAGCGGGGCAGGGTCGGGAGTATCCGCTGCACACAGACATCACCGCGACGACCTTCTGGGTCGGGGAGGTCTTCGATGCCGACGCACCTGACGGCAGCCAGGTGTACTCGACCTACGACAAGGACTGGTACGCGAGCTACGGCGGCTGCGACGGGGCCGTGGTCGGCGGCGTGTGCCAGACCGAGCCTCGCTCCGCGGCGAACGGCTACTTTCCGACACGGATGACGGCCGAGGAGAACCCGTTCTACCTGGACCTGCCGTTCGATGACGTGAACAACGCGTCGGCGGCCGGGATGCGGCAGCGAGTCGTGCCGTGGGCCGGTGACGCCGCGTACTCCCGCGGGCTCGAGGATCCGTCGTTCAGCCTCATGAAGAACCGGTGGGTGCAGCTCGAGCACGACGGGCGGACCTGCTACGGCCAGATCCAGGACGCGGGGCCCGGCGAGTACGACGACGCCGAGTACGTCTTCGGGGCGCACGACGCGAGGCCCGCGAACGAGCGGTACGGCGGCGCCGGCATGGACGTCTCACCCGCCCTCAACTCCTGCCTCGGGTTTGCCGCGACCAACGGGGTGGAGGGCGGCGTCTCCTGGCGATTCGTGGACGAGGGTGACGTCCCTGACGGCCCATGGTCGCTGCTCGTGACGACCTCGCGATAGCGACGGGCCACCGGGCCGAACCTGCCCGCGAGTGCCACCCTGGCCAGCCCGCCGATTGTCGCGTATCCTGGCAAGTTGGGCATGCGCCGAATTCTGTGTGAGCAGCGTGCCGGACTGGAGAAGGCACACATGCCCAAGCGCAAAGCAAAGGGCGGGTTCAAGCCCGCGAGCAACTACATCCCCAAGGACTCCTCGGGTCGTGGCGAGCGACCGGCGCGTGCCGGTGGCGGCGCTGGCGCCAACGGAAACCCGCGCTGGGCGAGCGAGAGCCGCCGCGACGGTGCCGGCGGAGACGACCGCCGAGGCGGCCGCGACGACCGACGCGGCTCCGGCTCAACGGGCGGCGGCGACCGCGGCTCGTACCGCGGTGACGATCGCCGAGGCGGCTCGTCGGGCGGCGACGACCGGCGCCCCGGCGCGCGTGCAGGCGGCGACGACCGCCGTGGCGGCTACGGCGGACGCAGCGACGACCGACAGGGTGGCTACGGACGCGCTTCGCGGCCGGCCGCCGGCGATGACCGTCGCGGCACGGGCCGAGGTGCGGGCGCTGACGAGCGGCGGGGTGGCTACCGTGCAGGCGGCGACGACCGCCGCGGCGGCTACGACGGTGCAGGACGGGCCGAGTCCTTCGATCGCTCGCGCGACAGCTCGCGCAGCTCCGACCAGAGCCGTCCCCGCGGCGAAGACCGCTACAGCACTCGCAAGGGGGCAGCATCCGCTCGCGGAGGCGCACCCACCCGCGGTGGAGCTCCCGCCCGTGGCGGCGCTCGCGGTCGCGACGGCCAGTTCTCGGACCGCAACGAACGCATCGACCGTCACCACCACGACGCGCTGCGCCAGTCGCACGGCCGCCAGCCGGCCGCGGGTTCCCGCGGTGACCGCAGCGCGAAGCACTTCGACCCGACGGCGCCAGGCGCGAACCAGCCGCAGCGCGGGGCCATCCAGGACTACCGCAGTCACAGCCAGTCAGCTGCCGGCCGTGCCCCCTCCCACGACGAGGACCGCGTGCTCGAGCGCCTCGCCCCGACCGCGGTCGGCGCGAAGAACGCCGACGGCCTGAGCTTCGGCGACCTCGGTCTCGACGCGAACATCGTCGACGCGCTGGCCGAACTCGGTGCGCCGAGCCCGTTCCCCATCCAGGCCTCCACGATCCCGGATGCGATCCACGGTCGAGATGTCCTCGGCCGTGGCCGCACGGGCAGCGGCAAGACGATCGCGTTCGGCGCCGCACTCGTGCAGCGCCTCAGCGTGGCCCGCGGACGCGACGCCGACGCGAGCAAGCGCAAGATCGGGCGCGCACCCCGCGCCCTCATCGTCGCGCCCACTCGCGAGCTCGCCCTCCAGATCGACCGGACGATCCAGCCCATCGCCCGCAGCGTCGGCCTCTTCACGACCCAGGTCTACGGCGGCGTGCCGCAGCAACGGCAGGTCACGGCCCTTGGGCGCGGCGTCGACATCGTCATCGGCACGCCCGGCCGCATCGAGGACCTCGAGCGCCAGGGCTTCCTGCGCCTCGACCAGGTCGAGATCACGGTGCTGGACGAAGCCGACCAGATGTGCGACCTCGGGTTCCTGGAGCCGGTGCAGCGCATCCTCCGCATGACGATGCCGGGTGGTCAGCGACTGCTGTTCTCGGCGACGCTCGACGCCGCCGTGCAGCGGCTCGTCACGGAGTTCCTCAAGAAGCCATCGGTGCACGAGGTGGCCGGTGAGGAGGAGCAGCACACCGACATCGACCACAGCGTGCTCGTCGTCGAACGCGACGACAAGCGTGCCGTGATCGAGCAGCTCGCCGGCTCGGGCGGACGGGTCCTCATCTTCACGAAGACCCGTGTGGCCGCAGAAGGCCTCGCGACCGAGCTCTCGATGGCCGGCGTTCCCGCGGCCGCCCTCCACGGAGACCTCACGCAGGGTCGCCGCACGCACAACCTGCGACTCCTCACGAGCGGCAAGGTCAACGTGCTCGTCGCGACCGACGTCGCCGCGCGAGGCATCCACGTCGACGACATCCGCCTGGTCATCCAGTCGGACATGCCCGAGGAGTACAAGTCGTACCTGCACCGTTCGGGCCGCACGGGCCGCGCGGGTCAGCGCGGCACCGTCGTCACGGTCATCCCGAAGCAGCGCCGTCGCCGGATGTCGGAGCTGCTCGAGCGCGCCGAGATCGAGGCTCCCATGATCCCGGCACGCCCGGGTGGCGCCGAGCTCGACGCCTTCATGGCCTACGCCGACTGACCTGCCGAACGCAGATGACAGATGCCCCTCGGGATGGACGCTGCTCCAGCCCGAGGGGCATCCGTCTTCGCGGCGCACGCGGAACGTTGATGAAGCCCGCGTAGCGTTGCGCGCATGAGCGAACAGCAGGCGAACGACCCGCAGGCGCGGGCAGACCAGGCGAGTGCAGGCGAAGACGTCGCAGCGAACGGCGAAGGCTCTGCCGGCGAGCGTGCGGCGCAGGCGAGCTCGGCTCGCATGAGCACAGAGCAGCTCGAGAACGAGCGCGCACACGGCGACGGCAACCTCTTCCCCGACGCCGGCTCGCTCTTCGAGCCGGAGCAGGCCGACACCCCGGAGCAGCTCGAGGCGGAGGTCGAGGAGGCGGAGGCGCACGACACGCGCTTCGCAACCGGCCCGGACGAGTCGGGTGTGGCCGAGAGCAACTTCGGGCAGAACACCGCCGAGTAGCGCGGGCTCTGCTGCGCTTCGGCGCGCGGCGTCAGCTCAGCAGGCTCGGCGCGATGAGCGCGAGGGTCGTGGCCGCCCAGGCGATGGGCAGGAGCACCCAATCGCCCGTATCCGTCTGCAGCACGTGACGCTCGGTGCGTGTCCTTGCGAACCCGAAGGCGCGTGCGTCCATCGACAGGGCAACCCGGTCGGCGTGCCGCAGTGCGCCTGCGAGCAGCGGGATGGCGACGTCCAGCTGGGAGCGCAGCCACGCGATGGGCCCGCGTCCGCGGTCGATGCCGCGCACGCGGCGAGCTGCCCGGATCACGTCGAGTTCCGACTGGAACCTCGGCACGAACCGGAACGCCGCCATCGCCGCGTAGCCGAAGCGGTAGGGCACACGGAGGTGCTGCACCAGGGAGCGCACGAAGTCGTCCCCGGCGGTGGCGATGCCGCCCACGAGCGACAGCAGCACGATCGCGACGAGGCGCAGCGCCGTGCCGAGACCCGTCGCCCAGGCGGCGACCGTGAACGGGCGCCCCACGATCTCGAAGATCGTGGATGCCCCGTCGAGCCCGACCGCCGCGAGCAGGGGAGCGGCACTCGACGTCTCCGCCGCAACGCTCGGGTCGACCCAGACCCCGAGCGTCACCGAGAGCACGGACAGTACGACGGGAACGCCCACGATCAGCAGCAGTGTGCCGCGTCCCGACAGGCGAGTGCCGCTGAGGATGACCAGCGCGCAGAGCAGGATCAGGAGGGCCGGGCTGAACGCGTCCCGCACGACGAACATCGCGACGATGGCGGGCAGCGTCGCCGCGATCTTCACGAGCGGGGTGCGCCGGTGCAGCCACGGCAGGTGCTCACGACGGGAGCGATCGACGCTCGGGCGCGAGACGAGGGCGTTCCCGGCGCCACTCACGGGGCGCCGCCGTCGTGGATGTCCGGGTGGCGAGCGAGCGCGGCTTCCAGCTGCGAGATCGACGTGATCTCGCGCAGGTAGGAGTGCCGGTGCACCCCGGCGAGCGCTCGGGGCAGAGGGGGCAGGCCGAGCCCCGCGGCCTCGAGCGCCCCGGAGGCCACGACCCGGTTCACCTCGCCGTGCGCCGCCACCACCCCACCGTCGAGGACAAGCAGGTGCGTGGCGAGCTCCGTGACGAGCTGCAGGTCGTGGGTCGCGAGCACCAGCGTCGCCCCGTCCCGGTGCAGCTCCCGCAGGAGGGCGACGAGCTCTTCCGCACGCGCCCGGTCCTGTCCGAACGTCGGCTCATCCAACACCAGCACGTCGGCACCGTCGAGGAGCGCGGCGGCCACCGTGAGCCTTCGCTTCTGTCCCCCGGAGAGGAGGAAGGGGTGCCGGTCCGCGTGCTCGGCGAGGCCGAAGCGCTCGAGCATTTCGTCGACGCGGGTCTGGGCATCCGCCGCCCCGCGCTCGATCTCGAAGGCGAGCTCGTCGCGCACCGTGTGCGTGAGGAACTGGTGCTCCGGGTTCTGGAAGACGTAGCCGACGCGCGTGCGCAGCGCGCCCGCCCGCATGCGAGCCGTGTCCTGTCCGTCGAGGAGGACCGTGCCGCGCGGTGCCCGGCGGACTCCGGCGAGCGCCTGGAGCAGGCTTGACTTGCCTGCTCCGTTGTGGCCGACGACGGCCGTGATCGAGCCCGGCTGGATGCTCAGGGAGACGGGGCCGAGCACGCGTGTGCGGCCCCGCGTCACCGTGAGCGCACGGGTCTCGAGCCGGGGAGCTGGCTCCCCGGGAGCCCGCTTCCCGGCCAGGCCCGTGATCGGCAGGGCGTCCGACTGCTGCGGCAGCTCGCTGGCGCCGGCACCCGCTTCAGCCTCCGCAGGAGGCGGCAGCTCACGCCGATGCGCGCCGCCGCCGCTGGAGTCGGGCAGCGATGCGCGATCCACCCGCTCGAGACGCCGCGCGAGCTCGCTGCCGAGCAGGGGCAGGGGGCCGGGGCCGAGATCCCAGCCCGCCGCCGTGAAGCACGCCGCGGCCTCGTGCGCGACCGGGAACCACACGCCGAGCTCGCGCAGCCGTGCGGCGTTCTGCCCGAAGACCTCGCGTGGTGCGCCGTCGAAGGCGAGCCGCCCCTCGGCGTCGAGGACGATGACGCGCGTCGCGATGGTGAGGGCTTCGTCGAGGTCGTGCTCGATGAGCAGCAGGCCGTGCGTGCCCGCGCGCACGAGCTCGCCGAGGGCGAGGTAGATGGAGTGCTTCGCGGTCTGGTCGAGGTTCGCGGTCGGCTCGTCGAGGACAAGCAGGGGCGAGCCCATGGCGAGGGCGCTCGCGATGGCCAGCCGTTGCCGTCCTCCGCCGGACAGGATGTCTGGGGAGTCCTCGCGGCGGTCCCAGAGGCCGAGCTGGCGGAGCGCCCGCTCGACGCGCTCCTCGATGTCCGGAACGGGCAGTCGCAGGTTCTCCGGGCCGAAGGCGACCTCGTCGAAGACCTGCCCGGTGACGATCTGGGCGTCCGCATCCTGGAACACCATGGCGACCTGCTGGCTGGCGGCCGCGACGCCGAGCTCGGCGACATCGTGCCACCCGGCGCCGGGTTCGGAGTCGGCGAGCAGGACGCGCCCGGTCACCTCGGCTCCCAGCGACTGGGGGATGAGCCCGTTGAGGGCTCTCGCGAGGGTCGACTTCCCGCAGCCGGACGGGCCGAGCAGCAGGACCGCCTCGCCGCGCGAGATCGAGAACGAGACGTCGTGGGGGCGCGCGGCCGAAGCGTCGAAGTGGGTGACGGAGAGGTGCTCGACTCGCAGCAGCGGGGTCGTCACCTGGCTGCTCTGCGGTCTTCGGCGAGGCGCAGGTCGCGGCCGATGCCCGCTCGCTCGAGCTGCTTCGCGAGCCACACCGCGAGCATGGTGCAGAGCGGGGGCGAGATGAAGAAGCTGCCGATGAGCAGCACCGTGCCGAGCACGTCGTACTCGCCGCCACCGAGGATGCGGAACGCGGCCGCGGTCATGATGAGGCCGGCGAAGGCCGCGCCCGCGAGGAACAGCCACGCCTGCCAGCGCCGATACCGGGTGATGAGGAACGGCAGCTCCTGCAGGACGCCGATGCCGACGCCGATGAGGAACGCCCCGAAGGCGATCGGCTGGAACGGGCTCGCGACGAGCCCGGCGAGGGCAGAGGTGATGAGGCCGACCCAAGGCCGACGGAAGAGCGCCTGGGCCAGGGCTCCGGGAATGAAGTAGAGGCCGATCGTGAGGCCGTAGACCAGCGGGAGCAGGTTCGAGACCGCGCCGCCGATGTAGGCGTTGACGGTGAACACCACGCCGCCGGCGACGCCGATCGCGGCACAGCTCATGAGCAGACGAGTGCTGACGGTTCTCATTGGGCTCCACGCCTTCCCTCAGCGGGATACGGTCCCGCTGGGGTCACGGGCTGACCCAAGTCTACAAAATGTAGAGCGAGTCGCGCGACGGGGCTCCGGGCTTGATAGCCTGGGTATTCGCGGATGCCTGGGTGACGTTCCCCACGGCACCTCCGCGACAAGAATTGGAGCAACACAATGCCAGGAACTCGCACTCGAGCGCGGGGTGAGCTCGAACTCGTCGTGCTGCGACTCCTCTGGGCGGCGGCGGAGCCCCTCACGGCGCGCGAGATCCAGGACCGCTTCCCGGGCCGGGTTCCCGCCTCCACGACCATCCTCACCGCCCTCGACCGACTCAGGGCCAAGGGCGATGTCGCCCGTGTCGGCCACGAGCAGCGGGGCATCCGCTTCGCCGCCACGCAGAGCGAGGCAGAGCACGCCTCCCGGGCCATGCTGAACGCCCTCAAGACGATCGACGGCCGCGAGGCCGCACTGCTGAAGTTCGCCGGCAACCTCGACGCCCGCGACGCCGACCTGCTGCGTGCCGCCCTCCAGCACGCGCCCGCCGCGGCCTCCGAGGCCGCCACGGCGAGCTAGCCGGAGCCGGACTGGCCTTCACCATGGCTCCGAGAGGGCGTTCGGGCATGCTGCCCGAGCGCGAGTGATCTCCGATGTGGATCATCCCTGCCCTCGTGTGCCTCGCGTTCGCGGTGTTCACGATGCTCGCCGCGCCCTCGCTCCTGACGCGCGGCACCTGGCAGGTGCGACACCCGCAGCTCGCCCTCGGCCTCTGGCATGGCGCAGTCGTCGGCGGGTCGCTCGCCCTGCTCGCGGCCGTCGCGCTCTCTGTCGTCGCGGTGCTCACCTGGGAGCATGACGAGGGAAGCTGGCTGAGCGGATTCGAGATCGCGCTCGCCTCCGTCTTCGCGAGCGCCGGCCTGATCGCGATGTTCGGCTGGGGCTTCATCGTGACGCGCCGGTCGGGCCGCGCCTTCGCCGACGGACGCCGCGCGAACGACGAGCTCCGAGACGCCGCGCGCGTGCTGTCCTACCGGGACGAGCGAATCGGCGGAGCGCTCGTGCGCTTCGTCGACTCGCCAGTGCCCCACGCCCTCGCGGCCGCGGGGCGCGCGCCGGTCGTCATCGTGTCGAGCGGACTCGTCGAGCTGCTGACGCGGGAGCAGCTCGAGGCTGTCGTGGCGCACGAGCGCTGCCACCTGATGCGCTTCCACGCGCTGGCGCAGCGCCTCGCGGAGGTCAACGAGGCCTGCCTGCCGCGGTACGCCGGCGCGAAGAACCTGTCGCGTGCGACGTCGCTGCTCATCGAGCTGATCGCCGACGACGCGGCTGCGAACGAGGCCGGGGCGGATGCTCTCGCCGGGGCGCTCCAGGCGCTCGCGGGCGCAGGCGCCGAGGACGACGTGCTCGTGCAGCGCGCGCGGAGGCTCCGCACGCGGACCACAGGAGCGGCGCCGAGCCTCGACGCCTGAGCTCATCTGGGCAGGGGCGGCACTCGCTTTACGTCGACCGCTGGCGAAGCTGGACGCGCATCCAGGTGTTCGAATCCGTTCTGTGACGGGACGGAGACGGCCGCGGGGGCTCGACGTGGGAGGCTTGGGTCATGCCTGATTCCACCCCGTTCGAAGAACCACGCCCGGGCTACGACGTCGCGCGCGACGCTGAGCCAGAGCGCGCGCTCACGCCGTCCCGGGTCTCGAGGCTGCGCAAGCTCACGATCCTGCTCGCCGTGATGATCGCAGCCGGCGCGTTCGCCAACTGGCAGCAGGAGGCCGAGTTCCGCTCGGCGAGCGTGCTGAGCTTTGCGGTCATGCTCGTCGTCGTCGTGGTCGGCTACGGTGCGATCTGGAAGCTGCTCGGCTCGCCCAGGCGGAAGCGCGCGGAGGGGGCCCGCACGGCGGGCAGCATCCTGTCGGTCCTTGCCGTCACAGGCCTGCTCCTCACCGGGGTGCTCGCCATCACCGGTGCGAGCCCGACGGGCACGGTGCAGCTGATCGTGGGGCTCGGCACGGGCGTCGTCGGCGCGATCTGGCTGCACGCCGCCTGGCGCCGCCTCCCAGCCGAGCCGACGGGGCTCCTCGACTGATGCGCTCGCGCGCCGGATGTCGGAGGCCCCGCCTACGCTTGGCCACATGATCACGTCAGCACGTGGCAGCGAGCTGTGGCAGCGGCTGCAGGGCATCGATGCCGAGCATCCCGCCGACTGGAAGCGTCCGGGGCCGTCGCCGCGCGCGCTCCGCACCGACATCGTCGTGGCGCTGGTCGCCGTCGCGCTCATGGTCTTCTCGAACTGGGCCGTGCTCGAGCTGCGCAAGGGCGCAGACCCGGCAGAGGTCGGCGCGATCCTCCATGACACCGACCCCGCCTCGGCGCTGGTCGGCATGGTCCTCGTCCCCGCCATGTACGGGGTCGCCATCGCCCTTCGGCGCCGCTTCCCGCTGTGGATGCTCGTGCTCTGCACGGTTGCGTTCGTCTCGGCATTCGCCTTCACGTACCTCGACACGATCGTCACACAGATCGGCTACTTCCTGGTGCTCTTCACCGCGGGAGCGTGGAGCAACCAGCGTGCCCTGGTGACGCTGCTCCGCATCGGGATCACGATCGGCATGATCGTGTGGGCGCTCGTCGACTCCCTCACTCGCGCCACGCTCGTGTTCACGTTCTCGGATGGGAGCGACAGTGAGAACTGGATCACGAGCGTCTTCGGCGCCTACACCCTGCTCATCAACGTGCTCTACTTCATCGGCGCGTTCTGGTTCGGGAACTCCGACTTCAGGAGGGCCGGCCAGCGGGCGGCGCTCGAGGAGCGCACCCGCGAGCTCGAGGAGTACACGGCGGCGCTCGCCGACGAGCGTCGCCTCGTCGAGGAGCAGGCCATCCGCCTCGACCGCGTCCGCATCGCGCGGGAGCTCCACGACGTGGTCGCACATCACGTCTCGCTCATGGGCCTGCAGGCAGCCGCCGCGCGCCGGACGGCGGAGACCTCGCCGGAGAAGTCCAAGCAGGCGCTCCTCGGCGTCGAGCAGAGCGCGCGAGTCGCGATCGACGAGCTGCACTCGCTGCTGACGACGCTGCGCAGCGCAGACGCTGATGCTGACTCGGAGTCCGCCGACGGCGGCCAGCGCGAGAACGACGGTGCCTCCGGAGCGCAAACCGGCGCATCCGCCCCCTCGACGCACACGATCGAACAGGTGCCAGCGCTCATCGAGGAGCTGCGCGGGGCTGGCATGCGGGTGGAGTTCAGCACCCTCGGCGAGCCTCGGTCGGTGTCGCCCCTGACGGGCATCGCCGTCTACCGGGTGCTGCAGGAATCCCTCACGAACACGCGGAAGCACGCGGGCCCCGATGCCCCCGCCGATGTGCGACTCCGCTACCTCGAGCGCGGCGTCGAGCTCGACGTGACCGACGACGGGCCAGCCTCCCTCGCGCATGCCGCGGCGTCGAAGCAAGCGAACGGCTCCGGCGGCCTGGGCCTCGTGGGCATGCGAGAGCGCGCCAGGGCCGCCGGCGGCGACCTCACGACGAGCAAGCGGGGCGGTGGCGGCTTCCGCGTGCTCCTCCGCGTCCCCTACGAGCGGCAGAGCTGACGGCATGCGCCCGTGTCCCAGCACCGATCGGCAAGCTCCCGGTAACCTCGCCCCGATACGGTCACGAGAACGACACCGCTCCGGCGGGTGCCAAAGGAGGCCAAGTGTCTGAGAAGATCCGCGTCGTGCTGGTCGACGATCACCAGCTCGTCCGCATGGGGTTCAAGCTCATTCTCGAGTCGGAACCCGACATCGTCGTCGTCGGCGAGGCAACCGACGGCCGCGAAGCCGTCTCCGTCGTCGCCGAGCTCCGCCCCGACCTCGTCTGCATGGACGTGCAGATGCCGGTCCTCGACGGCATCGCAGCGACCCGCGAGATCATGCAGCTCGGAGGGGCCGTGCCGCGAGTGCTCATGCTGACGACCTTCCGCGACGAGGCCGCCGTCCGCGACTCGCTTCGCGCGGGGGCCAGCGGCTTCGTGCTCAAGAACTCCCCGCCGGAGACACTGGTGGAGGCGGTACGGGTCGTGCACTCCGGTGACGCGCTGCTCGACCCCCAGGTGACGCGCGGCGTGATCGCCGGCATGCTGCAGGACCCCGCGGAGGCAGCGCCGTCCCAGCCTGCGGACGCGCTCCAGGCCGCGCCCGTCTCGCAGTCCGCTGCCGAGCATCCCACTCTCGCGAGCCTCACCGACCGGGAGGGGGAGGTGCTCGCCCTCATCGCGGAGGGGCTCAGCAACGCGGACATCGCGCAGCGGCTCTTCGTGTCCGAGGCGACCGTGAAGACGCACGTCTCGAACCTGCTCGCGAAGATCGGCGTGCGCGACCGCATCCACGCCGTGATCTTCGCCTACAACGTGGGGGTCGTCGCCCCCGTCGAGTAACGGCCGGGTGCGCGCGGCCGGGTGCGTGGCATCGTGCAGCCGGGCCCGGCGGTTCCGTCGTGGTCGGCACCTCCTCACCCGAGCGGATGAACGCCGAGCGAGGGCAGTTCCGTCGCGCGGCCGATCCCTCCTCTGACCGATCTCCGTAGCGTTTCCATCAGGCCCAGAGGTGGACGGGCCGAGAGACGGTGCGGCGGACGTCGCGCGAGACAGGAGGGGTGATGCTCGAGATCCAGAACATCTCCAAGACCTACGGAGACCGCAAGGTGCTCGACGACGTGAGCTTCACGGTCGAGCCTGGCAAGCTCACGGGCTTCGTCGGCGGCAACGGGGCGGGGAAGACCACGACCATGCGCACGATCCTCGGCGTCGTCAAGCCGGACTCGGGCGTCGTCACGATCAGCGGCAGGCCCGTCGCCGTCACCGACCGTGCCCGCTTCGGGTACATGCCAGAGGAGCGCGGCCTCTACCCGAAGATGAAGGTCAAGGAGCAGGTCACGTACTTCGCGGAGCTGCACGGCCTGAGCGCCAGGGAGGCGGCGAGCAACGCAGACCGATTCCTGGAGGATCTGGGCCTCACGGAGCGGGCGGGCGACAACGTCGAAGACCTCTCGCTGGGCAACCAGCAGCGCGCGCAGATCGCGGCGTCCCTCGCGCATGAGCCCGAGATCCTCATCCTCGACGAGCCGTTCTCAGGACTCGACCCGCTTGCCGTCGAGGTGGTCCTCGAGACGCTGCAGGGCTTCGCAGCGCGCGGAGTGCCCGTGCTCTTCTCGAGCCACCAGCTCGACGTGGTGGAGCGACTCAGCGACAACCTCGTCATCATCTCGGGCGGCGCCATCAGGGCGAGCGGCGACCGGAACGAGCTGCAGGAGCGGCACTCCGAGGGCATGCACCGCATCTCGCTCGCGGGTGACGCCGGCTGGCTGCGCGACGAGCCGGGCATCACGGTGCTCGAGTTCGACCGAGGGGACGCGATCTTCGTCGCCGACTCCGGCGAGACCGCGCAGCGCATTCTTCGCACCGCACTCGACCGGGGCCCCGTCTTCGGCTTCGGCCGCCACATCGTGAAGCTCTCCGACATCTACCGGGAGGTCGTCGCATGACAACAACACAGGACACCAAGGCACCGCAGCGGGGCGCCTCCACGCCGCCGCGACAGTTCGGTCTGAGCTCTGCGAAGGGCATCCAGCTCATCGCGAAGCGCGAGATCCTCGTGCAGGCACGCTCGCGCGCCCAGCAGATCTCGTTCCTCGTCACGCTGCTGCTCGTCGCGGGCGGCATCGTCGCCGTCGCGCTCTTCGGCGACGCCATCGGGGGCGGCGCGACCAAGGTGGCGACCGTCTCGGGAACGCAGTCCGTCGCCGCAGCCGCCGGACTCGAGACGACGGAGGTCGCATCCGCTGAGGAGGCGGCCCGACTCGTGACAGACGGCGACGTCGAGTACGCGGTGCTGACGCCGCCGGATGCGCGCAGCCTCGAGCTCTTCACGGGCGACGGGCAGCCGGCAGGCGACCTCGGCGACGGGGCCTTCGTGCTCGTCGGCCTCGACGGCGTTCCGACCGAGGACTCCATGGCGCTCGCCCAGGTGCCGGCATCGTTCTCGCTGCAGGCACCCGAGGTGAACCCCGCGCTTGGCTACATCATGGCCGTCGCGTTCGGCGTGCTCTACTTCATGGCCGCCATGGGCTACGCATACACGATCGCGCAGAGCGTCGTCGAGGAGAAGCAGTCGCGCATCGTGGAGATCCTGCTCTCCACGGTCACGCCCCGCGTCATCATGGCGGGCAAGGTCATCGGCAACAGCGTACTCGCGCTCATCCAGGTCGCCGCGATCCTCGCGGCTGCGGCGATAGCGCTCGCCGCGACGGGGCAGGGCGCGCTGTTCTCGCTCATCGGGCCCGGCTTCATCTGGTTCCTCGTGCTGTTCGTGTTCGGGTTCGTGCTCATCGCGACCCTCTACGCCGGCGCCTCCGCGATGGTCTCGAGGCAGGAGGAGGTGGGCAGCGTCACGACGCCGCTCATGATGCTCATGCTCATCCCGTACATGCTCGTGATCCTGTTCAACAGCAACGCGCTGCTCATGACGATCCTCAGCTACATCCCCTTCTCGGCGACCATCGCGATGCCGCTCCGGGTGGTGCTCGGCCAGGCTGAGTGGTGGGAGCCGATCCTGGCGCTCGTGATCCTCATTGCGACGAGCGCCGTGTCGATCATGATCGGTGCCCGGATCTACGAGAACTCGATCCTGCGCATCGGTGGGCGCGTGAAGCTCAGCGACGCCCTCAAGGGGTAGCCGCGGTCTGAATCGCACCGGTTTCACCGACATCTCTGGCGGGTCAAGCTAACGCTTGGCCCGCTGAGTTGTATGAAGTGTGCAATTCGGGGGCTCGAGTGGCGCGTGATTCTCGTGCCCTCCCACTGGGAAATGGCGAGTGTCGGTGGCCCGTCTTAGCGTGGATGCACCCCCGAACGTTGCAAAGGAGCATCCGTGTCTGACATCAGCATCAACGATCCGGAACTCGACGAGCCTGTCGCTCTCGAGCAGAGCCGCATCGATGTCGGCTGGCTGTCGCAGCAGCTGCTCGGCACCTGGCCGGAGGAGCGGCTGCGCGCGCGAGCGAACTCGGCCCGGCCCGAGCTCTGGCGCGATCCGGCTCTGGCTATGCCGGAGCATCGTGACCGCGTCATGGGCCAGCTGCGCATCCTGGTCGAGGAGGGGGCCGTCAACCTGGCCTTCCCGAAGCGGCTCGGCGGCGGCGAGAACCACGGCGGCAACATCGCCGCGTTCGAGGAGCTCGTCGTGGCAGACCCGAGCCTGCAGATCAAGGCGGGCGTCCAGTGGGGCCTGTTCGGCTCGGCCGTCATGCACCTCGGAACCGAGTACCACCACGACACGTTCCTTCCCGGCATCATGAGCCTCGAGGTGCCGGGCGTCTACGCCATGACCGAGACGGGCCACGGCTCGGATGTCGCCTCGATCGGAACGACGGCGAGCTACGACGAGGGCACGCAGGAGTGGGTCATCGACACCCCGTTCCGCGGGGCCTGGAAGGACTACCTCGGCAACGCGGCGCTGCACGGCAAGGCCGCGGTCGTCTTCGCGCAGCTCATCACGAAGAACGTCAAGCACGGCGTGCACGCCTTCTACGTGCCCATCCGCGACGACGACGGCGGCTTCCTGCCCGGCGTCGGTGGCGAGGACGACGGCGTCAAGGGCGGCCTCAACGGCATCGACAACGGCCGACTGCACTTCACCGAGGTGCGGGTGCCTCGGCGCAATCTCCTCAACCGCTACGGCGACGTCGCGGAGGACGGCACGTACAGCTCGCCGATCGAGAGCCCTGGGCGTCGCTTCTTCACGATGCTCGGCACGCTCGTGCAGGGTCGCGTCTCGCTCGATGGCGCCTCGGTGGCCGCCTCGAAGGTCGCGCTCAAGATCGCGGTCACCTACGCGAACGAGCGCAGGCAGTTTGCGGGCGGCGATGGCGAGGAGACGGTGCTGCTCGACTACGGCATGCACCAGAAGCGGCTCATCCCGCGTCTCGCGACGACGTATGCGCTCAGCTTCGCGCACGAGAACCTCCTCAAGCAGTTCCACGGCGTCTTCTCCGGCGAGCTCGACACCCCCGAGAACCGGGAAGACCTCGAGACCCTCGCGGCGGCGCTCAAGCCCCTCTCGACCTGGCACGGCATCGACACCCTCCAGGAGGCCCGCGAGGCCTGCGGCGGTGCCGGCTTCCTCGCCGAGAACCGAGTCGCGCAGCTGCGCCACGACCTCGACATCTACACGACCTTCGAGGGCGACAACCACGTGCTGCTGCAGCTTGTCGGCAAGCGCCTGCTCAGCGACTACGCCGAGCAGTTCAAGGGTGCTGACCGGGGGCAGGTGACGCGCATCATCGCCGAGCAGACCGCCGAGCGCGTCTACTCGGGCTCCGGGCTCCGGGGCATCGGCCAGATCGTCCTCGACCGCGGCAGCCGCGCGCGGTCCGTCGGCTGGCTACGCCAGCCTGCCACGCAGCACGAGCTGCTGACGGCGCGCGTCGAGACCCTCGTCTCCGAGATCGCCGCCAAGCTGCGCAACGCCAAGAAGCTGTCCAAGGCCGAGGCGGCCGCGCTCTTCAACCGCAACCAGCCGACGCTCATCGAGGCGGCCCGCGCGCACGGCCAGCTCCTGCAGTGGGAGGCGTTCACCGACGCGATCACCACCATGCCGGAAGGCAAGACCCGCCAGGTGCTCACGTGGCTGCGCGATCTCTTCGGTCTGGGCCTCATCGAGGAGAACCTCGCCTGGTACCTCATGTCGGGTCGGCTCTCCGTGCCCCGCGCTCAGGCCGTCTCCGCCTACAGGGAGCGCCTCATCGCGCGTCTGCGCCCGCATGCCGCTGACCTCGTCGATGCTTTCGGCTACGGGCCGGAGCACATCCGCGCCTCCATCGCCTCCGGCGCTGAGCGCGAGCGGCAAGACGAAGCCCGCGCCTACATGCGCGCGCAGCGGGAGTCGGGCACTGCCCCGGTGGAAGAGAAGGCGATGCGCGCTGAGGAGAAGCTCAAGCAGCAGAAGGCGGGCGCCAACGCCTGACGCTCGCGCGCCGAGCCGCGGTCGGCCGCCAACCTGAAGCGGCGGCCTGGGTCGAGGTGCGATACTCGGCGGAGCGTTTCCCGCGCCCCGTGAGTCGAGGAGAGCATCACCGCATGACCGTTGAACCCCGACGTGCCGTCGCGATCATCGGCAGCGGCCCGTCGGCCTGCTACACGGCGCAGGCGCTGCTCAAGCTGCGCCGCGACGTCGAGATCGTCATGTTCGAGCGACTGCCCGTGCCGTATGGGCTCATCCGCTACGGCGTCGCCCCGGACCACGTCGGCACGAAGGCCGTGACTCGGCAGTTCGATCGCCTGTTCACCCGCTCGGGTGTGCGCTTCCTCGGCAACGTGGAGGTGGGGCGGGACGTCGAGTTCGATGCCGTTCGCAGCGCGTTCGACGCGACGGTCGTCGCCACGGGGCTCCACGCCGATGCGGAGCTGCCGCTTCCCGGCTTCGACGACGAGCGGGTCATCGGCGCTGGTCGGTTCATGCGCATCCTCAACCAGCATCCCGGCGACGAGATCTCGCTCCCGCAGCTGGGGAGTCGGGTCGCGGTCGTCGGGAACGGCAACGTCGCGATCGACGTCGTGCGCCTGCTCGCCAAGCACGAGACCGACTTCGAGGGCTCTGACGTGCACTCGCCGCTGCTCGACGCCGCAGCAGGCGAGCTGCAGGTCATCGAGGTGCTCGGGCGGGCAGGCATCGACGACGCCAAGTTCACACCGTCGCTGCTTGCCGAACTCGGGCGCATCGACGATGTCCGCGTCGAGGCCTTCGGCGTCGACGACAGCTCTCTGGCGGACACATCGACTCGGTCCGCACAGGCCGTCGCCCTGGCAGGCCTCCTGGACCGACCGCAGCCGGAGAACCCGCGGGTCACGGTCCGCCTTCGACTCGGCGTCGCGCCGGTGGCGCTCGCGCGGGACGGCGAGACCCTCCGCCTATCGCTCGCCGGACCGGGCGCGTCCGAGGCGCTCGCCGCCTCGACGAGCGCCGAGCCCGCATCCATCGACGTCGACTCCGTCATCACGGCCGTCGGCTTCCACCGCGGCGACGCGCACCTCCTGCACGCGCTCCTCGGTCACGAGGATGATGTCTTCGCGGCGGGCTGGGCGAGACGGGGCCCCAAGGGCACCATCGCCGAGAGCCGCGCCGAGGGTCAGACGGTCGCGCGAGAGGTCGACTCGTGGCTCGCATCCGCGGCGCACGAGCCGCACGATGAGCGGGCCGCACTGCTCGAGCGGCTCGAGGAGAGCGCCGTGAGCTTCGCCGAGTGGAGCACGATCGATGAGCACGAGCAGCGCCGGGCTGGCCCGGGGCGCGTGCGAGCGAAGGAGCAGAACACCGAGACGCTGCTGCGCATCGCACGCGGCCGAGCCGAGGTCGACTCCTCCGATGCACACGCCGAGGCCGGTCGTGCGAGTGTCCAAGACCCCCACCCCGCAAGCAACACCTAGGAGCAGCACATGAGCATTGTCATCCTCTACGGCACCGAGTCGGGCAACGCCGAGCTCGTGGCCGGCGACCTCGCCGACGCCATGCCGGACCGCGACGTCATGGTCGAGGACATGTCGGTCTTCGAGCCGGAAGAGCTCGAGGAAGGCACCTTCTACCTCTTCGTCTGCTCGACGCACGGCGACGGGGAGCTCCCGAGCGGTGCCCTGCCCTTCTGGGAGGAGCTCGACGCCATCCGTCCCGCGCTCGACGGGTACCGCTACGGCATGTTCGGGATGGGTGACACCACCTACTCGGACACCTACAGCCAGGGGAGCGAGCACATCGACCGGCTCATGACGGAGCTCGGCGCGCAGCGCGTCGGCGAGTACGGTCGCCACGACGCCAGCTCGCGCCAGACGGCGAGCGACGCGGCGCTCGCCTGGCTTCCGACGCTGCTCGCGGCGCTCGAAGCGGCCGGCATCGACGCGTAGCGCCCGTCCGACTGGCCTTCCGCCGCCCATCACGCATCAGCGATGGGCGGCGGCGTGTGTCCGGCAGGTGCTGGGGGAGGGCGGCGGATGGCGGTGGAGAGCGAGAGCGACGTGACGGTGTCCGAGACTCCGGGAATCGCGGCGATGCTCTCCCAGACCTCTTTGATGCGCTCGACCGATCGCGCTTCGAGCAGGACGAACAGGTCGTAGTCGCCCGTCAGGATGTCGCACCTGGTGACCTCGGGGACCTGGGCGAGGGCAGCGAGCACGTCGGAGCCGCGCATGCGGTCGGAGCGGTACACGAACAGCACCGCCGAGATCGGGGTGTCCTGGCTGCCGGCGTCATGTCCCCGAACCAGCGTGTAGCCCTCGATGACGCCGTCGCGCTCGAGTCGCTCGATGCGCTGCTTGACGGCGTTCCTGGAGAGCCGCACCTTGTTGCCGAGGGTCACCAGCGGGGTTCGCGCGTTCTTCGTGAGTTCGCGCAGCAGCTGCGCGTCGATGTCGTCGCGTGGTCGCATCGTCATTGTCTGCTCCCTCTTTGAGTGTGACATTAGCACTCTCGCGTGGTTATATGGCATGGGCGCGGGACGAGAATGACGCGATGGCGCGTCAGAGGAGAGGAACACCATGGTTCTCAGCACGACGGTTCGAAGCAGGATCCGGATCTACTGGCCCGTGCAGCCGGAGACGTTCGCCGAGGTCGTCGCTGGCAACGCCGCGGTCTTCGCAGACAGCCCAGACGTACGACCCCTGAGAGAGGCCCTCTCGTCGTTCCCCGAGGTCGGGGACTTCGGCGACTACAAGACGGTGACGGAGGTCTCAATCGGCTTCGAGGGCTTCACTGTCGGCCCAGGGGCTCAGCCGACGCTCGGATCCGCCGGAGAGCGCACCATCTCACCGACGCTCGCCGTGACGACCCACGTCGAGAGCGAGCTGGGCTCTCACCGGCTCACGGAGATCCTCGAGCGCATCGTCGAGGTCCATCCGTGGGAGGTTCCGGTCATCGAGGTCACCGAGGGCGTGACGCTCGTCTCGCGCGCCAGAGACGAGCCTCCTGCCGCCCGCAGCGATCTGTGGCCCCAGCTGCGTTCGGCCATGCTCGGCCGCACGTTCACGGACCTCACGCACGCCTTCCATGCCGGCCAGCCGCGCTTCCCTGCATTCCCCGACGAGGAGCGGACGGAGATCTTCTCCCTCGATCGCGGCGATGGCTTCACGGCCCACCGGTACTCGATCATCGGCCAGTGGGGCACGCACGTCGACCCGCCCTCGCACTTCGCGCAGGGCGGACGCAGCCTCGACGAGCTGCCCGTCGCGGAGATGATCCTTCCGCTGGTCGTGCTCGATATCAGCGCGCGTGCCGCAGTCGACCCCGATGCGACCCCGACGCTGCAGGACATCGAGCTCTGGGAGAGCGAGCACGGGAGGATCCCCGCTCGATCCTTCGTCGCGCTGCGCACCGACTGGAGCACGCGGTGGCCTGACGCGTCGGCCATGGCGAACGCGAGCGCCGACGGGGTCAGCCACGTGCCTGGATGGAGTCGCGAGGTGCTGACGTTCCTGGTCACCCAGCGTGATGTCGCGGCGGTCGGCCACGAGCAGACCGACACCGACCCGGGCTCCGCGACCTCGGTGGGCGACTTCAGCCTCGAGCGGTATCTGCTGGAGCAGGACCGCTGGCAGATCGAGCTCATGGCGCACCTCGACCGCGTCCCAGCGGCGGGGGCGGCTGTGGTCGCGACGTGGCCCAAGCCCCTGGGCGGCAGCGGATTCCCGGCGCGCGTCTTCGCCATCCACTGAGCGTCGCTAGGCTGGCCGCGTGGACTCCAACTCGAGCATGGGGCGTGCGCTGGACGTGCTCACGACCCTCGCCGACCTCACGAGCGTGGCGCCGCACCGGGCGACCGTCGCGCAGGTCGCGGCGATGCTCGAGCGTGACCGCTCGCAGGTGTCTCGGACGCTCAAGTTCCTCACGGAGGAAGGGGCGGTCACGAGGCTCGAGGACCGGAGCTACCAGCTCGGCTGGCGGGGCTACGCCACCGCTCAGGAGCTCACCGATCGTCGCCTCCAGACCGACGGACTCACGCTGCTCGAGGAGCTCGCCGAGAGGACGCGCGAGGCCTGCTTCATCGGCGTGCTGAGCGGTGACAGCACGGTGACGATCGTGGAGGCGCTCCCGACGGCTGCGCGCATGATCGGGTCATGGCTGGGGCGCCCCTACCCCGCGTTCTGCTCGGACGCGGGGCAGGGGGTGCTGTGGGATGCCACCGACGACGAGATCGCCGCGGTGCTCGCCGCGACCGAGTTCCGGGCCGCGGGCCCGAACGCCGCGGCCAGCCTCGAGGAGTTCCTGGCGAGGCTCGCGGCTGCGCGCGAGCGTGGCTACTCGATCGTGGATGAGGAGGCCGAACCGGGCCTGTACTCCGTGGGTGCTCCGGTGTACGACTTCCGGGGCGAGGTGGTCGCCGCCGTGCAGATCGTCGGCACGCGCGAACGGCTGCGCCCGAAGACGGCAGAGCTGGGTGCGGCCGTTCGGGACTGCGCCCTGACGCTGTCCACGATTCTCGCCGCTCCAGTGCACTGAGCATCGCGCGCTCCCGCGCGCATCCGCTCGCTGCTCAGGAGTCGGCGAGCGCGCTGAGGCGATCGGCCGCCGCCGCCATGGCCGCGACGAGACGCGGCTGCGCCGTCTCCGGGAGCGCCCGCGACACACAGCTCAGGGCGGCGACGATGGCCCCTTCCTCGCCGCGAATCGGAGCGGCCAGGTCGGAGGTCCCGTGCTCGAACTCCTCGAACGCGTCGATGTGTCCGGTCGCGCGATCGCGAGTCAGTCGTTCGGAGAGCTCCGTGATCGAGTAGGGGGCTCTCGGGCCGCCGACGCCGACGAACTGTGCGTGCCCGAGCAGCGCCTGGAGCTGATCCGTCGACGCATCCCAGAGCAGCGCCCTGCCGGCTCCCGTGCACCAGATCGGCGTCACCATCCCCGGGCGGACGGAGGTGCTGGCGCCGGACGCGGGCGACTCGAACCTGAGGAGCAGGGCCCGGTCACCGAGCGACGCCGAGATGCGGGCATCCACCTGGAACGCGGAGACGAGCCCGCGAAGCTCTCGACGTGCCTCCCGGAGCCACGGCATCTGGCGTGCTGCGGCCACTTCGAAGTGACGGGGGCCCGGCCGGAAGGCGAGGTCCCTGTTCTTCTCGAGCATGCCCAGCTGGACGAGCTCCTGAGTGAGTCGCGAGACCCGGCTGCGTTCGAGCCCCGTGTGGTCAGCCAGCCTCGAGACGGTGAACGCGCTGCGTCCCGTCGCCTCGCGCTGCGTCGCCGCGGCGAGCAGCTGCAGGCCCTGGGAGAGCGACGACTGCTGGTGCATGCGAGGCTCCCGTCTCGTGGGGCTGCTGGGCAACTCGGTGATCGTGACGTTTCAGCCTAGCGTCGTGGCACGCTCCAGGGCGTGCGCACCCGTTGCCTTCCGCGGGAGCATTCTTCCCCACGCCGTGTAGAGGTCGGCGGCGAGGTGCCCATGCGCGAGCTCCAGGTCGGCGCCGGTCACTTCCTCACCGCCCTGTCTGCCGTAGAGGACCACCTCGTCACCGGGGAACACGCCGTGCACCTCCGTGACGTCGATGGTGAGGCAGTTCATGGCGAGCAGGTCGATGACGGGAGCCCGCTTGCCGCGGATGAGGACTTCGGCTCGACCGCTCAGGTCACGGGGGTAGCCGTCGCCGTATCCCACCGGAACCGTGGCGAGGACGGAGTCCCTCGCGAGTGCATGTGCGCGGTTGTAGCCCACGCTCTCGCCGCGCGAGTAGCCGTTGACGGCCGCGACGCGCGACTTGAGCGCCATCGCCGTCCGGAACCGCTTCGGGTCGGCGGCCGTGTCGCCGTAGAGTGCCGCGCCGATCCGCACGAGGTCGAGTCTCGACTCCGGGACCGTGAACGCGGCGAAGGAGGTGGCGCAGTGCCGGTCGATCGGCGAACGCGCGCCTCGCTGCGCGAGGGTCGCGCGGATGACCTCGGATTCGGCGACGAACCGTGTCGTGCCAGCCCGGACGTCGTCCGCATCCTCTTGAGGGAAGTGCGTCGCGACGCCGCGCACGTCGAGGCCTGGGAGCGAGGCGAGCGCGCGCAGCTCAGCCAGTCCCGCGTCCCGGGAGACGTCGACGCCGTCACGTGAGATCCCGGATGAGTTGATGGAGAGGTGCACTGGGATGCTCCGTCCAGCGGCGACGGCGACGGCCGACGCGGCGGTCGCGTGGGGGAACCCGCCGATCCATTCCTCGATCATCCACGCCGTGCCCGCCTGCATCTCCTGCGGCTGCGCTGAACGCAGCCGCAGGAGACGCCCCGTGAAGCCAAGGGCGCGGAGTTGGGCGGCTTCACGGTTCCTCGAGATGCCGAGCATCTCGATGTCGTGGGCGATGACGACGGGGCCGACGAGATCGATGCCGTGCCCGTAGGCGTCGGACTTCAGCACGACGCAGAGCGTGCTGTTGCCGGCGAGCTCTCGCTTGATCTCCCGAAGGTTGTGGTGGATGGCGTCGAGGTTGATCTCAACCCAGACCGGCTCCGCCGTCATCGCGGTGGTCATGACGTGTGGCTCCTCGGTGTGTCCAGCTGCTCAGCTGGGGCGGACGCAGCTTCCTCGTCGACGAGGAGCGCCGGCTTCGCGCCCCGGCGCGTGTACCGCCACCAGAAGACGACGTAGCAGGCGATGACGAAGGGCACGCCGAAGTACAGTGCGGCGATCTGGTTCGGGTCGAACGCGATCGCCACGATCGAGATGCTGAGGAGCGCGAACGCGAGGATCGGGACGAACGGGTAGAGCGGGGTCCGGTAGGCCAGGGTGCTGACGTCGCCGCCGGCCCGGACGAACTTCCTCCTGTGGAAGAACTGGGACGCGACGATCGACATCCAGACGGCGACGACGGCGAAGCCTGCGACGGAGACGAGGACGAGATAGACCGTCTCGGGCGCCATGACGCTCGAGATGAGCGAGGCGAGCCCGCCGAGCATGCTGACGCTGAGGGCCGTGAGGGGGATGCCTCGCCGGGTGAGCTTCGTGAATGCGCGTGGGGCGTGCCCCTCCTCGGCGAGGGAGAAGAGCATCCGCGCGCAGGAGAAGAGTCCGCTGTTGCCGGCGGAGAGCAGCGCCGTGATGATGACGAAGTTCATGATGTCGGCGGCGAACGGGATGCCGATGTACTCGAAGACGGTCACGAACGGGCTGTCGGTCACGCCGGTCTCCTCGTACGGGACGATGGCCGCGATGACCGTGATGGCGCCGATGAAGAAGATGACGAGGCGCAGCACGGTCGACTTGAGCGCACGCGGGATGTTCTTCGCCGGGTCCTTCGTCTCGCCGGCCGCGACGCCGATCAGCTCGGAGCCACTGAAGGCGTAGAAGACGGCGAGGGCGGTCACCAGCACCCCGGAGATCCCGGTCGGGAAGAGGCCGTCCGGCGTCTCGAAGTTCGTGAAGAACACGGGGCCGTGCTCGGCGGCTGGGCCACCGAACGGGGCGAAGCCGAAGATGGCCGCGCCGCCGAGGATGATGAGCACGACGATGGCTGCGACCTTGACGATCGAGAACCAGAACTCCGACTCCCCGAACACGCGCGCCGAGATGGCGTTCATTCCGAAGAGCGCGGCGGCGAACACCAGGCACCAGATCCAGACGTCGACGCCCGGGAACCACCGCTGCATGAGGATCCCGGCGGCGGTGAACTCGGAGCCGAGGGCGACGGCCCAGCAGAGCCAGTAGAGCCATGCTGTCGTGAACCCGGTCGCGGGGTTGATGCTCCGGGCCGCGTAGATGTGGAAGGCGCCCGAGACCGGGTAGGCGACGGCCAGCTCGCCCAGGCAGGTCATCACGAGGTAGACGACTACGGCGCCGATGCCGTAGGCGAGGACGGCACCGAGGGGGCCAGCCTGCGAGATCGTGTAGCCGGAGCTCAGGAACAGGCCAGAGCCGATGACTCCGCCGAGCGCGATCATGACGAGGTGACGCGCGCCCATGGATCGCTGCAGCTTGCGCAGGGGAACTTGGGTCGACGTCGTGTGCGGGAGCGAGTTGGGCAGCTCTTCGTGCGTTGAGGGGGACATGGGCTCACCTTTGAGTTCTGTGTCGCGGTCGAGGAGCAGTGTGCAACATAGCCACGCGTTGATGCCTATATTGCATCCTCTGGAGGTAATTCCCAAGTATCCCGACGAACTGCCCCGACGCAAGCATCCGAAGCCGCGTCAGGCACATGGGCAGCGAGGCGAGCAGAACGGCAGCCACGAGCAGCGAAAAGACAGCATCGCGCTGCCGCCACTGCAACCCAGGCTGAGGGCACCTAGAACACACAAGGAGACACCGTGAGAAATTACGATCTGGCCCTCATCGGGTTCGGCGGCGTCAGCCGAGCCCTCGCAGAGATCATCAGCAACGACGCTGCACGCCTGACCGCCCAGCTCGGCTTCACCCTCAGAGTCGTCGCCATCACCGACCTCGCCTTCGGATCGCTGGTGCAGTCGAGCGGAATCGACCTCGAACATGTCCTCGCGCTGCCCCGCGGCGCCGATTTCGGGGGACTGCCAGGCGGATCGGCAGAACCGAACAACCGAGAGGTCATCCAGGGATGCACGGCGGACATCGTCGTCGAGGCCACGTTCACGAACCCGAGCGACGGAGAGCCTGCGGCCTCCCACGTCAGGTGGGCACTGGAATCCGGCAAGCACGTCACGACGACGAACAAGGGGCCGGTGGCCCTCCACGCCGCGTCGCTCAGTGCGCTCGCGGCGACGCGAGGGCTGGCGTTCGAGTTCGAGGGCTCCGTGCTCAGCGGAACCCCGATCCTCCGGTTCGCGCAGCAGATGCTCCCTGCGCTCACCGTGACCTCCGTCGAGGGCATCCTCAACGGCACGAGCAACTACGTCCTCGGACGCCGCGAGGCGGGCGTATCGCTCGAAGCCGCGATCGCTGAAGCGCAGCAGCTCGGGTACGCGGAAGCCGACCCGACCGCGGACATCGAAGGGTCGGATGTGCGGCTCAAGGTCGCCATCCTCGCGCAGCAGGTCCTCGGTGTCGACGTGCCGACGACCGAGGTCGTCACGGAGGGGATCTCCGGCATCACCGATGCGGACATCGTGGAAGCCGCGGCGCAGGGTCTCAGGTGGAAGCTCGTCGGCTCGGCGACGCGCACCGCAGAGGGCGGGGTGGAGGCGCGCGTGCGGCCCGTCGCGCTCGGCGCGGAGCATCCACTCGCCGGCATCGCCGGCCCGACCAACGCCGTGACGTTCACGACGGACCTGCTCGGCCAGGTCACCGTGGCCGGGCCAGGAGCAGGCCGAGTGGAGACGGCGTACGCGCTGATCTCCGACCTCGTCGCCATCGACAGGGCGGCATCGCAGCGCGTCGCCCCCGAAGATGAGCTCGTCGGGCTGTTCGGGGCGACGCTGTGACCGCCCTGTCGTCGCTCTCGAGGGAGCACCGCACGCTCGCGGCCCGGGGGGAGGAGCTCGTCGTCACGAGCCCCGCCGATGGAGCCGTCGTCGGCGGGGTCAGGCAGCACCTCGCAGAAGACCTGCCCGAGATCCTGGCCCGAGCGCGGGCGGGCAGCCTCGTCGCCAAGTGCCTGTCGCGGCACGAGCGAGCGAGCGTCCTCGAGCGCGCCGCCGACCTCCTCCGTGACCGGTCGGAAGCCGTCGCCGACCTCATCGTCGCGGAGGCCGGGAAGACCATTCGCCAGGCGCGCAAGGAGGTCTCGCGCTGCCGGAACACCCTCAAGCTCTCGGCTGCCCAGGCCCGCAGCAACGCGGGCGAGGTGATCCCGTTCGATGCCTACGAAGGCGAGGAGACCCGAACGGGATGGTTCACACGGGAGCCGCTCGGCATCATCGTCGCCATCACGCCCTACAACGACGCGCTCAACCTCGTCGCGCACAAGGTCGGCCCCGCCATCGCCGGGGGGAATTCCGTCATCCTCAAGCCGTCGCAGCTCACGCCGCTGACCGCCAGGCTCCTCGTCGACCTCCTCGTCGAAGCGGGCCTTCCAGCGGAGGTGATCACCACCGTGCACGGCGACCGTCGCCTGTCGCAGGCGCTCGTCTCGGCCAGGGAGGTCCGCATGGTGTCCTTCACGGGAGGGTTCCGGACGGGTGAGGCGATCGCCGCCTCCGCCGGCATCAAGAAGGTCGCCATGGAGCTGGGAGGCAACGCGCCCGTGCTCGTCTTCGCTGACGCCGACATCGAGGCCGCCGTCGGGCGCTGCGTCTCTGGATCGTTCTGGGCAGCGGGGCAGAACTGCATCGGCACGCAGCGCATCATCGTGCACGAATCGATCGTCGAGCGCTTCCGAACGGCGTTCGTCGCCGCCGCCTCCGAGCTCACCGTCGGCGACCCCAGGCAGGAGACGACCGACGTGGGCCCGATGATCAGCACCGCCGCCGCCCGATCGGCGGAGGAAGCGGTCGAGGCCGCCGTTCGCGCGGGGGCCGAGCTGCTTCTCGGCGGTCGCGCCGAAGGGCACATCTTCCCGCCGACCGTCCTCACCGACGTCCCTCGCGAGCAATGCGTGTGGGCGGAGGAGGCCTTCGCGCCGATCGTCGTCATCGAGGCCTTCTCCACCTTCGAGGAGGCCGTCGATCTCGCCAACGAGCCCGAGTACGCGCTGCACGCTGCGGTCTTCACGGGCAGTCTCGCGACGGCGATGCGAGCGACTCGCGAACTCGACGCCGGAGCCGTCATGGTCAACGACTCCTCCGACTACCGCTTCGACGCGATGCCGTTCGGTGGTGCCAAGTACGGGAGCATGGGGCGCGAAGGCGTCCGGTTCGCCTACGAGGACATGACGCAGACCAAGGTCGTCGGCATCCTGGAGTGACCCGCATCACACGGGCGCCGTGAACGAGGGCGAGCGGATGCAGTCGGCGTGTGCATCCGCTCACCGCTCGGCCTCGGTTTGGGAACGCTCGCCGATCAGCGCCCCGACCGGCCGCCCAGCGGAGTAGATTGCGCGCATGACTTTCAACGAGAACGCGAAGCTCGACACGAGCGGCGTGCAGAAGCGCGGCCGGGGGGCCAAGACCGCCGCGATCGGCGGCGGCTCGATCGGCCTGCTCATCGTGGCGTTCCTCGCCTCGCAGTTCCTCGGAGTCGACCTGACGGGGCTCGTCAGCGGCGTCGACACGGGCCAGCAGTCGCAGGAGCAGGTCGAGGGCACCGGCCTCGAAGCCTGCCAGACCGGCGCTGACGCGAACGCGCAGATCGAGTGCCGCATGGTCGGCGTGCAGAACTCGCTCGCCGACTTCTGGGAGACCGAGAGCGCGGCCGTCGGCGTCACGTACGAGCGGCCCGGGTTCATCCTCTACGAAGGCCAGACGAGCTCGGCCTGCGGCACCGCGTCCAACGCGGTCGGCCCGTTCTACTGCCCCGGCGACTCGTCGATGTACGTCGACACGTCGTTCTTCCAGCTGCTCACCTCGCAGCTGGGTGCCAAGGAGGGCCCGCTCGCGGAGATGTACGTCGTCGCGCACGAGTGGGGCCACCACATCCAGCACCAGATGGGTGTCTTCGACACCACGAACCGTACGGACACGGGGCCGACCTCTGACGGCGTGCGCATCGAGCTGCAGGCCGACTGCTTCGCCGGCTCCTGGCTGGGCGCCGCGGCGACCACCGAGACTGCCGACGGCGTGACGCTCCTCGAGCCGCCGACACGCGAGCAGGTGGATGTCGCCCTGTCGGCAGCATCCGCCGTCGGCGACGACCACATCCAGGGCCAGCAGGGCCAGGTGAACCCGGAGTCGTTCACGCACGGCACGAGCGAGCAGCGCGTGAACTGGTTCGTCACGGGCTACGAGCAGGGCACCGGCGCCTGCGACACCTTCGCGGTCAGCGGCAGCCAGCTCTAGCGTCCGCCGCGCGTCGCGCCGGCGCGCAGCATCGTGGCCCGGTGCCGCCCATCGTGAGATGAGCCGCACCGGGCCACACCTGTCTCCGGCGGTCCGGCGCACTCCTCGACCTGGCCAACTTGCGTGACGAGCGCGCGCAGCTGGCGCCGGGCGCGGCCCGAGGCCACGGCTCGTCCCGGAAGTTGGCCAGCGGCGGCAGGATGCTCCACCGGGAGGTCCCGACTCGGGCTCCCGGCGAGAGGTGTCGCCGCGGGCTCTCCGCGAGAGCTCCCGCCTAGAACTCCTCGTGCGTGTCCGGGTCCTGGTCCCAGATGCGTCCGCGCTCGAGTGCTGTGAGCGCATCCACCTCGGCCTGGTCGAGCTGGAAGCCGAAGATGTCGAGGTTCTTCGCCTGGCGCTCGGTGGATCGTGACTTCGGGATCGGCACCGAGCCGAGCTCGACGTGCCAGCGGAGAATCGCCTGCGCTGGCGACACCTCGTGCGCGGCGGCGATCTCGGCGACGACCGGGTGCTCGAGCAGCTCACCGCGACCGAGCGGGCTCCACGCCTCCGTCACGATGCCGTGCTCGGCGTGGAACGCGCGGAGCGCGGCCTGCGGGAAGAACGGGTGCAGCTCGATCTGGTTGACGGCGGGTGTGACACCGGTCGCTTCGACAATCCTCGTGAGGTGCTCCGGTGTGAAGTTCGAGACGCCGATGGAGCGCACGCGGCCGTCCTTCTGCAGCTGCACCAGGGCCTGCCAGGTGTCGACGTACTTCTCGAGGCGGGGCAGCGGCCAGTGGATGAGGAGCAGGTCGAGCTGCTCGAGCCCGAGGCGCGCGATCGACTCGTCGAAGCCCGTGAGGGTCTCGTCGTAGCCGTGGAAGCGGCCGGGGATCTTGCTCGTCACGACGATCTCGGAGCGTGGCACCTCGGAGGCGCGGATGCCGCGCCCGACGGCTTCCTCGTTGTCGTAGCTGATGGCGGTGTCGAGCAGCCGGTAGCCGAGCGCAAGCGCCTCGCGAGTGGGGCCTGCCGAGTCCTCGCCCGCGTGGGGGTAGGTGCCGAAGCCGATCGCGGGGATCGTGGTGCCGTCGTTGAGCCCGAGTGCAGGAACGTTGCTGGTCACTGTTCGCCTTCCGTCATTTGTCAGAACAAAGCGAGCCTAGGGTGTGCGCTCGGGAGGTTTCCGACCGTGACGCGCGGCACCGCGTCGATGCCGCCATCAGGTGGCGGAGGTGGGGGAGTGGAGGTCCGCGAGCGCTTCCGTGATGGCCGCGCGCAGGCCAGCCGGCGGCTCCTCGCGCGTCGCGAGCACCACCTCACGCGTGAGCGTCGCGGGATCGATGGGCACGAATGCCACCGCGTCGTCGTGCCAGCTCGCCACCGAGGCAGGGACCACGGCGACGAGCTGCCCCGCGGCGATCATCCCGAGGATCGCGGGGTAATCGTCCGAGCGCATCCCCGTGCTCGCTTCGAACCCGGCCCTCCTGCAGTGTTCCCGGGTCGCCTCGTCGAGCGTGTCTCCACCGGAGGCACCGAACGCCCAGCGGTCGTCGCGCAGCTCGCCGAATCCCCGGACCGGCTGCCGGCGCTCGGCGGCCGCGAGCGGATGCTCGCGAGGCACGGCGAGGAAGAGCGGCTCGGCGAAGAGGAGCGTGGTGGTGATCTCGGGGGACAACGGCGTCGGCAGGTCCGACGCCTGGAACAGGACCGCCGCGTCGAGCCGCCCCTGCTCGAGCTGCCGGCCGAGGCGCTCGCACTCGTCGAGGGTCAGTTCGAGGCTGAGCTGCTCTCGTTCGGCGCGGCTCAGGATGCCGGGCACGACCAGGGCGCCGAGCGTGGGGAAGATGCCGAAGCGGACGAGGCGTCGCTCGTCGTCGAGCCAGGCGTCGAGCTCGGCGAATGCCCGGCGTCCGCCCTCGAGCAGCTGCCTCGCCCGAGGTGCGAACACGGTGCCGGCCGCGGTCGGCACGCTTCCCCGAGGGCCGCGCTCGAGGAGCTTCGTGCCCGCCTGCTGCTCGAGGCGCTTCAGGTGGTGGTCGACGGTCGGGTGGCTCCATCCGAGTGCCGTCGCCGCGGCTGAGACGGAGCCCGCCGCGAGCACCGCGTCGAACGCCGCGAGTCCGCGGAAGTCGGGGAGGTCCGCGGATCGGCGATCATACATGGCTTCAGTCTAGGGCTGAAGCGACCCCGGCAACCTGCCATTCTCTCTTGGATGCCGGGGTGCCACGATAGGGGGATGACGCACGCACCTGAGTTCCCCACGTTCGCCCTCGACGACGCAGCGGGCGCCTTCGGCGGAGCCGCGGCGAATGCAAGTCTGGGCGTGCAGGGACAGAGCCAGATGGGGGCGAGCGGCGCGAGCCGCGAGACGGCCGGCGCCCCCTACGCGGCGGCGCTCGCGATGCACGCTGCCCGCGACTCGACGGCCTTCCTGGTCCCGGGGCACGGCGCCGACGCCAGCGGCCTCGGCCTCGGGCAGGCCGAGTACTTCGGCGAGCGCGTCCTCGAACTCGACGTGACGCCCCTGCTCGACGGCATCGACCTCGGTGACGGCTCGCCCCGCGAGCAGGCCGAGCAGCTCGCCGCCGACGCCTGGGGCGCGTCCAGGACCTGGTTCCTGACCGGCGGCTCCTCGATGGGCAACCGCATGGCCGCGCTCGCGGCCAGGGGACTTGGCGAGGGGGTGCTCATGCAGCGCAGCGCCCACTCGAGCTTCGTCGACGGCATCATCCTCGGCGGCTCCTCGCCGAGCTTCGTGCTGCCGGAGGTCGACCTCGAGCACGGCATCGCCCACGGCGTCACCCCCGACTCGGTCGCCGAAGCGCTCGCCGAGCGGCAGGCATCCGGCGGCGGTGACGTCGCGGCCATCTACATCGTGTCCCCGAGCTACTTCGGCGCGGTCGCCGATGTCGCCGGCATCGCCGAGGTCGCACACGAGGCCGGCGCCGCGCTCATCGTCGACGCCGCCTGGGGTGCCCACTTCGGCTTCCTTCCCGAGCTTCCGGACTCCCCGGTTCGGCTCGGTGCCGACCTCGTCGTGACGAGCACCCACAAGCTCACGTCCTCGCTCTCGCAGAGCGCGCTCGTCCACCTCGGGCACGGGCCCATCGCGCGAGCCCTCGAGCCGCACGTCGAGCGCGCCCACCGCATGACCGCATCCACGAGCGAGAGCTCCTTGCTGCTCGCATCGCTCGACCTCGACCGTCGTGACCTCGTCGAGCGCCGCGACCTGCTCGAGGAGTCGCACGCTGCCGTGCTCGCCGCCAGGGCGATGTTCCGTGCCGACGGCCGCTTCCCTGTGGCCTCCGACGCGTTCGGGGGCTTCCCGTCGACCGTCGCGATCGACCCCTTCCGCATCCCGCTCGACATCCGTGCGACTGGCCTCGACGGGCACACCGTGCGGCTGCGGCTCGCCCGCGAATACGGCGTGATGGTCGAGATGGCGACCGTCAGCTGCATCGTCGCGGTCATCGGCATCGGCAAGACGCCGGACACACGCGTCCTGCTCGACGCGCTCGTCGAGATCGCGGCAGGCGCCGCCGACTCGCTTGCTGCGGATGCGGCGGGCGACTCGGCCCCCTCGATCCCGCCCATGCCGGGGCCAGGGGCCATGCGCATCCGCCCCCGCGCCGCATACCTCGCTGACGCCGAGACGGTGTCGTTCTCGGATGCGGTCGGGCGCATCTCCGCCGACTCGCTCGCCGCCTACCCGCCAGGGATCCCGAACGTCCTCCCCGGTGAGGAGATCACGCTCGAGGTCGTCGACTTCCTCCGCGCTTCGGCTGCGGCGGGGAGCCACGTGCGCGGTGCCGTGGACTCGGCAGTCTCCGCATTCCGCGTCGTCGTCGAGTAGCTCCGCGCCATGGCCCGGTGCGGCCGCGGCGCAGGATCGCGCGGCTTCGCGCGGACGGGGGCGCTGCCGGACGCCTCGCGCACGTCGCCTTGCCTCGCCTCACCTCGCGCGGCCGTGGCCAATTTCCGTGATGGCAGGTGGCTGGTGGCTCTTCGGGGGCTGGTCTGCGGGCCTCCATCACGGAAGTCGGCCAGTCGCGGGGTCACGTGGGCGGGGTCGCGGGCGCCGAGCCCTTTCCGACGGCGGCGGTCAGGTGCGTCCGGCGTCGGCCGGTGTGCCGTCGTCGAGGATGAGCTGCAGGAAGACCACGTCGAGCCAGCGGCCGAACTTCGTGCCGACCTGGTCGAGGCGGCCCGCGTGCACGAAGCCGAGACGCTCGTGCAGGCTGATCGAGGTCACGTTCGCCGCGTCGATGGCGGCCACCATGACGTGCTTGCCCGCATCTCGGGCGCGGCCGATGAGCGCGAGCGTGAGGGCCTTCCCGAGTCCGCGCCCGCGGGCCTCGCCGCGCACGTAGACGGAGTGCTCGACCGTGTGCCGGTAGCCGGAGAAGGTGCGGAAGTCGCCGTAGCTCGCGTAGCCGAGCACCGCATCCGATTCATCGACGGCGACGAGCACGGGCAGGCCGGCTGAGGTGCGCCCCGCGAACCAGGAGCGACGGTCGTCGTCGTCGACCGTCTCGGCGTTCCAGTTGACGGTCGTCGTCAGCACGTCCTCGTTGTAGATCGCGGTGATCGCGGGGATGTCGTCGACGGTGGCATCGCGGATGATCGGGGTCACTCGGCCAGTATCCCGCAGGGCCGCACCCCCGCGCCTCCGCGAGTCAGGGCGTGCCTGGCCCGGCGCCCCTGCACCCCCGCGCGTCCGCGGCTCAGGCCGGGGCGCTGCCCGTCGACCCGCGCACCGCGAGGCTCGTGACCACCCGCTGCACCCGCTGGAGCTGCACGGGGTGCTGCATCCGTTCGAGCAGGAACGTGCCCGCCTGCACGCCGATCGCGAAGTTGCCGGTGTCGACGGACGTGAGGGAGACGACCTGGAACCTCGCGAGCGGGGAGTTGTCGTAGCCCGCGACGGAGAGGTCGGCGGGGACACGGAGGCCGAGGGTGTCGGCGACCGAGAGCACGCCGATGGCCGAGGCGTCGTTGAAGGCGAAGATCGCGGTGACGCGTTCGGCGGCCGAGCGGCTGAGGAGGCGGGCTGCTGCGGCATGTGCGCTCTCCTCGCTCATGCCGCCTGCGTCGACGACGGCGCTCGAGGCGACGCCTGCTTCCGTCATGGCGCGCAGGAACCCCTGCTCGCGCAGTCGGCTGATGCGACCTGGGCCCTGCAGGTACGCGATGCGGGTGTGGCCGAGGTCGAGGAGGTGGCGGGTCACCTGGTGGGCGCCCGCCTCGTCGTCGTTGGTGACGACGTCGACGGAGGGCAGCTCGGGGTCGAGGGTGCCGGCGAGCACGGTGGGGATGTCGTCGGCGATGCGTGCGATGGCATCGGCCTCGGAGGTGGTGCCGATGACGACGATGCCGTCGACGCCCTGCTGCGTGAGGGTCTGCAGCGAGCTGCGCCCGACGCGCTGGTCGGTGCGGCTGTCGGCGAGGAGGGTCGCGTAGCCGGAGGCGTGGAGCGTGGCGGAGACCCCTTCGAGGAGTTCGACGAACCAGGGGTTGCGGAGGTCGTTGACGATGAGTCCGACGGTCTTCGTCTTGGTGCGGGCGAGGCCTCGCGCGTGCGCGTTCGGCCGGTAGCCGAGCTCGGCGATCGCAGCGAGCACTGCCTGGCGTCTCGCGTCGCTCACGTGCGGTGCGTCGCGCAGGACCAGCGAGACGAGGGATTTGGAGACGCCGGCCTGCTCGGCGACGTCACGGATCGTGACTGGTGCCGCGGGGGACTTCGGGGTCTCGCTCACGAGGTCGCCTCCGTGCTCTGCATCTGGTCGCCACCAGCGTATGGCCTTTCCCGGCATCGTGTGGAACTATTTGCATCGATCCATATTTGTCCAAGAGTGGCAAGGCAAAGCAGACGAGCACCGAGGGTGACATGAGCAGACAGAACGCGCGCCGGCTGAGCGCAGGAATGGTCGGTGGCGGCATCGGTGCCGACATCGGCAAGACGCATCGATTCGGGATGCGGCTGGACGACCGATACGCCCTCGACGCCGGGGTCTTCGGCCGCGACCGCGGACAGTCGGCCGAGGTGGCCGCATCGCTCGGGGTCGCTCCGGAACGCAGCTACGCGAGCTACCAGGAGATGGCGGAGGTCGAGGCGACGAGGGCGGACGGTGTCGACGTCGTCATCGTCGCGACGCCGAACGACACCCACTTCGAGGTGGCCAAGGCGTTCCTCGAGCGCGGCATCCACGTCGTGTGCGAGAAGCCGCTCACGCAGGACTCCGCGACCGCGCGCGAGCTCGTCGAGCTGGCGGCCGCGAGCGGAGCGATCCTCGCCGTCCCCCATTGCTACTCGGCTTACCCGATGGTGCGCGAGGCCGCTCGAATGGTCAGCGACGGACGCCTGGGGCGCCTCACCTTCGTTGACGTCGAGCACGCCTCCGGGTGGGCCGCGACGCCGCTGGAGCTGACCGGCCACAAGCAGGCGAGCTGGCGCACGGACCCCGACATCGCCGGCTTCCCGAGCGTGGTCGGGGACCTCGGCACGCACGCCTACCACCTCGCCCGCTACATCACGGGCCTCGAGGCCGAGCAGGTCTCCGCCCAGCTGCACACGCTCGTGCCGGGACGCAGGGTCTTCGACAACGCGACGGTCGCGCTCAGGCTCGTCGACGACACCCCCGGCCGTCTCTGGGCGAGCATGGCCGCGACGGGTCACAACCACGGGCTGCGCATCCGGGTGTTCGGCGACGAGGGCAGCCTCGAGTGGCAGCACGAGGACCCGCACCACCTCACCTTCCAGGATCTGGAGGGGACGACGACGATCTTCACGCACGGCCTCGCGTCGCTCTCCGAGGACTCCGCGAGGCTCACGAGGGTCGGGCTCGGGCACCCCGAGGGGTTCCTCGAGGCGTTCGGCAACTTCTACCGCGACCTCGCCGACGAGCTCGAGGCGCGCCGGGACGCGCGAGGCTCGACGGTCCGCGAGCTGTCGTTCCCGACGGGCATCGATGGTCTCATCGGGGTGCAGTTCGTGGAGGCCGTCGCGGCCTCGCACGCGGCGGATGGGGCGTGGACCGTGCCCGCGAGCGTCGCCGACCGCGACGCCGAGGTGGCTGCGGCCGACGCCGAGCTCCGGGAAGCCGGAGGGAAGTGACATGCAGCGTTTCGCCCTCATCGGCGCCGGGTTCATCGGCGCCGTCCACGCCCAGAGTCTCGCGGCCAACCCGGACGTCGACTTCCGATTCGTCTACGACGTCGACCGGGCCAGGGCCGAGAAGCTGGCTGCCTCGCACGGTGCCGCCGCGGCGTCCTCGCTCGAGCAGCTCTTCGATGCGTCAGAGGTCGACGCGGTGCTCATCGCGTCGTCCACGAACAAGCATGCCGGTCATTTGCGGCTCGCGGCCGATGCCGGTGTCGCGGCGCTCTGCGAGAAGCCCATCGATCTCGATCTGGAGCGCGCTCGCGAGACGGTCGAGTACGTCGAGGAATCCGGCATCACCGCCATGGTCGACTTCAACCGACGCTTCGACCGCGACTATGCCGAGCTGAAGCGCACCGTGGATGCTGGGGAGATCGGTACCGTCGAGCTGCTGCAGCTCTCGAGTCGCGGCCCCTCCATGCCGCCGCTCGAGTACATCGCGGTCTCGGGCGGGCAGATGCGCGACCAGACGGTGCACTTCTTCGACCTCGCGACGTGGATCACGGGACTCGACGCCGTCGCGGTGTACGCGGCGGGCAGCGCGCTCGCGGAGCCGAGGGTCGCCGAGTACGGCGACGTCGATACGTCGATCGCGACCGTGCGGCTCGCGAATGGTGCGCTCGTGCAGATCGACAGCATCCGTCGCTCGGGGTACGGCTACGACGAGCGCATCGAGGTGTTCGGCTCGGAGGGGCTCGTCGAGGCGAAGCGGCACCCCGCAGGTCAGGTCGCGAGGTACGGCAAGGGCGTCGTCGTCGGGTCGGGGATGCACGCCGGCTGGTTCGAGCGCGTGCAGCCCACGTACGCGGCCGCGCTCGCGGAGTTCGTCGCGGCGCTCGAGGGTGGTCACGCGCCGTCACCGTCGCTGCGGGATGCGCTGCGGGCCCAGGCGATCGCGGAGGCCGCGACGCGGTCGCTCGCGAGTGGGCGTGAGGAGCCGGTGGAGTAGGGGGTCACCTCTGCTCTCCGGGTGGGCGGTCGCTCCGCGATCGCCCACCTTCTCGCGTCGTGACGAAGCTGAGATGGACGCGTCACAAAAAAGTATTTGCTTAATACACCTGTTGAGCTATTGTCATGACAAGTCAGTGACGTGCTCGTCGCTCTCGGACAAGGATGACCGAGCGAGCACACGTGGGTTCCTCAAGACGCCGTCCCCCAGCGGCTGTCCTGTCGAGCGTCCAACTGGCGTCATCACGGCATTCAAAGGAGTTTTCGTGAAGAAGAAACGTCTCATGTTCGGCCTGGCAGCGCTCGCAATGGTGCCGGTCTTCGCGCTCACCGCCTGCTCCTCCGCAGGCGGACGCGACACCGGAACGGCCGAAGACCCGGCGGTCGCGGGCGTCGCAGACACGCCCTCCATCAAGATCGCGATGATCACGCACGCCGCCCCGGGAGACACCTTCTGGGACATCGTTCGGAAGGGCGCCGAGACCGCGGCGGCGAAGGACAACGTCGAACTGCTCTATTCCTCCGACCCGCAGGCGCCGAACCAGGCCCAGCTCATCCAACAGGCGATCGACCAGGGCGTCGACGGCATCGCCGTCACGATCGCCAAGGGGGACGCACTCGAAGACTCCATCAAGGCCGCCGTCGACGCCGGTATCCCCGTGGTCGCATTCAACGGCGGAAGCAAGGAGGCCTTCGAATTCGGTGCCTTCACCTACATTGGCCAGGACGAAGTGGTTGCAGGCCAGGCCGCTGGCGACAAGATCACCGAGCTCGGCTACACGAAGCCCCTCTGCATCATCCAGGAGCAGGGCCACGTCGGCCTCGAAGCCCGCTGCGCCGGCATCAAGGAGAAGGTGCCAGCCACCGAGATCCTGTACGTGACCGGCACGGACATGACGCAGGTCAAGTCGACCATCTCCGCCAAGCTCCAGTCGACGCCGGACACCGACGTCGTCATCGGACTCGGCGCTCCGTTCACGCTCACGGCGATCGATTCGGTCGCCGAGACCGGCTCCAGCGCCAAGGTCGCGTCCTTCGACCTCAACGCAGACCTCGCGCAGGCGATCGTCGACGGCGACGTCGTGTTCACCGTCGATCAGCAGCCCTACCTGCAGGGATACATGGCAGTCGACTCGCTCTGGCTGCAGAACAACGGCGAGTTCGCCCTCGGTGGCGGCAAGCCCGTGCTCACCGGCCCGACGATCATCGACGAGAGCAACGCGGCCGTTGTCCTCGAAGAGGCCAAGAAGGGTATCCGCTAACCAGCGAGCCACGGTCGGGATGGCTGCGAGCCGCGGCCATCCCGACCTCTCACAAGGAAGTGCAGTCATGGTTCACACCGCAACACCAACTTCAGCATCGCCCCGAACACCCGCCACCGGCCCCGTATCCTCGAGCGCCGACGAGCGTATCGGCAGACGCTCGCCGCTGTCGGTCATCCTCGGTCGGCCCGAGATGGGCGCCGTCGTCGGCGCAATCGTCGTGTTCGTCTTCTTCGCGATCGCGGCGCCCGTCTTCACCCAGGTCACCTCCCTCGCGACCGTCCTCTACGGCGCCTCCACGATCGGCATCATGGCGGTCGGCGTCTCCCTCCTCATGATCGGCGGCGAGTTCGACCTCTCCGCCGGTGTCGCCGTCATCTCCTCGGCACTCACCGCATCCCTCTTCAGCTGGTACTTCGCCACCAACGTGTGGGTGGGCGTGCTCATGGGCCTCGTCTTCGCCCTCGCCGTCGGCTTCATCAACGGCTGGCTGCTCATCAAGACGAAGCTGCCGTCGTTCATCGTGACGCTCGCGTCGTTCCTCATGCTGACGGGGCTCAACCTCGGCATCACTCGACTCGTCGGCGGCGGTGTCTCCAGCCCCGCCATCGCGGACATGGACGGCTTCGCATCGGCCAAGGCGATCTTTGCCAGCGAGATCCCCGTCTTCGGCGTCAACGTGAACGTCACCGTCTTCATCTGGATCGCGCTGGTGCTCGTCGCCACGTTCATCCTGATGCGCACCAAGATCGGCAACTGGATCTTCGCCGTCGGCGGCGACGAGAACGCGGCCCGCGCGGTCGGCGTGCCCGTCACGGCGACCAAGATCGGCCTCTTCATGGGCGTCGGGTTCTGCGCCTGGATCCTGGGCATGCACAACCTGTTCGCCTTCAACGTGGTCCAGTCGGGCGAGGGTATCGGCAACGAGTTCCTGTACATCATCGCGGCCGTCATCGGCGGCTGCCTCCTCACCGGCGGCTACGGCTCGGCGATCGGCGGCGCGATCGGCGCCCTCATCTTCGGCATGGCCAACAAGGGCATCGTCTACGCCCAGTGGAACCCGGACTGGTTCAAGTTCTTCCTCGGCCTCATGCTGCTGATGGCAACGATCGTGAACCTCGTCGTCAAGAAGCGAGCGGAGCAGAAGTGATGACAACCAACCAGACAGCAGCAGCGGACGTGCGGCAACCCGACCGCGTCGAGCAGGGCACGCACCTCATCTCGCTCCGGGATGCGGGCAAGCGGTACGGCAACATCCTCGCCCTGCAGAACGTCGACATGGACGTCGATCCGGGTCGCGTCACGTGCGTGCTCGGCGACAACGGTGCCGGCAAGTCGACGCTCATCAAGATCATCGCGGGACGCCACGAGCACACCGACGGCGAGTTCCTCATCGAGGGCGAGTCGGTGCACCTCAAGTCGCCGCGCGAGGCCCTCGAGCGGGGCATCGCGGCCGTCTACCAGGACCTCGCGGTCGTGCCGCTCATGCCCATCTGGCGCAACTTCTTCCTCGGCTCCGAGCTCACGAAGGGCTTCGGCCCCTTCAAGAGCCTCGACGTCGACCAGATGAAGGCCATCACCAAGAAGGAGCTGCTCGACATGGGCATCGACCTTCGCGACGTCGACCAGCCCATCGGCCAGCTCTCCGGCGGCGAGCGGCAGTGCGTCGCGATCGCCCGCGCCGTGTACTTCGGCGCGAAGGCGCTTATCCTCGACGAACCGACCGCCGCCCTCGGCGTGAAGCAGTCCGGCGTCGTGCTGCGCTACATCCTCGCGGCCCGCGACCGCGGGCTCGGCGTGATCTTCATCACCCACAACCCGCACCACGCGTTCCCTGTCGGCGACAGCTTCCTGCTCCTCAAGCGCGGCAAGTCGATCGGCTACTACGACAAGGCCGACATCACCCTCGACGAGCTCACGGCGCAGATGGCCGGCGGTGCCGAGCTCGAGGAGCTCGCCCACGAGCTCGAACAGCTCGGCGGATACACGCAGGACATCGCCGTCATCCGCGAAGTGGAGGACGACATCCCGGACGTGCCCGTGAAGTAGGCGCGCGCATCCACCGCGAGACGCCGCGAGCAGCGCGCGGAACGGCCGGCACCCTCAGTTGGGTGCCGGCCGTTCCTTGCGCTCGGGGAGACCCGTCAGCGCCGCGGGCTGCCGAACGGGCCGTTGTCACGGTCGACGACTTCCTTGCCGAGGGGCGAGAGGGAGATCGGGATCATCTTGAAGTCGGCGATGCCCATCGGGATGCCGATGATCGTGACGCACAGTGCGATGCCAGAGACGATGTGGCCGATCGCGAGCCACCAGCCCGCGAGGACGAACCAGACGACGTTGCCGATGAACGAGAACGCGCCGGCGTCGGCTCGCGAGACGACGTCGCGTCCGAAGGGCCAGAGCGCGTAGAGGCCGATGCGGAACGAGGCGATCGCCCACGGGATGGTGATGATCGGGATGCACAGCAGCACGCCCGCGAGGACGTAGCCGCAGAAGAGCCAGAACCCCGAGAGGAGGAGCCAGATGATGTTAAGGAGAGTGCGCATGCGAACAGCCTGCCGGAACTCGCGATGTATCGCGTCATACCGGAGGGTGAAATCGATCATGTTCGTATGTCATGACAAATGAGGCTTCGAGGGTTATGCTCGCTTGCAGGCACGTAGGCGTGCCCCAGCACTCCACTCATTCCGCACACCGAGGTGAACCATGAGCTCCGCCCCCACTCCGCCATACGTCGCCCTGCCCGTCGACGACATCCTCCAGCTCCTGCGCGCCGAAGAGCGGGAGCTCGACTTCCCGAGCTTCACGCTCGAGGATGCCTGGCAGGTCGGCACGTGGCTGCGCCACGAGTCGCTCGTGCGCGGGCACAGCGTCGCCGTCTCGATCGTCCTGGGCGGGCAGCGGGCGTTCCACGCGGCGACCCCCGGCTCCGCGGCGCTCAACGACGCGTGGCTCGCCCGCAAGTTCCGGGTCGTCGAGCACTTCGGCCACTCGACCCTCGCGGTCCGGTACATCTATCAGGCGAACGGCGAGGACTTCGCCGCCGACTCGCTGCTCGACCCGCGCGAGTACGCCGCTGCCGGCGGCGCCTTCCCCATCCGCATCGGGGGAACGCTCGCCGGTGCCGTCGGCGTGAGCGGCCTCGAGATGCACGAGGACCACGGGCTGGTCGTCGAAGCGCTGCGCGTGCACCGAGTGCTCTCCTAGCCGCCAGGCAACAGGACGCTGACTGACCTGCAGTCCGTGCCCCCGCCCCCGCTCAACGTGTGCGGAGGCTGGCTTCCGGCGACGCCGATGGGTTCTCGGGGCGCTCGTGCTGGGTTTCGGTGACCGGTGATGGGTTTTATCCCATCACGGTCACTGAAACCCATCACGGTTCGAGGTCGGCGGCGCTACTCATCCGCGATGGCGTCGAGCACGTCGTCGGCGTAGCGCTCCAGCTTCGCCGCGCCGACGCCTGAGATCGCCGCGAGCTGCGCGTGCTGGCGCGGCTTCACCTCGGCGATGGCCGCGAGCGTCGCATCCGTGAACACGATGTACGCCGGCACGCCCTGCTCCTTCGCGGTCTCCGCCCGCCAGGCACGCAGCCGCTCGAACACCTCGCGCTGCGATTCGGTGAGGGCCGCGGCCGCCGCGCTGCCGCCGCCGGAGCGGCCCGAGTACTCGCCGCGCGAGCGTCGCCCGCTCGAGCCGGGCGCCTTCGGGGGCTCCTTGCGGAACATGAGCTGACGCTCGCCGCGCAGCACCGGGGCGGCCTCGCTGGTGAGCGCGAGCACGCCGTACTCGCCGCGCACCGCGAGCACGCCCGCCGCGAGCAGCTGGCGCACGACCCCGCGCCATTCCGTGTCGCCCAGGTCTTTGCCGATGCCGAACGTGGAGAGCTCGTCGTGCTTCCACTGCGTGACCTTGTCGGTGGTCTTCCCCGTGAGGATGTCGATGAGCTGGCCGGCGCCGAACGCCTGGCCGTTGCGCTCCCTGTCGAGCCGCAGCACCGTCGAGAGCAGCTTCTGCGCGGGAATCGTGCCGTCCCACGAGTCGGGAGGTGAGATGCACGTGTCGCAGTTGCCGCACGGCTCGCTCAGCTGCCCGAAGTAGGCGAGGAGCTGCACGCGGCGACACGTGACCGTCTCGCAGAGCGCGAGCATGGCGTCGAGGTGCTGGCTCTGCGCGCGCTTGCGCTGCGCGTCGCCATCGCCTTCGGCGATCATGCGCCGCTGCTGCACCACGTCCTGGAGCCCGTAGGCGAGCCACGCGGTCGAGGGGAGCCCGTCGCGTCCGGCTCGACCCGTCTCCTGGTAGTAGCCCTCGATGCTCTTCGGCAGGTCGAGGTGGGCGACGAAGCGCACATCGGGCTTGTCAATGCCCATGCCGAACGCGATCGTCGCGACCATGACGACCCCGTCCTCGCGCAGGAACTTCGACTGGTGCCTCGCCCGCGTCTCGGCGGGCATGCCGGCGTGGTAGCCGAGGGCATTCACGCCCTGCCCACGCAGCCACTCCGAGATGTTCTCGACCGACTTTCGACTCAGGCAGTAGACGACGCCCGCATCGCCCGCGTGCTCCTCCTGGATGAGGCGCAGCAGCTGCGCCTTCGGGGTCCGCTTGGGGGAGACGCGGTACTGGATGTTGGGGCGGTCGAAGCTCGCGACGAACACCTTCGCGTCGTCGAGCGCTAGCCGCTCGACGATCTCCTGCCGCGTCTCGCTCGTCGCGGTCGCCGTCAGCGCGATGCGCGGAACCCCGGGCCACCGCTCGGCGATCATCGACAGGTTCAGGTAGTCGGGTCGGAAGTCGTGACCCCACTGCGCGACGCAGTGCGCCTCGTCGATGGCGAACAGCGAGATGTTCGTTCGGCTGAGGAGGTCGGCTGCGACGGGCAGACGTTCCGGCGCCAGGTAGATGAGGTCGAGCTCGCCCGCCAGCAGCTGACGCTCGACGTCGCGGCGCTCGTCGATGGACTGCGTGGAGTTGAGGAAGGCCGCCCGCACGCCGAGCTGCTCGAGTGCCCCGACCTGGTCGTGCATGAGCGCGATGAGCGGCGAGATGACGACGCCGGTGCCCTCGCGGACCAGCGCGGGCACCTGGTAGCAGAGGCTCTTCCCGCCACCGGTCGGCATGAGCACGACGGCATCGTCGCCGGCGCACAGCCGCTCGATGATCTGCGCCTGGTCGCCGCGGAAGTCGTCGTAGCCGAAGACCTCCCTGAGCACCGTCTGCGCGCGCTGGAGCAGGGTCCCTGATGGAGCGGGGGCATCTGTCTCGTGCGTTGCGACCATGCAAGCAACCCTAGGCGCGACCTCGGACATCCGCTCGGTCATCCACAGGCGCGATCGCTCCATGCGCTCAGCAGCGAGCGATGACTCGGTGCTACCCCGCGGCGCGGATGCGGGCCGCGGGCGGGTAGTACCGGAAGCCCGGGATGAAGAGCGGAGGCGGTTGGACGGCTGGCTGGCGCCGCGGCAGCGTGTGGCCGAAGGGATCTGCCTGCGCCGCCCGGTGCTGCTGCTCGGCCTGCCGCTGCGCCTCGGTGTTCGGCTGCGAGGCCAGCCGGTTCGGGGCGTCGCGGGTGCGCGCAGGACGCCGTGGACTGTTCACGCTCCACTCCCATCGCCGGTGGATCTGGGGCGCCGTTGGCGCCCCAGTCGAGGTGGCCCCACGCTAGCGAGAATCGTCGCGCGGCACACCCGAGAGGACGGGGAGAACTCCCCGTCGCCGTTCGGTACTCGGCGGTGAGCGCTCCTGGCTGCTCGCGTCAGCCGCGCTCGACCGTGTGGCCGGCGCCCGCCCACTCCGACATGCCGCCGAGCACGTTGACGACCGGCTTGTCCTGCTGCTCGAGGTAGGCAGTGGCTCGCTCGCTGCGCACACCAGCCGCGCAGATCAGGTAGACCGGGCCGTCATCCGGCACCTCGTCTGCGCGCTCCACAAGTTCACTGAGCGGCACGTTGCTGGCCCAGGGGATGCGCACGGCCGAGAATTCGTCCGGCTCGCGGACGTCGATGACCGTGGCCTGCTCGCCGAGCGCCGCGAGCTGGGTGATGTCGATGGTCTGCACGAATGCTCCTCCTGAACTGGCTGATGCCCGACGGTGGCGCGGGCCGCTGCCCACGGTACTTGAGTCGTCTCGGTGGGACCTTCCGCCCCGTTCCAGCCCGATCGTGGCGGGTGCGCGATCCTCGGTATCGGGGACTTGGCAATTCGCCGAGGACGGGTGTATCTTCGCGAAAGGTAAGCCTTACCTGGCCTACCGCGCATGGACGCCTGGGCTATGGCTGGCCCTCACGCCCGCCAGCCCGTACCCCCTCACGCCCAGGAACCCAACATGCTCGGCTCTCTGCTCATCGGACTCCGCGAAGGCCTCGAAGCGGCGCTTGTCGTCGGCATCCTCATCGCCTACGCAAGGCGCATCCAGCGTCCCGACATCGTGCGCCGCATCTGGCTCGGCGTCGCCTTCGCGGTCGTCGCGTCGCTCATCCTCGGCGCCGTCCTCACCTTCGGCGCCTACGGGCTCTCCTTCCAGGCGCAGGAGATCATCGGCGGCAGCCTCTCGCTCGTCGCCGTGGCCATGGTCACCTGGATGGTCTTCTGGATGCTCCGAGTCTCCAAGACCCTCAAGCACGAGCTGGAAGGGCAGGTCGACCGGCACCTCGGGGGCAGCGGGTGGGGCATCGTCGCCGTCGCCTTCGTCTCCGTCGCACGCGAGGGGCTCGAGACGGCGCTCTTCGTCTGGTCGACCACCCGCTCGGGCGACGGCTGGGTGCTCGGCTTCCTCGGCGCCATCGTCGGCCTGCTCCTCGCGGTCGGCCTCGCCTGGGGGCTCTTCCGCGGCGTCGTGCGCATCAACCTCTCGACGTTCTTCACGTGGACCGGCGCCATCCTCATCGTCTTCGCCGCCGGCATCGTCGCCTACGCCATCCACGACCTGCAGGAAGCCGCCGTCCTGCCCGGCCCCTTCATCGCGGCGCCGGAGGGCGCATCCGCCGCCGTGCAGGCCTGGTTCGGGGAGAACGCGTGGGCGTTCCGAATCCCAGAGGTCATCCCGCCGGACGGGCTCCTCGGGGCGCTCCTCAAGGGCACCATCGGCTTCACGCCCGAGATGACGAAGCCCGAGATCCTCGCCTACTTCGCCTACCTGATCCCGACAGCCGCGCTCTTCGTCATCCGCACGCGCTCCGGCCGCCGCCAATCGACCCCCACATCACCTCAGCCCGCGGCGACCGCCGCACGCTGAGCACCGACCTCAGCACCCGCTTTCAGCACCCGCTCTCAGAAGGACAACCATGCACCTCAAGCCACTCACGGTCGGACTGCTCTCCGCCGTCACGCTCGTCTCCCTCACCGGCTGCGTGCCGAACGCGCCGGCCGACTCCGCCGCCTCGCTCGCCGTCTCGAGCACGGACACCGACTGCACGGTCTCCGGTGACTCCGCCGCCAGCGGCCCCATCACCTTCGAGGTCACCAACGACGGCGAACGCGTCACCGAGTTCTACCTGCTCGCCGACGACGGACTCCGCATCGTCGGCGAGGTCGAGAACATCGCGCCAGGCACGAGCCGCCAGCTCTCGGTCGTCGCGCAGCCAGGCAGCTACTTCACCGTGTGCAAGCCGGGCATGCTCGGGGCCGGCATCGGCCAGACCGCCTTCTCTGTCTCGGGCGAGGCAGTCGCGGTCGCCGCCGACGACCAGGCGGCCTACGACGAAGCCGTCACGAGCTACACCGCCTACCTGCGCAACCAGGTCGCCGAGCTCGTCCCCCTCGTGGATCAGTTCACCACCGCCTACAAGTCGGGCGATGACGAAGCCGCGCGCGAGCTCTTCGCAGCCGCGCGCGTGCCATACGAGCGCATCGAGCCGACCGCCGAGGCCTTCGGCGACCTCGACCCGAAGATCGACTACCGCGAGGTCGACGCCGTCGCCGAAGGCCTCGACTGGACCGGCTTCCACCGGATCGAGAAGGACCTCTGGCAGCCGCAGCCCGGCGCCAAGAACTCCGACGACACCGACGCGTTCCTGGACTGGGCGCCGTCGACCACGGCGGAGCGCGCGCAGTACGCGGACCAGCTCGTCGCCGACATCCAGCAGCTCGCGGACCTCGTGAACAGCGACGAGTTCTCGATCTCCATCGAGGACATCACGAACGGCGCCATCGGCCTGCTCGACGAGGTCGCGACCGGCAAGATCTCGGGTGAGGAGGACTGGTGGTCCGGCACCGACCTCAGCGACTTCAAGGCGAACGTCGAGGGCGCGGAGGTCGCGTTCGGCATCGTCGAGGACGTCGCCCGGTCGAAGGGCGAGGACGGCATCGCGATCGCCGACTCGATCAGCACCGAGTTCACCGCGCTCAACGATCTGCTCGCGAGCTACGGCAGCTATGAGGACGGCTTCACCAACTACCGCGACCTCACCCCCGAGCAGGTAAAGGAGCTGTCGACCCAGGTCGACGCGCTCGCCGAGCCGCTCTCGCAGCTCACGACCACCGTGCTCGGGCTGCCGGCATAGCGTTCCCAGCGCACCCGGCCAGCTTGCGTCAGCATCCGCCTGTGGTCACCCCGAACGCGGTGACCACCCGCGGACGGTCACGCAAGCTGGCCACTCTCATCAGAACAACCCAGGAGGGCTGCCCGTGAGCGCAGGCGAGACCCCGAACGAACACGACATCGAAGAACCCGCCCGCGGCCTGTCCCGCCGCGGTCTCCTCGGCCTCCTCGGCGCAGGCGCGGCCGGAATCGCCGCAGGTGGCGCCGGCGGCTTCGGGATCGCCGCGGCAACCGGTGCCGGTGCCACCTCCCACGCCGGCAGCGGAACCCAGTACCCCTTCAACGGCGAGCACCAGGCCGGCATCGTAACCCCGGCCCAGGACCGCATCCACTTCGCGACCTTCGACGTCCGCGAGGGAACGACGAGGGAGGACCTCGCGGAGCTGCTGCAGGACTGGAGCTACGCGTCGTCGCGACTCGTGCAGGGCCTCGACGTCTCCGCCTCCGGAGCCGTCGGAGGGTCGCCGCTCGCCCCACCCGACGACACCGGCGAGGCCCTCGGACTGCCGCCCTCGGCACTCACCATCACGTTCGGCTTCGGCCCGACGCTCTTCGTCGACGGCGACGGGGTCGACCGCTTCGGCCTGGCCAGCAAGCAGCCGGCGAAGCTCACGCAGCTCCCACGCTTCTCCGGAGACGCGCTCGACAGCGCGCTCTCGGGCGGCGACCTCTGCATCCAGGCCTGCGCCGACGACCCCCAGGTCGCGGTCCACGCGATCCGGAACCTCACGCGCATCGGCTTCGGCCGCGTCATCCTGCGCTGGTCGCAGCTGGGCTTCGGGCGCACCTCGTCGACCTCGACGAGCCAGGCCACACCTCGCAACCTCTTCGGCTTCAAGGACGGCACCGCGAACGTCAAGGCGGAAGAGACGAGCGCCACGACGGAGCACGTCTGGGTCGCGCCAGGCGACGGCGCCGACTGGCTGGCCGGCGGCTCCTACCTCGTGGCGAGGCGAATCCGCATGATGATCGAGTCCTGGGACCGGGTCAGGCTCGAGGAGCAGGAGCAGATCATCGGCCGCGACAAGCGCGCCGGGGCGCCGCTCAGCGGCGGCGAGGAGTTCGCCGAACCCGACTTCGCGGCCGAGAGCAGCACGACGTTCGGGCAGCCGGCGATCGACGCGAACTCCCACGTCGCGCTTGCGCACCCCACCAAGAACGCGGGAGCTCGGCTCCTGCGCCGCGGCTACAACTTCGTCGACGGCAACGATGAGCTCGGACGCCTCAACGCCGGCCTCTTCTTCCTGTCCTACCAGCGAGACCCGGAGCAGTTCATCCGCGTGCAGCAGTCGCTCAGCACCGACCTCCTCAACGAGTACATCAAGCACACCGGAAGCGGCATCTGGGCGATTCCCCCTGGCGCTCGCGAGGGCGGGTACGTCGGGGAGACGCTCTTCGGCTGACTCGATGGGTGGGTGAGCGGATGCGGCCCAGAACGTTGCGCGCCCGTTGCCGACCCCATACCCGGCGCTCAGGCGCCTCATAGCTCCTCCATAGATCAAGGAGGAGACTAGAGGCATGCCTCCCACCGATCAGTCGAGCTCGCGACTCGGCCCGATGCTCAAGGCGGCCGACGGGTCCGCCATCCGAGTGCTCGTCGTCGACGACGAGCCCTCGCTCACCGACCTCCTCAGGATGGCGTTGCGCTACGAGGGCTGGGAAGTGCGCACCGCCGCGGACGGGGCATCCGCGGTGAAGGTCGCCCGCGAGTTCAAGCCGCACGCTGCCGTGCTCGACATCATGCTCCCCGACACGGACGGGCTCTCGCTGCTGCACCGCATCCGCGCCGACGACGAGACGCTGCCCGTGCTGTTCCTGACCGCGAAGGACGCGCTCGCCGACCGACTCGCGGGGCTCACAGCCGGCGGCGACGACTACGTCACGAAGCCCTTCAGCTTGGAGGAGGTCATCGCGCGCGTGCGCGGCCTCGTCCGACGCTCCATGCTCACGCAGGGCGGCGCCAACGACCCCGTGCTGCGCGTCGGCGACCTCAGCCTCGACGAGGAGAGCTACGAGGTGCGCCGCGGCGACGACCTCATCGAGCTCACGGCCACCGAGTTCGAGCTGCTGCGCTTCCTCATGCGCAACCCCCGCCGCGTGCTGTCGAAGGCGCAGATCCTCGACCACGTGTGGAGCTACGACTTCGGCGGGCGCGAGACCGTCGTCGAGCTGTACATCTCCTACCTGCGCAAGAAGGTCGACGCCGGCCGTGAGCCCATGATCAGCACGGTTCGCGGCGTCGGCTACATGCTCAAGGCCACGGAATGAGCGCGCCGGGAGGCGCATCCCCTGCAGCTCTGCCCCCGAATGCTCCACCGTCGGGCGTGGATTCAAGGCGCGAGCGTGCGCCGCTGACCCTCCGGCGTCGACTCGTCCTCGGACTCGTCGCGACGCTCGTCATCGTGACCGCCGTCATCGGCGCCGTGAGCGTGACGCTGCTGCACAACGTGCTCGTCGACCGGCTCGACCAGCAGCTTTCCTCTGCGAGCGACCGCGGGCGCGAAGGCGCGTCCGGTCACGGCGACACGGGTGGACCCCTCTCCATCACCCCGAACGCGACGTTCGTGCTGAAGCTCCCCGGCCAGGCAGAGGGCACCGTCGGCGCGGTCATCGACGACGACACCGTCATCTCGGCGGGCGCCCTCAACAGTCTCGGCGAGGTCGTGCTGATCTCCCCGGCCACCGCCGAGGAACTTGCGAGCGTCCCACAGGATGGGCAGGCGCACACCGTCACCGTCCTCGGCATCGGCGAAGTCAGGGCGCAAGCGAGCGAAGGGCCAGCCGGATACGGCGTCGTCATCGCGCTCCCACTCGGCGACGTCAACGCGACGACGACGACGCTGAGCCTCATGATCGCCCTCATCGGACTCCTCGGCATGGGGCTCGCCGCGATCTTCACGTCGCGTTGGATCCGCGCATCCATGGCACCGCTCGAGCGGGTCGAGCATCTCGCGACCAGCATCTCGAAGCTGCCCCTCACCTCGGGCGACGCCGCCCTCGACGTACGGGTCGAACCGCGCGACGCGGACCCGCGCACCGAGGTCGGGCGCATGGGCCAGGCCTTCAACACGATGCTCGGGCACATCTCCCGCGCCTTCACCGCGAGGGAGGCGAGCGAAGCGAAGATGCGGCAGTTCGTGGCGGATGCGAGCCACGAGCTGCGCACTCCCCTCGCGTCCATCCGCGGCTACTCCGAGCTCACGCGCCGCAGCCGCGCAGACCTGCCGGAGGACACTGCTCGCGCGCTCGAGCGGATCGACTCGGAGTCCGTCCGCATGACCGCGCTCGTCGAGGAGCTCCTGCTGCTCGCCCGCCTCGATGAGGGTGTCGACGTCGAGCACGGGACGGTCGACCTGTCGCTCATCGCCCTCGAGGCGGTCGGCGACGCGCACGCTGCGTGGCCGAAGCATCGGTGGAACCTCGACATCCCAGGCGTCGCCATCGAGGTGACGGGAGTCGACGCGCAGCTGCGCCGAGTCGTCTCGAACCTCCTCGCCAACGCGAACGCGCACACCCCGGCGGGAACGAACGTCACCCTGACGCTCGGCGTCGAGGGCAGCAACGCCGTGCTCAGCGTCGTCGACGACGGGCCAGGCATCGACCCCGGCGTGCTCGAGCACCTCTTCGAGCGGTTCGTGCGCGGCGACGTGTCTCGCACGCGCGGCGAGACCGAGGCGAGCTCCATCCCGGTCACCCGCGGCACGGGACTCGGCCTCTCGATCGTGAAGAGCGTGGTGGATGCGCACGGCGGCACGATCTCCGTCGACAGCCGCCCTGGCGAGACGCGCTTCACGGTGCGCCTGCCGCTCGCCGAGCCTCAGCCCTCGCGGGGCTGAGCCCCGCGCGAGGTCGAGCCCGCCCCGACGCCGAGCCCGCCCGCCATCCGCCCATCCGTCGTCAGATGGGGCGTTTTCACCCCGTCGCGGCGTGCAACACGCGGCCAAAGTGACCTTTTCGTGGGTAGCTCCGCTGGGGTGGGGGTGCGCGGAGGTGGATGCGCGCGGGGATGGAGCGGCTGCGGTGCGCGCGTACTCGGGGCCCGCGCGGGGCGGGAGTAGGGCGGGTGAGCGCCGCCCGTCCGCCATCCGCCCATCTGCCGTCAGATGGGGCGTTTTCACCCCGTCGCGGCGTGCAACACGCGGCCAAAGTGACCTTTTCGTGGGTAGCTCCGCGCTGGGGTGCGGGCGCGGGCGCCGGGAGCGGATGCGCGCGGAGGACGCAGAGGTGCACCGGGGACGGATGTGCGCGGGGAGGACGCGCGGGGGTCAGATGCGCGCGGGGATGATGCGGCTGCGGCGAGCGCCTGCTCAGGGCGACTCTGCCAGCTGGAATCCACCCCCGGCGCTCGGGGTTCGCGCGTCGGCTCGCGAGCGACGCGCATCCACGATGATCTGAACCGCGGCCCAGCACGCGACGGCGACGGACGCGAGTGGCGCGATGAACGGCAGGCCTGGCACGCCGAGCCCCACGGTCAGGGCGAGCACAACTGACCCGCCTACCGCGAGGATGGCGCTGACGGGCCTCGACGCGGGGATCAGCGCGGTGAGCGGGATGGTGGGTGCCGCGCCGATGCAGAGGGCCGCGAGCACCCAGAGCGGCTCTTGCGCCGGATGGCCTGCCCCCGCGAGCTGCGAGCCTGCCTCGAGCAGCAGCGCGGCCACGAGGAACGCACCGCCGACCAGCCAGCGCCTTCCGAACCGGCGGAAGAGCATCCACGCTCCGACGGCTGCGAGCGGAACCACGACGAGGCAGCCGAGGGCCAACCCGACGTTCATGGCGTGCGTCGTGTCGCGGAACGCCAGACTCCAGCTGCTGCCGCCGATGGCGAGCGCCGCGCAGAACGCTCCGGCCAGCGCCGTCAGGGCCGCGAGGACCAACAGGATCAGGAAGCGGGCTCGGCGCTGTCGGGCTCGGCCATGCACGGGGCGGTTTGGGCGAGCAGCGAGCTGCGACCTGCGGGCGCCTGCGGTCTCCCTGCTCACGTCGATCGCGCTCAGGACGAGCATGGTTCCCGCTGCGAGCGGCATGATCGACGGCATCATGCTCGTGATGAACAGGGCGACGAGGCAGCCTGAGGAGATGACTCCGGCAAGCATCCACGCCTCGAAAGCGGAACGATTCCGTCGTAGTGGGCCCCGGAAGACGATGCTCAGCGAAGCGATCCCGAGCGTGCCGGCAACCGCGAGCCAGAAGGAGGTGGAGTCTCCGAACCAGGTGCTCGTCGCTCCCGGCAGCAGGTTGTCATCCGCTTCCTCCCATCCGATCGACCAGCTCAGGCGCGCGCACGCGGCGGCCGCGGCGTGCAGCACCCAGAGCGCAAGTGCCGAGAGTGCGGCCGGGGCGGTGAGCTTGCCACCGTGGCGGCGGCCGAACATCATGACGGTCAGGAAGAGCAGGAGCAGGCCTGAGAACTCCTGGAACCCGGCGATGCCGAGGCGCAGCCAGGTCGGCTCCATGAGCGCGCTCACGAAGATGGTGGCCATCGGGATGAGGCTCACGATCAGCGCTGCGACCGCGACACCGAGCGTCGCCCCCGGTGTGGCCCGGGCGGCGAGGCCATGCACGCGGATCGACCAGGCGTCCGCGAGCGTCGGCTTCGTCTTGCCGCGCTCGACGGCGTCCTCGAGGAGCACCGCGAGCAGGTAGTCGCCGTTCTCCTCCCGCCAGGCGCGCGGATACCACCGGAGCAGGCGCTCGAACCTCGTGCTGAGGGATGCGCTCACCAGGCGCGGCCGAGACGCAGGGCCGGGGAGGGGCGAACGGCAGGCGAGGGGCCACGCTTCAGCGCCGTCGCGGCGACCTGCGCGCGAGCCGCAAGAGCCTCGGTCTCAGCCACCAGGTCGTGGTGTCCCTGCGGGGTGAGCTCGTAAGAGCGGCGGGCGCGGCCATCCACGATCTCGTCGCCTGCCTTCTGGATGCGCTGCTCGCGTTCGAGGCGCTCGAGCGCCGCGTAGAGGGTGGTCGCGCGCAGCGTCGCGGCGCCGCCGCTGAGGCGCCCCACGTCGCGCATGATCGCGTAGCCGTGCTGACGCCCGGCGGCGAGGGCGGTGAGGATCCAGAACGTGGACTCGGTCATGGTTGCCATGCACAGGAATATACCCGCCATTGGACTATCTGGCCACGCGCCCACGCTCTCCGCCGCCCTTTCTCCGCCGCCCGCATCCACTTGGCCGCCCGCCATCCACCGGCATCGCGCGTCGTCGCCTCGCGTCGCCTCGCGTGCCTGGTCGCGCGTTGCGTCCCGGCCCCAGCCCGTGCACCTCATCCGCCGTGCGTCCTCCGCTCGCCCCTGCCCGCCGTGTGCTCGTTCCCCGCCGACAGATGGGTCGGTTCTGCCCCATGGAGGCGTGCAACACGCGGTTCAAGTGTCCTTTTTGCGGGCAATCGGCCGGCCGGGTCGGCGCGGAGGGCGCGAGGTCCGCGGGGCGGATGCGCGCTGACGCGGGTCGGGCGTGCGGGACGGAGGCACTCGGCGGGCTGGATGCCGCCGCCGCCCGTCCGTCGCTCGCCCGCTCTCCGTCGCCCGCCCGCGCACTCTCCGCCGCCAAATAGGTCGGTTTCACCCCGTGATGCCTCGCGACACGCGGTCAAGGTGTCCTTATTGCGGGCGAGTCGGCGCTGGGGTGGGACGCGGAGGGCGCGGGGCGGATGCGCGGACGCGGGGCTGATGGCCGCCGCCCGCCGCCGCCCGCCCGCTGCTGCCGCCCGCCGTCGCGGTCCGCCCG
>NZ_PSTU01000030.1:0-5522 GCF_002931215.1 Pseudoclavibacter sp. Z016
GGGGTAAGGATTCCTTTTGGAAACATATTTGGACAATACAAGTCAGTACTGAACTTTCGGGTTTGGTGTTGTTTTGTTTTTTGTCAGTTTCAAACTTGTCATCGCACTTCGGTGTGGTGGCGTGATGTTTACCGGCGAGCCTTTGGGTTTGTTTGGTTGTTATTCATTTACGGAGAGTTTGATCCTGGCTCAGGACGAACGCTGGCGGCGTGCTTAACACATGCAAGTCGAACGATGAAGCCCAGCTTGCTGGGTGGATTAGTGGCGAACGGGTGAGTAACACGTGAGCAACGTGCCCATAACTCTGGGATAACCTCCGGAAACGGTGGCTAATACTGGATATCTAACACGATCGCATGGTCTGTGTTTGGAAAGATTTTTTGGTTATGGATCGGCTCACGGCCTATCAGCTTGTTGGTGAGGTAATGGCTCACCAAGGCGACGACGGGTAGCCGGCCTGAGAGGGTGACCGGCCACACTGGGACTGAGACACGGCCCAGACTCCTACGGGAGGCAGCAGTGGGGAATATTGCACAATGGGCGAAAGCCTGATGCAGCAACGCCGCGTGAGGGATGACGGCCTTCGGGTTGTAAACCTCTTTTAGTAGGGAAGAAGCGAAAGTGACGGTACCTGCAGAAAAAGCACCGGCTAACTACGTGCCAGCAGCCGCGGTAATACGTAGGGTGCAAGCGTTGTCCGGAATTATTGGGCGTAAAGAGCTCGTAGGCGGTTTGTCGCGTCTGCTGTGAAATCCCGAGGCTCAACCTCGGGTCTGCAGTGGGTACGGGCAGACTAGAGTGTGGTAGGGGAGATTGGAATTCCTGGTGTAGCGGTGGAATGCGCAGATATCAGGAGGAACACCGATGGCGAAGGCAGATCTCTGGGCCATTACTGACGCTGAGGAGCGAAAGCATGGGGAGCGAACAGGATTAGATACCCTGGTAGTCCATGCCGTAAACGTTGGGCGCTAGATGTGGGGACCATTCCACGGTTTCCGTGTCGTAGCTAACGCATTAAGCGCCCCGCCTGGGGAGTACGGCCGCAAGGCTAAAACTCAAAGGAATTGACGGGGGCCCGCACAAGCGGCGGAGCATGCGGATTAATTCGATGCAACGCGAAGAACCTTACCAAGGCTTGACATATACCGGAAACGTTCAGAAATGTTCGCCCCGCAAGGTCGGTATACAGGTGGTGCATGGTTGTCGTCAGCTCGTGTCGTGAGATGTTGGGTTAAGTCCCGCAACGAGCGCAACCCTCGTCGTATGTTGCCAGCACGTAATGGTGGGAACTCATATGAGACTGCCGGGGTCAACTCGGAGGAAGGTGGGGATGACGTCAAATCATCATGCCCCTTATGTCTTGGGCTTCACGCATGCTACAATGGCTGGTACAATGGGCTGCAATACCGCGAGGTGGAGCGAATCCCAAAAAGCCAGTCTCAGTTCGGATTGGGGTCTGCAACTCGACCCCATGAAGTCGGAGTCGCTAGTAATCGCAGATCAGCAACGCTGCGGTGAATACGTTCCCGGGCCTTGTACACACCGCCCGTCAAGTCATGAAAGTCGGTAACACCCGAAGCCGGTGGCCTAACCTTTTGGAGGGAGCCGTCGAAGGTGGGATCGGTAATTAGGACTAAGTCGTAACAAGGTAGCCGTACCGGAAGGTGCGGCTGGATCACCTCCTTTCTAAGGAGCACTTAGCACGCATCCTTTTGGGTGTGGAGCTGAAGTCATTTCGGTCGCGAATGTCGATCGGTGGCGCTCATGGGTGGAACATTTGACTATTCGGTGCTCAGCGTGATGCTGGTTTAGTACGCCTCTTTTTGGGGTTGGAACGGCTGGTGTTGTGTTGGGTGCTGGTGTGCACGCTGTTGGGTCCTGAGGGACCGGGCCTGCTGTCGTCTTCGGATGGTGGTGGATCGGACTCTTGGGCCTTCGTTCGCCGGCTTTGTGTTGGTGGGTGTTGGTACCGATCGTATGTTGAGAACTACACAGTGGACGCGAGCATCTTGAATGCCGCGAATGTCGCCTTTGGGTGGTGTTTGTGGTGTTCAGCAATTTTAGTCAAGAGTTTCTGAGAATGAAATGATTGGCTACTCATGTGTAAATCAAATCTTTAAGAGCAAACGGTGGATGCCTTGGCATCTGGAGCCGAAGAAGGACGTAGAAATCTGCGATAAGCCTCGGGGAGTTGATAATCGAACTTTGATCCGAGGATTTCCGAATGGGGAAACCCCGCCAGGCCCCTTGTGGTGACCTGGTGACTCCCGCCTGAATATATAGGGCGGGTAGAGGGAACGTGGGGAAGTGAAACATCTCAGTACCCACAGGAAGAGAAAACAACAGTGATTCCGTTAGTAGTGGCGAGCGAACGCGGATCAGGCTAAACCGGTCGTGTGTGATACCTGGTAGGGGTTGCACGGTCGGGGTTGTGGGACTTTTCATGCTGCTCTACCAGGCAGTGGGCGTGACAATAGCGTATAGACGAACAGCTTTGAATGGCTGACCAGAGGGGGTGCGAGTCCCGTAGTCGAAATGCGTGTATTGACGTTGAAGAGTATCCCAAGTAGCACGGGGCCCGAGAAATCCCGTGTGAATCTGTCAGGACCACCTGATAAGCCTAAATACTCCCAGATGACCGATAGCGGACAAGTACCGTGAGGGAAAGGTGAAAAGTACCCCGGGAGGGGAGTGAAATAGTACCTGAAACCGTTTGCTTACAATCCGTCGGAGCAGCCTTGTAGCTGTGACGGCGTGCCTTTTGAAGAATGAGCCTGCGAGTTAGTGATATGTGGCGAGGTTAACCCGTGTGGGGCAGCCGTAGCGAAAGCGAGTCTGAATAGGGCGATTCAGTCGCATGTCCTAGACCCGAAGCGAAGTGATCTATCCATGGCCAGGTTGAAGCGAAGGTAAGACTTCGTGGAGGACCGAACCCACCTAGGTTGAAAACTGGGGGGATGAGCTGTGGTTAGGGGTGAAAGGCCAATCAAACTTCGTGATAGCTGGTTCTCTCCGAAATGCATTTAGGTGCAGCGTTGCGTGTTTCTTACCGGAGGTAGAGCTACTGGATGGCCGATGGGGCCCAAAAGCTTACTGACGTCAGCCAAACTCCGAATGCCGGTAAGTGAGAGCGCAGCAGTGAGACTGTGGGGGATAAGCTTCATAGTCGAGAGGGAAACAACCCAGACCACCAACTAAGGTCCCAAAGCGCGTGCTAAGTGGAAAAGGATGTGGAGTTGCACAGACAACCAGGAGGTTGGCTTAGAAGCAGCCACCCTTGAAAGAGTGCGTAATAGCTCACTGGTCAAGTGATTCCGCGCCGACAATGTAACGGGGCTCAAGCACGCCACCGAAGTTGTGGCATTCATATTTATAGACAGGCCTTCGTGGTCCAGTCGTGTGGATGGGTAGGAGAGCGTCGTGTGGCGAGTGAAGCGGCGGTGGAAACCAGCCGTGGACGCTACACGAGTGAGAATGCAGGCATGAGTAGCGAAAGACGGGTGAGAAACCCGTCCTCCGAATGATCAAGGGTTCCAGGGTCAAGCTAATCTGCCCTGGGTAAGCCGGGACCTAAGGCGAGGCCGACAGGCGTAGTCGATGGACAACGGGTTGATATTCCCGTGGCCGGCGAAAAACCGCCCAAGCTAATCCAGTAGTGCTAAGAGTCTGAATCTCTTCGTCCGCCTTCGGGTGGGTGGGGAGCCTAGCGCTCGACCCCGTTCTGGTGCGGTTAGCGTATTAACAGGTGTGACGCAGAAAGGTAGCCGAACCGGGTGATTGGTTGAATCCGGGCAAGGACGTAGGGTGAGTGATAGGCAAATCCGTCACTCGTGAAGCCTGAGATCTGACGCGGAACTCACTTCGGTGAGGTAGTCGGTGATCCTCTGCTGCCAAGAAAAGCATCGACGCGAGGTTTTAGTCGCCCGTACCCCAAACCGACACAGGTGATCAGGTAGAGAATACCAAGGAGATCGAGAGAATCGTGGTTAAGGAACTCGGCAAAATGCCCCCGTAACTTCGGGAGAAGGGGGGCCTGAGGCGTATAGGGATTTACTCCTGAAAGCGCATTGATGGCCGCAGAGACCAGTGGGAAGCGACTGTTTATCAAAAACACAGGTCCGTGCGAAGTCGCAAGACGATGTATACGGACTGACGCCTGCCCGGTGCTGGAAGGTTAAGAGGAAGGGTTAGCTTCGGCGAAGCTCTGAATTTAAGCCCCAGTAAACGGCGGTGGTAACTATAACCATCCTAAGGTAGCGAAATTCCTTGTCGGGTAAGTTCCGACCTGCACGAATGGCGTAACGACTTCCCAGCTGTCTCAACCGCGAACTCGGCGAAATTGCATTACGAGTAAAGATGCTCGTTACGCGCAGCAGGACGAAAAGACCCCGTGACCTTTACTACAGCTTGGTATTGGTGTTCGGTGTGGCTTGTGTAGGATAGGTGGGAGACTGTGAAGCGGGCACGCTAGTGTTCGTGGAGTCGTTGTTGAAATACCACTCTGGTCATTCTGGATATCTAACTTCGAACCGTAATCCGGTTCAGGGACAGTGCCTGGTGGGTAGTTTAACTGGGGCGGTTGCCTCCTAAAGAGTAACGGAGGCGCCCAAAGGTTCCCTCAACCTGGTTGGCAATCAGGTGGCGAGTGTAAGTGCACAAGGGAGCTTGACTGTGAGACTGACAAGTCGAGCAGGGACGAAAGTCGGGACTAGTGATCCGGCAGTGGCTTGTGGAAGCGCTGTCGCTCAACGGATAAAAGGTACCTCGGGGATAACAGGCTGATCTTGCCCAAGAGTCCATATCGACGGCATGGTTTGGCACCTCGATGTCGGCTCGTCGCATCCTGGGGCTGGAGTAGGTCCCAAGGGTTGGGCTGTTCGCCCATTAAAGCGGCACGCGAGCTGGGTTCAGAACGTCGTGAGACAGTTCGGTCTCTATCCGCTGCGCGCGTAGGAAATTTGAGAAGATCTATCTTTAGTACGAGAGGACCGAGATGGACGAACCTCTGGTGTGTCAGTTGTTCCGCCAGGAGCACCGCTGATTGGCTACGTTCGGAACGGATAACCGCTGAAAGCATCTAAGCGGGAAGCCGGCTTCAAGATGAGATTTCCATCCCTTCGGGGGAGAAGCTCCCAGTAGACGACTGGGTTGATAGGCCGGATGTGGAAGCACAGAAATGTGTGGAGCTGACCGGTACTAATAAGCTGATGATTTGATAAAACATGCACATGAATGTTGTTGCTGTTCGCGTCCACTTTGTGGTTCTCGATAGACGATCGAGGATCGACCATGTGTCGCACCTGTTTGGGTGTGGTGTGTGGTTCGGAACATGATTGGTTATCCATAGTGTTTCGGCGGTCATAGCGAGAGGGAAACGCCCGGTTACATTCCGAACCCGGAAGCTAAGACTCTCAGCGCCGATGGTACTGCAGGGGGGACCCTGTGGGAGAGTAGGTCACCGCCGGACTTCTTCATAAGCCGGGGTTGGTTGTTGAGTGAGCAGAGATGCTCCTCGATGACCA
>NZ_PSTU01000031.1:0-2773 GCF_002931215.1 Pseudoclavibacter sp. Z016
GGGGTGCGTGAGCAGCAGCGCCTCGAGTTCGGCGGGCGCGGCGGGGGCTAGGCGCTCTCGCGGGCCACGATCTCGAAGCCGAGGTCGACCGTCTCCCCCTGGGGAGCATCCGCGCCACCACGACTCATGCGCGCCAGCAGCAGCTCGCCCGCCTTCGTGCCGATCTCACGGTTCGGCACAGCAACCGTCGTGAGCGTGGGCGTGAGGTGCGATGACAACTCGAAATCACCGAACCCCGTCACCGCGAGCTCACCCGGCACGGAGACCCCGCGGCGAGCACACTCCAGCACGGCACCCGCCGCGAAGACATCGCTCGCGAACATGAGCGCATCGGTCTCGGGATGCTCGCGGAGCGCCGCGTCGAGCAGGTCACGGCCAGTCTCGAGGTCCACCGACGCGACCCCGGAGTCGACGACCCGCACCGGCTCGCCCGGGTACAGCTCGGCGACCGAGGCCTCGAAGCTCTCGCGTCTCGCCGCGGCGCGGAAGTCGCCGGACTGGAAGGAGCCCGCGAACGTCGGATGCTCGTACCCCTTGCCCTGCACATACTCGACGAGCGCGCGGATGGCGTCCTCGTTGGAGAAGCCGATCAGGTTGTCGACGGGGTTCTCGCTCGAATCCCACGCCTCGACGACGGGGATCCCGGATGCACGCAGCAGCGTCGATGCCGCATCCGTGTGCTGGGCGCCGACGATGAACATGCCATCCGGCCGACGCCCCAGGAACGCGCGGACGAGCTCCTCCTCATGCTCGGGGCTGTACCCCGTCGTGCCGATGAACAGCTGATAGCCGAACGGCGAGAGCATCGCCTCCAAGCCGTGCAGCGCATCCGCGAACACGGACGCGGAGATCGACGGGACGATCGCAGCGACGGTCATCGACCGGTTCGACGCGAGGTTCGACGCGGCCAGGTTCGGCACGTAGCCGAGCGCGCCGATCGCCGACTGCACCCGCTCGAGCGTGTCAGCGGACACCAGCTCCGGCGTCCGCAGCACCCGCGACACCGTCTGCGGCGAGACGCCCGCAGACGCGGCGACGTCGGTGAGCGTCACCTTCTGCGTCGACCGCCTGGTCACAGCAGCCTTCTGGCCGCCAGGTTGCGCATGAGCGCTGCGATCCCGAATGTCCACGGCGCACACCCCTCACTGCTCTGTACCTGGCCCACCAGACTACCGAGGGCAGGTGAGGAGATGCGCACGACGTCCCCGGCGTGGTGCGTGAAGCCATGGTCGGGCTGATCGCGGTCGACGATGGGCGCGAACATTGTGCCGAGCATCAGCACGGCCCCGTCCGGGTACTGGTGGTGGGGGCCGAGCAGCTGGGCGGCGAGGTCGGCGGGGTCGCGGGAGATCTGGGCGAGGTCCGACGACCCGTGCAGCGTGAAGCCGTCGAGGCCCACGATGTCGAGCTCCACGGTCATCCCCCGCACCGAGTCGAGGTCGAAGTCGCCGTCGAACAGACGGATGAACGGGCCGAGTCCGCACGACGCGTTGTTGTCCTTCGCCTTCGGCAGCAGCAGCGCCGAACGGCCCTCGATGTCGCGCAGGTTCACGTCGTTCGCCAGCGTCGCACCCACGATCGCGCCCGTGGATGCGATGAGCAGCGCCACCTCCGGCTCCGGGTTGTTCCACTCAGAGGAGGAGTGCACGCCCACCTGGACGGCCGTGCCCATCGCGGACAGCGTCGGGCCCTTCGTGAAGATCTCCGCGTCGGGTCCGATGCCGACCTCGAGGTACTGGCTCCACAGGCCCTCTCCCACGAGGTACGCCTTGAGGGCCGTCGCCTCCTCCGAACCCGGCTTGAGGCTCGCGAGGTCCGTGCCGATCTCGGCGAGGATCTGCTCGCGCATCCGTGCCGCCGCCTCGATGTCGCCGCGCACCCGCTCCTCGATGACCCGCTCGATCATGGAGACCGCGAACGTCACACCGGCTGCCTTCAGCACGTGGAGGTCGACGGGGGCGAGGAGCCACGGCTTCGACTCGTCGCGGGTGTCGGGCTCCGTGTTCGCGAAGAGCTCCTCGAGCGAGCCGAGGCTGGGCGCATCCGTTGCCGCAGCCCGCACGGCCGCGGCCGGATCGGGGGCCTCGGTGATGTCGCTCACCGTCGCGAACGTTCGGCTCAGGTCGAGCACGCCCGCCTCGGTCACGAGAACCGGAGACGGGCCGCCGACGGCCGGGTCCCAGACGCGACCGACGAGAGTGCCGGTCGTGCCGTCGGCCGGGAGCGCCTGGGCTGCGCTGCCCGACCATCCTGCTGCCGCCTGCTGGCCTGCGGCCGTCTGCTGCGATGTCATGTGAGCTCCTGAGGTTCTGGTCGTGAAGATTGTCGTGGGGCGTGGGGCGTGGGTCGTGGGGCTCGGGGCGTGGGGCTCGGGTCTCGGGTCTCGGGTCTCGGGTCTCGGGTCTCGGGTCTGCACCCCACCCGATTCGGGATGGGTTTCACGCTTCGAGATGGTTTGCATCCCATCCCGAAGCGTGAAAGCCATCCCGAATCGAAAGTGGGCGGGTCAAGCGAGGTCCTCGAGTTCGGGCCGGAGGTGGAGTGGCGTGCGGTGGCGCGGCGTGGCGTTCCGTGGCGAGGCGTGCGGTGGCGAGGCGTGCCATGCGCCACCCGATTCGGGATGGGTTTCACGCTTCGGGATGGTTTGCATCCCATCCCGAGGCGAGGAAGCCATCCCGAATCGAAAGTGGGGCGGGGTCTGGTGGGGTGGACGAGGACTCGGAGACGGGACGGGACGGGACTGGACTGGACTGGACGGGACGCTGCCCCTTAT
>NZ_PSTU01000013.1:0-287902 GCF_002931215.1 Pseudoclavibacter sp. Z016
GTGCGGGGGTGCGGGGGCGCGGGGCGCGGGCCAGAGCGAGGCGAGGCCGGGCGAGGGCGGCCGAGGGCCGGGCGAGGGCCGGGCGAGGCCGCCGGCCTGCGCCGGGGCCGCGGAGGCAGAAGAAAAGCCAGGCCGCAGGAACGCCTCTCGGCGGAAGGCCGCTCGCAGCGGCGAATATTGGAGCCCGGGGTTACTGCGGCCCGGCGTCGTCGAGTTTACTGGGATCGACGGCCGCTGTGCACCGTGTTGGCTGACGGCGAACAGGCGGCGTGGCGGCTCAGCCCTCTGGCCAGACAGCGACGATGACCTTGCCGGACTCCTCCGAGTTCCGAGCGAGGCCGAAGGCTGTGACGGTGTCGTCGGCGTGCACCTCGTGCGTGATGACCTGCTCGATCTCGGGATGCGCGTCGAGGATGACGATCGCCTCGTCGATCTCGTCCTTGAAGCGGAACGTGCCGAAGACGCGCAGCTCCTTGGAGATGAACGGAGCGAGGTTGATGGGTCGTGGCTCGTTCGGGACCATGCCCACCTGCACGACGGTTCCCGCGGGCTTGGCCGCCGCGAACGCGCTCGACACGGAGACAGCGACGCCCGAGCATTCGAAGACCACGTCGAAGCTGTCGGCGGGCACCTGCTCGCGGCTCACGTCGATCACCTCGGCGGCTCCCATGGCGGAGGCGCGAGCGAGCGGGCCGGCGAGCACGTCGGTCGCGCTGATGTGCGCTGCGCCCTTGACGCGGGCTGCGGCGATGGTGAGGAGGCCGATGGGGCCGGCCCCCGTGACGAGCACTCGCTTGCCGGTCAGGTCTCCCGCCTTGGTGACGGCGTGGAGGGCGACCGCGAGGGGCTCGGCGAGCACGGCGCGTCGGACCGGCAGTGTGGCTGGGAGCCTGCGGAGCATGCCGCGGTCGACGAGCAGGTACTCGCTCAGCGCGCCCTGCGTGTGCGGGGTCGTGGATGCGCTGCCCAGGTAGGCGCCGCCTGGCCAGAGGTGCGGCGAGTCCTCGAGTTCGCGGCTCGGGGTGCCGAACGTGGCAGGATGCACGGTGACGGGGGCACCGGTCGCGAACTCGTCGAGGGGATCGTGGTCGACCCTGCCGGAGAGCTCGTGACCTGGGACCAGCGGCTCCCGCACCACGAACGCGCCGTTGACGCCTTCGAAGTAGTAGTGGAGGTCGGAGCCGCAGATGCCGACGTAGTCGACGCGGATCCGGACCTGCCCCTCCCCCGGCTCCGGGGTGTCGACCTCGGCGAGGTCGAGTGCTTCCTTGCTTTCGATGAACGCTGCGCGCATGGTGTCTCCTGCGTGTCCTGGTGCGAGGTGGTCGGCGGTGACCGGGTCAGACGACCGCGGTCATGCCGCCGTCGACGAAGATGTTCTGCCCCGACACGAAGCTCGAGGCGTCGGAGCTGAGGTAGATCAGGGTGCCAGCGAGCTCCTCGAACGCGCCCCAGCGCTGCGCCGGGGTGCGGTTGATGAGCCAGCTGTTGAACTGCTCGTCCTCGACGAGGGCTCGGTTCATCTCGGTCGCGAAGTAGCCGGGCGAGATGGCATTGACCTGCACGTTGTGTCTGGCGAGGTCGGCCGCCATGCCCTTCGTCAGCTGGGCGACGCCGCCCTTCGTGGCCGAGTACGGGGCGATCGTCTGCCTGGCGAGGAGCGACTGCACCGAGCCGATGTTGATGATCTTGCCGGAGCCGCGCTCGATCATGGCGGGGGCCAGGAACCTGGAGACGTAGAACACGCCGCTCAGGTTCGCGGCGACGAGCGCATCCCAATCCTCGACCTTGAACTCCGCGAACGGCGCTCGCCGCTGGAGCCCGGCGTTGTTGACGAGGATGTCCGGCACCCCGTGCTCGGCGATGAGGGCCGCGATTCCGGCCTCGACGGAAGCCGCGTCGGTGACGTCGAAGGAGACGATGTGCGCGGGGCGTCCCGTGCGCTCCTCGAGCTCGGCGGCTGCCGTCGCGAGCGCCTCGGTGTCCCGACCGTGGAGGATGATCGTGCTGCCAGCGTCGGCGAGCGCCGTGGCGAGCGAACGGCCGAGGCCGCGCGATGACCCGGTGATGAGGGCGAGCTTGCCCGTGAGGGTGAAGAGATCCATGCTGTTCCTACTCTGTGAGGTGGTGTCACGCAGACGGGGCGTTCCGGGTCAGGCTCAGAAGAGCGACGCGACCAAGAAGATGACGAGCACGAACGCGAACGCCGTGACCGACTCGATGGTCTGCTGCACCGTCCAGGTCTTGAGCGTCGTCTTCACATCCATGCCCATGAGGCGACCGACGAGCCAGAAGCCGGAGTCGTTGACGTGGCCGGCGAAGACCGAGCCAGCTGCGGTCGCGAGCACGATGGAGGCGACCTGGAAGTCGTTGAGGTCGGCGACGACGACCGCGGGGGCGATGAGGCCCGCCGCGGTGACGAGGGCGACGGTCGCGGAGCCCTGGGCGACGCGGAGGACGACGGCGATGACGTAGGCCGCGACGATGAGCGGGAGGCCGAGGTCGCTGAGCGTGTCGGCGAGCGCGTCGCCGATGCCGGAGGCGCGCAGGACGCCGCCGAACATTCCACCGGCGCCGGTGATGAGGATCACGGAGCAGATCGGCCCGAGGGAGGAGTCGAGGATCTTCTCGAGCGCGGTGCCGTTCTCGCCGCGGCGCGTGCCGAGGACGATGCTGGCCGTGACGACTGCGATGAGGAGCGCGATGGGCGAGTTGCCGAGGAGGACCGCGGCCTGGGCCCAGATCGCGTCGCCGTCGACGACTCCGGCGCTGGCGAGGGCCGAGATGCCGGTGTTGAGGAAGATGAGGACCATCGGCAGCAGGAGCAGCAGGATGATCGTGGAGACCTTCGGCGGGTTCTTCGGCTGGTCCTCGTCGAGGTCGCCGAAGAGGGCGGGGACGGGGAGCTGGATGCGCTTGGCGACGAACTTGCCCCACAGGTAACCGGAGACGTACCAGAGCGGGAACACGATGATGAGGCCGAGCAGGAGCACGACGCCGAGGTTGGCTTCGTAGAGCTCGGTGGCGGCGACGGGGCCGGGGTGTGGCGGGAGGAACACGTGCATGACCGAGAAGGCGGCCGCTGCGGGGATGCCGAAGAGGAGGACGTTGTTGCCCGAGACTCGGCGCGCGACGGCGAAGACGATGGGCAGCATCATGATGAGGCCGGCGTCGAAGAACATCGGGAAGCCGAGGATGAGCGAGGCGATGCCGAGCGCGAAGGGGGCTCGCTTCTCGCCGAAGACGTCGACGAGCTTGTCAGCGAGGGCTTTGGCGCCTCCGGAGTGCTCGATGAGGCGGCCGAGCATCGCGCCGAAGCCGATGAGGAGCGCGACGGTCGCGAGGGTGCTGCCGAAGCCGCCGGTGAGGGTGCTCGCGACTGCCGAGACGGGGACGCCCGCGACGAGCGCCGTGAGGAGCGAGACGATCACCAGGGTCAGGAACGCGTGGAGCCTGAAGCGGATGATGAGGATCAGGATGAGCGCGATGGCTCCTGCTGCGATGCCGAGCAGCGGTGCGGTGCCCAGTGTCTGGGTCCATTCTTCTTCCATGGTGATCTCCGTCGATTTCTGGAATTCGGACCGTGCGACCGTGCAGCGGTGCCGTGAGGGTGAGGCCGTTCGCGATCTGCGATGATTCGGAACGCGGGTTCTGGCGACACTCAGTGTGGTTCGAGCCTCGCATAATGATCATACTTATTTCAAGTTGTGATCATATCTATATCGTTGCGGTGAGCGAGGAGAGGTGCGAATGGCGCAGGCAGTGCACGGTTCGGTGCTCGACGACCTCGGCGTCCGCATCGCGGGAGGCGAGCTCGAGGCTGGCCAGGTCCTCACCCTCGCCGCTCTCGAGGACCACTACGCGGTGTCCCGCACCGTCGTGCGCGAGGCCGTCCGCGTGCTGGAGTCCATGGGACTGCTCGTCTCGCGGAGACGAGTCGGCATCACCGTCCAGCCCACGCGCGAATGGAACGCGCTCGACACGACGCTCATCCGCTGGCGGCTGCGAGGGAACAGCCGCAGCCAGCAGCTCGTCGCGCTCACCGAGCTCCGATCGGCGATCGAGCCGGTCGCCGCGAAGCTCGCCGCCTCGCGGGCCTCGCAGCACGAGCGGACTCGCCTGCTCGAGCTCGCCGCGCAGCTGCAGGCGCTCGGTGCCAACGAGCGCGGCGACTCCCCCGAGTACCTGCAGGCAGACATCGAGTTCCACGACCTGATCCTGGATGCGAGCGGCAACGCGCTGCTCGCGGCCGTCAAGGAGCCGATCGCCCAGGTGCTCGCCGGCCGCGCGAACCTGGGCCTCACGCCGGCGAGGCCGCTGCACGACGCGCTGCACAACCACGTGCTCACCGCGCAGGCGATCGCGGACGGCGACCCCCTCGCCGCCGAGAGGCACTCGAAGGGCTACCTCGACACGATCCTGGGCGAGGTGCTCATCATCCACGACGCAGCCATCGGCGAGACCCCAGAGCTCGAGTCGGAGACAGCCGACACGCCCTAGACGCGATGCACGCTGGGCCGTCCGGAGAGCTCCTCGACGAGGTTCTGGATGGCCCCGCTCGCCATTCGGGCGACCGCCTCGGCCGTGTGCGCCCCGCTGTGCGGCGTCGCGACGACCCTCGGGTGGCCGAGCAGCGGCGAGTCCTGCGGCGGCTCCGTCTCGTAGGCGTCGAGGCCGACCCCGAAGAGGTGCCCGGCGTCGAGCGCCTCGCGGGCAGCCGCCTCGTCGATGAGGCCACCGCGCGAGGTGTTGAGCAGGATGGCCCCTGGCTTCATGGCCGCGATGCGTGCGGCGTCGGCGACGTGGCGGGTGCTCTCGAGGAGCGGCACGTGCAGGCTGACGACGTCGGCTGCTCGGAAGAGCTCGTCGAGGCTGGCTGGCGCAGCTCCGGTCTCGGCGATGGCGGCGGCCGGCACGAAGGGGTCGTAGGCGAGCACGTGCATCCCGATGCCGCGGGCTCGTTCGGCGACGATCCGGCCGATCGCGCCGAAGCCGACGACCCCGAAGGTGCGCCCGCCGAGCTCGATGCCGCTGCCTCGCGGCCAGCCGCCATCTGCGACCTCCGCGTGCAGCCTGGGGATCTCTCTGGCGACGGCGAAGGCGAGGCCGATCGCGAGCTCGGCGACCGCGGAGGCATTCGCCCCAGGGGTCCTGGTGACGTGGATGCCCTTCCCCGCTGCGGCCTCCAGGTCGACGTTGTTGACGCCGACACCGTACCTGGAGATCACCCGGAGACGGTCGGCGCCCGCGAGCGCCGCCGCGTCGTAGGTGTCGAGGCCGGCGATGACGCCGTCGATCCCGGGCAGGGCTTCAGCGAGCTCTCCGGAGGTGAGCGGGCGCCCGAGCGTGTTGAAGATCAGCTCGTCGGCCATGTCCCGCAGCGGGGCGAGCACGTCGGCGTCCCGAGTTCGGCTCAGCGAGGTGGGGGTGATCAGGATGCGCATCAGGCGTTGCCTCCAGTGAGGGACTCAGCACGCGCATCCGGTGCGGTGCTCGTGCGGTCGTAGGCGTCGAGGTACTTGGCGAAGGCGCGGTCGTAGTAGTCCCGCATGGCGGGGTTCGGGATGACTCGCTGCGTCTTCGTGTTGCGGAACGCCGGCTGGTCCTCGCTGAGTCCGGCGGCGCGGAGCCCGAGGCGAACGGCGCCGACCACCGAGCTGTGCTGCAGCGACGACACCTCCATCTCGACCCCGAAGGCGTCTGCCGTCATCTGGGTCCAGAACGGCGAGGAGAGGACTCCGCCGGAGAGGAGGACGCGGGTCGGCATGCCGTTGATCGCGGTGAGCTCGCGGAAGCAGTGGTAGAGCGAGAGCACAACTCCCTGCAGCACGGCCTGGTACATGTCGACGCGCCCGTGCCGGGGCTCGAGGCCGACGAACCCGCCGAGCCGCTGGTCCTGCCAGCCTGGGCACCGTTCGCCGTAGAGGAAGGGCAGGAAGGTCGGCAGCTCGTCCCGTCCCTGAACGAGCTGGGGTTCGATCTCGGAGAACTGGGCGTCCGAGCCGAAGAACCTGTCCTTCGCCCAGTCGACGCAGTTCGTGCATCCGCTCGTGGCGGCGCCGCTGAGCCAGCCGAGCGGGGAGCGGTAGGCCCAGGTGCTGAGCCGCGGGGAGAGGGACGGCTCGAGGGTCGCGAACCGCATGGCGCCGCTGGTTCCCATGGAGAACGTCATGTCGCCGGGGAGCCCGGCGAGGTCGCCGACCTGGCTGAGGCCGCCATCCGGTCCGGGGACGAGGACGGGAATTCCGGGGCGGATGCCGAGGTAGGTCGCGACGTCGGCGAGCAGCGGGGCGGATTCCTCGCTGTCGTGCAGTTCGGGGAAGTCGACGCCGGCGACGCCGAGGGTCTCGAGGATCTCGAGGTCCCAGTCGGAGGTGCGGACGTTGAGCAGGCCGGTTCCCGAGGCGAGGGAGTAGCTCGTCCACGGGAGGCCGGTGAGCCTCAGGAAGTTGAAGCTCCCCTGGTCCATGACCTTGCGCCCGGCGATCTCCACGCCCTGGCGGGCCAGGTAGGCGAGCTTGAAGGCGGGGTAGCTGGCGTTCACCATGCACCCCGTGCGCTCGTAGAACCAGGTGGTGAGCTCGGCATCGCCGCGCAGTTCGGCGCAGAGCCCCTGGGCTCCCGTGAAGGGCCACTCGTAGACGGGCGTGGCCGCTTGGAGGTCCTGGGTCACGAGCCCGAGGCCGTGGTACGTGTTCGACAGCACCAGGGCGTCGACGTCGTGCCCGCGGACGGATTCACGGGCGAGGGCGATGAGCTGGGTGAAGATGCCCTCCGCGTCGCGGACGGCAGGGTCGGGCCCGGCGACTTCGAATCGCCGAGTCCGCACCTGCACCTCCTGGGTGTCGGAGTCGAAGATCAGCGTCTTCGCTGACGTGGTGCTGGACTCGAGGGCGAGGATCTTCATGGTTCTGCTCCACTCGTGGGCGTCGTTGCCGATCGGGGCCGTGCGCGGTGGCGACTCTCGGTAGGATCTCCAATAATATGATCATTGGGTTCCACTTGGGAACACAAGGCAGCCAACGGAGGTTCTCTTGCACGAAATCCTTGCTCGTCTCGCCGAGCACTCGATCGTTCCCGTGGTCTCCGCGAAGACCACCGCCGAGGGCCTCGGCATCGCGGAGGCACTCGCCGACGGTGGGCTCCCGGTCGCCGAGGTGACCTTCCGGACGAGCGCCGCCGCCTCGACGATCGCCGCTCTCGCCGCCCGCGGCGGAGTGCTCGTCGGCGCCGGAACGGTGCTCACCCCAGCACAGGTCGACATCGCCGTGGATGCGGGAGCCTCGTTCATCGTCTCCCCCGGCCTGAGCCGTGCCGTCGTCGAGCGGTGCAGGGCCCACGACATCCCGGTCCTCCCTGGCGCAACCTCCGCGACCGAGGTGCAGGCCGCCCTGGAGCTGGGCATCGAGACGGTGAAGTTCTTCCCCGCAGAGACGAATGGGGGCGCCAAGGCGATCGCCGCCCTCTCCGCGCCGTTCGGCGACGTGAGATTCGTGCCCACCGGCGGAGTGAACGCCGCGAACCTCGGCGACTACCTCGCCATCCCGGCGGTGCTCGCCGTGGGCGGCTCGTGGATGCTCCCACCGTCTGCCGTCGACCAGCAGGACTGGGCCGAGGTGACGAGACTCACCGCTGCCGCCGTCGAGCTCGCGCGCGGACTCCGCTCGGGCAACCGCGCAGAACGTCAGGCGGTCACGCTGAGCCGAGAGTCCTAGCCGCGACGAGGCGCCTCGGCCGATCGTTCAGTCGAGCGCGTCGATGCGCCAGAGACCCGCGGAGGCGTGCAGGTCGTCGCCCATCTCCAGGTACCGGATTGCACGTCGCGTCGACTGGCGCGCCCTGGCTGGCACGACGCTCTCCTCGTCCTTCGCGAGGCTCGTCGCCCCCTGCGACATGACGCGGCAGAACGCGGCGGCTCGCTCGAGAGCGATGGCGAAGTCGCCGGAGAAGGCGCCATGCAGGATGACGTCGGCGAGGGCGACGACCTCCTCCGGCCCGGTGGGGGTCGCGGCACCTGCGACCACGGAGCTGATGGAGCGGTCGACCTCGTAGCCTCGGCGGAAGAGGTAGCTCGCTTCGGCCGGATTGGCGCGCACGGCCTGCCGCAGCAGGTAGAGGCGCCAGAGCGCGCCTGGCAGGGAACGCGAGGTGGCACCGGCCCAGAGCTCGGCGATCTCGTCGATGCCGTTCTCGTCGGCGTAGGCCACGAGGCGCGCGACGACCGCCTGGTCGCCCTCGCCACGGGCTCGCTGCAGGAGCGCCCGGGCCGTGTCGTGTGCGACGCGGCTCACCGCTGCTGGGTCGTCGGCGCCGACGAGCGCCTCGAACGCCTGCGATGGCACGCGGACGGGCCTGTGGTGTCGTTGCGTCATGCTGCCCCTCTCGCCGACTGCGCCTTGCTGGCCCGTGCGGACCGCATCCAGTCTGCGCGTTCGGAGCCACGATTGCGAACCTGCCTCGTAGGCTGGGGGCATGGCTACTGCGCACGAGGACGATTCGCTGGTCGAGGACACGGCGGCGATGTCGTCGTACCCGGCCTACCGCCCGAAGCAGATCGCCTTCGGCGTACTGGCGGTCCTGCTGGTCGTGACGATGTTCTTCCCATGGTGGAACTCCGAGATCCCCCTCAACCGCATCGCGCCGACCCTGAACGGCTGGCAGCTCCTGGTCGCCGGCACGGGACTGAGCCAGATGGATGAGGCGCTCGGCTACAACTGGTTCGGCACGTTCCTCTTCGGCCTCGTGCCGACGCTGCCGCTGATCGGGCTCGTCGTCGTCCTGATCCTCCGCATCTCCGGGGTCGCGGTCATCTCCGCGAAGATCCTCCAGCTCTACGCCGCCTTCGCGACACTCGGGATCCTGTTCCTCTTCGCCTTCGCGACCCTCCGCGTGGATGCTGCGAACGGCCAGTACCCGATCGCCTACGGCGCGTGGCTTGCGCTCCTGCCGAGCGTCGCGACGCTGGTGCTCGCGACGCTGTGGTGGCGGCGCGAGAAGCTCCACTACCCGACACGCAAGTGGCTCGGATTCGGACCCCAGCGCGAGAAGAAGCACGACCTGGCGGCGAACGCGGCGAGTGCTGCGATGTTCGACGACCTCGTCGACCCGGACGACGACGAAGAGATCTCGCTCGGCTCCGACACCGCCGTCGACGAGAACACGAGCCCAGGCAAGCGGCCGCGCCAGTGAGCGCCGCTGATTTCTTCGCCTCCCTGACCCTCGGGGGCGACACATCGAGCCCTCCAGGACGGCAGCTGCGGGACGCCATCATCGACGCCGTCGAGCGAGGCGACCTGCTCGCCGGCGAGCGGCTGCCGCCGGTGCGTGCGCTGGCGGAGACGCTCGGCGTCGCGCCGGGAACGGTGGCGAAGTGCTACACGGCCCTCGAGGAGCAGGGCGTCGTCGTCGGCCGCGGCCGCGCTGGCACGTTCGTGACCGCGGACGGCAGGAACGGGGATGTGCGACTGACGGCGGCCGCGAGGGCGTTCGCCGTCGAGGCGCGTGAGCTGAGCGTGAGCGACGACGAGGCGGTCGCCGCCGTGTTCGAGGCCCTGTCGATCACCGCGGATCGGCACGCGCAGCCTTGAGCCCCACTCCACCACAGGCGGCGTCCAAGTTCGCCTGAGAGCATCCCCTCATGGGAATCGACGATCGTATTCAGAACAAGTCAGAAGACCTCGGCGGACGCGCGAAGGAGGCCGCTGGCGCGGTCACCGGAGACGAGTCGCTGAAGGCTGAGGGCCGCTCCGACCAGACGAAGGCGGGCTTCAAGGAGAAGATCGAGGACGTCAAGGACGCCGCCAAGGAGGGCCTCGACAACCTCAAGCGCAAGATCGACTAGCAGTACCTCTCAAGACGCCACGTTCCGGCGTCTCGAGCATGCAGCAAAGGGCCTCGTTCGCGGGGCCCTTTCTGGTAGTTGACGACGGTCAACCATCTGAGTATGGTTGACCGTTGTCAACTACCAGGAGGCCCCGCGTCGATGTCGTCCAGCAAGAACCCCAGATCCAGCTCCAAGCCAGCCGCTGAGCTCACCGAATCCGGAATGAGCCACCGTCAGGTACTGCAGGCCCTCTCCGGCCTCATGCTCGGCATGTTCGTGTCGATGCTCGCGTCGACCGTCGTGAGCACCTCGCTGCCGCTCATCATCAGCGACCTCAAGGGCGACCAGAGCGCGTTCACCTGGGTCGTCACGGCAACCCTGCTCGCGACCACCGTCTCCACCCCGATCTGGGGCAAGCTCGCCGACCTCACGAACCGCAAGCTCCTCCTGCAGATCGCGCTCGTCATCTTCGTCGTCAGCTCGGCGATCGCCGGCTTCGCGCAGGATCCCGCGATGCTCATCACCATGCGCGTCTTCCAGGGCCTCGGCGCCGGCGGACTCGGCGCGCTCAGCCAGATCGTCATGGCGGATATCCTCAGCCCGCGCGAGCGCGGCCGCTACGCCGGCTTCTTCGGCGCCGTCATGGCGCTGGCCACCGTCGGCGGCCCCCTCCTCGGCGGCGTCATCACGGACGCCTTCGGGTGGCGCTGGAACTTCTTCGTCGGCCTCCCCTTCGCAGTGATCGCGCTCATCCTGCTGCAGGTCACCCTGCACCTGCCGAAGCCGAAGAAGCGCAAGGTGAGCATCGACTACTACGGCATCGTGCTCATCTCGAGCGGTGTGTCCCTGCTCCTCATCTGGGTGACCCTCGCGGGCACGCAGTTCGAGTGGAACTCCCTGCCCTCGTACCTCATGGTCGGCGGCGGCGTCCTCCTCCTGGTCATCGCGATCCTCGTCGAGCTCCGCGTCAAGGAGCCGCTCATCCCGCTCACGCTCTTCCGCGACCGCACGTTCACGCTCGCCGTCATCGCGAGCGTCTCCGTCGGCGTCGCCATGTTCGGCACGAGCGTCTTCCTGAGCCAGTACATGCAGCTCGCTCGCGGTGCGACCCCGACCGAGTCCGGCATCCTCACGATCCCGATGATGGCGGGTCTCCTCGTCGCGTCCACCATCGTGGGCAACCTCATCAGCCGCCGCGGCAAGTGGAAGGCGTTCGTCGTCACGGGCAGCGCGCTCATGGTCGTCGGGCTCTTCCTGCTGAGCCGCCTCCACTACGACACGCCCTACCTGTACGTGGGCGTCTCGATGTTCGCGCTCGGCGCCGGCGTCGGCATGGTCATGCAGAACCTGGTCCTCGTCGTCCAGAACAAGGCAGAGGTCAAGAACATGGGCGTCGCGACGAGCGCCGTCACCTTCTTCCGCAGCCTGGGCGGCACGATCGGCGTCTCCGTCATGGGCTCGATCCTGGGAACCGTCGTGGCCGACACGATCTCCACGAGCGTCCGCGCTCTGCCGCCGGAGCAGCAGGCCGCGGCCGCGCAGTCGCTCGCGGGTGGCAGCATCCCGCAGCTCGCGACGCTGCCCGACTGGCTGCGGGTCCTCGTCGAGGACGCCTACGGGACCTCGGTCGGCGCGATCTTCCTGGCGGCCCTGCCGCTCGCGATCGTCACGCTCATCGCCGTCTCCTTCCTGCCGAACGCCCAGCTCGGCACGCAGAACGCCGTGCAGCGGGCCAAGGGCGAGGAGACCTCCCCTTCCGGCAGCGAGGCGGACGCGTCGCCGCAGACCCGCGAGAAGGCCGCGGAGTCGACCTCCGAGGATCTCGTCGAGGTCGCTGAGGCGATGGTCGGCATCCCGCGCACCGGCGCCATCCCGATCCTCGGGGACTCGGGACGGCAGGCAGACCGCACCTAGGATGGCCATCATGCCTGAGTCACCCGACGACGCCGACTTCGCCGAGGCGATCGCCTCGGTGGAGTCGGAGCTCGGCACGTTCTACCGGCGCGTTCGCACCACGTGGAGCGAGTCCGCGGTCGCCGTGCATCCTTCGCTGCAGCCCATCGGCTACAAGATCCTCTCGGCGCTCGTGCAGCACGAGACCGCGCACGTCGGCACCCTCGGCGAGCAGCTCGCAATCGACAAGAGCGTCATGAGCCGCCAGGTTCGGATGCTCGAGGAGTTCGAGCTGCTCACCGTCGGGGCGGACCCGAACGACGGGCGCGCGCGCATCCTCACCCCAACCGCCTTTGCGGTCGAGCGGGTCACCGAGGTGCGGGCCCGCAACCGGCACCGGCTGCACGCCGTGCTGCGCGACTGGACGCCGGACGAGCTACGCGTGTTCTCCGGGCTTCTTGGCCGGTTCGGCGCCGTGGCCGAGGCCGTGAACCCCGAACGCTGATCTGACGCCTCCCGCCTCGAACGACGAAACCGCCGCCCTCGAACGAGGGCGGCGGTTTCGTGTCTCTGCGGGGCGGGAGGCTACTGGGTGTCGAACCGTGCGCCCTCTGGACGCGAGTCGCCGATCAGGAACACGAGCATGATGATCGGACCGGCCAGCGGCACGAGCAGGATCAGCCACCACCAGCCGGAGCGGTTCGTGTCGTGCAGGCGCCGAAAGAGCAGGGCGAGGCCAGGAATGAGGATCGCGAGACCCCAGATCGACTGGATGACCGTGACAACGGGGTTGCCGAGGGTCGCCGCCGAGAATCCCTCTGTGGTGTCGACCGAGGTCGTGCCGGTGAGCGAGCCGATGAGGAAGAACACGGCGTTGACGATGACGCCGAAGAGCCACCACCACCAGTACTCGCTGCGGCTCGCGCGGCCGGAGAAGACGGCGTACTTCTTGAAGAAGCGCTTCACCGCCTGCCCGAAGCTGGCTCCGTAGAGCGGTGGGTAGAGCGGGGCGTCGAGCTGAGGGGTAGACATCACGGACTCCAATCAGGCACTGCCGATACATAGGAACTTCACTGAGCGTAGCGGCGGAGCAATGAACGCCAGGTTTCGATTTGGCAAAGCCCGGAATCAGCTTCATACAACGAATCAGAATGCAATACTCCGAGCACACCCAAGTGGGGCTGGGAGACTCAGGAAATTACGCACGCCCGCGACCGTCTGGGGGAACGATGGATCAGCTTCACTACGCAGGTGGTGTCTACTTCACGAGCACGAAGATCGCGCGAGAGCTCGTGGGATATGCGGCGGCACTCGCCGAGGTGCACCAGGCCGGGATCGTCGAGATCCCCGTGCGGCACGCGGACGGCACCTCGAACATGCTCTCCGTGCTCGTCGGTCCGTCGAGCCAGATCGCCACCGAGACGGTCGACACCGAGGTCCCGGAGTTCGACGACAGCCAGGCCCTCGCCACCTTCACGAAGCTGCGCGCCGAGCTCGAGAACAAGAGCTACGCGCCAGAGGGGCTCGTCGAGGAAGGCTCCTCGAACGACCCGCGCGTGCCCCATCCGGATTGGCTCGACGAACTCTGATCGGGCGCCCTGGCCACAGGTCGGCGCTCTGCGAGTGATAATGGACGGCGCACACCATGTGCCAGTGACAAGAAAGCAGGATCCAGCGTGGGGAAGTTCATCTACAACTCCGAGGTCACCGTCGACTTCGAGGACCGCCTGCTGGCACACCTCCAGCTCGCGATCGGCACGAAGCTGCGCCGCGGAGAGTCGTTCTTCTTCAGCTGGAAGGACAACAACGCCGGCGGGGACGGGCGGAGCACCGTATGGATGCACCCGGCCGTGCCCATCCGCTTCAAGTTCCTCGGCAGCAGGCAGGTGCACATCAACCGCTCGTGGGTCGAGGCGCTCGTGCAGGGCGCCAACTCGCAGGCGGGCCTCGCCGTCATCGCCGAACCCGCAGAGAGGACCTCATGAACATGAGCACGTCAACCAGGATCGAGCTGCTCTACCAGGGTGAGACGTTCTCGAAGCTCGTCGCCGACGTCGACGCCTTCCGCGAGGACATCCTCGCCCGAGTGGCCGCCGGCGAATGGTTCTGGGTGCGCGGCGACCGCGGCGAGGGACGCCTCGAGCCCGCGAACCTGCTGGTCGGCCCCGGGGTCGGCATCGTGGTCGTGGAGCCGTACCCGGGCGACTGACCCGTCAGCGGCACGAAGCCGCCGACGCATGCACGGAGGCCGAGGACTGTCAAGAGTCGCACGCTCCTCCGCTTGTCCTGGTTATGTGGATAAGTGGCATCCCTCAGCACTTCAGAACTCCTCGGCGACACGAGCCGAACCATCCGGGTTGCGAGCGTCCCCTCGGGACACGTCTACGTCAGGCACCTCGCTCCCGTCTCCTCCGCGCCCTCCTCACATCGGGTGGTCCGCCTTGCAGACCCGCACCCTGATGGGTCCGGCCGAGCCGCCACGGATCGCTGGTGGCCACCGGTCATGCTCGACTCGAACTGGATCGACGAGCACGCCGCGGAGTTCGACGTGTTCCACGTGCACTTCGGCTTCGACGCCCTCTCCCCCGCCTCCCTCCGGTCGATCGTGGAGGCCCTGCTCAGGCACGGCAAGCCGCTCGTCTACACGGTGCACGACCTCACGAACCCGCACCACGACACCCCGGACGCGCACACCGCCCACCTGGACATCCTGATCCCGGCCGCGGATGGGCTCATCACGCTCACGGCAGGCGCCGCCGATGAGATCGAGCACCGCTGGGGGCGCCGCCCGGTCGTCGTGCCGCACCCGCACATCGTGGAGCCGGACGAAGCGAAGGCCGCCATCGACGGGCGCGCCGCATCCGCCGGACGGTTCCGCGTCGGCGTGCACGCGAAGAGCCTGCGCGCGAGCCTGGATCCGCTGCCCGTCATCGAGGCGCTCGTCGACCTCAGCGCTCGGGAGGAGACCCTCGACGTGCTCGTCAACGGGCACCGCGAGCTCCTCGACCCCACCGGCGCGAAGTTCGAGCCGGAGCTCTCGGCCCGGCTCCGCGAGCTCGCCGACGCTGGGCGCATCCAGCTGCGCATCCACGACTACCTGAGCGACACGGAGCTGTGGCACTACCTGGCGTCGCTCGACGCCTCCGTGCTCCCCTACCGATTCGGCACGCATTCCGGCTGGATGGAGGCGTGCCGAGACCTCGGCACGGCCGTCATCGCGCCCGACGTGGGCTACTTCGCCGATCAGGGTCCCGTCTTCGAGTACCACCGGGACCCCACCGGCACCCTCGACGTCGGCTCGCTACAGGCCGCGGTGCTCGCAGCAGCCCGCGCGCAGACTCGACGCCCCGACCCCGAGGCGCGTGCCGCCGAACGCAGCCGGATCGCGGCCGCGCACCACGACGTGTACACGTCCGTCCTGAGCCTGGAGCGTGTAGCGAGTTGAGAATCTGTGTCATCGGCCCCTCCCGCTTCCCCATCAGCGAGCCCTTCGCCGGCGGGCTCGAGTCGCACACCCATGCCCTGATCCTGGCGCTCAAGCGTCGCGGCCACCAGGTGACGCTCTTCGCGGCCCCCGGCTCGGACCCCGCCCTGGGCGTCGAGCACCTCGCCGTCGAGAGCTTCACGATGAGCGAGACGGCACGCCAGGACGTGGGCGCGATGCCCGTGGAATGGATGCACGAGCACCACGCGTACCTGGCGCTCATGCTCGACCTCGCCCAGACCGCGACGGCGCGCTTCGACGCGGTGCTCAACGTCAGCATCCACCACCTTCCCGTCGCCATGTCCGGACTGCTCGGGGTGCCCTTCTTCACGACGCTGCACACACCGCCCGTCGGGTGGATCGAGTCGGCCGTCCGCATCAGCGGGTCCACGGGAACCTTCATCGCCGTCAGCTCGCACATGCGGGACGCCTGGGCCGGGAGCGTCGAGAGCACCGTGATCCTCAACGGCGTCGACACCGACCGTCTCCTGCCTGGGCCGGGCGGCGGTGCCGCGTTCTGGTCCGGTCGCATCGTGCCGGAGAAGGGACTGGATCTGGCGATCGCGGCCGCCGAGCTCGCGCAGGTCGACCTCGACATCGCCGGGCCGATCTTCGACCCCGAGTACTTCGAGCGCAGCATCCGCCCCCGACTCGGTGGGCGCATCCGGTACCTCGGGCACCTCGAGCAGGCCACCCTCTTCGAGCATCTCGGGCGGGCGAGCGTGACGCTCGTGACGCCGAGGTGGGACGAGCCGTACGGCCTCGTCGCGGCCGAGTCGCTCGCCGCCGGCACGCCCGTCGCCGCCTTCGATCGGGGCGCGCTGCCGCAGATCATCGACGAGCGCAGCGGCAGGCTCGCGGCCCGCGACGACGTGCCGGCTCTCGCCGCCGCGCTGCTCGAGGCCGCGAGGCTGCCCCGCGAGGGTGCGCGGGAGCGCGCGGTCGCCTTCTGCTCCCTCGAGCGGATGGTCGACGAGTACGAGGCGCTGCTCGGCGGCGCACAGAGTGAGAGGCAGGAAGCGGCATGAGCGACACAGGCTCGTCCGAGACGGGAAGCATCGGCTACTACGTGCACCACCGAGGCGGCGGGCACGCGCGACGTGCGCTCGCCATCGCACGCGAGTGCACGACCCCGGTGACGGGGCTCTCGACGCTGCCGAAACCCGAGGCCTGGCTCGGCCCCTGGATCCGGCTCGAGCGCGACGATCTCGCTGTCTCGCCGCTCGAGCCCACGGCGAACGGCGCACTGCACTGGGCCCCCGTCGATGACGAGGGCATGCGGCGGCGCATGGCTCGCATCTCCGCCTGGATCGCCGACGCCGCGCCCACCCTCTTCGTCTCCGACGTGTCGGTGGAGGTCGCGGCACTCGCCCGCCTGCACGGCGTCCCCGTGGTCTCGGTCGCGCTGCCCGGCGTGCGCACCGACGCGCCGCACACCCTCGGATTCGGGCTGTCGGATGCCGTCCTCGCCGCCTGGCCCGCGAGCGCGGAGGGCATGCTGCCCGGCGCATCCGCTCGGGTGCTGGCTCGCCTGCACGCGGTCGGCGCGATCTCCGCAGCCGAGCGCTCGACGGGCCGCGGGCCCGGCCCCATCACGCGAGTCCTGGTGCTCGCGGGAAGCGGCGGCGGCGGCATGAGCTCCGCGCAGATCCGTGAGGCCAAGCGGCAGACGCCCGGCGTCGAATGGGACGAGATCGGCACGACTCCCGGGAACCGGGTCGCCGACCCCGGCCCGCGCATCCGCGAAGCCTCGCTTGTCCTCACGCACGCGGGGCAGGGCGCGATCGCCGACGTCGCCGCCGCCCAGGTTCCCGCCGTCGTCGTCCCGCAGGATCGACCGCACGACGAGCAGGCGGCCGCAGCCAGGGTCCTCGCTGCCACCCCCGGCCTGCCCGTCATCGTCACGAACAGCTTCGAGCGCGACGACTGGGCCGCACTGCTCGACGAGGCGGCACGTCTCGACGGACGCAACTGGGCGAGCTGGAACGACGGGGCCGGCGCGCTGCGCGCCGCGGCCCTGCTCGACCGGATGGCGAGCAGATGAGAACCGCGGTGATCACGATCGCGCACGGGAGGCACTCGCACCTCAGGGCGCTGCGGGCCGGCCTGCTCCGCCAGTCCCACCCCGCGGACGACACGGTCGTGGTGGCCATGGACGATCCCGAGCTGGGACGGCTCGCCGCCGCCGATCGCCTCGCCGGCATCGTCGTGGATGTCGCCGCGGACACGAGCGCCCTCCCGCTCGCCGCCGCCCGCAACGAGGGCGCTCGAGTCGCCCTCGCGCGCGGCGCCGAGCTGCTGATCTTCCTCGACGTCGACTGCATCCCCGGCCGTGGTCTCGTCGCCTCGTATCACGCTGCTGCGGCTGATGCGCGCTGGTCTGGGGCACTGCTGAGCGGGCCGGTCACCTACCTCGAGCAGCCGGGACCTGTCGGCTACGACGGCGAGCGCATCGAGCTGCTCGATGCCCCGCACCCGGCCCGGCCCGCCCCGTCTCCAGGAGCGGTGGTCGGTGGCGAGGACAGGAACCTGTTCTGGTCGCTGTCGTTCGCAACGACCGCAGCGACCTGGCAGCGGATCGGCGGGTTCTTCGAGGGGTACGACGGGTACGGCGGGGAGGACACCGACTTCGCGCGACTCGCGGAAGACGCCGGGGTTGGGCTCGCCTGGGTGGGTGGCGCCCGCGCCTACCACCAGTGGCATCCGACGTCCTCGCCTCCCGTGCAGCACGTCGCCGACATCGCGCGCAACGCGAACGTGTTCCGCGAGCGCTGGGGCGAGTGGCCCATGGTCGGCTGGCTGCAGGCGTTCCGCGAGCGCGGCCTCATCGTGGGCGGCGTCGGCGATGAGGTCTGCGCGGTGGCCGCGGGCTCTTAGGCTGGAAGCCTCGTCCTCTCCCCCGAAACCTCTGGAGCACGCGTGAGCTACTTCGCCTTCCTCGCCATCGGCCTTCTCCTGGGGGTGCTGGCCAAGCGCTTCCTGCCCACCCGCAGGCGCGACGACTGGATCGCGCCGCTCTTCGTGGGCGCGCTCGGCGCGCTCTTCGGCGGCTGGCTCAGCAGCGTCCTGTTCTGGAGCAGCACGAGCGACCCGTTCTCGCTGCCGAACTGGACCTCGGCGATCGTGGGCGCCGTCGTCTCCCTCGCGGTCTACCTCGTGATCGTTCGGATCACGGCGCCCCGCAACGATTGAGCGCGGGCTGCGCCTCGGGCCGCGCATCGGGTCGCGCATCCACCGAGAGCTGAGTTGTGGTCGTCATTCGTCGCCGGAAACGACCACAACTCAGCTCTCGGTGGATGGGCGACGCGGTCGGACGACGAAGCGCACGACGAGGCCCGCGAGCAGTGCCCAGAAGGCGGCGCTGACCCCGCCGATCGCGATGCCGGATGCGGCGGTCGCGAAGGTCACGACGGCTGGCACGAGCTCGCCCGTCTCGGCGAGCGCCGCCTTGAGCGAGCCGGCGAGCGTGCCGATGAGCGCGAGCCCCGCCACTGCGGCGATGACGCCGGCCGGGGCGAGCAGCACCAGCGTTCCGAACGCGGCCGATGCCACGCCGAGGACGATGACGACGACTCCGTTGGTGACGCTCGCCACCCAGCGCCGTGAACGGTCCTCGCCCGCTTCCGGCCCCGCGGCGAGGGCCGCGCTGATCGCGGCGAGGTTGATGGCGTGGCCTCCGGCGGGGGCGCCGACGACGGTGCCGATGCCGGTCGCGATGAGCGACCGCCGCCACGGCACCTCGAAGCCGAGGCCCTTCATGACGGCCACCCCCGGCACGTTCTGAGATGCCATGGTGACGAGGTAGAGGGGCAGTGCGATGCCGATCATGCCGGCGATCGAGAACTCCGGAGCGGTGAACTCCAGGCGCGGGGCGAGGTCGGCGGCCTGGATCGAGGCGCCGGAGGCGACGATGTGCACGCCGATGACGATCGCCGCGACGAGGAACGCGATCGGCGCGGCCCATCGAGGCAGGAAGCGCAGCGCGAGCAGCCAGGCGATGACGACGGGCGCGACGGCGAGCGGGTTCTCCGCCATGCCGGTGATCGGGCCGAGGCAGAGCTGGAAGAGCACGCCCGCGAGCATGGCCTGGGCGACGGAGACGGGAATGCGAGCGACGAGCGCTCCGAGCTGCGGGATGAGCCCCGTGACGACGATGAGAAGTCCAGTGATGAGGAACGCGCCGACCGCGACCGGCCAGCCGCCATCGATGGTGCCCGTCGCCGCGAGCAGGGCCGCGCCCGGTGTCGACCAGGCGACGGTGATGGGCAGGCGAGTCCATCCCGCCAGCAGGATGCACCCGACGCCCATGGTGACGCTCACGGCGAGGAGGCCGCTCGACGCCTGATCTGCACTCGCCCCCACGGCGGCCAGGCCCGTCAGCACGACGATGAACGAGCTCGTGAACGCCACGAGCGCCGAGACCACGCCCGCCGAGATGGGGCGCAGGATGCCCTCGCGCGGCTCGAGAGTGCTGCTCATCGTCGGGGTCCTCGTCTCGTCCGCTCGCGCATCCCGCGATCTGCAGTTCAGCGTAGAGGCAGGGCACCAGCAGACGAAACCACGGGGCGGGATCGTCAGAAGAGCGTCGGCTGCACCATCTCGACCGGAACCAGCCCGGTGAGCGTCACGCTCGCGGACTCGAGCTCCGAGGTGCTCGAGTCGACGAGCAGCTTCTTCGCGACGGGCATCCACACGTCGAAGGACGCGCTCGAGTCGATGCCCTGGTACTTCTCCCTGACCGGGCCGAGCCCGACGGGGCGCAGCTCGAGCTTGATGCCCGTCGCGCTGAGCCCCGCCCGAGTCGCGCGGTGGCAGACGCGTTCGACGCAGCCCTCGACGACCTCCTCCGGCGTGCGGTCGGCCCGCGCGTACCCCGAGGTCGACGATTCCGAGGTGAGGCTCGTGCGGTGCCGGATGGGCGAGATCATCGCATCGTCGGTGCCGGCGCGGATGCGCCACAGCCGCCTGGCCATCCCCGTGCCGCAGACCCGCAGCAGCTCATCGCGCGGGATGACGTCGACATCGCCGATGCGGGCGACGCCGAGCTTGATGAGCCGCGCCTCGGTGCGTGCCCCGATGCCCCACACCTCGCCGATGGGCAGCTCGGTGCGCAGCTCCAGCTCGCGCGCCTCGTCGATGACGTGCACGCCGTCGGGCTTCGCCGCTCTCGAGGCGAGCTTCGCCATGAGCTTCGTGCGGCCGATGCCGACGCTGACGGGGATGCGCAGCTCGGTCGCCGCGCGCCGACGGAGCTCATGGGCGACACTCTGCGCCTCCTCCGGCGTGCGCGCCCCGACGTCGAGGAACGCCTCCTCGATCGAGCCGGGCTCGATGCCCCGCGCGACCGAGTCGAAGAGCGCGTAGAGCGCATCCCCGACCGCTTCGATCTCCTGGCGGTAGGCCTCGACGAGCAGGATGCGTGGGCACAGCTCACGTGCCTCGGTGACGAGCATGCCGGCGTGGATGCCGAACTCCCGCGCCGGGTAGTTGGCGCTGGCGATGAACAGGTGCGCCACGGCGGCGACGGGCTTGGCTGCGAGCTCCGGCCGGTCACGCAGGGCGACCGATGCGAAGAAGGAGTCGGCGTCGGCATGGAGCAGGTACGAGTTCATGACCCCGCCATCGTACCTATGTTCTAGGCAGGGTTCGAGTGGCGCGCGAGTCGCGTGTCTGCGCCCACCCTGTCGGTCGCGCGCGCCGTGCCCTAGTGTGATTGCAATTGCAATCTCTCTGGAGGCTTCATGCGCGAGCGCTGCACGACGATCGACTACCACACGGCCGGCGAGCCGTTCCGCATCGTGCCGGAGCTCGGGATCCCGATCGAGGGCGCAGACGTGGCCAGCAAGCGCGTCTTCGCCATGGCCTCCCCCGCCATCGACCGAGTCCGCCAACTGCTCTGCTTCGAGCCGCGCGGGCACGCCGACATGTACGGCGGCTTCATCGTGGAGCCGAACGACGACGGCGCCCACCTCGGGGTGCTCTTCTGGCACAAGGACGGGTTCTCGACGGCGTGCGGGCACGGCACGATCGCGCTCGGCGTGTGGGCCATCGAGAGCGGCCTCGTCGCCGCCGAGACCAGCGGCACGACGGACGTCATCATCGACGTCCCCTCAGGGCGCGTGACCGCGAGGGTCCACACCGACCCAGATGGCACCGTCACGGGGGCCGACTTCATCAACGTTCCGGGCTACGTGCTCGCGCGGCAGGTCCCCGTCTCGACATCCAGGGGCGCGGTGCTCGCCGACCTCACCTTCGCCGGGGCCATCTACGCGCAGGTCGACGCGAGCGCCGTCGGGCTGTCGATCGAGCCGGAGGACGTGAGCGAGATCATCGCGTTCGGGCGGGAGGTGAAGTGGCTCCTGAACGATTCGCCGCACGCCCAGCATCCGAACGACGAACGACTGAGCGGGGTCTACGGCACGATCCTCTTCTCCGACCACAGCGCCGACGGCGTCGTCCGCCAGCGCAACGCCACGGTGTTCGCCGACGGTGAGCTCGACCGCTCCCCCTGCGGGTCCGGCACGTGCGCCCGGGTCGCGACGCTGACCGAGCAGGGCGCGCTGCCCGTCGGGTCCGAGCTCGTGCACGACTCCATCGTCGGCTCCCGCTTCCTCGCCCGCGTCGTCGCGGAGGGCGTCGAGGCCGGGCGCCGCGCGACGACGACGCAGGTCTCGGGCATGGCGCACAAAACCGGCGAGCACGTCTTCGAGGTCGACCCTCGTGACGAGATGACGCCCGGGTTCGTGCTGCGATGAGCGCGCGCATCCCCTACCTCGGCGCCGATGACGTCGCGGCGCTCCTCTCCCCGACGGCGGCTGTCGATGCGCTCCGGCGCGCCCTCGCCGACGGGTTCCGTCCCGAGACCGACCACGCGCGCATCTTCGAGTCGCTCGAGCACGGCGAGTTCCTCCTCATGCCGGCCGAGACCGCGGACAGCGCCGGCATCAAGCTGCTGACGATCGCACCGGACAACCCGGCGCGGGGACTCGCCCGCATCCAGGGCCTCTACGTGCTGTTCGACGCGGACACGCTCACGCCTCGCGCCCTCATCGACGGGCCGGCCCTCACCGATATTCGTACCTCGGCCGTCTCCGTGGCGGCGGTCAAGGATGCGCTCGAGCGAGACTCCGGCCCGCTGGAGGTCGTCGCCTATGGCGCCGGCCCGCAGGCGAGAGCGCACGTGCGCACGGTCAGGGCCGTGCTCGAGGGCACACGGCAGGTCGGCCGCGTCACGTCGGTGGTCCGCTCCCCCGAGCGCGTCCCCGCGAGCGAGGACTTCGACGCCGTGGTCGCGGCGGGTAGCCAGGAGGCCGAGGGCGCAACCCGCGCGGCCGGGCTCATCCTGTGCACGACGACAGCCTCGACCCCGCTCTTCCCCGACGAGCTCGTGCGCGACGACGCCGTGGTCGTGGCGGTCGGCTCGCATTCGCCGGATGCACGCGAGCTGCCGGGCGCCCTGCTCGGCCGGTCCGACGTGATCGTCGAGGACGTCGCGGCGGCGCTGCGCGAGTGCGGCGACGTCATCATGGCCATCGGCGAGGGCGACCTCGACGCGCGGGACCTGATCCCGATGGCCGATCTCGTGCAGGGCACCCGCCGGCCGCTCGGCAGGCGCCCCGTGGTGTTCAAGAGCGCCGGAATGTCGTGGGAGGACCTCGTGCTGGCCCGGGCGATCGCCGACGCAGACGAGCGTCGCCGATGAGCACCCCCGCCGGTGCGCGGCCCAGCCCGGGCCGTCGCGACTCCGTGCGCCAGCGCGTGGCCGCGGAACTGCGAGCCGCACTCATCGGCGGCGAGCTCACCCCTGGGCAGGTCTACTCGGCGCCTGCGCTCGCCACCCGCTTCGCCTCCTCGGCGACCCCGGTCCGGGAGGCGATGCTCGAGCTGTCGCGTGATGGGATGGTCGAGGTGCTGCCGAACACGGGGTTCCGCGTGACGGAGGTCACGCGCGCCGAGCTCGACAACCTCGCCGAAGTGCGCCGGCTGCTCGAGGTGCCCGTCATGGGCGACATCGCCGAGCAGCACAGCGACGAGGACGCGGCGCGCATCCGCTCGCTGAGCCCCCTCGTCGAGGCGATGCAGCGAGCTGAGGCGGCGAACGACATGGTCGCCTACCTGACGGCCGACACCGAGTTCCACACCTCGTTCCTGTCACTCCACGGCAACCCGGAGCTCGTCCAGATCGTGCGGCGTGCCCGCGAGCGCAGCCGCCTCCACAACCTCCTGCCGCTCGCCGAAGCCGGCCAGCTCACCGCGTCCACGCTCGAGCACGACCAGATGATCGAGGCGGCGCTCGACCGCGACCGAGCGCGGATGCAGCAGCTGGTGGCACAGCACATCGGGCACGTGCGCGGCGAGTGGGCCGGTCGCTGACTGCTGCTGGCGCTGAGGCCGTCGACCTCGGACATTCAGGCTCGTGGCGGGGAGGTCGACGGTGGCGCCAACCGCACCATGCTGCGTCACCTCTGTTACCGTCTAATCAGACTAGACAGTAACAACAAAGGGAGACAAATGAGCGATTGGGCGCTTCCCGAGCGGTTCGAGGTCGGCGACGGCACGGTGCGATGGGGTTCGTTCGGCGACGGGCCCCCGCTCGTCCTGCTGCACGGCACGCCATTCTCGTCATTCATCTGGCGCGACGTCGTTCCGGTGCTGGCTCGTGATCACCGGGTCCACGTCTGGGACATGCTCGGATTCGGGCAGTCGACCCGCACCGCACCCGACGTGAGCCTTCGGCAGCAAGCGGTGATCTTCGTCGACCTTCTCGAACACTGGGGCGTCTCCGCACCTCAGGTTGTGGCACACGATGTCGGCGGCGCGGTCGCACTGCGCGCCGCACTTCTCCACAACGTGACCTTCGAGTCACTCACACTCATCGATGCCGCCACGGTGAGCGGCTGGGGCTCCGGGGGATTCTTCCAGACCATCCACCAGCACCCCGCGGCCTTCGAGGCGCTTCCAGCCTGGGCCAGTGCTGCCCTCATCGACGCCAAGATCCGGTCCGGCAGCCACACGGGTCTCCGCTCGGAGGCGCTGGCTTCGTACACGGACCAGTGGGCAGGGACAGAAGGTGCACGGGCGTTCTACCAGCAGTACGCGCAGGGTGGCGAGGACAACACCGACGAGCTCCAGGGGCTACTCCACCTGCTGGACATCCCGGTCCACGTGATCTGGGGTGCGGACGACTCGTGGCTCGGTGTCGACTACGCCCAGCGACTCATGACGGCACTTCCGGATCACGCGCGGTTCTCTCTCGTCGACGGAGCCGGACACATGGTCCCGGAGGACCAGCCGGGCGAACTCCTCAGACTGTTGAGCACGTGAGCACCGTGCAGTCAGTCGTGCCTGAGGAGCTGCGCGTCGTTGAAGAGTTCTGCAACAGCGCGACGCTGCTGCACGGCACCGACACCCTGGCGACTCTGCGTAGCGGGCGGGAGTGGATGGTCCAGCACGGATGGGACGGGGACTGCACGCTCGAGCACCTCGCCTCATTGCGCGGCGCGCGCGAGGTCATCCGCGCGTTCCTCGCCGACCGGAGCGACGCGTCAGCGCGATCGGCCTTGAATCGGCTCGCTCAGGAGCACTGGGCAAGCCCTCACGTCGACGATGACGGTCGACTTTCGCTGACCCCGTCGAGCGCACGGACGACGTCGCCAGCAGGCGCGGCGGTCCGAGCACTGCTGCTCTCCGGCTTGACCGGCTCGGGGCTGCGGCTCAGGACTTGCGCGTCGGACACGTGCCGGTGGGTGTTCTTCGACAGTTCCCGATCCAGGACGCGCACCTGGTGTGACATGAACACGTGCGGTGCGCGGAGCAAGATGCGGCAGTACCGCGGTCGGCTCGCCTGAACCTCCAGGGCGCCGGCTCGATACTCGTGGACCTGGCGTTCGGGACATGTGAAAAAGGTCACTCTTCGCTGTATATTCACTCCATGCTGACTCTTGCTTCGAGGCTCGACGTGATGAACAGGCTCGGCCGGGCGATGGCGGATCCCACCCGATCGAGGATCCTGCTTGCGCTCCTCTCCGGCCCCGGGTACCCCGCGCGTCTCTCCGAGTCGCTGGGGCTCACTCGCACGAACGTCTCGAACCACCTCGCCTGCCTGCGGGGGTGCGGCATCGTCGTCGCGAGCCCCGAGGGCAGGCAGACGCGGTACGAGATCGCCGACTCGCACATCACCCGCGCGCTCGGCATGCTGATCGAGACCGTCCTGGCCGTCGACGAGGGCGTCCCGTGCGGGTCCGACTGCGACAGCTGCGCGGCGTGCGCCTCGGAAGCGGCTGGTCCCGCGTGAGCGAGGAATGCTGCGGCCCGGCCGAACCCCCGCGAGGAGGCGCCCCGCGTCGGCCGCTGCTGCTCCGCTCGGGGCCGTCACCCGCCTCCGACAACCTTCCTCCGTCGCCGGTCGTCGCTGCGGGATGCGGAGACGACGACGGGGATGCCTGCTGCGGACCTCGGCTGGCGTCGGCGGCCACACTGGCTTCGGCGACCTCACCGGCCTCCGCAGCCGAGCCGACGGGCGGACCGCCCGTCGCCGCGCCCTGGTGGCGGGATCGGGCGCTCCTGCCGTCCGCGGTGTCGGGCGTCGCGCTGATCGTCGGCTACGGGTTCGAATGGGGCGGGACGCCCGCCGCCGCGGTCGCCTTCCATGCCATCGCCCTGCTGGCCGGGGCCTCGACCTTCGTCCCCGACACGCTCCGTCGCCTCGCGCGGGGCCGCCTCGGGGTCGGGCTGCTCATGACGATCGCCGCGATCGGTGCCGTGCTCCTCGGGCACGTGGGCGAGGCCGCAGCACTCGCGTTCCTCTTCTCCCTCGCGGAGACGCTCGAGGGCCGCGCGATGTCGCGGGCCAAGGATGGGCTGCGCGCGCTCCTCGCGCTGCTCCCGGAGACGGCGATCGTGGTCCGCACCGGCGGCACCGCGACCGTTCCGGCCAGCGAGGTGCGTCGCGGAGATGTGCTGCAGCTCGGCGCCGGTGACCGCGCCGCCACGGATGGCATCGTGCGGGAGGGCCGATCGAACGTCGACACGTCGGCGGTCACGGGCGAGTCCATCCCCGTGCAGCTCGAACCGGGAGACGCGATCGCGGCCGGGACCATCGCCATCTCCGGCGCTCTGCGCATCGAGGCCACGGCCGACGGTCGGGACAACTCGCTGACCCAGATCGTCGAGCTGGTCCGGCAAGCCCACGCCAAGAAGGGGAACCGCGCGCGGTTGGCGGACCGCATCGCCCGCCCGCTCGTGCCGACGGTGCTCGTGCTGGCGCTGCTCATCGTGGCGTTCGGGTTCCTCGTCGGAGATCCGGCGCTCTGGACCGAGCGTGCCCTGGTCGTGCTCGTCGCCGCCTCTCCCTGCGCCCTCGCGATCGCCGTCCCGGTGACCGTGATCAGCGCGATCGGCTCCGCCTCGAAGCTCGGTGTGGTCATCACATCCGGTGCTGCGTTCGAGCAGTTCGGAACGATCCGAACCATCGCGTTCGACAAGACGGGCACGCTGACCATGAACGACCCGCGCGTCGTCGAGGTCGTTCCGGGGGCCGCTTGGACCGGGCAGGGTGTCGTCGACCTCGCGGCTGCCCTCGAGGCCGTCAGCGGGCATCCGCTCGCCAGCGCGATCACTGCGGCGGGTGAGGCCCCCTTGACCGCCACCGACGTCGAGGAGCTCGCGGGGCTCGGCATAGCCGGCCAGGTGGATGGCGCGGCCGTGCGAGTGGGCAACACGAGGTGGCTCCCGCCGCTCGGCATGGAGGTCGCGGCCGAGACGCTGGCGGGCAATGGCATGACGGTCGTCGTGGTCGAGGTCGATGGCAGCATCGCAGGCCTGATCGGCGTCCGCGACGAGCTGCGCCCGGATGCTGCGGACGCCATCGATCAGCTCTCCCGGCTCGGCATCCGCTCCCTCATGCTGACCGGCGACAACACGCAGACCGCGCAGGCACTCGCATCGCAGGCGGGGATCGCCGAGGTGCACGCCGAGCAGCTTCCGGCGGACAAGGCCCGCGTCATCGAACGGCTGGCGTCCAAGACGCCGACCGCGATGGTCGGCGACGGCATCAACGACGCCCCGGCGCTCGCCACGGCAACCGTCGGGATCGCCATGGGGACCCATGGGTCCGCCGCGGCGATCGAGTCCGCGGACATCGCCTTCACGGGAAGCGACCTCAGGCTGCTTCCGAGCGCGTTCGCGCACGCCAGACGCGGACGTCGCATCATGACCGTCAACATCGCGCTTGCGCTCGCCATCATCGTGGTCCTGTTCCCGCTCGCGCTGTTCGGCGTGCTTGGCCTCGCCGGGGTCGTGCTCGTGCACGAAGCCGCGGAGCTGCTCGTCATCCTGAACGGCGTCCGAGCCGCGCGCCGACGCTGACCGGCGGCGCCCCGGGCCGACGAGACCTAGTCGCGGCGCTTCTTGCCCGACACCTCGAAGTTCGTCTCGCGCGTGGTCTGGAACTCGACGTTCTTCGGTCGGTACGAGCGCACCCGTCCGACGATGGTGAAGGCGACGACCCCGGCCAGCACGACGTAGAGCGCCACGGCGATCGGGCTCGCGAAGAACACCGAGTAGTCACCGCCCGAGCTCAGCAGGGCGTCACGGACGTTGGTCTCCATGAGGGGCCCGAGCACCATGCCGATCATGAGCGGAGCGAGCGGGATCCCGAAACGGCGCATGGCGAACCCGAGCAGGGCGAGGAGCAGCAGCATCCACAGGTCGAAGATCGAGGCGGACGTCGCGAAGATGCCCATCGCGCAGAACACGGCGATGCCCGGGTAGAGGTACTGCTTCGGGATGTCTGCGAGCTTCGCCCAGAGCGGGGCGAGCGGCAGGTTGAGCAGCAGCAGCACGACCATGGCGATGAAGAAGCTCGCGAGCAGGCCCCAGACGAGGTCGGGCGCACGCTCGAAGAGCAGCGGCCCAGGCTGGATGCCGTACTGCTGGAAGGCGGCGAGCATGATCGCGGCAGTCGAGGACACCGGGAGCCCGAGAGCGAGCAGCGATGCCATGGCGGTGCCCGTCGTCGCGTTGCCCGCCGCTTCCGGCGCGGCGAGACCGCGGATGGCGCCCTTGCCGAACTCCGGATCCTTGCGGCGCCCGTCGATCTTCTTCTCCAGGCTGTACGCCATGAACGTCGGCACCTCAGAGCCGCCGACGGGGATGACACCGAAGGGCAGGCCGATGCCCGTGCCTCGGATCCACGCGGGGAGTGCGTTGAAGAACTCGACGCGAGACAGGCGAGGCGTGCGGCTCGACATCATCGAGACGCTCGCCGGCTCGCGGCGGGCCCGGGACGCCACACGGAAGACCTCGCCGAGCGCGAGCACGGCGACGGTCACCGTGACCAGCGAGATGCCGTCGAACAGCTCGGGCACGCCAGCTGTGAAGCGCTCCGTGCCCGTCACCGAGTCGATGCCGATGACCGAGATGCCGAGGCCAAGCGTGAGGCTCGCGAGTCCGGCCACCACCGAGTCGGCGACGATCGACGAGGTCGCGATAAAGGCGAAGAGCGCAAGCGCCACGTACTCGGCGGGCCCGAAGTTCGACGAGAGCTCCGCGAGCGCCGGCGCGAGGAAGACGACCGCGATGGAGGACACGAACCCGCCGATGAACGCGCCGATGGCCGCCGTCGCGAGCGCCTGCGGCGCGCGTCCGGCCTTCGCCATCGCATGCCCCTCGAAGGTCGAGGCGATCGCCGACGACGAGCCCGGCGTGTTCATGAGGATGGCCATCGTCGAGTCGCCGAAGAGGCCGCCGAAGTAGACGCCGGCGAACAGGATGAACGCCCCGGTCGGGTCGAGTGCGAACGTCATCGGCAGCAGCAGCGCGACTGCCATCGATGAGCCGAGACCGGGAAGCACGCCGACAGCGGTGCCGAGAAGGCAGCCGATGAACACCCACATGAGGTTGATCGGGGTCAGTGCCCCTTCGAAGCCGCCGAGAAGGCTGTTGATGATGTCCATGTCAGATCCCTCCGCCGAAGATCGCTCCGGCTGGCAGGTTCACCGAGAGGAGCCCGGCGAACAGCAGGTACAGCACTGATGAGAAGGTGAGCGAGACGAGGATGTCCCGCACGGGGCTGGGCGACGCGAACGCACGCGCCATGGTCCAGAACAGCAGGCCGGCCGCGAGGATCCAGCCGAGCGGCTGGAGCAACAAGATGAAGGCGACGAACCCGCCGACCGCCCACGCGACGCGAGACCAGTCGCTGTACCAGCGCGGACCGCCCTGGCCGCGCACGCTGATCTCGGCCGTGCGCAGATCGCTGTGCACGTCCTCCGGCAGCTGCGGCTTGCGGATGATGCCGATGGCCAGCAGCACCGCGAACAGGTAGAGGAGCGCGATGATCACACCGGGGAAGAACCCTGGTCCGGGGGGATCCGTGTCCGGGGCGACGTCCATCGTGACCTGGCCGTAGAGCAGGTAGCTCGCGAAGGCCACCAGGATGGCGGGGAAGATGAGCCCGGATCGTCCGGTCCACCAGCTCGGCTGGGCTTCCCCGGTGTCGAAGTCGTCGAGATGCGTCTCGGTGTGTGCGGTCACAGTCCCAGCTCCTCAAGTAGTGCCTCGGTGCGGGCCATGTCCTCGACGAGGAACGCGTCGAGCTCCGGTCCCGTCAGCCAGGAGTCCTCCCAGCTCAGACGAGTCAGCACTTCCTGCCACTCGTCGCTCTCCCGGAGCTCGCTGAAGATCTCGAGCTGCTGCTGGAAGGCCTCGTCGCTCACCCCGGGGGCTGCGAGGAGTCCGCGCCAGTTGGCGACCTCGACGTCGTAGCCCTGCGACATGATCTTCGGGATGTCGACGCCTTCCAGCTCTTCAGCCCCGCTCACCGCGAGGGCGCGGACTCTGCCAGCTTCGATCTGGTCGGAGACGTCGTTGTAGCCGGTCGCGACCGCATCCACCGTGCCGTTCAGGAGCGCCTGGATCGCCTCGCCGCCGCCCGACTTCGGGATGTAGGTCAGCTCGGCTGGCGGGATGCCTGCGGCCTGCGCGAGCTCGGCGATGAGCAGGTGGTCGATGGTGCCTGCGGAGCCGCCCGACCATGGGATGGACTTCGGGTCGGCGGCCCACGCATCCACGAGCTCCTGGAGGGTCGTGTGCGGGGAGTCGGCTGGCACGATGATGACGTCGTAGTCTTCCGCGAACTTCGCGACGGGTCGCACGTCGTCGAAGCCGACCGGTGAGTCGTTGAGCGCGATTCCGCCGGTCATGCCCGACCCGGTCACGAGGAGGGTGTCGCTGCGACCCGTCATGGTCGTGAAGGTGCCGAGTCCGATGGTTCCGGCGGCGCCCGGGATGTTGACGACCTGCACGTTGCCGACGAGGCCCGTCGCGCGCAGCGCCTGCTGCTGCTCGCGGGCGAACCCGTCCCAGCCGCCGCCGGGGCCAGCGGGAGCGATGAGCGTGAGGTTCGCGCTCACGTCCTCGGCCGCCGATGAGCGGCTGATGGACAGCGCCGTTGCCGAGGCGACGATCGCCACTGCGCAGACTCCGACGACGACGTTCACGACGCGTCGGAGCGTTGATCTGGGTGTCTTTGACATGAAACTCCGTTGTTTCCTGTGAGGGAGGTGGCGTGGGCGGTTCAGCCCGTTGAGGTGGCGAGGACGACGACGCCGTCCTCGTCGGCGGCGAGGAACTCGCCCGGACGGAAGACGACCGAGCCGAACTCGACAGCGACATCGCGCTCACCGAGGCCGTCCTTCGTCGACCGCCGCGGGTTGGTGCCGATCGCCTTGACGCCGATGGGCAGCGCGGCGAGCTCCTCGGCGTCTCGGACGACGCCGTTGACGACGAGCCCCGCCCAGCCGTTGGCCGCGGCCCTCGCGACCATGTTCCCGCCGGCCATGGCCGCGTGCAGCGAGCCGCCGGCGTCGACGACCAGGACGCGGCCGTCGCCAGGCTCCTCGACGATGGCCTTGAGCTGGAGGTTGTCGACGGGAGAGCGGAAGGTCGCGATGCGCCCGGAGAATCGGAGGAACCCGCCGAGGTCGCGGAGCTGGAGGTCGCACGACTGGATGCTGTCCTCGTACTGGTCGACGAGATCGGTTGTGCTCACGTGGGTGCTGCCTGCCATCTTCATTCGCCTTTCTCGGAGGTTGTCGGCTTCTGCTGGTGTCTCGCAGCGGCGCGGTCGAGCGCGTACGGCAGCACGCCGCCCGAACGGAGGTAGCGCTGCTCGAGCGAGGTGTCGACGCGTGCGCGCACGACGAACGAAGTGGTGCTGCCGGTCTCGGGATGCACCGCGACCACCTCGAGGCGGTCGGGCACGTCGGTGTCGGCCGCGAGGCCGCGGATGCTGAAGCTCTCGGTGCCGTCGAGCCCGAGCGTGTCGGCGTTCGCCCCGTCCTCGAACTGCAGCGGGAGCACGCCCATGCCGACCAGGTTGGAGCGGTGGATGCGCTCGAAGGACTGCGCGATCACGGCCCGGACTCCCAGCAGGCGGGTGACCTTCGCGGCCCAGTCCCGGGACGACCCGGTTCCGTACTCACGCCCTGCGAGCACGATGAGCGGTACCCCCGCGTCGGCCGCGGCGTCTGCGACGGCGTGGATCTCGCGGATGGGCGCCATCACCGCGGGCTCCCCCGCGAGGAAGTCGCGGGTGCTCCCGCCGTTGCCCGCTGGCACCAGGCGGTTGACGAGGCGGGTGTTCGTGAACCCGCCGAGCTTCATGACCCGCCAGTTGCCGCGCCGCGAGGCGTAGCTGCTCAGGTCGCGGGCACCGACCCCGAGCTCGGTCAGGTGCCTGCCCGCCGCGCTGGCGGCCGGGATGCGGCCGGCGGGGCAGATGTGGTCGGTCGTCACCGAGTCCTCGAGGAACATGAGCACTCTCGCGCCCTCGACGTCGGCACTGCCTGCCGCGGCGTCGAGCTCGAGGAAGGGCGGCCGCTGCAGGTAGGTCGAGGCCGCCTCCCAGGCGAAGCCGTCGCCGCCGGGAGCATCCAGCCCCTGCCAGTTCTCGTCGCCGTCGAAGATGGTCGAGTAGGCGTCGGTGTACATCTCGGGGTCGATGGAACTCGAGACGGCCTGCTGGATCTCCTGGTCGCTCGGCCAGATGTCGGCGAGGTGGACCGGGGCACCCGCCGCGTCGTGCCCGACTGGGTCGCGGGTCAGGTCGACGTGCATCGTGCCGGCGAGCGCATAGGCGACGACGAGCGGGGGCGAGGTCAGGAAGTTCATGCCGACGTCGTTGTTGATGCGGCCGTCGAAGTTGCGGTTGCCCGACAGCACGGAGGCGACGACGATGCCATCCTGCTCGATGCCGGCGAGCACCTCGGGGAGGAGGTCGCCCGAGTTGCCGATGCAGGTCATGCACCCGAACCCGACGAGCCCGAAGCCGAGCTCCTCGAGCGGCGACATGAGCCCGGCCTTCGCGAGGTAGTCGGTGACGACTCGAGACCCGGGGGCGAGGCTCGTCTTCACCCACGACTTGGACCGCAGGCCGCGCGCCCTGGCGTTTCGCGCGAGCAGCCCGGCCGCCATCATGACCGCGGGGTTCGACGTGTTGGTGCAGGAGGTGATGGACGCGATCGCGACGGCGCCATCGGGAACGGCACGCTCCCCCTCGCCGGAGGCGAGCGGCGCGACCTGGTGCGCCTCCGCGAGGGCTCGCGCGCTCGCGGCGGGCGCATCCGCCAGTTCGATGCGGTCCTGTGGCCGCCGCGGGCCGGCCAGGCTCGGCGTGATGCCGTCGAGGTCGACGACGACCCGACGGTCGTACTCGGCCGGGTTGCCTGGGTCGCTCCAGAGCCCCTGGGCTCGCGCGTAGGTCTCCACGAGGCTCGCCTGCTGCTCGCTTCGCCCCGTCATGAGCAGGAACTCGATCGTCGCCTCGTCGATCGGGAAGATCGCGGATGTCGAGCCGAACTCGGGGCTCATGTTGGCGATCGTGCATCGTGTCGCGAGCGAGACCTCGGCGACTCCTGGACCGTGGAACTCGACGATGTTGCCGACGACACCGAGGGCCCGCATCCGCTCGGTGAGTGTCAGCACCAGGTCCGTCGCCGTCACGCCTGGTCGGAGGCGTCCGATGAGCTCGACACCCACGACGGGCGGAATCAGCATCGTGACGGGTTCGCCGAGCATGGCGGCCTCCGCCTCGATGCCGCCCACGCCCCATGCCAGGACGGAGAGGCCGTTGACCATCGTGGTGTGCGAGTCGGTGCCGGCGACGGTGTCGGGGAACGCGCAGCCGTCGCGCACCGTCACGACGTCGGCGAGGTACTCGACGTTGACCTGGTGCATGATCCCGGCACCGGGCGGCACGACCTCAAGCCCGGAGAACGCTTCACGCCCCCACTTGATGAACCGGTACCGCTCGGCGTTGCGCTCGTACTCGCGGCGGACGTTGAGGGCGGGGGCGTCCGGCCTCGCGAAGAAGTCCGTGACCACCGAGTGGTCGACGGTGAGCTGAGCGGGAACTTCAGTATCGAGGAGCGCTGGATCGATGCCGCGTGCAGCGAAGGCATCGCGCATGGCCGCGAGATCGGTGAGCACGGGCACGCCGTTCGTGTCGTGCAGGAAGACGCGAGCGGGATGGAACGCGATGTCGTGTGTGCCAGCACCCCCGGAGACGAGCGCGTCGATGTCTCTCCGGGTGACGACCTCACCGTCGTGATGTCTCAACAGGTTCTCGAGGATGATGCGGTGCGCGAACGGCAGCCGTTCCGCCCCGGGGACGGCTCCGATGGGCCAGATCTCGAGGTCGCCGTAGGCGGTGGCGAGAACCCTCGTCGTCGCTCCGGTGTCCGTCAGCATGCTTCCTCCGTCTCCTACTGCTCTGTAGGTTATAGGCTCGATGCTACACGATGCCGGGACGCTTGCTACGATCAGTGCATGCCAGCCCCTGCCTCCCCAGCGCGGCCGCTCTTCAGAAGCAAGAGCGAGCTCGCCTACGAGGAACTCCGCCGCCGCATCCTGACCGGCATCTACGCACCAGGTGACGTCATCGGCCAGACGAAGCTCGCCGCAGAGCTCGGCCTGAGCACCACACCACTTCGAGAAGCACTCAAGCGCCTCTCGACCGAGGGGCTCGTCGACCTCGGCACGCACCGGGACGCTCGAGTCATCCCGCTCTCCCAGGCGGAGGCCCAGAACCTCTACGAGGTCCGCGCCGCCGCCGACCCCCTCGCCTGCGCCCTGGCGGCCGAACGTCGCGACGACTCCGACCTCACCCGCATCGAGGCAGCGCTCGGCGAGCTGGAGCCGCTCACCGGCGTTGCCTCCGCAGAAGCGCTCGACGCCCATCGTCGCTTCCACCGCTCGATCTACCGGGCAGCAGCGAACCCCACGCTCCTCGGCATCCTCGATGGACTCTGGGACAAGACCGACCTCTACCGCCAACGGGCCCTTCGAGCTTGGACTCCCACACCTGAGGACCGCGCCAGGGTGCACCGCCAGCACAGCGCACTCCGAGATGCGATCGTGGCGGGCGACGCCGAGCGAGCCCGCGAGCTCTCCCACGCCCACATCACGCACAGCCTCGCGCGCCGCGCGATCGGTGCCCTCGAGACGAGCACAGCGCCACGCAGCGGAACCGCGGAGTGACCCACCTGGCGGGGCTCGGCTGAATGGCCGGCGCGAACGGTTCGAAGTGGCCGTGGATCATCATCCACGCCGTGCTCATCCAGGTCCTGACGTACGCAGTCCGGCCCGGGCTCTCGTTCGCGGTCCTCGAAGCGGGCGGGCAGGAAGCGGTCATCGGCCTGCTCGCGACCTCGTTCGCGCTCCCGGCGCTCTTCCTCGCCCTCCCCGCAGGCAGGCTCACCGACGGACGCGGCGAGCGAACCATCGCACTGCTGGGCAGTGTCCTCCTGATCGCCGCGATCGGCATCGCCCTTGTCTCCGTGCAGAGTGTCAGCGGGCTCATGATCGCGGCGCTCGTGCTCGGCGTCGGCCACCTGCTGAGCATCATCAGCGAGCAGACCGCAGTCGCGAATCGCTCGAAGAGCGGCTCAAGAGAGTCGGCGTTCGGCCTCTACACGCTCTCCGCGTCCATCGGCCAGACCCTCGGCCCGCTGCTCCTCGCCGTCCCGAGCCCCTCTGGTCCTGGCCCGAACCTCCCCCTCGTCTTCGGGTCGGCGATGGTGGCGGCCGTCCTGCTCGGCATCGCCAGCGTCTTCCTGGGGAGCAGCTCACGCGGAGAGACGACGTCCAAGCGGCCGGGATCGCTCGACTCGAGCCGACGCATCCTGCAGGAGCCCGGTGCCTTCCGCGCCGTCGTCGCGGGTGGCATCGCCATCGCATCCGTCGATGTGACGCTCGCCTTCTGGCCTGCGCTGAGCACGCAGCCAGGCGTCTCGGCCGCCCTCGTGAGTCTCATGCTGACGAGCCGCGCGCTCGCCACGCTTGCATCGCGAGCGGCCCTCCCCGCACTCAGCCGACGGCTGTCGCGACGGTTGCTCCTCCTCATCTCGCTGGGGGTCGCCGCCGTCACGCTCGCGCTCACCGGGCTCCCTATCGGTCCCGTCTGGCTCGTGATCTCGGCCGTGCTGTACGGCTTCGCCATCGGCGTCACCCAGCCCATCACGATGGCCTGGCTCACGGATGTCGCGCCGGTCGACCAGCGCGGCCTCGCTCTCTCACTCCGGCTCGTCGGCAACAGGCTCGCACAGTCCGTCATTCCCGCCGGGGCCGGGCTCCTCACTCCGATCACAGGAGGCGGCGGTGTGCTCGTCGCTATCGGCGGCTCCCTCGCTGCCGCAGCCGCCGTCGCCTACTCGCAACGGAAGCGAGAATAGGCGCCTCGAGACGCTGGCAGGCTCGTGCTTCGAGGATTCCGGATGTCGCTGGCAGTCCGATCACGAGGGCCATCGGCCTAGGCCGACGGCGTCGGAGTTCTTCCCCGCCGCACGATTCGGGCCACCGCCTTCGAGAAGGAAGTGACCCGGGACCGCACACCGCTCAGGCGCCTAGTGAGCCGCCGTGTCGTCGCCTTCGTCGCCCGTCTTGGGCAGCAGCCATCCGCGTTCCGGGGCGATGCCAACGCGAACGCAGTCCATGGGGCGCAGGATGTCCTCGACGGATGGGTCCGAGACCTGCGCCACGATCGTCCCGGTGTCGGTCTCGATCTCGTACTCGACGCTGTCGCCGTGGAAGATGGTCGTGAGGACCCGTCCGACGTCCCCGTGGACCTCCGCGGCCTCCACTCGACCGGAGAGTCGCACCGACTCCGGCCTGATCATGAGGAGCACCTCCGTGTCGATCGTGACGCCGTCCTGACAGTCCGTCTCGAACTCCCGGCCGAGCGCCACGACCCGGGCCCGCCCATTCGCCGGCTCGGCGAGGAGGGTGGCGTCGAGGAACGTCGCGCGGCCGATGAAGTCGGCGACGAACACCGACTCCGGGCGCCGGTACACGGTGTCCGGGACATCGACCTGCTCGATCCGGCCGCGGTTCATGACGACGATGCGGTCGGAGAGCGTCATCGCCTCGTCCTGGTCGTGGGTGACGAAGATGCTCGTGATGCCGAGTCGACGCTGCAGGCGGCGGATCTCGTTGCGCATCAGGACGCGCAGCTTCGCGTCGAGGTTCGAGGGGCTCGTCGAAGAGCAGCACCTTCGGTCGCATGACCAGCGCACGGGCGAGGGCGACGCGCTGCTGCTGACCTCCGGACAGCTGGTGGGGCGCCCGGTCGGCGAAGTTCATGAGGTTCATGATCGTCAGGACCGTGTCGACCTCCTCGCGCATCCGCGCCGCCGGCATTTTCTTGAGCTTCAACCCGTACGAGACGTTCTCGCGCACCGACAGGTGCGGGAAGAGCGCGTATGACTGAAAGACCATCGACATGGGCCGCTGGTTCGGGGCGACGCGGATCATGTCGGCCCCGTCGAGTTCGAGCTCCCCCGAGGTCGGCTCCTCGAACCCGGCGATCATCCGCAGCGTCGAGGTCTTGCCGCAGCCGGAGGGGCCGAGGAGGGTGATGAACTCGCCAGGTTCGATCTCGAGATCGACGGAGTCGACGGCCAGCGGGTCGTCGGCCTTGCCTCCGTATCGCTTCGTCAGCTTGCGGAGGGTGATGCGGCCGAGTGCGGCCTCAGGGTCGATGCCGACAGCCTCGGCGAGGCCATCGACGGAGTCAACGACGGTGTGTGCGACCACGGAAGATCACCTTTCGGACGAGGAAGTTGATGATGAGGATGAGCGTCAGCACGATGAGGATGAGCACCGTGCAGTACGCGAACGCGTTCCCGAAGCGCCCCGAGTCGACCTCGGCGAGGATCTGCGAGGTCATGATCTTGATGCCTGGGGTGGTGAGGAACACGATGGGCGACAGCGTCGTCATGGACCTGGCGAACGCGAAGGTCAGGCCGGTGAGGAGGGCCGACTGGATGAGCGGCAGCGTCACCTTGCGGAACGTCGTCCCCGACCCGGCGCCGAGCGACGTGGAGGCTTCCTCGATGGCGGGATGGATCTGGTTGAGCGCCGCGATGCCCGAGCGCTGGCCGGATGGCAGCGAGCGGGTGATGTAGACCATCACGATCGCGATGCCGCCGGAGAACGCCGCGCTTCCACCGGCGAGGGCCGGCAGGATCTGCACGCCGAAGATCGTGGTCGGCGTGATGTAGCTGAGCGCGTAGCCGATGCCGAGGACGGTGCCGGGTACGGCCAGCCCCAGCATGCCGACGAAGTCGAGCAGCCCGGAGGTGCGACGCAGCTTCCGAACGACGAGCCAGGCGATGAGCATCCCGAGCACGCCGGCGATCGGGGCCGCGATGAGGGCCAGGGTGGCCGTGTCGATCATGGCCTTCGAGCCGATGCCCGTGAGGACGAAGGTGAAGTGGTCGAGCGTGAACTCGTTGTTGACCCCTGGCACCTTCATGAAGCCACCGGTCAGGACGGTCACGTAGATCGTGACGATGAGCGCGCTGATCGAGCCGACGAGCAGGAGGATGGGCACCCTGATGCTCGGTGCGGTGATCTGCTCGGATCGTCCCGTCGGCTTGCCCGTCACGGTCACGACGCTGCGCTTCGAGACCCAGTAGCGCTGCACGAGGAACACGAGGAGGGCGGGCACGAGGATTGTGAGCGAGTAGGCAGCGCCCGCGCTCGTGTTGTAGTCGCCGGTGACGGCGAGGTAGGCCCGGCTCGCGAGGACCGTGTAGTCGCCACCGAGGACCAGCGGGTTCGCGAGGTCGGCGATGGACTCCACGAACAGCAGGAGGAAGGACCCGGCGAAGCCGGGGACGAGCATGGGGATGGTGACGGAGAAGAACACCTTGAGCTTGCTCGCCCCGAGGCCAGCTGCGGCCTCGTCGAGGCTCGGGTCGAGCGACTCGAGCATGCCCTTGAAGTTCATGTAGGCGACGGGGAAGAAGGACAGGGCGAGGACGAGCACCAGGCCGGAGAGCCCGTAGATGTCGCCCTTGATGCCGAAGATGCCGTTGCTGATGGCGCCGTTGCGGCCGAAGAGCGTGATGACGGCGGTGGCGACCGCGAACGGGGGCGCCACGATCGGGACCATCGCGAGCAGGTGCAGCGCTCGTTTGCCGCGGAACGCGATGCGGACCTGGGCGAAGGCGAACAGGAAGCCGATGATGGTGCCCAGGACCCCGACGATGAGCCCGAGGACCAGTGTGTTGAGCACGATCCGATGATTGACGGGGTCGGTCACGATGCTCGCGAGCACCGCGAGCCCATCCGGGGCGAACGCTGCGGAGAGGAGGCTCATCACCGGGTAGCCGATGAGGAGCAGGAGGATGACGGCGACGGCCGTGCCGAGGATCACGACGCTGCGGTCGGCGCGGGCTCGTGACCGCGGCGCCGAGCGCGAACCGCGTCCTCGTACGGGGGCGGGGGCCGCTGGCGGCGTGGCGCCGCCAGCGACTGCTTCGAGTGTTGAGGTCATTGTTCGTCCGCGCTTCTACTCCTTGGGAGCAGGCGCCACCTCCGAGTCGAACCGTCCGGTGAGCTCGTTGCGCGCCTGCCCCGCGGCGTCGATGTCGGCGTGCACGAGCTTCACGGTGTCGAAGTCGACCATGTCCTCCGTGACGACCGCGTCCGGGTTCGTCGGCACGCTGTAGCTGCCGACGGTCGCGGCGAGATCCTGCGCCTCTGCCGTGAGGGTCCAGTCGATGAACGCCTTGGCGCCCTCTGGGTTCTTCGCGTTCTTGATGAGCGAGACGGCCCCGACCTCGTAGCCGGTTCCCTCGGAGGGGAAGGTCGTCTCGAGGTTCGTGAAGCCCTCGTTCACGAACTTCTGGCAGTCCTGGGCGAAGATCACGCCGGTGGCGACCTCACCGCGGCCTGCCATCTGGCCCGGCGCGCTGCCGCTCTTCGAGTACTGGAGGATGTTCGAGTGCAGCTTGCCGAAGAAGCCGATGGCCGCATCCTGGTCGCCGTCGTTGAGCTCGACCTCGGTCCAGAGCGCCTGGTACGCCGTGCCGGAGGTGCCGGGGTGCGCCATGGCGATGTTCCCCTTGAACTTCGGGTCGAGCAGGTCCGCCCAGGAGGTCGGCGCCTCGGCACCGATCTCCTCGAGCACGTCGGTGTTCGAGCAGAAGCTCAGCGCGCCGACGTAGACACCGGTCCAGCGCCCATCCGCGTCCTTGTACTCCGACGGGATCTGCTCGGCGTTCGGTGAGGTGTACGGCTCGAGGAAGCCGGACTCGTCGGCCGCGAGATGCCCCTCGGCGCCGCCGCCGAACCAGGCGTCGAACTCCGGGGTGTCTCCTGTCGCGCTGAGGCGTGCGACGGCCTCGCCGCCGCTCAGCCGCACGTAGTTCGCCGGGATGCCGGAGGCCGCCGTGAACTCGGCGGCGATGACCTGGCACCAGTCCTCCTGCGGGGTGCAGATGAACGTGACCGGTTCGCTCGAGGCGCCCGCCTCGGTGCCCGCACCCGCCGAGCAGCCGGCGAGGAGAGCGGTGGCGGCTGTTGCCGCGACCGCGAAGGGAAGCAGTGTGCGTTGCATGCGGGAGAACTCCTTTGTCCTGGTCTTCGAACTGCCGAGCATCAGCGAGCTGTGCGCGACGTTGCCAACGCTACGAGCGGGATGCGGGCGCGCCCGTGACAGCTCGGTGATGCTCGGTGACAGCTCTGTCACCGAGTTGGGCGGGAACCCTGGTGACGGACGAGGCTCAGGTGCGGTCGGCGCGGAGCAGGTAGCCGGTGCCCCGCACGCTCTCGATCGCCGCCGCGCTTCCCGTGACGGCCGCCTCGAGCTTGTGCCGCATCCGATAGACCGCGGCCTTGATCATCTCCCGGTCCCCGTGGCGGTCGTACTCGCCCCAGCACATGAGGAGGAGCTGCGAGAAGTCGAGCGGTGAGTTCGGATGCGCCATGAGGGCGGCGAGGAGCTTGTACTCGGTGTTGGTGAGCGAGACCCGCTCCGCGGCGACGATGACATCGTGGCTCGCGGGGTCGAGCTCGAGGCGGACCCCCGAGGTCACGACGGCACGCGACGACTCCGGCCGCCGCACGAGCCGCTGCGCCCTGAGTGCCAGCTCGCGCGGGTGGAACGGCTTCGCGACGTAGTCGTCGGCCTCCGCCTCCAGCCCCGCGATCCGGTCGGAGACCTCGCCCTTCGCGGTCACGAGGATCACCGGCAGGTCCCAGCGGGACTTGATGCGCTGGCACAGCGAGATGCCCGAGATGCCCGGCAGCATGATGTCGAGCACCACGAGGTCCGGGCGTGAGCGTTCGAGGGCCGTCCACGCGGTCTCTGCCGAGCGGAACGACTCCGTCGTGAACCCCTGCGTCTCCAGCGCGAACGTGACGATGTCGAGCATCGCCGGTTCGTCGTCGACGACGAACGCGAGACTGTGGGGCGCCGTCATCGTCGACGCCTCGCGACGGCTGGGTCGGCAAGCGGCAGCGTGAACATCATCGTCGTCCCTTTTCCCGAGATCGTGTCGACGTGGATGCGGCCACCCTGCAGCTCCACGAACTGCTGCGAGATGAAGAGCCCGATGCCGGTGCCGTTGCCGAGCGGGCGGCCGCTCGAGAACCGGCTGAACAGGCGTTCCCGCTGCGTCTCCGTCATCCCCGTCCCTCCGTCGCTGACCGAGATCATGACCTCGTCGTCCCCAGGAACGATACGCACTTCCACGCGACCGCCCGCCGACTCGCTCCTCGCCGCGTTGTTCACGAGGTTCGTGATGACCTGCCTCGTGAGCTGCGGGTCGACGAATGCGCTGACCGGGGCGCCAGGGGCATCCAGCACGACCGTGACATCGGAGATCTCCGACAGCTCCTCGACGACGCCCCTGAACAGCACTCTCAGGTCGACCCGAGAGCGCTCGATCGACACGAGGCCGGCCTCGAGGCGGGCCCTCGTGAGCAGTTGCTCCGAGAAGTTGTGCATCCGAACGGCGTTGTCGACGATGCGATGCACGAACACGGCCTGCTTCTCCGTGAGCGGGCCAGCCTTCTCCTCCGCGAGGAGCTCCCCGGCCCCCTGGATGACTGCGAGCGGCGTGCGGAGCTCGTGGCTCAGCACCGATGCCTGGTCAGCCCGCCTCGTGCTGAGCTCGGTGACCTCCTCGAGCCGCGCACGGTCGCGCGCATGCTCGCGCAGCACCAGCCAGATCGAGGCCCATGCGGCCGCGAGCGCGATGAGCGCTGCGAGCCCAGTCGCCCAGTCGGACCGCATGGCGGCGAACACTGCCGCGAGGATCCCCGCGAGAACCGACACGAGGAGCACACTCGCTGCCCACCTCGACATCATCATCATCCGGATAAACCTAGACGATCAGGCGAGAGGGACACGTCGATCCTGTCTCACCAGGGCAGCGAGCCCTGCCGTCATCCGACGGCAGGGCTCGCTCTGCTCACCGCACCAGCGTGGTGTCGACGGGGTCCATGTCGTTGTAGGTGGTGTTCTCGCCCGCGGTCGCCCACACGAACGTGTACGGGCCGGTACCCGCACCGAAGTGCACCGACCAGCTCGGCGAGACCACGAGCTGACGGTTCGACACGACGAGGTGCCTGGTCTCCTGCGGCTCCCCCATGACGTGGAAGACCCGGTGCTCCGGCGCGAGATCGAAGTACAGGTAGCACTCCGTTCGTCGGTCGTGCGTGTGCGCTGGGAGGGTGTTCCAGGCGCTGCCCGAGTGAACCTGCGTGAACCCGAACGCGATCTGCGAGCTGCGGGTCCCGCCCTCGTAGATGCACTGGTTCAGTGTGCGGCGGTTGGCGTTCTCGGGGTCGCCGAGCTCGACGACGTTGGTCATGTCCGGCGTGATCTTGGTCGTCGGGAGGTCCTGGTGCGAGGTCGCGGTGAACACGTAGAACGCGGCCGGGTTCGCTGGGTCGGCCGAGGAGAACCGCACTTCGCGTTCCCCGCGTCCGAGATACATCGTGCCGACGTGCGCGAGCTCGTGGGCCTCGCCGCCGACGTGCACGGTGCCCGGTCCGCCGACGTTGATGACACCGGCCTCGCGGCGCTGCAGGACGAACTCGGCACGCACCTGGTCGGGCGTGGGCAGCTCGAGCGGTTCGTCGAGCGGCACGACGCCGAACGCGAGGATCCGATCGTGGTGCAGGTAGACGCTTCGCGCCTCACCCGCGGCGAACAGCTCCTCCATGAGGAACGAGGAACGCAGCTCGTCGGTCTTCATCGCCGCGACGGCGTTGGGGCTGTGGGCGTACTTGGTGATGGTCATGAGTGCTCCTCTGGTTCGGGGGCTGATGATGATGGTGCTGTCGTCTCGTTCCAGGCGGCGATCGCTTCCAGGGCGAGGCCCTGTCCCCACGGCTGGACGCGGTCGTCTCGGATCACGGAGTAGCCGAAGGGGATGAGCTGGAGCACGGTTCCAGCGCTCACTCGGGTGAGTCGACCGTCGTCGACGTACGCCAGCGAACCGAGGACAGCGCGCTCACCGGCTCGCCGCAGGGGCCGGTCGGCGACTGGCAGCTGTTGCTCGAGGAGCGCGCTTCCACGGAGCAGCGCGGCCCCGATCCCGGCTGCCGCGGACGTCTCGAGGATTCCTCTGGTCTCGATGGGGCCGTCCACGAGGACGTCCCAGACGCCGTGGTCCGGTTGGAGCGCAGCGAGGGTCTGGAGCTGCACGGCGAGTCGTTCCCGGACCTCGCCGATGGCCGGATCGTCGCCCGCGAGGTGCAGCAGGTCCGCACCCGCGAGCGCGATCCACGCGTTGGCGCGCCCCCAGAAGCAGTCGATCCGTGTTCCCTGGTTGGTGCCGTGGGCGAAGAGGCCCGTGCTCGTGTCCTGCAGCTGCTCGGCATGGGCGAGCCACTGCTGAACCGCCTCCCGCGTGAGCTCGGGGCGTTCGAGCGCGCGCCCGGCCCGCAGGAGGAACTCGCCAGCCATGTACACGGTGTCAGCCCAGACTCCGCCCGGCCAGTGCTCGAGCGCGCCGTTCGAGGCCCTGGTCGCTTCCGGTGCGTCCTGGTACCAGGCCAGGCAGGCATCGACGAGGCGTCGAGCACCTGGATCACCGGATGCGCGCAGCAGTTCGGCTGCCGTGGCGGCCGGTGCCATGTTGTTGACGTGCTCGAGCACGGGGAGACGCGTCGCGTGGCGTCCCATGTAGTCGAGCACGAGCTGCGGGGGTGTCGCCCCGCGAGCTTCGGCGGCGCGCCACGTCGCAAGGAGGCAGACCCCCTCGCCCCAGAACCATCTGTCGACGCCCATGGCGAGGGTGCCGCGCAGGAGATCGCCCTCGAGCTCGGCGAATCCGGTTCCGGCCGCGGCCTTCGCCAATGGCGGCAGCGGCGGCGGAGCGAGGTCCGCCGAGGAGGTGTCCTCACCGGCCATGTGCGTCACCGCCGATCTGCGCGAGTCCCTGACGGACGCGCTCGACGGGCAGCTGGAGCCTCTCGCCGTCCCATTCTGCGATGATCTCGGCGTCACCGAACGCGCTGCTCGTCGCCGGGTTCTGGAGGTGCTGTTCCTCGACGATGCTGCCATCGCTGAAGCCCTCTGGCACGTCGTCGACGAGCAGCGCGCTCGAGAAGGTCACGTCCAGTTTCGGTCCGGATCCCAGCTGGAACCGGACGCCGGGGTCGTCGGCGCCGCTCGGGTTCCAGTCGAGGGTCGCGGATCGCAGGCCGGCGGCCCACGTCTGGAAGTCGCCGTCCGACTCCTTTCGTCCGGCGACGGCGACCCAGACCGCGCCGTGTTCGGCCGGTATCCACTCCTGCTGAGCGGTTTCACCGGTCGCGATGGGGCGCACGCCGCCGGGAGTCGCGATGGCGACGTATCCGTCCCCGCGCCGGACGGCGATCCACTCGCCGCCGACGACGAGCTCGTCCGCCTGCTCGGACGGCAGCCAGAGGTGCGTTCTCGTGATGGGGTCGCTGCTCGTGAATCGCTGGAGATGGACGACCACGTTCCGGTGCTGATGCACGCGCGGGAGGACTCGGTGGCCGGCCCACGCGTTGGGCCTCGCCGACGACCCCGTATCCGCGTTCGCGGGATGCGTGACGAAGATCTGGAACTCGCGGGCGAGCGTGGCTCCCCAGATGTGCTCCTGGAGGCCGGGCAGCCCGGCTCGGTAGTCCTGCACGCTCGAGAGCATCACGTCCGGGGTCTTCCAGACGCGGAGGTCTGAGCGGTACGGCCTGCTGAGGAGGTCCCGTTCGAACGCCAGCTTCCCGCGGTAGACCTGGGTGCCCCACCAATCGCGGGGCGGCTCCCCGGCGAGCTTGCGGATGATGGCCGGCACGGCGTACTTCCGCGAGATCGCGAGCGTGGTCACCGGCAGCACGGCGTCGTTGAGGCTGCCGACTCCGGCGAGCAGGCGCAGGATGGGCGAGGTCTCCTCGAAGCGCGAGCTGCGCAGCGTGTGCACGTACGAGCGCCCGTGCGCCGCTCCGTGCGTGCCGCGCCACGAGTTGCAGGCGAGTGTGAAGAGCACCTTGTCGAGGAGCACCCGCGAGGCCTCGGTGAGACGGTCGTCGACCCCGAGCTCGATCAGCATGCAGAGGGCGTAGCTGTCGATGGCGAGGTACGCGTTCGAGTCGAACTCGCTGAACCCGCCGGACAGCTTGCGGTCGAGCCATCCGGCGGCGCGGATGCGCGCCTCGTCCGCATGCTCGGCACCCGTTCGCCCGTCGACGGAGAAGACCTCGTCCGGGAAGGTCTCCCCGGCGAGCAGCTCTGCGACGTGCCAGACGAACTGGTGGTTCTCCGTGAAGTAGCACATGGCGTCGAGGCCGGGTTGGGTGATCCAGTACTTCATGCCCGTCACGGCGCCCTGCACTCGGTCGCGCAGCCCGACGGACCAGGCATCGCTCGGCACCCGGTGCCAGGCGAGCAGCATCGAGAGCACCTCGAAGTCGGCGCAGTCGCCGCGCGTCTCGACCCGGTGCAGCGCAGACGCGAGGTCAGAAGGCTCGACGCGCACGTCGCCGAGCAGCTCGTGGCGAGCGAGGAGGCCGGCGAGCCCGGCCTCGGTGGGGGTGTCGTCCTCGAGGCCAGCTACGAAGCGGAGCACCTCGTCACGCCACAGCGCAGGATCGCCGTGGGGTTGTTCCCTGCTGTCCGGCGGAACGACGGCGACTCGGATGCGACGAAGCTGCGGGCACCGGGGGTCATCGAGGCCGATCTGCACGATGCTCTCCCCCGTGCTCAGCATGGAGGCGCCTGCTGAGGCTGCGTCGCCTTCCGCGAAGGCGTCTTCCTCGGCGACCCCGCCGACGCGGAAGCGGACCTTGCCCTGCTCGTCCGCTTCCACGAGCTGCCAGTCCTCGTGGTCGCTCGTTCGGACGCGGAACCGCACACCGCGCGGCGCGGAGAAGGCGGCGACCGGCCCCTCCAGTGCCCAGCTCGTGGACGCGACCCGATTCAGCACCTGCTCTGCGAGACGGCCGGCGTGCTCGTCGGCACCGGGCGAGGGGATGACCACGCGAACCGGCAGCCCCTCGACCCGGACGCGCACGATGTGCCTGCACTCCCGGAATGCGACCTGCCAGGTCGCCAGGTGCAGCGGCGTGACCCCCGATGGCAGACGCACCCGTACCGAGGAGGTGAGCGGCTCCATGTAGGAGACCTGATCGCCCCGCAGGACGACTTCGCCTCCCACCCAGAGGACGAACGGGCCCGTCGTGTGCACCTCGATCGTCCGCCACTCGCTCTGGTCGACCTCCACCGCCGTGGCCGCGAGGGACGCCCGGTACTCCGGGGTGAAGCAGAACGCCGACCAGTCGACGAAGCCGTCGGCCGGGGTGTGCACGCGCGCCCACTCGGCGCTCGAGCTCTGCCCGTTGGCGGCCCAGCTGACCGGGCCGCCCTCAATGACCTCCGGGAGGTCCTGTGCATCGTCGAGCTGGTGCGCGGCGTACAGCCGCTGCTTCAGCTCGCCGACGTCTGGTCCGTTCGTCAGCACCCATCTGCCGTCTCCCCACGGTTCCCCGTCTTCGGAGAGAAACGCGTCGAGGTCGTCGCAGCTGCTTGCCCAGGCCGGTGAGACCAGCCAATCCCTGATCGTGCCGTCTGCGTCGGCGAGGTGAACGGTCCGGTTGGTGACTGTGAGTGAAGAACTCATGCTCCGTGTGTTTCCTTGTCCAAGATCGATGGTGAGTGACGGGCTACTTGAGGCCCGTGTTCGCGATACCCGTCGTGACCTGCTTCTGGAAGAACAGGAAGAGGATGATGACGGGGACGATGCTGACCACGCTCATCGCGATGATGAGGTTGAACGGGACCGTCTCCTCCGCCGTGAATCGGGCGAGTGCCACCGGCAGCGTGTAGACCGATTCGCTCTGCGCCACGACGAGCGGCCACAGGAAGTCGTTCCACCGCCACATGACCGACAGGATCGCGACGACCGCGAGCGCGGGCCGGCACATCGGCAGCACGATGGTGGCGAAGATGCGGAACTCGCCCGCGCCGTCCATCCGCGCCGCCTCGATGAGCTCGTCGGGGATCGACAGCATGTACTGGCGGAGGATGAACACCCCCGTCGGCGTCGCTGCTGCCGGGATGATGAGGCCCCAGAGCGTGTTCACGAGCCCCATGGATGCGACGACCTGGTAGACGGGGATCAGGATCACCTGCAGCGGGATCATGATGGTCGCCAGGGTGAGGATGAACAGGAAGTTCTTCCCCCGGAAGTTGTACTTCGCGAGTGCGTACGCCGCCATCGAGTTGACGGAAAGCGTGAGCACGGTCGCCCCGATCGTGACCACGACGCTGTTCAGGAAGTACCCGGCGAAGTTGAACCGCGAGAGGGCTTCCGTGTAGTTGCCGAACCCCCAGGTCTCTGGCAGCAGCGCGGGTGGCCGCATCGCCAGTTCGGCGGGCGACTTGAACGAGCCGAGGACGAGCCAGACGATCGGGATGAGCGCCACGAGCGTCGCCGTGACCAGGATGACGACGCGCAGTGCGTCCGTCGAGGTGACTTTCTTCGACCCAGTGGAGGTCCAGCTCCGGCGCGGTTCCTGCGTGGCGATGAAATTGCTTGCCGTCTCGGTGGTCATACCGCGTCCCGCTTTCGTCCGATCAGGTAATTCACGATGGTGATCGTGAAGATGACGATGAAGAGCAGCACGCTCCCCGCAGAGGCGAGCCCGTAGCGGATCGGCGACACGAAGCCGTTCTCGTAGATGTACTGGACGATGAGGGTGGTCGCGCCGACCGGTCCACCGCCCGTGAGGGTGTAGATGAAGTCGAACGCCTGGAAGCCGTGGATCGTGGCGAGCACGACGACGACCAGGATGCTCGGCTGCAGCAGGGGCAGCGTGACGTTCGTGAACTGCTTCCATCTGGAGGCGCCATCGAGCTGCGCCGCCTCGTACAGCGACGGGTCGATGCTCTGGAGGCCTGCGAGCAGGATGAGCATGTAGAAGCCCACCTGCATCCAGGTCCCCACGACGATCACCGAGAGCATGGCCAGGGGGCCCTCGACGAGCCACGGGACCGGGGCGACGCCGAAGAGGCCGAGGAACGCGTTGACGATTCCCCCCTGACGCTCCAGCATCCAGTTCCACACGAGGCCCGCGACCACAGGTGAGATGAGGACCGGGATGAAGAAGACCGCCCGGAAGAAGGAGCGCCCCCTCCGCTGCTGCTCGACGAGGACGGCGAGCAGCGTGCCGAGGACGACGGAGAGGAGCACGAAGGCCACCGCGTAGACCACGGTCTGCCAGACGATCCCCCAGAACTCCGTGTCGGAGAGGATCGTCTGGTAGTTGCCGAGCCCCTCCCACGCGAAGGTGCGTCCGTTCGACGACGAGTACATCGAGATGTTGAAGCCGTTGATGGCGGGCCAGATCGTGAACAGCCCGAAGATCGCCATGTTGGGCAGGAGGAACAGGTACGGCGCCGAGCGGAGGCTGAAGGGCTTCCGAGACTTGCCCCCGATCACCTTCCGCCGAGCGACCGTGCGCTCTGACGTCATTTGTGCAGCTCCTCCACGAGCGACTGCGCGTTGGACTTGACGTCTGCGACCGCGGTCTTGAGATCCTTCTCGCCGGCGACGACTCGGGAGAGCTGGTCGACGAGCTCGAGGGCGCTGCCGTTGAAGGCGACGTCGCCGTTCGCGGCGTAGCCGAGGTCCGGAGTGCGGGCGAGGTCAGCCTGGAACGTATCCATGTCGGCCTGACGGTCCGGGTAGGTGACGCCCTGCTCCGTGAGGTCCGCGCGGGTGGGGAGGAACCCGCCTGCTGCAACGAACTTCTCCTGCGACTCCGCGGTGTTCATGTACTGGACGAAGAACGCGGCGAGCGCCGGGTTGGGGCCTTCCTTCAGCGCAGCCATGTACTTGCCGCCGGGGAATCCGCCGCACTCTTCAGCGCAGGGATTGGGGGCTGCTGCCCAGTTGAAGTCCGCGTTGGCGGCGAACTGGCCGACCTGCCAGTTGCCGGACAGGTAGACGGGGGTGTCCTGCGCGAGGAAGATCTCGTTCGCACCCTCGTATCGAGTGCCTGAGCCGAGCCAGAAGTCTCGGGGCATGCGGCCGTCGGCCATCATGTCGACGAGCGGCTGCAAGGCGGCTTCGGCCTTCGCCTCGTCGAGGACGACCTCGCCGTCGCCGACGAGTGCGGTGCCGTACTGGCTGAGCACAGTGGAGAGTCGGTGCCCCGACTTGTCCATGGCGAACGCGTACTCGGTGCCTGTCGCCGTCTGGACCTTCGTGGCCGCGTCGATCATCTCGTCCCAGGTCCATGGATCGTTCGAATCGGGGAGCGGGACGCCGGCCTGCTCGAAGAGGTCGGTGTTGATGAACGGACCGTTGAGGGTGAGGTCGGATGGGACCGCGATGAGCTGCCCGTCGTCGGTCGTGGCACCGGAGACCGGGCCGTCGACGAACTCGGACGCGTAGTCCTCGCCGAGGTACGTGCGCAGATCGAGGAGGTCGTTCTGGAAGTCGCCGAGGCCCGTGAGGCGCACGACGTCGGGCGCGTTGCCTCCCGAGAGCCGCGCCTGCACGGACGTGACGAGGTCCGCGTACGGGAGGATCTCGAGGTTCACGGTGACGTCGTATTCTTCCTCGAACGATGCGATGAGGTCGCGTGTTGCCGCCTCGTCGGGACCGTCGGTGAAGTAGACGTAGCTCAGCGACTCGCCGGCGAAGTCTGCCGGGTTGATCTCCTGGACTTCCAACGGCCCGCTTGCACCGCCGTCGCCGCTGACGACCTCTCCGGGGGCGCACCCCGTGAGGCCAACGGTGACGCCGACGGCTAGCGCGAGCGCCACCTTTGCGTTGTGCCTTCTCGTAGTCATTACATCCTCCTTGATGTCAATCCCCCGACCCGGGGAGCCGACGCCTCTCTGCGTCGATGGTGGCGATACTACAAGTTTTCGGCTCTATGGAAAGCACTTTCTGTAGAGCGGAAACTAGGCTAGGGTGCGAACTACTGACCTGACTCAAGGAAGAGTCGAATCGACAGCGCGTCCCGGCCGCCGTCGCCCACTCGATGGAGTGCGGAATCTCAAGCGGCCGCGATTGGATGAGGACATGACACCATCGCCCGAGAACTCGGAGCCCCCGCTCTCTGCCCTGATGAAGGGCCTCACGCTCATGGAGGCCGTCTCCGAGCACCATCGCATCTCCGACCTCGCGACCGCGACAGGTCTCTCCGTCAGCACCGTGCACCGAGTGCTCAGCGACCTCGTCGAGCATGACTGGATCGAGCACGGCGCAGACCGCACCTACCGCCCGGGAGCCCGCACGCACCTCTTCGCTGCGAGCGTGCAGCGCGACGAACGCGCGACGCAGAAAGCCCTCCCGCTGCTCCAGCGACTTCGCGACGAGGTGGGCTGCACGGTGCACATGGCGCGGTTCCGGCAGACGACGCTCATGTACGTCGCCAAGATCGACGGACCGGCTGCTTACCAGATGCGCTCACGCGTCGGAGACACCATCCCGCTGTGGTCCACAGCCATCGGCAAATCGATCCTCGCCGCCCTCTCCCCCGAGCTGAGTTCCGAACTGCTGATGTCAGCTGAGCTCACGAGACGGACGGTCCACTCCATCGTGTCGAAGCGGGAGCTCCAGGCGCAGCTTCGCGTCGTCTCCGAGCGCGGATGGGCGATCGACGACCAGGAGAACGAGCTCGGGATCCGATGCGTCGGCGCAGCCCTCCGATCCGCGGATGGCTCCGTCATCGGAGGCGTCAGCACCTCGGGCCTCGAGCACGAGATGACGCCGGAGAAGATCCAGGACATCGTGCCGCATCTGCTGCGGACGGTCACCGAGATCAGGAAGCTGGTCTGAGCAACCGACGTCGGGCCTTTGGCCCGTCGTCCGCCTTTCTGGAATCAGGCGTCACCAGACGACCGCTCCGCATCTTCCTCTCTCAGGAGTCGACGCATGGTTCGCACGGATCGGAATCCACTTTCCTGTGCGATTCCGAGAAGTTCGGATTTCGAGTTCGCACTCATACCGAGAAGAGTGCGGGCCCGATGCACCCGCCTGGCTCGAAGAGTTGCCCCTGCCGTTTTCCCCTCGGCCGCGAATATGCGGTGCAACTGCGAGATGGAGATATTCAGAGCGCGCGCGAGCTCTTGGGTCGAGAAGCCCGCATCCCGGTAGTTTTCCTCGATCAGCAGGTGAGCACGCGCGAGATGCTGGTCTCGCGGTGAACTGACTTTCACATCCTCATGAACTCTGGTCTCCGTGAGCGCAGCGAGCAGCAGCTCTTCGACTCCACGCCTCCAGTAGCTGAAGCCATGCTGCTGCTCTTGAATCTTCGCGTCCAGCGAAGCGTTTGCCGCCGCGATGAAGACTCTCCGGAAAGCATTTTCCGTCACGAACGGGCCTGGCGCCTGACTCTCGACCCATGGAAGTTCCGCGAGGCGCTCCCTGGGAATCGCGATGAACAGGCACGAATGAGGCTCCGTCGACGAGACGCTCGCCGGCCGACGTGCTGAATGCGTGTAGAAGTGCGGTGCAGCGACCTTCCTCATCGGCCCGCCAGCGCTCTGAACCATGAGATGACCCGTCAGGACGAAATTCACATAAACAAGATCCGGATTGTAGGAGCCAGATCCCGGGTCAACTCCCGTCGCGGTTTGCCAGATGCGTCCCAGAGTGAAGGCTGGGGTCCCGATGATGTCCGCGTGGACACGGACCTTCGTGCCGACAACTCGAACTTCCCACCCCTGCTCTTGCAGCCACTGCAGTGCCTCATCGTTCTCGAGACCCACAACATGTGCGGAATCCAATGCTGCTCCGATCGTTCGAGTCGGGCCAATCGGCCGAATCCGCTAAGAGAAATCAGACGCCAGTGAGCACCGTGGGCTGCCGCTCCTCCGATGGAATGGGCGCGTGACCGGGATACGGAGCGTCGCGAAAACTACTCGTGACGCGCAGTCATCTCGACCGCGGGTTTGACGCGCGCACCTCGGTGGCAGATATCCCCGGGGGCTCAATGGGGCTGAAGACGGGCAAGTGTACCCACACTCCGCGACGGATGACGAGTTGATCTTGGTGGTGACCATCATGACCGTCATGACCGACTGGACCAAGCGGCCCGACGAGGATCCGTGGAGTCTCCGGCAACCCAGTACCTTCACGTCTCGAAATGCGACAGTTTCGCTCTAGATTCCGTCAGGGCCTTCGGTCGGCGAATTGTGCTCTTACAGTGAGCGATGTGGGTGCTGATGACTGAGCTATCGGGGGATGGCGTGCACGGCACCCCACCGTGCGGCGCGGTGATCTGGGGTCACCGCGCCGCACATTTCCGAAGCGGGCTCTCATTCCTGCTGGCGTCCCTCGCGCTCCATCCTTTGGTCGTCTCAGTTGCGATGCTCTTCCATCTCGGAACGCGCTCTGCTGCTCCGAGAAAATGATCGATGTCCGACCTTGAGCCATATCACGACAATGCTGTTCCATGTGGCGACAGCCAGGGCGTGATTACTGGGCAGGACCTAGCTTGATGTCGACATGCGACGACTGGTGACCCCTTTTCAGCAGACGACGCATGACGCCGAAACCACGCGTTCCGGAACCGCGCGACGTGAACTCGCGCTCTTTGACCCTGACAAACCAGATGACCCCCGAAAAGCCAGAAGTTTCTGGTCACGACCTTGTGATCGCCCTCGAGTGATTCGTCACGGAATCTAACGATCATCAGCGCACCCCTGGAGGATTGAAGAAATGGACAACGAGAAGGATGCGGAGAAAGCGGGGCTTGATCGCCGCGGGCTCCTGGCAGGGGCCGCATGGTCGGCACCCGTGATCCTGGGCGCAGTCGCTGCCCCAATCAGCGCAGCGTCCGGAAACCCTGGAACGGCGACTGTCAACGCAACGGCAGCGTCTGCAGGCCGCCTCACGGTCAGCATTCCTGCGGGTGCCCGCAACGTCACGTACACCATTCGAGGCGGCGCTGGCGGGCCTACCTCGAAGTCCGGCGGTGGAGGCGCAGTCATCACCGGGACACTAAACCTCGGTGGTGTCGCCACAACGCTCACCCTTGTCGCCGGAGGCGGGGGCGCAGGGCGGGGCACCCTCAGGGGCAACCGGACTGACGGCTGGAGCGTCGGATCCTACGGCGGAGCCCGCACAGGAGACCCGAACAACGATGGCGGAAACGGTGGCGGGAGCTCGGCGATCGTGCTGAGTGGGCGCCCCGTGGTCGTCGCCGGCGGTGGTGGTGGAGCCGGCTCCGAAATAGCCTCGGGTGCGCAGACGGCAGTTGCTGGCGCTGGCGGCAGTGGCGGAAATCCACCTGCAGCCGGCACACGCGGAACGCGTGGAGGCGGGGCCGCGGCGGAAGGCGGCGGTGCGGGCAATGCCACCGCCGGTGGCGCGGGAGGGACACCCTCTGGCGGAAGCCCCACCCGATTCGGCACAGGGAACCCCGGCAACGGCTCCGCTGGCGGCGACGCCTACGGCACCGGAGACGGGGCCTCCGGCGGAGGGGGTGGTGGCGGTTACTTCGGCGGCGGCGGCGGCGGAGCCATCTATTACGGCTCCAGTTCCCCGCAGGGGCCGGCCGGAACCGGCGGCGGCGGCGGCGCAGGCTCGAACTACGTTGGCGGCACCACTGGCGCGGCCGTGCTCACCTCGACCATCAGTTCCGGATCAGCAACCGCAAGCGGCGGTTACGGCCTCCCGGGTGTCGTCACGATCAGCTGGGAGTAGCCTCTTCCGCCGGCTCCCTGCTCCGTCACCACGCGGAGCAGGGAGCCGGCGGCCTCACGCCGCCCCGCGGTCAGAGCACGAAGTCAGCAGGCGGGTCCGAAGGCGGATCAGCTGAAGGTGCGCTGACATCAGGCGCTCGCACATCCTTCGGAGTCATCCCGTGGGTGCTGAGCAGGGCACGACGCATCGATCCGACGGAGTTGAACCCGCTCATCTTGCTGACCACATCGAGGTTGAGTTGCGGTCGAGTGAGGAGCAGATGCCGAGCCCGGTCTGCTCGCGCTGACCTCAGCATCTTGGCGACGCTCGCTCCGTGCCTTTCCGCGGCTCGCTGAAGCGACCTCGTCGAGACGCCAAGCTCCCTCGCGATTTCCGGGGGTCCGAAGTCGAGGTTGGAGGACCGAGAGCTGACCAGCTCCTTGACGCGCTCGAAGAGATCATCCGGTTCCTCGATGTTCTCTCGGGTCGACTCCACAACAAGTGCGCGGGCGAAGGAGCGAAGCAGCTCGCGAATGGAGTTCGCTGTCATCTGGTCGGCGTCGGGAGACTGGCTGAGGAGCCTGCTCAGGAAGTGATAGGTCGCCGTGAAGAGTGGTGAACTGGAAACGTCCGTCACATTGGGAACCCGATTCGCCTGCAACGGCGAGATCTCGTCCTGGTCGAACGTGAAGAGGATCATCTCCGTGACGCCGACCACCTCAATGGTGAGTGGCTCGTGCCCCGGGAGCGCCATGCCAACACCTGTGGCGCTTGGGGTGCCCTTCAGGCTGTCACCAGCGAACGCGACTTCGCCTTGGTTGACGAGGACGAATGCGAATCGCCGTCTTGCGGGCAGACGTGTGCGAGGCCATTCCAGAACGACGGGACGCGTTCGGAGCCTCGTCACGAGGAAATTGTTGAACCGGAGAAGCTGCACCTCCGAGTGGGCCGGTTCGTAATATTCGCGGACAAAAACTCCGGAAGATTCAAATGCATCTTCGGGCAGTGTTCCCACGAACGTATTCTCGTACCCACGTAGCCCTGGCAAGGCTTGCCAGCCGTGAATCTCTGAAAAATATGAGCGCTCACTCATATCAGCGTCACCCCTATCGCTTCTCCTGCAGATCACGTTCAGCGACGAGAACTGCGGTCATGCCTGAGGGAGCACAGAACCAGCTGCCGGGTTCGGTACTCTGACTGCGGCACGACGTGAAATGGCCCGCCCCGCTCATCGACGTGCGAGAGTCGAGCCCTTGTCGTGTGGTTATCCGACCGAGTTGTGCGGCCACGTGAGCATGACGATGAGCCTGCTCAGATCGCTGGGGACCAGTCACGTGCGTGAGCGTTCCGCGCGGGCCGCTCCGAACAACCGTGGGGCACACGAGCGAGAGCTCGACACCACGCTGGTCGCGGTGAGTGGCTTGGCGAGGTGCGGGCGTCAGCCAAGAAGTCTCGAGCCGCACACCCCTCGTCGCCCGCTGGGACAGGGGCGATCATCGCGTCGGTCCGCCAGCTTCTCCAGTCTTCCTATGCGGCGCCCGGGATGTCGAAGGTGAGTCCCGTTGCGATGCCGCTCGCGGTACTCGCGTGGTCGTCCGCGAGGGCACATGTTCGTCCCGACTCAGCCGAATTGGTCTCCTCAGGCGCTCCGAGTGGCCGGTTGCTGGACGCAGACGCACCGTCGACGACTCTCATTGACGCGGCTGAGAGCGGTTCGGTGATGGGTCTGGCAAAGACGGGCGACGTCCTCGCGGCTCCCGTCTGCAAAGTCCTGCGTTCGACTGGCGACATCGGTTTCATGTTCCTTTGGTTCACGTTGCACTTCCCGGGGAAGTTACTGATAGCTCACAAACGTAATGACGGCGCACGGCCCGGACTCAGGGTTGCGACTTTTTGGCCACAGCCTGCTTCGTTCACGTCGCGGTGGGGGTGTGCGAGGCCGGAGAACGAGACAAAGGCGAGCGAGCCTCGAGGAGCATCAGCAATGCTCCTCGAGGCTCGCTCGCCTTCGCAGGCCGTGGTCAGACTGATCTCAACACGAAGACAAGATCACACGATGCCCTCGAGTCGACGGCAACAAACTCCACGGCACTCCGCGGTGCTCAGGCATGCGGGTAGAAGACCCCCCACTTGTCCGAGAGCACTTCCTCGCTGGAGACGTTCACAGGGCTCGACGACCCATCTCGGCAGGTGAAATAGCTCCCGCCCGCGCCGAAGACCTGACCGTAGTTTGCGCCGATCGCTGGGGGCGAATCCGTCCAGTTGGAGCCGTAATCCTCGCGCTTGGGCCGCGGCGAAGACGGGATCGCCCAGGCTTGGATGCCCGAGGTCGTAGCGCCGGGGGCCAGGGGCTTCTTGTATCGGTACTGCTTGACGTCGAATCGACTGAGGTATCCCCCCATCTCCGATGGGCCGTCACTGATCGTGGTGTCCATGTACTCCCAGTCGTCGCTCACGAAGGGGGAACTCTCGAATCCTGAGAAGGGCGTAGCATCCGCATTCCGAGTCCCCGGGTTGGAGGTAAGCCCCACGAAGACGACAAGTCCACCCGCTGGAACGGCATCGACGCCAGTATTCGAGAAGTTAACCGATGTATACACGGTGCCGTACGTCTGGGAATCGTTGGTCCGCGTGCCCCACGGTGCTCCTGAGAGCGTTTCCGTGAAGAATGGCACCTCGGGCTGCAGCTGCGCCCACGTCGCGGTGAGCGTTGCATCGATCGGATCGCAGGGTGAAGCCACCGCCTGTGGGGCAGTGACCGCGAAGGCCACGACTGGCGCCGCCCACGCCGCCCCCTGCACGACGTTTCGACGGCCGATGAGCCTGTCACCGGTTTTTTGAGACGAGTTCTGCATGTGTATTCTTCCTAACCCCTCCAGCGAAATCTCTACCCCCGTGTCTCGGGAAACCCGCTGTCTTCTCGAGCGAACCTAACGGCGGTGCCAGCGATCGCGGCCAGCTGAGATCCCGGATTCGACCTGCGTGACCGAAACGTGCGCAAATGGTCCGAAAACGCAAGAAGTGATCCGAGATTACCGAGTTGAGCAAGCACGAACTGGCGGCCTGAGGTTGGTCGTCGACGTCGATCCGCGCGACCAGAGATTCTCGGGAAACCGATGTTGCGAGCTCTGACGCCGCCTCTCCCCGCTGCCAGGCGCGCTCAGTCGCTTCACCTGTACTGCCGCCGCCAGACAGGCGCACGGCTTTCGGGGCGCAGATCGCTGCGTCCAGGTGCAGCACTCATGACCCGCGGACTCAGCAGGCGCGCCTAGGCTGTAGGGGCGAGCAACGGTTCAGCCGCCCAGCTGTGCCACGGCGATTCCCCGCGGTGAGCACGGAAATCGAACGGCGTTCAAGCCAGCCGCAGAGCTATCTTCGCCAGCAACGAAGCGGCCGGAGTGCCAATGTCCTCCTCCTGGTCGAACGTGCCTGGTGTTGGTCGTAGCTCGCGGCTCGCCGGCAACCGACTTCGCTCGACCCACACCTTGCGTGCGGCCCCACACCGGGTCACCGCCCGCCCAGACTCTGTAGAAAGTACCCATGAAGAACACTTCGAAGCACAACCTCGAACTCTCAGCACCGAAGCGCCTCCCCGGTGATGCGATGCGTATCACTCCACTCGGAGGCCTCGGGGAGATCGGCCGGAACATGACGGTCTTCGAATACCGCGGCAAGCTCCTCATCATCGACTGCGGTGTGCTGTTCCCCGAGGAGAATCAGCCGGGCATCGACGTGATCCTCCCGGACTTCGCCGCGATCCGAGATCGCCTGAGCGATGTTGTGGCGATCGTGCTCACGCACGGCCACGAGGACCACATCGGCGGTGTCCCGTATCTGCTGAAGGAGCGCGCGGATATCCCGATCGTGGGATCGCAGCTCACGTTGGCGCTCATCACCGCAAAGCTGGCCGAGCACGGCATCAAGCCCCCGACGTCCCAGGTCGAGGCCAATGACCGGGTCAAGATGGGGCCATTCGATCTGGAGTTCTTCGCCGTGAACCACTCCATTCCGGATGGTCTCGCCGTCGCGGTCCGCACGGAAGCGGGCCTCGTCCTCCACACTGGTGACTTCAAGATGGACCAGTTCCCGCTCGACAACCGGCTCACTGACCTCGGTGGATTCGCCCGCCTCGCTGATGAGGGGGTCGACCTGTTCCTCGTCGACTCCACGAACGCTGACGTTCCGGGCTTCACGACGTCCGAGAGGGACCTCGCGCCCGCCATCGACGAGGTGTTCCGGAACGCGCCGAAGCGCATCGTCGTCTCGAGTTTCGCGAGCCACATCCATCGCATTCAGCAGATTCTGGATGCCGCGGAACGGCACGGCCGCAAGGTCGCGTTCGTTGGGCGTTCCATGGTGCGCAACATGGAGATCGCGGGGCGTCTCGGGTACCTCAAGGTGCCGGCGGGCATCATCGTGGACCTCAAGCGCCTGGAGAAGCTACCCGCCCAGCAAGCCGTCCTCGTGTGCACTGGTTCGCAGGGTGAGCCCATGGCGGCGCTCTCGCGCATGGCGCGCCGCGAGCACATCATCACGGTCGGTGAAGGCGACACGATCCTGCTCGCGAGCTCGCTGATCCCGGGCAACGAGAACGCCATCTACGGCGTCATCAACGCACTCATCCGGTGGGGCGCGACGGTCGTACACAAAGGCAATGCGAAGGTGCACGTCTCCGGACACGCCAGCGCCGGCGAGCTCGCCTACTGCTACAACATCCTCTCGCCAACCGCGGTCCTGCCCGTGCACGGCGAGTGGCGTCACCTCACGGCCAACGCTGAGATCGCCGTTCGGACCGGGATCCCGCGGGACCGCGTCCACATCATCGAGGATGGGGTTTCCGTCGATCTCCGACGCGGCGTGACGAGCGTCAGCGGCCGGATCCCGGCACCCCACATCTTCGTCGACGGCACCACTATGGGCGTCGCGACCGACGCCGCTCTCGATGATCGACGGGTACTCGCGGAAGAAGGCGCGCTCACGATTCTCGCGATCTACGACGGGCGCACGCAGGAACTCGTCGAAGAGCTCGAGTTCTTCGCCAAGGGCTTCGTGGAAGAGCCCGGCTGGCAGAGCAACGCCCGGAACACTATCTCTGCAGCGATCACGAAGGCCCGCTCCAACGGTGCTCGCCTGACCCCGGAGGGGCTCGAGAAGCTGATCACGCGGGCGGTCTCCCAGTGGCTCCTGCGCCGCCATCGCCGCGAGCCGATCGTCACGGCCATCGTCGTCGACGCCTGATCCGTTCCCTGGCGGCTGCACCCGACCGACCCCGAGAGGGCTCGAATCGAGCTTCCCCGCCCCCTGGCCGATGAGATGGGGGTTCCCCATCTCATCGGTCGCTTTTCTAACCCCTGCTCGCGTGGGGCAATGGCTCTCTCGCCTCGTAGTGTCAGACCATGGCCGCACCGACATGGACCTCCCAGCTTCGCCCACTCGCGCGGGAAGACTGGCCTGCGTTCCTTGAGGAAAACTCCGGGCTTCCGGGGCCTCGGGCCAACCTCTCACTCGCCTCTGCGGTCGCCAGCACGGCTGACGCCCTCACCATCGAGCTCCTGTTGAGGGATGGGAGTGAATACACGGCGATGTGTGCGGCGGCCGCCCTCTCCTACGGCTCCAGCGAACCGGAATTCGAAGCTCGCGCCCGGACACTGGCGACGGACGAACGGTGGAGGGTGAGAGAAGGCGTGGCGATCGGACTCCAACTGCTTGGAGACGAGCATCCGGAAACCCTCGTGCGCATCGTGCAGGACTGGGCCGACGACCCCCACCCACTCAGGCAGCGAGCCGCCATCGCCGCTATCTGCGAGCCCCGCCTCCTCAAGAATCCGCAGGTCGCCGATGCGGCGCTCACGGCCTGCGAACACGTCACCGAGCAGTACGCGGCGTTGTCAGGGGCTCGGAGGAGGAACGCAGACGCGCGAACCTTGCGTCAGGCACTCGGATACTGCTGGAGCATCGCCGTCGCAGCGAGCCCCACCACGGGATTGACGGCGTTCCTCGCACTCGACCCCGCGGATCGAGATATCGCTTGGATCGTCAGTCAGAACCGCCGCAAGAAGCGCCTCTCCGCGCTCCTCTGACCGAGCAGTGGACCGGACCCGAACGGCGCGAACGGGGAGCAAGAGCACTGCTACCGGCCAGCAACGGCATTCTCGTGTGCGTACATCCGCCTCGCGTACTGGAGCATGCGCAGGCTTCTGAAGCCAGCCTGAAGTGCGATCGCCTTCAGATCCTGAGGGGTTGCTTGAGCAGTCATGAGGTCGCGAGCAAGGCTGAGGCGCCTTTCGCGGAGGGCCGTCGCCGGAGTCGTGTCGATGGTGCGAAAGACGCGGTGCAGGTGCGAAGTGGAGATTCCCACCCGGCTGGCGAGCTCGGCGACCGAGAAATCGGGTTCGCTCGCGTGGTCCAGAATGAGCTGCTGTGCACGCTGCAGGAGCGCCCCCGATGGGCCGGCAGCTTGCATCGTCGACCGAAGAGCGGCGATAACCAGCGTCTCGATCGCGTTTCGCCAGGCCAGGAAGGGAAGTGTGTCTTCCTCGAGCTGGCCATCGAAGGAAGCTGCAGCGGCGGCGAGAGCAACGCGTCGCAGGCTCGCGTCCGGGATACGCGGGCGGCCGTCGGAGATATCCGCCCCCAGAACAGCCTCGATCTTTGATCGCCGGATACCGAAGACGAACCTGCTCGATTCCTCCTCGGTGCGGATCCCGGCGGGAAGCGCCGTGTCGTGGACGAAGATCGGAGGTGTTCCAGTCTGCGGCGACTCTGCTGCTTCTTCTTCGATGACGCTGAGGGTTCCGCGCATCATGAAGCTCAGATAGACGCGATCAAGGCCGGTCTCGTGCGTCGGGCGGACCCGGACTTCCATGGGCGTGTGCCAGATCCGGGTGACGCTGATGCTGGGACTGGAGATCAGATCCGCGAAGAGCCGGAAGTCCTCGCCGAGTGCTATCGGCTGCACGCCATGAGCTTCCAGCCACTCGCCCGCATGATCGCCAGACAGAGCAATGTCGAGTTCCGCATTCATTCTGAGAAGCCTCCGTGCCCACGACGCCGTGAAGATCCCGCGCCGGTAGTCGGGACTTGCTGGGCCAAACCATATATTTCCGCGGCATGGAAACAGCTCGACGTCCGTACTCACCCCGAATGTGGCCGGTGTGTCATCGCGAAGAACGGCTGTGTCGTCACGGTCTCGGGCGAGCGCCGCCTCGCGTTTGTGGGTGGTTCCTGAGCACTCTTGTTTCGAGCTGCTGCTGGATGTCAGAAGAATGCAGCGATCGCAACGGCGATACCGATGCTCATGGTGATGCCTACTGCACCGAGAGCCAAGAACTCACGCGGCATCACGCGGCGCTCGTACGACGCCCAATAGTCCTCAGAAGCAGGAGGGGTCGGTGCCACCGCTGCCGTGCGATCAATCGTCTCCGAAGTCATATAGCTAGTTTAGCTAGCTATATATATCCGCCCAACCCCTTGACAACCACGCGAAACCCAGTCTGCGAGGGCCATGTTCGTGAGGCTGAGGATCAGCCCGAGCGTCCTGAAGGTGGCGGCAACAGTTCCCTACTTCAGGAAGGTCCATTCGATGGGTGAGGTCTCCAGTGCAGCGGTGTCGATCGACTCGTCATTCCGAGTCCTCACGACTCGTCGAATGGCTCTGCAGGTGCGCCATGCCTCTTGCTCCGACGCCTGCCTACCGAGATGCCTCCGCTTGTCCCGCCGATCCACATCGGGACGTCGCTCGCCCAGCCGGCGACGAAATACAGCGCGCCGCCGACGACCAGCCCGCCGATCCCCGTCGCCTGCCATGCCAGCTCCCGATAGATCAGCGGCCCAACAGCCTGACCGTCGGAGAGCAGATGGAACGAATCGTTCGTGATGTGGATCAGCAGCGCCAGCCACCCAACGCCGAAGATCGTGCCAGGGACCCAACCCCAGGGCGAAATCGCCAGACCCCCGAAAATCGCTGCGGCGGCAACGGGGAGACCGAACGCCGCCACGAGTGCGACCACGCCCCACATCTCGCCGGTGCTCGACCCGGACCCGTCACTTGCCAGGAGGCTCGCGACCGCGGCCAGGAGCAGAAGGACCATCAGCGCCACCAAGGAGCCGGTGATGCCCACCATGCGCCGGGCGCTCATGCGGTAGGTCGGCTGGTCGGCCGGAGCCTGGACCGTGCGCCTCTTGGGCCTGCGCTTGCGCTTCGTCGACATTCACCCATTGTGGTGCGTGACAGCCAGACCCGTTTCCAACGGCGACGTATCGCCGATGCGACATCGGATGTGATCCGGCCCCGCGCTGCAGTCGCCTCCACGCCACAATGGCCACGCACCTGCGACACGCGACAGCGTTGCGGTGACCTCTCGGGCGCTTTGGGGAGTAGGCCCGAGTTCGAGCAGCATCACGTTGGGGCGAGATGATGCTCGACGCTGGTTCGTTCCCGTCCGTTCGCGGGGACGAACCAGCCGCCCCGCGCACCTGCGCCGACCCGAACCCCGCCGTCTTCAGATCACGCGACGACGCTGGCGATCTCCGCATCCTCGAGGGCACCATCGACCAATGCAGGAGCCACCTCGGCCTGCGAGAGACGCGTCTGTCGCGTCCCGGAGTAGGGCGCCGTGGCGAGCACGTCACCGTTGCCGCCAACCTGGCGACGGAAGGACTGCGCAGTGCCATCGATGGTGACGAACCGGTCGATATAGGGACGGGCTCCACTCCAGGCCACGTTCCTGGTGGATCGGAAGGAGAAGTCGTTGGGGATGAGCGTTCGGCCGGGCGAGAGCGGGAGCTTCGCGGTGTAGTCGGAGCGGTAGCTGTTGTATCGGACGCCGTCGATGGCAATCGTCCCGACCTTCACGAGCGGCGACCAGGCCGAGGTTCCTTCCTCCGCGAACGACAGGTCGCCGGCGGCGCTCGGGAAGTGGAAGGCAAGGTGCATGTCCGTGACCTTCGTCGCCGCGGTGGTGTCGTTGATCCAGAGGCCGCGCTCCGGGTACCGACCTCGGGCGTCCAGCGTGACCCGCGCGGTCCCCCTGCTCGAGGTGGGGTAGCCGAACTGGATCCATCCGTTGATGCCCGGGACGGGAGCGAGCGTCGACGCTGCACGAGCTGGGGCGGCGACTGCGAGGGCGATGACGGGAACGCTCCACGCGGCGGCACTGAGGACGGTGCGGCGGCTGGTCGAAGCGGAAGACGTGGGCTCGGGGGTGCGGGATGACATGGGTGCTCCGGATTCAGGCTGCGGTGACGGCCACAGGGCGCTGCAGCAGGGTTCTGGAGTGGGTGCTCTACGACGTGGCAGAGACAGAATCCGCACTCACCCGCGCTGCGCAGGGTGGGGGTCTATGACCTGTTGAAGCTACAACCGCGTTGAATGCGTATGCATGCACTTCACATCGCAGGTCGCATGGCCGGTCGGCGACGCTGCACGGCGATCGACCGCGTCAGCTCGAACCAGGATGCGCTTCGAGAGCTTCTTTCCCATCCTCGCGGTGCTGGCCGGTGCCGCTGATGAGCCGTCGCCCCTCTTCGTTGGCCTGCAGCGCTCTTCTCAGTGATCGGCTCGTTCCGAAGCCCACACCCGGCGCGACCATGCGCAGCATCGACTCGGTAATCGGGGAGCCCTGTCTGGTGAGCACATCGACAGCAAGCCCTGTCCGAACGTTTCGAAGATACACACCTGGGCTCATCTCAACGTTTTTGAAGGCCCGGTGCAGACTGGTGGACGAGACGTGCAGGTCCTCGCAGAGGGCGGCAACGCCGAAGGCAGGATCGTGCGCTCGGTCGTCGATGGCTCGCAAGGCGCGCTCGAGGATGCTCGTGGTGGGTTGATCGAGGGGGTTGCTGCACTCATCGAGCGTGGAGTCGATGACAGCGGTGAGCATGTACTCGAGGCTGCGTCGCCAGGGTGCGAATGCGTTGCTTTCTGTCTCCTGGGGCGCTTTGAGCGTGGCGTTCACGGCAGAGACCAGGACGGACACGAGGCCAGAATCTGCCGTCAGCGTGGTGTCCATGAGCGCGTCGATGCCCCTGAGCCCCGGCAGACGCGCAGCATCCGTGGCCAGCGTGATCATCGAGGAGGGCGCGCTGGTCTCCAACGAGAGCATCTGCCTCCGCCGACTGAGGACGACTTGTCCGGGCGCTATCTCGAAGCGGCCCTTCTGCGTCGTCAGCACTCGCACTCCGCTTACCGGGACGATCACGGTCAATCGGTCATCAGGCACCGGGTCCGCGACCAGGTCGAGACGGACCGGTGTGTGCCAGATACGAGTGATCAGGAACCCGTGCACATGCGAGTAGTCGGCGTGCAGGCGCAGCGGCAGAGTTTGTGGGAAGGCGTCGCACTGCCCGCGAGCGAACCAGGCCAGGGCTGCATCGCCAGCCAGGCTGACACCTCGGGCGCCGCGCTGATCATAGGTATCCATGCCTCAGGTGCTCCCCTGCTCCCCGCGTGGGTTGACTGTCGTGCCGTAGAGCCCCGGCGCGGAGATGATCATGCTATGCCCGGACTCACGCGGTCGCCGTCCTCGGCAAGAGCTGGGCCACAGCGGGCACCGAGTCGCTCGACTGATCCGGGCCTGGTCAAATCAGCCCGATGTGCGCCAGAACATTCCGTCCGGAGTGCGTTTCGACAGCCTGATGCCTACCGTCGTGGTGCCGGTCGAAAATGCGCAGCAACTCTCCCCCAGAACCCGGCGGAAACCAGTGCATATGTTTCATCCGGCAGGCCTCCGACCCACGCGTCCCCTGGCTCGAGACGGCACGCGGCAAGCCGGGCCGACCCGAGCTGGACTCGCCCGCGTCCGCCCGAGGGCGGCCTGCGTGCGTCAGCCGCGGCGTCGGAGACCGAAGACCTGGTCAGCAGCCGAGGCTGAGGAGATCCCAGTCGAGTGTCGCGGAGTTGTCCGTGGTGATGAGACCCCCAGAACCAGGGTTGGCGGTGAGTACGTTCCGGACAGACGCTCCTGGAAGCGTGACGCCGGCGCTGATCAGGTAGCCGATACCTGCAGATCCACCTGCACCCAGATTCGTGACGGTGATGGTGCGGCTCCGGGTCATCGTGAAGTCCACTCGGGTTCCGCCGAGACCATTCGAACCTCGACCGGTCTCCTGGTAGGTGGAGCTCGCCAAGCTTCCGCTGAAAGCGGTCGCGGTTGCATTGCTGCTAAGAGAACTCACGATTCCGGCGACGAAGTACAGGCCGAGGTTTGTCGTCCCGATCGCTTGCGCTGCAGTGCGTTGGACACCCTCGCCGGCCGAAAAGACGAAGTTGTAAGAACCGGAGTAGACAATTGACTGCGTTAACGTCAGGGTTGCGGGCGGCAGTGTATTGGTGGTCTCCGTAATGCGGAATCCAGGAAGCAGATCGAGGCCGACGATTCCGATGAGGCACCCTTGACCGACCGCCACATTCCAGCGCTCAGACGCGGCCGCCAATGGTGCGGCCACGGCAGTTGCGATGATTGGTGCCGACCACGCGACACCTTGAATCACCTTTCGCCGAGATGGTGATGTTGGACCCTGATTCTCAGACACGGGCTTCCTTCGCTAGGTGAACCTTCTCACCTGAAGAAAACCACCTGCGCCTACGTCAGATCGCGCATTACCCCAGTCCTACTAGTAGACCTAGGGTAATGGTCGATCAAGCCAGCATCGATAAGTGCGAAACGAAGTGATGTGAGATTGCTTGTCGGGGTGCCAGTGAGCTTCCCTCGTATGTTCGTCAAGTGATTGCGCACGGTTTGCACGCTGAGACCCAGCGTGAGCGCAGTAGACGCGGTGGTTGCGCCAGGGGTGAAGAGCGTGTCGACGACGCGCTGCTCAGCGACGGTGAGTGCAAGGCTCCGCGCCGGGACCGAGCCACCCCACGTGGAGCCGATCGGCTCCGGACTCGGGCTGGGATTCGCCAACGTGGACCTGACTGCATCGAGGAACTCACCTACTCCCCCGTTGGTGTCATAGATGGCGGCGGCACCTGCGAGAGCCGCGGCATCTGCGGCACTTGAAGTGCTGTTTTTCGTAGAGAGAAGAACCCTGGTCCCGCGGGACGAGAGTTCACGGATGAATCGAGGGAGAGCATTCTGGGTCGTGAAACTCGAACTCACAACTGCAAAGTGGACAGGAGGCCCTTCAAGGGCGACAGCTGGCACGGTTGCGACCAGTGGATCACGCAAGAAAGGCATGCGCCGTTTCAGCACCTGCCCGAGGCACTCACCTTCGAGTCGCTGGTCAGTGCAGACAAGCCAGCGCGGAGTGACCTCGATTTCCACTCGACCCTCTCGCCGCATCTTCGCAAACCCCCGGGTATCTCGATGGATGAATGAACCGATGCTGAAGTGTATTGCGAATGACCCTGATTGAGGTCATTGATGAGAGTATTTTTATTTGGGATGCGTTGCGCCACTCGCCTGAGGCATCCGACAGCAGCTGGGAGGTGGGTGTCCGAACAAAGACATGGGTGAATTTCTCGGCGGCTCGCGCCGAGGTCGCGGATCTGGTCGTGCTCTCCGCCGAGTTAATCGATCACGTCCCTGCCGTTCTGAAAGTTCGAGCGATTACCCGCCTGGGAACTCGAGTAGGAGTGTTGGTGAACTCCGAAGACACCACTATCGAGTCGCGGCTGCGTCTCGAGGGCGCATCCTTCGTGGCTCGCCGAACGACCACGACTTGGGAGCAATTCCTGGGGACACTCCGGGCCGCACTCGCAAGCCCGCCGAGTTCTTCCAACGACTTCCCTCGCCCAGGGCTCACAGATCGCGAGCTGCAGATCGCCGCGCTCTTCGCAAGCCGGGCGGCACCAACAACACAACAGATCGCTGAGCTCCTCGCCTTGGGGCCCGGCACTGTTCGAACCCACCTCAAGCGAGCACGCCACCGCCTCGGTGCCCACGGGTTGGTGGTTTCCAGCAGAGAGGAGCTGCGCTCTGGGCTCCTCGCCGCGGGCTACCTGGTGGAAGAGGTCTGATCTGGGGGCATCCGGAACTGCTCCAGGAGCTTGCGCCCGGTGTCCACACGCAGCGCGGCCGAAGATGTGACCCCCGGACGGTGCGGTCCAGGGTCACGTTTCCAGAGGCTCGTCACCTCAAACGGCATCCAAGTGAAGAACGATCGGGTCCGCACCAACACACCAATCTCCACCGCTTCCCCGCCCAGCCTGCCTCGGTGAGGTTGAAGATGAAGTCGCCAACCGGATTCAGAACGTCATCGTCGCCGATAGTCGTTCGCCACTCGAGGCGATCACTGACGTGAGGGTTCGCCGAGAGCCTTGTGTCATGGGCCCATCGACTCGTCCGCTGAGCTGAATCTCACCCGCACAAACAAATGACGCTCGGTGCGGACGTCCGATCTCGTGGCCGCGTCCGCGAGACGGATCGTGGTGTCCGTGACGAGCACGGCCATGCCCACCCAGTATTACGGCCGCCGGCGGGTGTGAGCACGGTCCATTAGCAGGGGTAGAAGGTGACCTCTACGAAGCCCATGTTCCCGGTTCCTGTCGATGGCGCACTCCGAGGGTCACTCACGATTGTGAGGTTGGTGAAGGAGCCATTTCTGTAGCTGCTGCCACCTCCACCAGCAGAGCCAATTCCATACGGACCATTGTAAGGAGCTGGGGGTTGGTTCCACGTTGCCGCAGCTGAACCGCCGCCACCGCCACCGCGGTAACCACCGCCACCACCGCCAGCACTGCCCCCGATCGATGCACTGTCGATAGCACCATTGCCACCGTTGCTGCCGCTTCCTGAAAAGCCGGACACAGATGAGGAAACGGTGAAGTTTGGCCCACTGACCCAGTTCGGACCTCCAGAACCACCCGGTGCCGTTGCGCTGCCCCCACCTCCTCCACCAGTCATCAGGACTACCTGATTCGAGGTAGGTGGAGTGCTCGTCGAGGGCCGTTGGCCCATCCACCCCAGCGCTCCGGTACTTCCGGAAAGTCCTGTGGCTGTGGTCCCGGCATAAGAAGAACCGCCATTTGATGTTGCCGATGATCCGCCGGACGTGGCGGTGAAGTTCTGGAAGAGAGTGCCGGAATACAGACCGGCTTGTGGAGTGCCGTTCAAAGGTCCTCGGTTGTAGAAGGCTCCTCCCCCACCACCCGCGACGACGATCGGCCCCCCGCCGAGGAGGAGCGCGCTTGCTCCACCTCCGCCGGACCCCCTGAGCCCTTCGAACCCAGTCCCTCCGTCGCCGCCGTTTCCGTACGCAGATTTGCCTCCACGTCCGGATGAGCCAGTCTCACCTCCCGCTCCAGCAATGAGGCTGACGGATTGGCCGGGAGTCACCTGAATGTCGCCTTCGACGCGCGCGCCTAGCCCGAAAGGACCGCCACCTTGCCCGCCGACGACGACGAAATGCATCCGTCTGGCCCCGGTCGGAACAGAATCTGGGACGGCGGCCAGAGCCGAGTTCAGATTCGCTACCGTCGCAGTCGCACTGACTGACCGAATCGGGACGGCGCAACGTGGTGAAGCCGCATAGGCCGGCGCCGCGGCTGTCATCGCAAGGATAGGCACTGACCATGCTGCCCCGTGCACAAGAGTTCGCCGCGGTACCGATCTGTCGTTGTCGTTCATTGAGTAGTCCCCTTATCCGTGATGCTCATCTGTTCAAACATCAACAGTCATAGCGACCCGTTGCCTCGATGTCACACTGGTGTCGTTAAAGGGAACCTTTTCTTCGTTTAGGTGCTCTAACGCCGACTTTCGGCATGCTCGTCAGTCGGCGAGGAGGGGGCACGTCGACGAGCCAGTTGGCGAGAAGCGTCGGGCCGAGCCTTGCGAGATCGGATGGAGTGGGATGCCCCTTCGCGAGATCCACGACCGCAGGGTGATCGAGATATGGCACGGCCGAAACACCCCCGAGCGTTGACCCAGCTTGGTCAGTCGAAGCCGGGAAACCGCTACTGCTCCGCACCTTCATGGATCTCGACAGTGGGCTCGTAGAGTTCTACATCGAGTTCGAATGGATTTTCGGCAACGACATGGGGACACTGACGATCAACAACGCAGGTCAGAATTTTACCGTCGCGGGCACGGGAAACGGACGCAGCGACGGCCCGATCACCTACGGCCCTGGGGACGGGAACGCGTGGCTGAAAGCATGAACTCAGTCGGATCAAACCGGCAGAAGGCAGCTTAGGCAGTAGCCGCAGCTTCGATAAGGTCGCTTCGACACCCGTTCGATTCCGGGTCTTGCGAGCGCAACGGGAGGGTCACGCGTCTCCGCGCATCGACGGTTGGCGGCCGTGACGGTACCGGCAGGCGTCGAGGCGCTCGCGCAGCCCCGGGTACCGCCCTACCGCCCCTTGGCGCGCATGAGAACGCCCATGGCATGCTTGCGCCCCTTGGTAGCCGCGCGCTCGCCGCCGCGCCCCTGCTCCGCTGCGCGGGCAGCGTGCGACTCGGCTTCCTTCCGCAGCTTCAGATATCTGCGAAGTCGGTCCTCGTCCAGGTCCCCCTGCTCGATGGCTCTCTGGACCGCACACTCCGGTTCGACTTCGTGAGTGCAGTCGGAGAAGCGACACAACCCTGCGAGTTCCTGGATGTCCTCGAACGACGCCTCGATTCCCTCGATGTCCCCCGTCATTCCAACGCTACGAACACCGGGAGTGTCGATAACGAGTGCTCCCGCGTCGGTCAGGAAAAGCTCCCGCCACGTCGTCGTGTGCTTCCCGCGGCCGTCCCCCCTGACTTCACCGGTCGCCAACTCCTGCCCAGCTACAACGCTGCCCAGCAACGTGCTCTTGCCGGCGCCCGAGCTGCCGACGAATACGTACGTCTCTGCTGGGGACATGCGGGCTGAGAACGCGCGCACCTCGTCAACATCAGTGGCGTTCAGAGCCACAGCTTCCAGTCCCAGGCTTGCGATGAGTTGGACGGCGTCCTGGGCAGCCTGATCTGAGACAAGATCACGCTTGGTGAGGAGTACCAGCGTCTTCGCGCCAGAGTTTGTCGCGAGGACCGCGAATCTCTCGATGCGGTTCCTGTTCGCATCCGGTGCAAGTGGCTCCACGACGACCACGGTGTCGATGTTCGCGGCAATGGCCAAGTCGGACACACGACGCGCGTCGCCACCTCGTCGCAGCTCGGTCCTCGCTGGCAGGATCTCGATTGCGTCGGAAGCGATCGCAACCCAATCCCCAACCACGGCACCACTCACCTGCATGCGTTCGGCTCCGCGGGCAGACAGGACCGACACAGCATCCCGATCAACACGAGACACTCGACCAGCCCTGACCCCCGGAGCCTCGCTCCAGGTGTCGAGCTGGAACTGCCAGCGCGCATCCCAACCCAGCGCTTCAAGCTTCACCACAAGAGTTCCCTCACCTTTCCGGAGCGCCAGCGATGAAGCACCCAACCCGCGAGACAAGCCGCGACAACCGACCATGCCCCGACGGTCAACGCCTCGCGAGTTACGGCGCTGAGCACCTGGCCGTCGCGGATGCCCTGTACCAGCGCGGTGAACGGCAAGATTTCACTGAGAATACGGAGTGCCATGGGGTACTGGCCGATCGGTAGGAGCACCCCGGTACCCACTGCGAGCACCGCCTGAAGAACATTGCCCACAGCGTAGGGATCGTTTCCCCCGAGGGTGAGCAGCGCGGCACCGACGCCCACGAACGAAGCGCTCACCATGAGCGCGAGAAGGATGACGAGAACCGACAGCAGCTTGTTCCAGTCGTCGCCCCCTGAAACCACAAAGACAAGGAGAATGGCGGGCGTAGCGACTGCGATTCCGCTCACGGCGGGCACGAGCACCTTCGATAGGAAGTAGAGCGGTTGCTTCAGTCCCTGGTTGATGACCGCGCTCAGGACGCCGATGTTCCGGTCTCTCGTGATTTCGCCGACGACACCCGCGATGATCGTTCCTCCGCACACGACCACGACTGAGGCGTAGGCCGTATCTACCTCGATTCGACCAGACAGCCCAAGCGCCACGACCACAAGAAGCACCACCTCGAAGGCGGGGACGAGGAGAAGCGAGGTGACTGCAGTACCGGGGGTAGCGAGTGAAACTGAGTTGATCCGCGCCATACGGAGCGCATGCATGAGGCGAGCCATCAGGAGACCTCCACGCTCGCATCGCGCCGCACCCGTCGTGCAACGCTCCGCATCGCGAAGCCTGAAGCCATCAACCAAACTATCGAGCAAACAGCGGACGCTATCGCGTCCAGCGCGCCGAACTCACGGACTGCAAGTGAACTCTCGAGCACCCGAATGGCCGGGGCTATCGGGATCAAGGTCGAGACACCTTCGAGCGCCGGTGCAACCGAGGCCGGATACCCGAAAATTCCCGAGAGCAAGATAATGGGAATAGCCAAAAAACCCTCATAGGTGATCGCATTCGGAGTGAGCACAAAGAGGAGTGCAACCACAAGCGACATTGAAACCGCCCCCAGCGCAAACAACACCATACCCAAGAGGAAGACACCCACGTCCGAGACCACCACTGGGAGGCCGAAAATCAGCGAGATAACCACAGCAACAGGGACAGCGGAGACACCGAACGAAGCAGTCGCAGCGATCACTGGAAACAGCGCACGAGATTCACCAAGAGGCGACTGAAACAAAGGGACAAGCACGCCCTGAAAGCGTTGGAAGCCGAGGATTCCGGCTGCACTGGTGGCAACGGTCCAAGCACCCACGAGCCCCGCCCGCAGCCAAACCAACTCTTCGCCCCCTGGGCTTTGGGCAGAACCGGCCAGAACCAGGTACTGCATGACGACAGAGACAATAGTGGCGGTGAGCATTAGCTGGAGAAAGTACGAGTTCGCGGCGAACTGTCTTAGCTGGAAGAACAGCATCCGAACATCACGCATCAGACACCGAATCTTCTCTCGCTTGCACGAGAACCAGATAAGCCTCTTCAAGCGTCGCTGCTCTTGAAACGAGATCGGCGGGGCGATGCCCAAGAAGCTTGACGACGCCCTCCTCATCCGGCTTGTCGGTCCATGACAACGTGAAGAAGCGCATGGACTCTCTCACCTCTGACGCAAGGTTTGTTCGAGGCAAGGGGGCCAACTGCGCCTGAACAGCTTCAAACCGATCGGGAGACGAAAAAGTCGTCACGTATCCCACGCCCGAGATCGCAACGAGATCGTCAACCGTGCCAGAGAACGCCACCTCACCCGCCCTCAGGAGGCTCACCTTGCTCGCCAGACTCTCGACCTCGCCCAGGAGGTGGGTGGTGTGAAGAATGGCTGTACCGTTCGTCCTCAGCGACCGAATGAGCGACCGGATCTCGACGGCAACCTCAGGGTCGAGGCCGCTGGTCACTTCATCGAGCACGAGCGCGGGCGGTTCGGCAAGCAACGCCCGAGCGAGATGCAGGCGTTGCTTCATGCCTCTGGAGTACTCGCGCACACGCTTGTGCCCCTGGTCGGCTAACGCCACGGATTCAAGGACAGCCTCAACCCGTGGACGCCTTCTTTGCGAGCTGAGGCCGGCCACGTCGGCGAAGAAGAGCAAGTTGTCGCGCGCAGTCGCGCGCCCGTAAAAGCCCCCGTCCCCACCTAGGACCAGGCCCACGCTGGCTCTTGCCAATCGCGCATCAGTAGCCATGTCGTGACCCCCGATCGCCACCGAACCCGAGTCGGGCAGCAAGAGACCAGAGACGATCTTGGACAGCGTGGTCTTACCAGCACCGTTTGGCCCCAAAAGACTGTGCAGCTCACCGCCTGCGATCTCAAGTGTCACAGCTTTGAGCGCCTGATCTGCGCCGAATGAGCGTGAGACACGATCGATTTTGATCACGAGAACCCCCGATAGAAACTTCTAGACCGGCACGAGGTCTTCACCCAGAACATCAGCCTCCATGCGGTCGTGCGCAAGTCGCGCTTGCTTGAGTGATCCTGACTTGTAGAGCGCGCCGACGAGCACTCTACGCGCTACCCGGATGCGCGTCGGGCTGCCTTGGTCTCGAGCAAGAATCGCGGAACTCAGGGCTTCTTTCTGGCAGCGTTCGTAGTCGCCTGCGAGATAGAGCGCGTAGGCGAGCGTCCCACGGGCTTCTCCGAGGTAGCTCGGCGCGAGGTCGGCACAGAACTCGACGTTCTGCTCCAGAGTCTCGACCGCACCTCGGTGGTCACCCGCACCAGCGAGGAGCTGGGCGAGGTTGATGTGCTCCTGCGCAACGTACCTGGCCAGCTCGCCATCGGTCTCGCCGGCCACGTCCGCGATCAGCTTCGCCTCTTGGAGCGCGGACAGCACCTCTGTGTGTGCGCGCTGGAAGCTGCGCTCTCTCACACTCACCAAGCCGAGCGCATTCAGCGCCAAGGAGCGAAGCCCCCGACGCTCATTGGTCGTGAGCAGAAGACTCTCGTTCCCTTCGTCCAGGTCCGAAAGTACTTGCTCAAGAATCCCGCGAGCACGCCCTGGATCGCCAAATCGCTTGACCAAAGCGACTGCCTTACGGTGCCGACAAGCGATCTTGTTGACGCTGGAGCTCGAACTGAGCTCCGCTTCGTCGTATAGCCGCAAACACCCTGAGTCACCTGCAGCCGCTAGGGCCGTGGCGGCGTACATCTGCAAGTGGTAGTCGGATGAGGCGAGAATTTGGGCGTACCTGAGACGCACGACATCAGCGACGGTGTCGTAATCTCCCGTGAGAAGAATAAAGGCGTCCAGGTGCTCTGCCAACTCCTGGGTATCCACGGCGCGAAGGTGGCTGTGGCTTTCTTGAATGGAATACTCTTCAACCAGTCTTGACCTGGAGAGATATGCACGGAAATAAATCGCAGGGTCTTCGAAGAGACGAACGCCGAGGTCGGTCAGATAGTACGGCGCGGAAAGTGTCCGTGGCGGCAATGCCACTAGAGTTCTTTCGTGAAGCCTAAGCACAATTTCAGCGCGTTCGCGCATGGCGGGCTGAACTGTTGGCAACACCTCAAGCAGGTGACCAGCAGCTTGTTCAAAATGCAAAGCATCTCCCAGCTGTTCGTTCTCGAATGAGGAGACGGGAGTCCGTGGAAAACCACAGACCCCCGTCCCGACTTGACTAGATGACCTTGCCCCCGTGCGCCCATGCGGCGAGGATCTGACCGAAGACGACGGGCTGAAGCTCGTCGAGTTCCTTGATGGAATCATCCATGCGTGTCTTCACTTGTTTCCCCTTTCTTACTGCGAACTTGTGCTCGCTTCGAGAAAGATAGCAACCCTCGAGAAGTTCATCAAGTTTCTCCTAAATGTGCTCAGACCTTCCTGCACCCCTCGGCGCGTTCTTGCCTAGCGACCCGCGTCCGGAGTAGGCTCCGTCCCGGTCCAAACCGTTCGGTCGGGATTCCTGCATCAGGTCCATGAATGTCGGATGTGTGCCCCGATGCACGCGGTCCATCCTCGACCGACGCACGTGTCGAGAGGCCGACCACATCTGCGCAATGATGATCCCGTCTTGCGTGGGCTATCGCGGCAGCCATCGAGCTCCGCGTCCGCCCCGGATCACTACCCAGTGCATGCCAGGCGCAGCTCCAGCCTTTCCCTCGCCTCAGATGGGCCAGCTAGACGGGTGCGGGCTGCTGTACCTGGGCTTCATCGGTCCGGCCTGTCGTCAGCGCTGGTCACGCGCAAGCGAGGAGATCCCAGGACGTCGGTCACGCGTTGCGCTGAGAACTGGGTGTCTCTGAGCGGGTGGTTGACGCGTGAGGTTGCGGCCGCGAAGTCGGCGTCGCTCTTCTGCTCGCAGAAGAGGTCGACGTCCTCGGTCGGGCGCTCGAGGATGCCATGTTCGCGCAGCGCTCCGGCCCCGCTCAAGGCGAACCCGTGCGGTCCGAGCGCGTCGAGGAGCGCTGTCGTGATGCGTCGCTGGCGTGCGACTTGCTCGTTCACGCCCAGTCCCGGTGCAGAAGCCGTGAATGACTACTTGGTGTCTTTGCGTGTGAGGCGGCAAGCGTTCGCCTCGGACGGGGATCTGGTGCGGGCGATCCTTCACTCAGCGACTCCCGTTCGGCGACCGGTGGTCAGAACGGTCGACGGCCGTGGGCTCGTTCAAAGGCCCGGAACCAGCGCGCACGCGCTATCGCGACAATGAGCATGAATACTCCGGCGCCGCCCGCGATGACGACGATGCCGAGGCCCACCACCACGACGCCGGTGGAGTCACCATCTATCGCGGTCACAAAGAAGAGGAGAGCCATCACCAGCAGGAACGACCCCAGCAGCGCCTCACTGAGCGGAGTCCTCAGGGTCATCCGATACGGCCCGGAGGGTCGATTCGTGCTCATCCACGGGAAGGGTTCCGGTGGCAGGTCGTTCGGTTTGTGGGAGCTCATGCGCTCGGCACTGCTGCGAAGGCGGCCAGTCGAACGAGGAGCTCGGCGTCATCCTGGTGCAGAACCGGGTGACGAGTCTGCCACTCATCGAGCACTCGCCACGGCAATGTCAGCACGGACCACACCCGCTCGAGCCGGTGCGCGTTCATCAGTTCGATTACGTCCGTGCGCGTGCCCTCGTTCAAGATCGCCGTGTAGGCGTCCGCGGCCCGGTTGTTGTCACCAATGTCGAAGTCGCGGTTCGGTCCCCAGTAGATCGCGTGCGAGAGCGTCACCACGCCTGATGCTGGCCCGCGGAGCTCGCACAGGTCATCGACGACCGCGAAAGGGCGGAAGTCCCTGACGTGTACCCGTTGATCGACCTTCATGCGCCGATCGTAACCGCCCGACGTGGATCGACGCAGGACACTGCCACAACTCATGAGGCGACCGACCCCGTGGTCTTCTCTCGATCCTCCGCAGGCAGAGAGTCCCGCAGCGCAGCTTCGAGCGTCGGATAGAACTGCACGGCAAGCCAAGGTCTGGCTTCATCGTGCTCGGTCGGGGCGAACTCCACGCGAGGTGCGTCACTCGCTGGGAAGTCCGCACCCGATGCGGGTGGAGCTTCCGACGCGCCGTTGCGTGCTGTCCAGCAGGGAGAAGGGTGGGCCCGGTGGGGCTCGAACCCACGACCCGCGGGTTATGTCATTTCAGATTCCCTGGAGTCGCCTCCAGCTCCAGCCGGTCCAACACTCCCCCTCCTCACGGTAGCGCTAGTCCTGTCTGCGGTCCTCAGTCATGAGAGCTTCAGGCGCTGACGCGACGCAGATGGCCCACTTTGCGTCACGACAGCGTTCGAGACGTGTTCGTGACCGACCGCACGGTAGGACATGCTGGTGAAAGATAAGTTTACGAGCTATCGGCAATACCTCTTTGCGGGCCAGAAAGCCCCTGGAACAATCGCGCAGCGAGTCGGGGACCTCGAACGGTTCGAGCGATCAACGGGCTCAGACGTCGAGGAAGCCACGCCGGCCATCCTGCTGGAGTACATGGCCGACCACTATGCAACCTGGGCACCCCAGTACAGCAAGCGCATCCGGGCTAGCTTCCGGTCTTACTTCCAATGGCGCGCCTTGACCGTGCCGGGCGCAGCCGACGCCAGCCGCGATCTTCCGAGCGTCAAGATTCCGAAGAAGAGACACCGCCGCCCTGCTCCTGACGACTTGGTACTGGATGCGTTCGAGAAGGCCTCCATGCGGGAGCGTGCGATCCTTGCACTGGCTGCAACGATGGGACTCAGACGCAACGAAATTGCCACCCTCAAACTCATGGCTCGGAATGATCGAGAACTCACCGTCGTGGGCAAGGGCCAACGCGAACGCGTCCTGATCTTGGATGACATCACCCTGCACCTCCTGCGCGCGATCGAAGCCGAGACTGCTCCCGGTGTGCGCTTCTACTTCCCTGGGCGGTGGGCCGATTCACATCTCCACCCGCAGACGGTCTACATGTATGTGAAGCGCATGATGCCGCAGGAGTGCCTTCACACGCTGCGGCATCGAGCCGGCACAACGGGGTACACACGCACGAAGGACATCCGAGCAACGCAAGAGTTCTTGGGGCATTCCTCGCTCGCGACCACCGAGGTCTACGTGGAGCTTGATCGACGAAGTACCGCAGCCATCACCGAGGCAACAAGTTTCGCGAACGCACGCGAGGGCGGCTCAAGTGAACCGCTCGACAAGCTGCTATCTCAGGCCACCTTGCTCGCTGGGAAGCTCGCCCAGCATGGCTGGAGCATCGACGTCATCAAGTCCAGCATCCCGGTCCGCGAAGAAAAGGCCGGCTAGGCCTCGACACCTCGAGAGGAAACACATGACAGTCACAGCACCACCGTTCCAGGCAGGGGTTCATTCGATGACCGGCACCGTTCTGGATCCAGCTGGCGTGGACGAGCACGGCCACCTTCACCTGTTCCACTCGCCAGTTGAGGTCGAGAACGCCATTCTCGACGTCGCGGGGCGACTCAATGCCATCACCGAACATCTCGTTCTGCAGCTCGAGCGCCTGCGGTCTGCGCCCACTGAGGGCGACCGATCAGCACTGGCCATGGCCGCAGCCGCGACACTGCGAGAGTCGCTCGAAGCAGTGCGAGCGCCAGTGGAAGCACTGGCACGCGCCGAGGTCTTCGCGTCCCTCAGCGCTGACATGCAGGGCTGGGTGCAGCTGCAGCCCGCCCAGCGTCAGGAGCTCCTAGCAACAGCAGCTCCCCCCGCTCTCACTTCCGGATTGTGGGTCAACGAGCGCGCCGCCCAGACTCCTACCCCACTCGTGCAGGTGTACTGCAGCTCCACCGAGGATGGTCGCGAAGTACGCGATGTCTACTGGCCGACAGGTGTGAACACGACAACGTCGTGGATCCGCGAGGAGGTTCCGGTCGCGCGACGATGGCGCATGCGCGCTGCAACGTAACCGGCAGCAATCACGAAGAGTGCCCCTCATCCGGAGGGGCCCTCTGGTCTTTTCAGTTGATTTCAGACGTGGTCACTGCTGACGAGGCCACACGTAGGCGCAGCTTCGACGCATCCCGCACCCGCGCAGCTCTGCGCACACTTCGCGCCCACGGACTCCTCCATCGGCTCCATAAGGGCCGGACACAAGTAGAACCTACGGCTAACGGGGCGGCCACACGCAGGCTCGGCACCGCACTGCACCTCGAAACCCGCCGAGCCCGGTACGTCGCGGACGCGATGATCGCGGCCATGAAGACGCTACCTGAGCGCCTGCGCGGCTCAGTGACCTGGGATCAAGGGCGAGAAATGGCCCGTCACCAAGAGATCACCCTCGCGACCGGCATGCCGACCTACTTCTGCGACCCACACTCGCCCTGGCAGCGCGGCTCGAACGAGAACACCAACGGTCTGCTGCGGCAATACTTCCCGAAGGGCACGGACTTGAGCTTTCACGGGCCTGGGGTCCTCGAGAACGTAGCCGCAGAACTCAACCGACGACCACGCAAGCGCCACGGCTACCGCACGCCCATCGAAGTGCTCACCGAGATACTCTCGATGGCATCAATCCAGTCCGGTGTTGCGACCACCACCTGAATCCGCCAGGTCCGCAGCGAGTTGGTTATGGAACATGGTTTTGAGAATCTGCCCGCCGCGAGATTCCGCCTCCCACTCCACGGGCCTGGTGCTTCAAGTGGATTGTCGCGAAACCCTAGGGTTATGCGGCGCTGTTCCTGCGTGCGCGGTGCTTCCGGTATGTGTGGCCGGTTCCGGCTCCTAGGAGGCAAACGCCGAGTGGGGCTGCGTGGATGGCGATGACGTTGGTGATGAGTTCCGCGAGGGTCAGGGGTGTTGCGCGAGTTGCAGGAGGAGTCGCCAGGCGAGCGCGGCTACGACGCCGGTGAGGGTGACGGCCGTGATCGTCGTTGCGACGCGGTTGAGTGTCGCAGTTTGGGCGAGTCTCGTGGGTGCCCCGATGTGGGCTTTGCGCATCGAGCGGGCGCGGAGGGTGACGAACACCCAGGCTCCCGCAACCAAGAGGGCTGCCGCACCGAGCAAGCTCGCTCCGATGACGAGATCGGCGGTCCAGCTCACCCCCACCTCACCAGCAGTGATGCCGGTGAAGGGATGCCCGATCATCAGGCGAGGACTGGCGTTCGGGTGAGATACGGCGGTGAACACAAGCGGAGCCTGCTCGGAATACTCGCGGTCTCGATGATGGAACGAACCCACGCCTCGTCGACGCTGATGGCACGACTGGCAATGAACCGGAAGCGGACGTCCGTCATTGGTGTCATCCAGAGGGTTTCCCGTCCCCCGCCGAGGCTGTTAGGGCGAGCGAGGGTGAGGGCCGTGCTGTGACCGGCACGCAGCAGGGAGAGAACCGCGATCTTGAGGTGAGCCAGGGGCCGGTCCTCGATCTCGCGTGCTTGTGCTTGTGCTCCGAAGTAGAAAAATCGCATGAGACACCGCCAGACAGCGGTTATGAGGAAGCGAGGCGACTGATTCGCCCAGTAACTCTATGAATGCCCGAGCAAACGAAGGAGGGGCTGGTGTTCGTTACAGTCATTACCCTCCTCCCCTTTTTGGGACCCGTCAACCCTATTGACTCGCAGTCTCTACCGAGTGGTTGAGACACTGTGAGTGGCTTCGGGGACTGAAGGCGTGGGACATCTGCTTGTCAAAGTCGCGCCGGATCTGTGTCTCGAGTTGCTACTGCAGGAGCGTCGAGCGCACGCTAAAGTGGTCGGCGAGGTAGCGGTGTGTGGCTGTTTCGACGCACTTCCCGTTCTGTGTTGTCGTGACGCGTGTGAGTTCGAGGATGCAGGCCTCGGAGGATACGGCGAACTCGAGACGCTCGTGCGGACGCACGGCGCGAGCCACGATGCTCTGGGTGACGCGCTTAGGTGTGAGCCTGAGGAACTCGAGCGTTCGATACAACCCGATGGACGACACATCGTGTTTTTCCAACAGTGCTGCGGAGATCGGGACCTCGCTGCTGAGATGCGCGATGCATTGCCCCTTGCGGAAGAGTGTCCGGTTGATGATGCTCGCTGGTTCTGTTGCACGCTCGCCTCCCTCGTCGTGAAGAGGGGAGGTGACCACCGCGACTCGACGTGTGATGTCGTCTCCCGCGTTGGGGGGTAGCTCCTCGTAGATGCCAGTGGGGTTGGTGGATTCGCGAGCGTCCAGGACTATTGTTCCGACGCCAGGTGCACGAACGACGAGGCCCTGCGTGACGAGGGAAGAGATCGCGGCGTTGATTCTGCTCGGTGCGATGCGGGTGCGTTCCGCGAGCACGGCGTTGCTGGGGAGCAACGTTTCGGGGGCCAGGCGTCCGTCTCGGATCGCATGGGCCAACACGGCGGCAACACGGGAGTACAGCGGCTCGGCTGAAGACTGAAGGCATGCGGTGTTGAGCTCGTGCGCGATGTTTTCCGGGAAAGCTGTGTTGTTGCGTTCTTTCGAGACACTCATCTCGGCGATCCCACTCTTTGGAAGATGTGCTGGTCTTGGGTATGTGGTCGCATCCGGCCCCATGACTTGTTGCATGGGGTCGGATGCGACGTGGGTGTCCAGCTAGGACTTGTGGATCGTGTAGATCGCGCCGGTCGTGACGTCTTCCTCAAGCGCTTCGAGGCTGCGGCCGCGGGTTTCCGGGGCGCAGAAGAAGATGAAGATGAGCGTCAGTATTCCGATGCCTCCGAAGATGAAGAACGAGCCGGTGATGCCGACCGCATCGACGAGCGAGGGGAAGTACAGGCCGAGGAATGCGTTGGCGATCCAGAGGCAGAACACCGAGATACCGATCGCGAAGCCACGAATGTAGAGCGGGAAAATCTCCGAGAGCATCACCCAAATGGCGATGTTGAGGAAGGTCTGCACGGACCCGACGAACAGCACCACGAGCAGGAGGATCACGTATGGGCGAGCCGGGTTGCCAGCCGGGAGGAGAATCGAGGCGATCCCGATCAGGAAGTGCATGGATGTCGTGAGTGCGAAGCCGATGAGCAGTGTCGTTCGTCGGTTCATGGTCTGCATCAGGCGCAGTGCGATGAGTCCACCGATGACGGCGATGACGCCTGGTGCAACGTTAGCGATGAGCGCGCCCTGCTTGTCGAATCCGGCGTCGATGAGCACGATTTGGCCGTAGTACATGATCGAGTTGATACCGGTGAGCTGCTGGGCGACGCCGAGTCCGATGCCGACGAGCACGATGCGCAGGATCCACTTGTTCTTGAGCGACGCCCACCCGCCGGTCTTGGATTCCTTCTCCTCTTCTGCGAGGAGCCGCACTTCTTCCATCTCCGCTTCGGCACGTTCGACGGAGCGGATGGTCTTGAGGACGGCGAGGGCTTCGTCGGTGCGTCCTTTGGAGATCAGCCAGCGTGGCGACTCCGGAACCCGCAGCATGCCGATGAACAGGGCGATGGCGGGCAGCGCGCAGATGGAGAGCATGACTCGCCAGACGCCGTCGCCTTCACCCCAGAGGTTGCCGATGATGGCGTTCACGACGAAGGCCGCGAGCTGCCCGATGACGATCATCAGCTCGTTGCGTCCGGCGATCTTCCCGCGGATCTCGTAGGGAGCGAGCTCGGCGAGGAAGACAGGGACGACGGTGGATGCGCCACCGACGGCGAGCCCGAGGAGCACTCGGCCCACGACCATGACGGGGTACGACGGGGCGAACACGCAAGCGAGCGTCCCGACGAAGAAGAGCACGGCGAGGAGGATGATCGACTTCCGGCGACCCCATCCGTCCGAGAGGCGCCCTCCGATCATGGCGCCGGCTGCCGCGCCGAAAAGCAGCGACGAGGTGACGACACCCTCAGTTAGCGGGGTGAGCCCCAGCTCTTCCGACATCGGCGCGAGTGCACCGTTGATGACGCCGGTGTCGTATCCGAACAGGAGACCGCCGAAGGTCGCGATGAGGGCGACGACTCCGAGGCGCTTCGAGTGCGGTCCGTTGGTGAGCTTGGGCAGCGGGATCGCGGTTGCGCCCCCGATTGCGGGTTTAGTTGCGGTCATGATGACTCCTTTGTCAGTACATGCGTGCCGTGAGTGACGGACGCTGGGCGCGGTGGCCCGCGGGTAGAGGTGAAGGTCTAAGCGGGAACGCGGCTGGCGAGGAGGGCTTTGACCCATTCGGTGGCCGTGTCGTTCGGGAGTGAGCCGTCGCTCGCGTCGTGGCGTCCGTACACGCCGACGCGCTGAGCACCAAGCGCCGTGAGCTGTTCGTCTATGAGCTCGCTGCCGTGGCTGTAGGTCTCGTAGCTCGAGTCACCGAGCCCGAACACCGCGTAGACGTATCCAGTGAGATCCGGTCGGCGTTCCGCGAGGGACGCGGCGAACGGCCTGGCGCCCGTCGGGAGCTCGCCGTCACCGTGTGTGGAGCAGACGATGATGTAGAAGTCGTCTGGGGTGAGGTCGTCCAGGTCGAAGTCCGTCATGTCCTCGACGGCCGTTTCCCCTTCGATCTCGAGCTCGAGATCTTCTGCGACCATCTCGGCGTTACCGGATTCGGTGCCGAACAGGACGACGGTGCGGCTCATGAGAGCTCCTTTACGAGGGTGTGGAGGGTGGCGGGGTCGGAGACGGGCACGCTGGGCACTGCTCCGCTGATGAGGTCTTCGATGTCGGCGAATCCGGGCTTGCCGATCGTGAGGTCGCCGGTGCCGACGGCGCCCGCGATGATATCGGCCACCATGCGCGCGTCGGCGCGGTTCTCGGGGATGGTGCCGCGCGGCCCTCGGCGGAGCCAGCCGACGCAGTACAGGCCTTGGTCGAGATACCCGGTGTCCAGGTTCGCGGCGGGCGATTCGTGCTCGCTTCTCCTGAGGGGCGCGTTCGCGGCCTCGCTGAATCCGATTGCGGTGCAGATCGAGTCGGCGTCCAGCCGAAGCTCAGCCCCGCTGATGTCTGTCGCTGTGAACCGAATCCCCTCGACCCGTTCTGTGCCGGAGACCTGTGCTGGTGTCCAGCCGAAGTGGAAGTGCACGGTTCGGCGGGCTTCCGCCGGGGAGTTCTCGACGAGCTCGATGATGGCGTCCTGCTTGGCCTGCGCCGCCGGATCGTTGGCACCGCTGTCTTCGCCGATGCCGTCCGCTCGGAACCGGACGTCGCCGACCTTGCTGAGCTCTCGAGCCATCGCGGTGTCGAACTTGGCGGAATGGGGAAGGGAGCGCCCGACGACATCGAGGTGGTCCAGTTGGCTCAGTGCTGCAACGAGAGCAGGGTCGACACCCAGCTGCTCAAGCGTCTCCGGCTGGGTCAGGAAGATGCGCACGAGGTCGATCGACACGTTCCCGTGCCCCACGATGACGGCGCGCGTGCCGAAGGTCACATCTTCGACAGTTTCGTCCGGGTGCCCATTGATGAGCCGCGTGATCCGCCCCGAGCCGTACACCTGCGGGAGCTGAGCGCCGGGCACGCCGAGAGGACGGTCGGCGTAGAGGCCGGTTGCCAGTACGACGATGTCAAAGGCCGCCCGCAGGCGCTCCAGGGTGAGCGGTGAACGTTCGCCGACCTCGACCTCGCCGACGAATCGGACGTTGTCTCGTTCGAAAAGGCGGTCGAACTGGCGGGCGACCGCCTTGGTGCCGTGGTGGTCGGGGGCAACGCCGTAGCGGATGAGTCCGTGCGGCACGGGGAGGCGGTCGAAGATCGTGATCTCCGCGTCTCGCCAGCGCTTCCGGAGGAACTGGGCGATGTAGCAACCGGATGGCCCGCTTCCGACGATCGCGACGGTCGGAGCCGCCGTGTCTGCATTCCGCTCTGCCATTTCGCTGCTCCTTTGCAGGGGTAAGAATTGTGGTCTTTTTCGACCATGCGACGGTGACGCTAGCACGCAAAATCCTTTCGGTGGACACATCACAGGGAATTGTCTTGACAAACTTCGAAAATAGGTCATACATCCATGACCAATGGTCCGCAAGTTGTCATCAAAGCAGAATGAATAGACACTCGCAGCAAGGAAAAGTCCTGATTGCAAGACTATTTGCTCGCCACTTCTTGGATTGCCGTTTCGTGTACTTGTGACATACGATCCAATCAGCTGGCGAGTCCGCATACCGATTTCCTCAGCTCTCCCGGAAGGAAACAATGATGTCTCTCGGCACTTCGGCCACAAATTCAGATTCAACACCCGGGGCAGGTTGCCCTTTTCCTCATGAACAACTCAAAGCGCAGTTGGGCGAGGAAGCATATTCGGCGATGCTTGCCGCCCACCGCGATGCGGCGACCACCGCGCCGCCAGCCGGGGCAGCGGCAGGCACACAGCAGACCGCAGCCGCAGAACCGACTGCGACCTCGGCGCCGGCTGACCTGACCGTCTCCTACGATCCCCTTTCCTACGCGGTGTACGACTACCCGTACGACACCTACAAGCGCTTGCGGGATGCTGCGCCCGTGTTCTACAGCCAGGAACGCGAGCTCTACGTCGTGTCCAGGTACGCCGACGTCCGCGCCGGCCTCGCCAACCACGAGCAGCTGGTCAACGGGCTCGGAAACGACGTCGACGGCACGCACGACTCCTACGGCGAAGGCATCCTCGTCGCGCAGGACGCCCCGCGCCACACCAACCTCCGCCAGGCAGTCCGACGCACCTTCGCCGCCAAGGAGATCCTGGCTCGCGAGGACGGCACACGAGCGTTCGCGCAACAGCTCCTCGCTGATATGTACGCGAAGGACTCCGGCGACTTCGCGAGCGACTTCGCCCTTCCGATGTCGATCGGCATGGGCATCTCCCTCATCGGCTCCCCTGCGGAGGACAACGGCGTCATCGTCGAGCACCTGTGGCGTGCGATGGCGCGCACCGTCGGAAAGTTCGGCATCCCAGAGGACGCGGCTGCCGCAAACCAGGAGACGGAAGAGCTCCTGGCGATGCGCTTCGCCGCGCGCCGGGCCGAGATCGAGGCCGGGGCCGACACCTCCACCTCGGATGCGTACACGCAGATCCTGCTCGCGTCCCAGAAGGGCAAGGTGTTCGAGAGCGAGCAGGACGGGCTTGCGCACCTCGTGCTCTCGGCGGCCAGCGACGCACCTGCCGCGCTTTTGACCAACATCGTCTACGTCCTCGACAAGTTCCCGAAGCTCTGGGGGTTCCTGCGCGACAACCCGGACCGCATCAAAGACTTCGTGGAGGAGACCCTGCGGTACGAGACTCCAGGACAGAACCTCACCCGCCAGACGACTGCCGAGGTCGAGATCGGCGGGGTCACCATCCCCGCCGACCGCAGAGTCATGTTCCTGCAAGGATCAGCCAACCGAGATGAGCGCGTCTACGCAGACCCGGACACCTTCGACATCGACCGAGAGTTCACGCCGAAGAACCGCAGCATGTCGTTCGGCGAGGGCATCCACGCCTGCATGGGTGCACCGTTCGCGCGACTCGCGGCGAAGATCACCGTCGAAGAGCTCCTCAAGGGCCCTGAGCTGCGCATCGTCGGCAGCCCAGAGCGCTGGGTCAAGCAGATGGTGCGCGGCTTCTCAAAGCTCCCCGTCGAGTTCGCCGACCCCGGGGCTCCAGTACCCCACCAGCACTTCACGCTCGCGAAGCTACACGGCAGCAAGTGATCCCGTGCGCGACCGCGCACCACTCGAACGATAAGGATGCAACGACATGCAGTACCGACCATTCGGCCGCACCGGCTGGAACATCAGCGAGATCTCCTACGGGGCCTGGCAGCTCGGAGGCCAGTGGGGCACCGTCGACGACGAGGACTCGATCGGCACGCTCCTGGAGGCGTACAGCCAAGGCATCAACTTCGTCGACACGGCCGAACTCTACGGAGCCGGACACAGCGAGAAGGTCGTGGGTGAATCGCTGCGCCGTTGGGACGGCGACAAGATCTACGTCGCAACGAAGATCCAGCCGACCGTGTGGCCAAGCGCCGACGAGGACGAGCCGCTCATGAGCGGCCGCTACCCGGAATGGCACCTGCGGCACGGCGTCGAGCTCGCGCTCGAGCGCCTCGGAGTGGAGCGCCTCGACCTCCTGCAGCTCCACGGCTGGTTCAAGGACGGCGTGAACAACCTCGACTGGCTCGAGACGCTCAACGCACTCCGACTCGAGGGGAAGATCGACAAGATCGGCGTCTCCATCCGCGACTACCGACCGGATGAGGGCGTCGACCTCGCAGCCCTCGGCCTCGTCGACTCGATCCAGGTGATCTTCAACATGTTCGAGCAGCGCCCCACCGAAGCGCTATTCCCGGCGAGCGCACAGACCAGCACAGCGATCATCGACCGCGTCGCCTTCGATTCCGGTGCGCTCAGCGGGATGTGGACCCCCGAGACGTACGACGCCTGGGAAGAGGGATCGCAGCAGAAGGAGATGTTCCGGGGCGAGCGCTTCACGGAAACGCTCCAGCGCGTCGAGGCGCTCAAGCGCATCTGCGCGCCCTACTACCCGACCCTGGCGGAAGCAGCCGTGCGGTACGTCCTCTCCTCTCCGGAGGTCTCGACCGTCATCGCCGGCATGAGCAGCCGGAGGAACGTCGCGCGCAACGTCTCCTACTCGGATGGGCAGCCGTTCCCCGAGGAGCTCCGCGCGGAGCTCGCCGCGCACAACTGGCCAAGGAACTACTACAAATGACCGCCCAGAACGCGCGCGTCGTCAACGCAGAGCTGCTCACGCCGTCCGAGCTCGACGCAGCCATCGACGCGTCACCCATCGCCTATCTCCCGCTGGGCAGCCTCGAGTTCCACGGACCGCATCTGCCGATCGGGCTTGACGCGCTCAACGCACACGGCGTATGCCTCGGTGCGGCCGGGAGAACGGGGGGCGTTGTGCTTCCCCCGCTCTACCAAGGGCTCGGAGGCGGCCACTCAGACTATCCGTGGACGATGATGATGCGGACCCCGGACGGCATCCGCTCCCACCTCGAGCAGACGCTCGGGCGACTGCAGCACTTCGGCGTGCACCTCGCCGTGATCTTCACCGGTCACTTCGCCGACGAACAGCTCGCCATGATCGACGGCATCGCCGCGGACTGGAACGCCGCGCCCAACGGCCTCCGTGTCCTGGCCACGAGCGTGAACCGCAGCACGGCACCCATCACCCCCGACCACGCCGGGGTCTTCGAGGCGACGCTCCTCTCCGGACTCGAACCGGGTCTCGTGCACCTCGATCGCCTGCCAGACCCCCTCGACTTCCCGGATCCGGGCGGCGACTCTATGGGAGTCGAGCGACACGACCCGAACCATCCGCTCTGGGGGATCTTCGGGCCTGACCCGAGAGCGGCCGACCTCACGCGCGGCCACGAGCTCCTCGAGTCCCTTGTCGGGTGGCTCAGCTCAGAAGTCGCGCTCGAACGTCCGTGACCCTCGCGCACGTTCGATCACTCGCCGAATTCGGTCCAGCGGCGAACGATCGCGCGTCGGCAGTCCGCCTCGCCGTCGGGGTCGCCGTTCCCACGGGCCTCTTGCTCCTGATGGGATGGCCGGAGCTCACGATATATGCGGTCTTCGGTGCGTTCACCGGAATGTACGGGCGCAACGAGCCACGCCGCGTCCAACATCAGCTGCTGGCGGCGCTCCTGCTCGTGGGCGGCGTCACTGTCGGCGTCACGGCCGCTCACCTCGGCGTGAGCCCGTGGGGGCTCGTGGCGGTGCAGGGCGCGTTCGCATTCGCGGGGTCGCTCTATGCCGACAGATGCGGGCTCACCCCGGCCGGTCCCTTCTTTGGGATGTTCGCACTGGGAGCGTCTGCGTCAGTCGCGAGCACCGTGGCCCCGTGGCTCGCTCTCGCGGTTGCTCTCGGAGCCGCGCTCATCGGCATCGGGATCGGCGCGTTCGGTCGGGTCGCGGAGGGACACGCCGCTCTCACCGCTGACCTCTCCATGCGCCGGGCAGTCGCCTACCTCGCGGCGGTCACGATCGCAGGCGCCCTGAGCACGGCACTCGGGCTCGAGCACCCGATCTGGGCGATGGCAGCTGCCGCCGTGCCACTCGCCGTTTCCGGCACGGGCAACCGGGTCAGGAGAGGAACCCACCGCATCATCGGCACCCTCGGTGGGCTGGTTCTGACCGGTGCGATCCTGCTGCCCTTCGGATCGCCAGCGCCAGCTGTCCTCGTCCTCCTGATCATCGTCCTCCAGTTCCCGACAGAGCTCTTCATGATCCGCAACTACGGCGTCGCCCTGTTCTTCTTCACGCCGCTCATCCTCCTCATGACGCAGCTCGCGAGCCCCGTCAGCTCTCTGGAGCTCATCGCAGATCGAGCGCTGCAGACAGCCCTCGGGGCCACTGTCGGAATCTGCGTCGCCGCGTTCCCGCTTTGGGCGCCGAGGCGCCCAGCATGACCCAGCAAGATAGAGATGTGTCAGTGTCCTTCATCGAGCCAGAGTCCGCCCTCACCGCATGGGGGCAGGTGCACCGAGATCTGCGCAGACGGATCGACACCGGCGAGTTCACTGCCGGCCACAAGATCCCCACGGAAGTCGACCTCATCGAGGCCTACGGGGTGAGCCGGATCACGATCCGGCGAGCCACTAAAGCGCTGGCCGACGACGGGTACGTGGTTAGCAAGCGGGGTTCCGGAACTTACGTAACCGATCGTCGAGACGTGCGCTGCGATCTCGACCTCTCCCATCCATGGCGAGAGCAGATCGTGTCCACAGGCCATGAAGCGGCTACACGGCTCGTGGAGACGCACCCGATCGATGCCCTTCCCGATGACATCGCTCGCCGTTTTCCCCGCACTGTGTCACAACGCGCGATCACCTTTGGTCGACACATCCAAACCGTCGATTCGACTCCAATCGGCATCACAGAATCCTGGTACTCCGAGTTCTCCGGCCGCGAGCTGCACCCACCGCATCCGGCCGAGCCCATCGTGCATGCCCGCGGTTTCGTGGAGATCGGATCGACCAACAAACATCAAGCCGAACTCCTGCGGTCGTTCATCGATATCCCACTGATCGTCGTCATCACCCGAAGCAGCCTGGCGGCCACGGGCGAACCCGTTGAATTCTCAAGAACGTCCTGGCTGGGCAGTCGGGTACGCCTCATCTACAACCGGGAGCTCACTGTAGATCAGATAGATATGACCGAATTTCTGGAGCTGGACTGAGTTCTGTTATACCGATCTGGTGATGTCGCGGGACGTTGCATAAGCCCAACACGCGCACGCCGATATCCAGGCGCTCGACCGGGTCACATTGCGGCGAGTGCCTGAGGCTGAGTATGACTCGACGACGACGGATGGGTTCTGCAGCTCAGTCGCGGTATCACGGACCACGAAGGTTGGTGCGTTGAATACGCGCAGTAGAGCCTGATCGCCGACGCGACAACCCTCGACTAGCCACGCAGAACGGTGCCAGCATCCTCGGCGTCGACGTCCGAGTCGGCACCCCTCGAGATCGTAATGGGAGCCGAACTCATCACCGTGCGTGCCGACGACATCGACACGCGCCATCCGCGAGTCCCGCGTCGCTGCTCACACACTCAGCCCATCCCGACAACGTGAGCGATGTGCTGATCGATGGCGCGGTGCACGCGCGCGACGGCGAGCTCGTGAACATCGATGTCGACTATCTGCGCAGACGCGCCAGACGGCAGTCGACTCGATTGCCACGAAGTCCGGAATCGCCTGAGCTTCTTCCGAACCAGTGGCCCACACAAACAGTCGAGAACGCGCAGACAGTTCCGTATCAATAAGCATTAGGTTTTCGAGACACTGGGGCAACCTGTCCGTGATGTACCCACTCCCCCCCCCACACAAATCCGGGACCCAGCCTGTCTCGAAAACTCGTCTCAGCAGGATTCGTCTCGATCCAAGTGAGTCGCTGACTTTCGGAGACAGACCGTCTGGTGAGACTCCCTCGCCGCGTCTGCGCCTGTTCCTCAACTCAAGTTTCGCCGCATGAGCTCGCCGCACATCCAATTTGACATGCTGACGCGCACCCAAGGCGCCGCCGTGACCCCAAAAAGGCGCGCTGCGGTCGAACACTCTGGCAAGGAACGACAGGGTGTCCGCGCACGTTAAGCACCAGCAGGTGTTCTAGCGAGATCAATCTGCGCGAGTGGCCCCAACGATGTTCGGGGCGAGGCCGAGAGCGGGCAGGCTGTCCCCGCGGGAGACGAACTGGTAGCTCACTCCCACCTCGAGCGAGGCATGCAAATAGTGGGCGCGCTTACCTCGCAGCTGCAGGCCTCCGACGGTGAATTCCCCGCAGTTCGCGGTTTGAACCCGCAGCTGTTCACCTCCCTCGACCCAGGGCGCCGAACTCTTCGCCGTCACAACGCAGGTCCTGGTGCTGTCGCGGATTGGGAGCTGTTGCCTGACGCAGAAGCCGATAGCCAGGACCAAGGTCACGATCAATACACCAACCGCCGACGTTGTAGCCAGCCTTCTGGAGCGGTTCATAATCCAGCGAACCTACGAGATGAAACGCCTGGGCTCACGCTGCAACACGTGAACACCCGGCGACTGTCGCAAAAACGACGGATCCCGTCGCCTCCTGTCAGTGTCCCCGTCATTGGATTGCGAAATCTCTGCAGCCGAGGTTAGTCATGTTGGTGTCGTAATCGATGGCGACGGCACACATCGAGTGCGTGCCCTTCAAGAAGCCGGCGGCTACCCGGACGCGTGCTTGCGAGGGATACCGAACGACTGCAGGCATGGGGAGTCGCGGTTCGCGGCGATCACGTGATGCGATTTGCCCTCGACGGGTTTCGAGCCGCGCAAGAGCGGCTCCGAGGATTGGGATCTCGTAGGACGTCGTCGGGGCCAGTTCTGGCGGGCCCTCCGGCAGGGGCGTCGCCGTTGCCGTAGGAGGAGTTGGTCCGAATGAGCCAGCGCTCGGCGTGGAACTCGTCAGGGCAAGGGCAAGGGCAAGGCTGGTGAGCAGCTGGAGCTGTGTGCGGTGCATGGAGTCTGTTCAGGTGTCTGGACTGGATTCAGCGTTCGGCTGGGCCGGTGGCTGGCGACGCCGTGAGGGCGGTGAGGCGCATCAGGGGTTCTCCCCAGTGGCAGGTTTGGAGGACGATCGCGCCGGTCATGCCGTGAGCGTCGTTGGTCGTGCTGCCGTGCTTGGCGACGTCGCGGAGGTCGGTGACCTCATACTGACTGCTCGAGCCGTCCGCGGCCGCAACCGTCACGGCGTCGCCGAGGTCGAGCGGGAGGATGACGTCTCCCCCGCACCCGTTGTGGGCGGCGTACATGGGCTGCAGGGCGGGGTCGGTGGCGTACTGCTCGAGCTGCGGGAAGGTGCCATCGCACACGTCCATGAGCGATTCCGGGCCGAGCACGCCAAGCCGAAGCTCCGGCAGCTGCTCGCCAGTGGGCGAACCGCTCGCGGCGACATGCGCGGTGACCTCGTTCGCCGCGATGCGCGCTTGCCCGTAGGCCCGGTCCGCGGCCTCGGGAGCAAGCGTCGGGAAAACGGCGAGCGCGATGCCGGTAGCTGCGAGCATGATGCCCGCTGCGGTGAGGGCTGTCCCTCCGCGCTGCCGGCGTCGAACTCGTCGTCGAGCCTGCCGTGCTGCGCGTCGGGTGATGGGGAGTTCTGGGGTGAGCAGGTTGCCCTCGAACGAGGGGCGTGGATCGATCATGGTCAGCTCCGATGCGATGCGCGGACGGTTAACGGGTGACGGCCCACACCCCGGGGTCACAGGGGTGTGGGCCGTCAGTCATGTGAGGAAGCGGGCTAGCTCAGTTCCGCAGCATCGGCCTCCGCCGCCTGGCCCTTGCCCTTCTTGCGGGCGATCAGCACTGCAGCTGCGCCAGCAGCGAGGATGACTGTGCCACCGGCGAGCCACGGAGCGAGGTCGCCGTCGACGCCAGTGGTCGCGAGCGACGCGGGAGGCGTCACCTTGCCTGGAGCAGGGGGCGTGGTCGCAGCAGGGGGCGTGGTCGCGGGAGGCGTGGTCGCTGGCAGCTCCTCGAGCGGGACCGTGTCGTCGTCATCGTCCTTGACCGGGCCACGTGGGGTCTCCGCGTGAACGGTGGCGACGTTGTGCACCTTGCCATTGGCCTGGTCCGCAGCAGTCACCGTGTAGAGGCCCGTCGTGAGGGTGATCTTGCCACCAGGGGCCAGGCCCTCGTAGAGCCCCTTGTCTGCGATCTCGACGTTGAACTGCTTCAGCAGCTCGTCCGCGACGATGCCCGTGGTGTGCGTCGTGTTGCCGGTGTTCGTCACGTCGAGGATGTACGGGTACTGGTCACCCTCATCGACGATGCCGTTCTCGTTGTTGTCGACCCACTTCGTGAGGTCCGACTTCTTCTCGATGAGGACATCCGGGTTGCCGGGCGTGGGCACGCGCTCGGGATCTTCGTCCTCGACCGGCCCCTTCGGGGTCTGCGAGATGACCAGAGCGACGTTGTCGATGTAGCCAAGGTCGATGTCCGCCTGCGTGACCGTGTAGAGCTCGGACGCGAGCGACGTGGTCCCACCTGGGGCGAGGTGCCCGTACTTGCCGCCGTTCGTCAGCGGGATCCTCAGGCCATTCAGCTTGTCGTCCTTGATCAGCCCCTCGGTGTGCGGGATGTTGCCGGTGTTCTTCACGACGAAGTTGTAGGGGAACTGGTCCCCCACCGACATCTCCCCATCGCCGTCGTTGTCCACAAGCTTCGAGAGGTCGGCCGTCTTCGTCAGCTCGGTGCCCGGCGTGCAGTGCGAAAGGGCGCTCTGCTTGATGTTGGCAGCGAGATTCTTCAACGACACGACCTTGTCGATGCTCCACCCGGGCTCGAGCGCCTGCATGGCCTGCGTGACCTTCGCCGGGTCGGCCGGGAACATCGCGTCCCCGAGCCCACCGCCGCCTGTCGCGTCGGTGTAGACGAACACGGTCTTGAGCGAGATGCCCGCGTCCTTGAACTGCTGCGCGACCGCAGCTGCTGCTGCGATTGCCGCGTCCTTGGTCGCGTCGTCCGCGCCGCCGTCGCCCACGAGGGTTCCGGATCCGTCGGTGTACGTGTTCGGAACACCATCGGTGACGAAGATCGCGGTCTTCGCGCCCTGCGCCTGCGCGGAAGCCAGCGTCGCCTGGAGGCCGGCCTGCCAGTTCGTGGAACCGGAGAGCTCCTGGTCATAGGTGTAGGACTCGATCTGGTCGACAAGCGCGGCATTACCGTCTGCCGAGTTGATGTCCTGGTTCAGCAGTTCCGGAGCCGAGGGCAGTGGAGCTGTCCGCCCGAACGAGGTGATGCCCGCGGTGACCGGGATCCCGATGCCCTCGAACGACCTAACCGCCGAGGCAAACTCGCTCTTGGACTGCTGGAGATTCTCCGGCGAGAACGAGAACGTGATGTCCTGCGTGCCCACCCAGTTGATCGAGCACGTGTTCGCGTTGTCGTCCGCAGCGAACGCCGACGGGGCAGTGAGTCCGGCGATCCCGGTCGAAAGTGCGACCGCGCCGAGCGCACCGAGTGCCAAGGCGCGAGTTCCTGCCCGGTGCGAGCCAAGCTTGATGGTGGTGGTCATGGTGAGTGAGTTCTTTCTCTTCGCTGTGACAGCCGGTGCGGATGCGCTGTTCGGCTCGTTGCTGATGGAATGAGGGGTCATGAGCGGCGTACCCGTCGTCCGATACCGAGCGCGGCGAGTCCAGCCACGAGCGCTGCGGCTCCGGTTGCAACGAGCGATGCCGACTGGGTGTCGCTCCCGGTCGCTGCGAGTGGGACCGATTCCGTCTGAGTGACCGCTGGAGCGTCGCTCTCGAACGATTCGGGGGACGTAGACGTGGCGCTGATCGCATCCGCCGAGTTCACTGCCGGGACAATGAGATCCGGCACGACGTCGGGAGCAGGTTCGGGACGGTCGGATGTCGGTTCGGGATCGACCGTGGGCTCAGGTCCTGTGGTCGGTTCGGGCTCCGGAGAAGGCTCCGGAGTCGACGGCTCCTCGGGCGCCTCGCCCGCGCCGTCGGCGTCCTCGACATCGAGCGTCGCGGAACCGTCGACCTGTGCGACCTGGAAATCGGATGCGGGAGGTGAGGGCGGTTCGGTGAGTTCCGTGGCTTGGGCCACGGGGGCGGTGATCAGCGCAACGCCGATTCCGCACGCAAGAGCCGCAGCGGCGGCCAATTCTCGTTTGGACTGCAAGGGTGCCCCTTAAGGTAACGAACATGTTCACTACCCATTGCCTGGACACCGACCGATCACGCACGAAACGCGCACGAATTCAGGAACTTCCATTCACGAATGTCCGAGGTCCCCAGTAGCGTGCAGACATGCCTCGGATCCGCCACCCGTTCAGCATCAGTGCCGTCCTGTTCAACCCGTTCGCATGGATGCCCGCGATCTTGATCACGATCTTGTGGCTATGCACGTTCTGGCTCGGGCAGTCCCTCATCGCGACATTCGTCCTGTCGCGGTTCTGGGCAAACGAGTACCTCCAGCACCCTGGAACGTTCACGTTCTCCGAGCCCCTGTGGTGGTGGACGGGAATCATGACCCTCAACTGGGTGCTGCTGATCGCCTGGCTCGTGCGTCGACAGCATGGAACGGCAAGGATCCGACGTCAGTGGCGTCGCAGCATGCCGATCGCACGCCCTGAACGAGAGCGGGCGGAGTTCGCGCGGGAGCAACGCGAAGGTGCGGTCGCTTGGGAAACACACGATCTGGAACGTGCCCAGCGCATTTCCTAGCGCGCAGGACTCGGTTCCCGACAAACAGCCTTCGGCTGGGGTTGCCGCGCGATCGCTCTCCGCTGCGCTCCGAACGATCCCACGCCGCCAGGGGGAGGTTGCCTAACTGTTCGAGGTGGTGGTGTTCCCGGAATGGCAGTCACCGCAGGCTCGGGTTCCGAGGTGGTGGGGGTGGAGTCGAGCCGGGCGCTATTCAAGGATGTGAGTTCGAGGCTTGACCCCAAAAATACGTCTGTACGGGAATCAGCAGCGGAATCTCGACTCGACGGCATCACCAGGAAGGCCCACTAGGAATGATCATGAGGGACACTCGTGAGTTCCTCGCTATCCGGAACCGTCGACGCGGCATTGAGCGTTGACCCGACCTGCGTACCAACGGCTGACGCACGCTGAGGCGAGTCTGCTCTTAAGACAGCCACTACTCGAAATGGAAACCAAAAAGGCCACCGTCGTCAAAGGCATCCGTGAGGCGGGGCTTGATGACGTCTGCTGACAGCCCGTCGTCGTACTGCTCGGCTTTTGTCAGATCGTCGCTGTTCATGGTCACGATGTACTGGAGGCCTTCCTCTTCAGCGACATTGGCGACTAGTTTGAGCGCTTCGGCAACTTGGCGTTCGTCTACCCCGTCAAAGAGGTGGCTGTCGTGGACAAGGAAGTCCGGGCCACGTCCGCTCCGGTGGGCTAGGACGGCGCAAGTCAGATCGAAGCAGAAAATGACCATCTTGCCGATGCCCTGACTGTTCTCTCCGCCGATATGTGGAGAGATGCGCAAGCTGGTGTCGAGGGCAGCTATCTCGACGTACGCGTCTCGCCCGGGTCCGTAGAGCGCAGTCGCAAATCGCTGGAAGAGGATGTTGATCTCTGCGATGTGCTGCTCGCGTTCGATGAGGTCTCGGCTGATTTCTTGTTGGAGCCTGCTGCGCTCGAACTTGATCTCAGCTTGAGTTGCCTCGAGCTGCTTGGCAGTCTCGAACCGAGTACTGATTGTCTGTAGATCAGAACGAGCACGCGAGAGCTGGTCCTGCAGAGCCGTAAACGCATCGAGAGCCCCACCTTCGTGGAGGGCACGGAGCAGGCCAGCCTGCTCCTCGCCGAGCTGCTGACGTTCCGCCTGGCGCCCTTCGAGGCGGGCCTCGGTGCTCGCGATCTCTTCTTCGAGGTATACACGTCTATTCGTGAGAACGGACTCGTGGAACGACTGGACGTCTTCGTACCGCCGGAGCACAGCGTCGGGTAGCACTATTCCGAGCTCTCGGTATGCGCGTACGAGGTAATGCGTGTCTGGTTCGTGTTCGTCCCGTAGGGCATCCTGCAGGTCTTGTAGGTTGCGGCGATCGGCAGCGTCCTCTGCCCGAGTACGTCGAATGCGTGCGTCCGCCTCATCTGCGCGTGCTTGCAGAAGCTCATACTCAGGTACGACTCGGAAAGCCGCGACTTGCTCTTCGAGACGACGCACCCGAACGGTGTGCGCGGCGACCTGGCCGCGCAGCTCTGAGACAGTTCCAACGACAAGACCGAATGCGGGATCCTTTGCAGCGGACTTCAGCTTTCTGCGCAGGGACTCACGGCTGGCGAGTTGTTGATAGCTCGCGGCAAGTCGCCAGTCCAGACCGAGGAGATAGGCAATGTTGGCGGTCGCTTCTGCAGCGGACTGTCTGGGGAAGGTTTGCACCGCATCGTCCATGCCGTGCTGACTAACCCGACGAATGTATAGCCCGAGGAGTGCACGCGCGCTAATCCCAGTGTGCTCGTCGGGGAACCCAAAGAGGTCTCGCCCGATGGCCGCCACCCACTCTGGCACCGTAGCCTGTCCTGTGGCCTGGACGAGGGGCATGCCTGCAGTAACGTTCGGTTCCAACGTGACTCGGCTGCGCTTAGCTAGGGACCGCCAGACTGTGAGCCCATTGGGGACGCCGGGCCAGTCCAAACGCGCGGAGAAGGTATCCGGTTGAAGTGCCGCGTTCTCGAGAACCGAGTCAGTTAGGCTCCTCATACCGAGAAGTAGGTGCAGAATCTCGATAAGCGAGGATTTTCCCGCACCATTTCGGCTGTCGGTTGTACTGGAACGGTCGGTCTTGTCCGCGATCAGGATGTTGCGCCCTGGCCCGAAAGTGATTGACTTGAAACGCTCGTCGCTGGATCGAATTTCCCGGAGCATCAGGAGACCGACTTTCGATACAGGATGCCGTCCTCGTAGTGCAAGGCGCCGAGCGCGTACAACGAATCGAGAGCTAGCACGAACCAGGAGTACGGCAGCACGGCGTCATTCTTGTGGCGAGCACGCCATGCTTTCAGCGTCGTCCACACCTGGCTGACTGTCATGGGCTCGTTGAGGATCATGGAGATCTGCGCTCCGACGGTGAGCAACGCTTGTTGCGGGGCTATCCCTTTGGTCGGCGTGATCACGATGCGATCACTCCCATGGTCGGCTCCCATCCTGTGGGTGCGTTCTCGAAGATGTCGCAGCTCTCGAAGAAGTAGGCGAGGACAGCGGTCTGCGCTCGGTACATCGGCATAGAGCGCGTTCGGTTACCTGCGAGAAACTCCCGTAACCGCAGCAAGACATCCTCGGGCTCGAGCCTGTTGCGGACCGCGTCAAGGTACTCGGTGTGGAAGCGGGCTGCGACGTCGTCGCGCTCGGTGATGTCGATGCGGCGCTGGTAGTAGTCGGAGATCATGGTCGAGTGACGCATGCCATCACGCAGTTCGGCCTGGGTATCCTCCGTAAGTTCGCTGTATCGCAATTTATGGACGGACACGGTCTCGATTGACGGTGAGAAAACGTCAGCTAGACGCAGGGACGCGAGGTCGGCCAGCAGCTCCTCCATCTCCTGCAGCCCGACAGCGACCGAGTGCTGCTGCATGGGCAACTGAGTCCTGAGCAACGCCTCGACGTCCTGGCTGTCCTGCCTCCCGAGCAGGTCACGGAAGTGCCGCATACCCATGACCTCAAACGAGATGCCCGAGTGGGCCGTCCGCGCTTCGGCGAGGGACTCGGATATCTCCGGGTGCACACCGCGCACGTCGTTGTGGACAAACACAAAAATCGTGAACTGTCCCGAGCGCTTCTCTATCGCGCCGGCGAGGTCGGACTTGAACTTCCTGATCGTGGCACCCGCATCGACCGCCTCAGGGGCGTAGCAGGCGTAGAGCTTCCCGTCATGCAGGTCGAGGCCGTCGCTGGCGATATCGCCCAAGTTCCCGTGCGTACGAACATCCAGGAAGCCTGGGAAACACAGCGACATGAGGTCGTCGAAGAAGGCCTGAAACGCGTTCCCATGCAGGTCATGAAGGTGCGCCCAGAGCACACCGCGCAGCGAAAGGCGCTCGTAGAAGTCCACGTCGACCTCCCTCCTCGATTCCAGGCAGTTAGTAGGTCCAGGCTAGGGGATAACGGAAGACAGTCCTGCCCCGCGCGCCCCGCGGCGACCGCCGCGTCGCTTGGAGAAGGCGCCGGCGCCGGCGCCGGAGGCTGCTGCAAAAGTAGTACAAACTCCAATAGCGCGCATGCAGACCGCATCACTGTTGCAACGCGTGAGCTGAGTGAGATGCGGTTGGACCCGCCCCGCACCCTGTGAGGCCATCCAGCCACCTGGCCGAAGCGTCTCGACGTTCGGGACGTCGAGGTAATTGAAGCGCTCAGCGCGGTACACCTCGCGGTCGATTGACACCGCTGACGAGCTCAGCCCACGCACCGGAAGGACGCCGGAAGTGTCTGGGTAGACCGGCGGCACCTTTTCCCACAGGAGCCACGATGAGCCGTCACGCGGGCGTACGGCCAGAGGCACCCAGTAGACGTCCCTCTGGTGCACATACCCCTTGGAGCCGCTGTATTCGATTCGCGCGCACCGGAGCGTGAGCGCAGCTAGCGCAAGCTCAACCTCGACAAGGTCCGCAGCGGGAACCTTGGCACCGGGATCGAACGCAAGGAACATGGGTGAAGTCTCGCAGGGGCCACCGACGTTCCAGGCCCGGAGACCCCGGGGTGAATTGGGCGGATCCGGACGGTGTTTCATCCCGAGATGTCACACCGTCCGTCGCCACGTCCGGTCACGGTTCAATGCCGGCCAGCGACCGGATCGGCCCAGAACCCCGGACACGGCCCCGGTGGCCGCCCTACGGTCAAGCTGTTGACCGGCCAGGGACTGGACAGACGATCGCCTGTCCGACCACGGGGACCGTGGCCGGACGACTCGTGGCCGCACCCGGGTGGCCGCATGTCCGGACACAGGTCTCAGCATGGCCAGTAGCCGGTCACTGACCGCAATTCAGTGCGGTCACTCTTCGATCCGGTGCGCGCGTCCGGTCTCGTTGCCGAACAGGTCTTGTGTTCGCTTGACCGGTTTGCGGTCAGCGCCGTCCAGCGGCGGTCCGATCCAGAGGTCGAGAGCTGCCAGGTATCCCTCGGCTGCGGCACGGTCGAGTCGACCGGTCACCGGGTCGAGGGTGGCCGCGTCCGCGATGCGGATGGTGGCGTCCGTGACGAGCACGGCCATGCCCAGGAGTGCGGCCGCTGGTGGGTGTCCGGACTCGGTGGCCGCGGTCACAAGTTCCTCGAGCTCGGGAAGTTCCCGTGCGGCCATGTCCGGGTTCCCCGTGAACCAGGCGACGAGCGCCTGGTGGTCTTCGGCTGCCCACTGCTGGTCGAGCTTGCGGAGCTGGTTCCCTGCGGTGCGGTGCGGTTCGTGCGTGTCATGACTGACCTCTCCTCGCCGGGCCGCGTTGCCGCCCCCGACAGTGTTCCCGGGTCGGCGCTGAGCGTTCCCGGAGGGCAAACCGTGTGCTTTCCCTATCCCTCCTTTGCGTGAGCTCGGCCGGAACGCGTTGGCGACGAGTTAAGCGCCTCGATTCGCGTCGAGAGATGAACGGTCAACGTCACGCAGAGAGGACACCAAGGACCAAGAGCAGCGAACGAATGAGGGTGAGGAGACAGAACGAGGAATGACGGACTGAGGGAGAGATGAGTCGAGGGGACGAGGGAAACAGGGGGGAAGAAACGTGACGGACACGAAGAGAGAAAAAATGGTAGGCACGCAGGCACTTTTAGTGTGAGCTACGCTCATTCCGTGCGCGGCGGAGTAGCAAGGTGGAAGCGAGGCGTCGCAGGCCACGGCCTGCGAGCCGCGGTCCACTACGCCTTCGATGGCGTCTGCGACGGCGCTCGAGCCGATCGGCTCGCGTCGGTCGACGCGGCGATCGGATACGCGCACGCGGGATCGACCGTGACCCGCTTCACCGCCACCGAGGCGGGTATCGCCGTCGATGAGCTGGGCGTGGAGCAGCTGAAAGCCTGGGTCGCGGGCAGCGACCCCGCCACGGGCGTGCATCGCGGCTATCAGATGCAGGGGCCTGACGCGGATCTCCTGTTCGATGTGACCGTGAACGCACCCAAGACGCTGTCGCTCGCGGCGATGCTCGACCCGGAGATCGCGGCCGCGTTCGACGCTCTGCAGGAGCGGATCCGCGATCGCACCATCGACATGTGGCGCACCGAGTTGAACGCGCGCCGCGGCGGGCAAGGGCGCATCAGCATGGACCTCGCGCAGATCGAGGTGGTCGAGCTGAAGCACGCCCGGTCGCGTTCCCTCGACCCGCACGCCCACACCCACATGTGGCTCAACGCTCGTGTCCTCGGCCAGGATGGCCGCTGGTCAAACCTCGACTCCCGGACAATGCTGCGGTTCCAGACACTCGTCAACGCGGAAGGTCAGCTGGCAGCGGTCACGGACACTGAATGGGTGGCCACGCTCGCGGCCAAGGGCTTCACGATCGACCCGACCACGGGTGAGGTCGAGCAGCTGCAGCATCTTGTCCGGTCGTTCTCGAAGCGGTCAAACCAGATCGAAGCGGCCAAGGCCAGCTTCTTGGCCGACTGGCAGGCTGACCACCCCGGACAGGAGCCGACGGTCAATGACCAGATGGCCGTTGACCGGCGCGCGTGGGCGGTCGGACGTCCCGAGAAGCCGGACATGGTGTCCGAGGCGGACTGGGCGGACAGTGTCCGCCGCGAGCTCACGGACCTCGACCCGGCCCTGCTCAAGCAGCGGAAGCCGGTCACTCCCCCGGTCACCGACCGGGCTGTCCACGTATCCGGGGCGGACATTGACCGCGTGGCCAGGCTGGCCATCGCGGACGCCGACTCCCGGTCGACCTCGTCCAGTGGCCGGTTCTCGGACTTCACGCTGCGTGCGGGCGCGGTCCGCGCGGTCGCTCGCGTCGTGGCCACCGGCAACCGCGACGTGCTCACCTCCGCGGTGGACGCTGCCCTCGACCGGGCACGCGGCCACTACCTGATCGACTTGGCCGCGGACACTCTCGACGTGCCCGGTGGTGTTGGCCGATACATGCTGGCCGAAACCGCAACGCTCAAGCGCGACGTCGACGAAGGCATGAAGGCGCAGGCCAAGCGCGGAAAGAACGTGGCCACGCACCTCATTGACCAGCTCGCCAGCAACAAGAGGATCGGCGGTGAGCACGGCCTCGACGAACAACAGACCGCGGCAGCGTGCGCGATCGCTGGCTCTTCCCGTCTCGTCACGGTCATCGGCCCAGCGGGTGCGGGCAAGACGACCATGCTGAAAGTGGCCGGGGCCTCATTGTCCGGCCAGGGCCGAAAGGTGCTCATCGTCGCGCCGACGAAGAAGGCGTCGTCCGTGGCCGGACGCGAGACCGGCGCGGACGCGACCAGCCTTCACGCGCTGCTCTTCCAGTACGGGTTCCGGTGGAGCGCGGACAAGGACACGGGACGGCCCGTCTGGCAGCGCTTGGCCATCGGCCAGAAAGACCCGACGTCCAAGGACGGCCTTACCTACCGGGGGCCGAAGGACAGCGCCGTCGTTGACCGGAAGACGCGCATCGTCGTGGACGAGGCGGGCATGGTCGACCTCCACACCATGCACGCGCTCCTGCAGGTGACCGCTGAGACGGGCGCCGGACTCGCGCTCGTCGGCGACCCCGCCCAGGTCAACCCCGTCGGCCACACCGGCGCGATGGCGCTCGGCCAGCGCTACGCGGACACGCACGTCGATCTCGAGTCCGTGCACCGCTTCCGCACCCAAGGGGGCGAGACAGACACGGCCTACGCGGACCTGACGCTGCGCATGCGCGCGGGCGATGCCCCGGACGAGGTGGCGCACGAGCTCGTGACAGGTGGTCACGTCCGGACAGCGGCCACTATGACCGAGCTGCACGCGGCCATGCGTGACCGCTACCTCGAGCTGGCCGGACACAAGGATCGGGCCGCCCTGTGCGTGGCCACGAACGAGGAAGCGGTCACCCTCAACGACCTCATCCAAGAAGAGCGTATTGTCCGCGGACAGGTGACCGGCAAGGTGCTGGCCAGCACCACGGACGGGTCGGTCATCTACGCGGGCGACCTCGTCCAGACCAGGCAGAACGACAGCGAACAGAACGTGGAGAACCGCCAGGTGTGGACCGTCCGTAAGAAGACACTGACCGGCCAGCTGCTCCTCGAGTCCGTTGACCAGAAGGGCCTGACCACTACGGTCGACGCGGACTACGCGGCTGAAAAGCTCGAGCTCGCCTACGCGTCTACGATTCACGGCATCCAGGGCGAAACCGTGCACGGCTCCATCGTTGGCCCCGGCGTCGACGCCGCCGGCCTTTACGTGGGGCTGACCCGCGGGAAACGCGTCAATGAAGCGTTCCTCGTCGCGAGCGATGATGCGACCGCGGAGGGGCAGCTCGTGGAGTCGCTGCGCCGCGGAGACCTCGAAGCGAGCCTGCAGGACAATCACCGGGCGCTGCATCGTGAGCTGGGGATCTCGGCCCGCGAGGGTGTCTTTGCGCCCGCTCCCTGGCAGCAACGCCCAGCCGGACACCTGCTCGACCTCGACGTAGCAGAAGCGCAGATCCACCCCACGCACACGCACCGGGAGCTGCAGGCAATCAAAGACCACGCCGACCGCCTCGAAGACGAGCTGCGTAAGCTCCGCCGAGCCCACAATGACGTCATCGCGGATCCGCGCAGCGGCCCCGGGCCGAAGCTCGAGGACATCGACGAGCTTCAGAGCCAGGCAAATGAGGTTCGGCTTCAAGAGCGAGAAGCGAACAAGGCCTCGATGCTAGACCTCCGCAAGCTCGACGCACTCCACGCCGAGCGCGTCACCCGAGCTCAATTGCTTGTTCCAGAAAAGGCGGCGTACGAACAGCAGGAACGCTTGACCGCCGCACGTAGTGGGCGAGGCACACGTTCCGTGGATGCACACTTCGCCTGCCCCGGTCCGGGGCGGGACAGAGACCCAGCTGGCCCCTCTTTCTAGCTCCAGGGCGGGGGGACTGGCGTTGCTCTGCTGGTGCTGGTCGTCGTCGCTGTCGGCCCGCACTCCGCGCGTCGATGCCATGCGGGCCACGGATCGGTCGTTCCGGCGCGAGACGGCTAGACTTGCCGAACCGGGCAGGTCACGGAGAGACGGGCGAGTCTCGAGCCGGTGATTGCGTTTGCAGGAGTTGGATGGCCGCTAGGGTCACCCAGAAGATCCAATCGAGGTATTCGTCACCGTACTCGCTCTTCTGCGTAGCATTGTTGTGTCGCAGCGAGAAGTTATTGTAGATCTGGAAGAGGTCGCTCTGATCTTTACTGGTGAACTGGAGATCTCTGAAGGTTTGCTTGTGTCGCTCTAGATATCCGGCCAGCTGAGTCACGGCGGCCCTGCGCTGGACGACACTCGCAGAACGATCCCGGTACATGCGGATCGCTTCGGCCACGACTTCATCTTCTGATGTTTCGCCTGGCGCAGAAGCCTCCACCAGCTCATCCGCCAGAAGATCGAGTCCGACGTTCGAGCGTCGCACCAGGTTTCCCACGTCGGCGGCCGAATTCGAGATCTTGAGTTCCACACCGTGGCGTTCCAGAAGTGTGTTGACATGCCATCGGTACACCGCGGCGCCTGACTGCTTGTTGTGGTCTGCGTAGTGGTACCCACAGTCGCTATACGAATGGTAGGAGCGCGATCGAGGTCTGCGAGCCTGGTCGTGGAAGTACTCCATAGTCGAGAAGAGAATCTCTCTGGGAATCAAGTTCTCCTCGAAATCGTGAGGCCAGGCGACCACCGTGCTGAACTCGCGAGTCAAGATCGCGCTCACATCTGGCGACTCGGAACGATCGTCGACGCACTCCCGCGGAACGACCCGGGGGAAGTAGTTCCATTCCGACAACATGCCGATGAGCTGAGTGAACTCTCTACCCAACGAAGCTCTGGCAGCGACTTCAGACCGCCTCCCGTGCCTGGTGTGAAAATACCGCCGCGGCTCGAAAGGTGTGAGCAAAGACGGGTCCCGAAGAACGTTGGTCAGAAAGTAGCGCGCATCTGACGAGCCGAGCAAGCCGTTATCGTCCAGCTGATCCGCCAGGTCATCGTCCGCGATCGCTTCTGAAACAAGCATCGCGACCGCGTTGTCAAAGCCCGGTTCACTCGAACGCCGGAGCAGACGGTCCGCCTCCCACAGGAACAGCTCTTTCGGCCACTTCAGCGTGAGATCAAACTCTTCGAGGTCCAAAGTCTCCCCTTCAGTGGCGAACGACGCCTTCTGCGCGGCGGTTTTCGGCCTGTGCCGTCGCCCAGTTTCGGCGCCAGGCAGTGCTCGACACCGGACCCAAGACAGTCTAAAAGCCCGAGGCCGCTCCGGATACAGACGCCTCGGGCGGCCGACGACCGCTTGCCCCCACGCAAGCTAATGCGAACTGGAGCCTGCTTTCACGTGCCTCGTAGGCGACGAGGTCTTGAGACACACAGTATGGAGTGTCGATCGCAACGGCTCATGACCGAGGAGCAGGTCGACGACGCGGCAAGCGTTCGCGTTATGTCGCAGCAACAGGCGCTTGTTCAGGACAGTCAGATAGTGAAGCCCCGGAGGGCCCGCCCCCTCTTCAGCTTCCGGGAGCTCCGTGGCTGATGGCTTGGACTCTGGCAGTCTCAGGTACGGCGTTGCGCGCGAGATGCCTAGGTTTCCGACGAGTCCGCCACCGGCACGTCGACGGCGTTCAGCTGCGCTGGGTTGCGCACTTAACTGTCCGCGATCTCCGGTGGTCGACCTCCGAGCCCCGGCAGCTCGACGCCTGCTCTCGGTGTCCAAGACGCGCTCGCGCTTGATCTTGAGCTCCACTTGAGCGAGTGCTGCCATCGCGGTGACCACCATCGATACCTTGGGCGTCCAGGTGTCAACATCTCCTCGCCGAGGTTGAATACGCGCCGTGCACTCCCTCTGCACGCAGCTCTTTGGCCAAGGTCAGCACGTTGCCGGTTGAGCGTCCGATTCGATCGAGGGTGGTTACGACGAACGTATCGCTGCCCTGGACAAGTGAGCGCAGTGCTGCGTCTAGCGCAGGGCGCGATGCGTGCCCGCCTGAAGTTCCTCGGTCGACGCAGAGATCTTCGGCGCGGACGCCGGCACCTCGAAGGCCAACCTTTAGCCAGTCGGCGTCCTGGCGTGTAGTTGAGACTCAGGCGTGGCCGATGAGTTTTGGGCACAGTTCTCCTGTCGCAAAACCAACGCCGGAGACACGAGCCGAAGTGCGCAGTTGCGCCAGATAGTTGTGAGAACTGCGCGTCCCGAAACTCCGGCCCCCAGCTCCCCCGCCTCTGTGTCTCAGTGGCGACGTCTCGAAATCCTAGGGTCTCGCGGCACTGGCCTTTCGTTCTCGCGTGATCCTTGGGAGGAAGCGCACGAGCGCGACCATGCCCACGAGCTCGACGAGCGTTTGCATCACGATGACCACCGGAGCCAGTGAGAACGCGGGTGGCAGGGCGAGCGCGAGCGGCAGCACGACGAGGGAGTTGCGAGTAGCACCGCTGAAGGCCAGCGCTCGGGTCGCGGGAACGTCGAGGTGGAAGGCTCGGCCGACCAGGAGCCCGACGAGCACCATGATCGTGAGGAATGCCACGTAGATCGGCACGAGCACGAGCAGCACCGACCCGGCAGCACCGACCGCTCCAGCTTGGGATGCCACGACCGTGAAGAGGGTCGCCATCATGAGCGGCACCATCAGGTTCATCATGGTGCGCTCGATCACCTGGCCGCTGCGGTGTCGTTTCGCGAGGAGCTGGACGAGGGCTGCGGCACCGAGTGGCACCACGATCAGCAGCAGGAAGGCGCGCGCGAACGGGGCGACGTCCACCACGGCCACCTCATCCGGGCCGAGGAAGATCAGCAGGTAGAGCGGCAGGAGCAGCATCTGCGCGAGCATCAGGAGCGGGGCAGCTGCCAGCAGTCGGTCGGACGCGCCGCCCGCGAGGCCGGCGAACACGATCACGTAGTCGATGCACGGCGTGAGCAGCACCAGCAGCACTCCGAACAGCAACGCGGGCTCGTCCGCCACGAGCCTCGACAGTGCGTAGGCGACGAGTGGCACGATCACGAAGTTCACGACCCCCACGGCCCCGAGGAAGCGGCCATCGCGAAGTGACGTGCCGATGGCAGCGAACGGGACGCCCAGGAACGTCGCGAACAGCAGCAGCGCGAGCACCGGTTCGATCGCGAGTTCGAGATGGTGCACCCCGGGCACGAGGAGGCCGAGCGCGCCGCCAGCGGCGATTGCCGCGAGGTACAAGGCGATCTGGCGGCGCTCCAGGACTGCGACGAGGCGCGTCACGAGACGGGGTTCGAGGTGAAGTTGATGGGCACGGCTTGACGGTAAACGTTCGTCCCGCTCGAAGGTCAAGCCCGTTCCGCGCTCGTAAGCTCCCGGCATGCGTATCTCTGAGGTCAGCAGGCGGAGCGGGATCAGCGCGACCGCGCTGCGCTACTACGAGAGCATCGGCCTCGTCACACCCCACCGCTCCAGCAACGGCTACCGGGATTACGACGCCGCCACCCTGCACCGACTCGATCTCATCGAAGCGAGCAAAGAGCTCGGACTCCCCCTCGCGGATATCAGCAGACACCTCGCTTCCCTGGAGGTCGACTCCTGCACCGAGGTGCGCGAGCAGCTTCGGCCACTCCTCGCTGAACGTGTACGACAGATCGATGAAAAGCGGGCACGGCTGGACGAGCTGAGAGCACGGCTCACCGCGGCCAATCACGGCCTTGCTGAGTGTCCTGACCGCGACGACAGGTGCTCCACGGAGTGCATCTTCCGCACTTACGACGAGAGGGCTGGAACCTGCCCCACCGTCCTGGAGTGAGACAGCTCAAAACGCATTGCTTTCGAGAAGTGCATGTGCTACGAGGTGGTCGCGGCGTCAGCGCATCGGTAGTGGGCGGTCGCTGACGATGTCTTTCATGACGAGCGTGGTCCTGAATCGCTGGACTCCCGGGAGGTTCCCGAGGTGCTCGTCGTAGAGGCGTTGGAACGACTCCAGGTCCCGTGTGGCGACGCGCACCATGTAGTCAGGATCGCCGAAGAGTCGCTGAGCGTCGATGACTTCGGGGAGGCCCTGGAGAGCACCTTCGAGTCGTTTAAGGGTGTCAGTGGCACTTTCGCGCATGGTGATGAACAGCAGTGCCTGGAAGCTCAGACCGACCGCGGCAGGATCGAGCCTGGCGTGGTATCCGGAGATGGCACCTGAGCGCTCCAGCTCTCTGAGTCGTCGATGGCAGGACGACAGGCTGGTGTTGACGCGCGCAGCGAGGGCGGTGACCGTGAGTCGCGCGTCCGATTGCAGAGCTGAAAGAATCTCTCGGTCGATGTCATCCATGATGGCAAGTCTCCCACTATCGCGCCCTGGATATGCAAACTTAGGTGCTTTGTGTCACGGAATCCAACATATTCTTGCACCTATGTTTCCGCGCGAGGGGTGGTGGGTGTGTCCATAGGGCTGATCGCAGCATTCTGGGTTGTATCCATACTGTTCGTCATCACTCCGGGTGCGGATTGGGCGTACGCGATCACTGCTGGATTGCGGGATCGGTCCCCCTTGCCTGCGGTGTTGGGCATGCTCGCTGGTCACCTGATCGCGACTTTGGTGGTGGCCGCTGGCGTTGGAGTTCTCGTGTCTCGTGTTCCGGGCTTGCTGACAGTGATCACCGTGGCCGGAGCGCTGTATTTGGTGTGGCTCGGTATCGGCCTGCTGCGCGCGCCGGCTGCGGTCCCGCAGGCCGAGGATGGGGTTGCCATCACGAGCTCTCCCTTTGCCCAGGCGGCGAAGGGGGTCGGCATAAGTGGCCTGAACCCGAAGGTGTTTCTCCTCTTCCTCGCGCTGCTGCCGCAGTTCACGGATGCGGCCGAGCCGTGGCCGGTGGCAGTCCAGATGACGGTGTTGGGATTGATTCATCTCGCGAGCTGCGCGGTGGTGTATCTCCTGGTGGGGTATGGCGCACGCAAGGTGCTGCGGGCGCGCCCGAGAGCAGCGTTCGTCGTCACTCGCGTGTCCGGGGTGGCCATGATCCTCATCGGTATCGTCTTGGTCGTCGAGAAATTGGTGGTGTGAATGTCTGGTCCGTATCCCCGTTCCGCGACCCAAACCCGCAAACCAGTCGATGACGTAACCGCTGCGCGTGTGCGAACGAGTTTTGGGCGGCAGGGTTTCATGCATCATCTCGGTGCGCGGCTTGAGTCGATCGAGGTCGGTCGCGTTTCCATCGCGCTCCGCGCTCATTCAACGCTGACGCAACAGCACGGGTACGTTCATGCGGGCGCTACGAGCGCGATCGCTGACAGTGCCGGCGGGTACGCCGCGCTGACGCTCCTGCCGGCAGGTTCTGAGGTGCTCACCGTCGAGTACAGCCTGAACTTGCTCGCTCCGGCCCGTGGCCAGGAGTTCCAAGCGGTCGGTGCTGTCATTCGCGCTGGCCGTACCCTGACCGTTTGCTGTTTGGACGTGTGGGCGGTCGACGCCACCGAGCGGACACACATCGCCACGGGGCAACAGACCCTCATCCGCGTCGAGGCTCCAGAGTCCGACGCGCACCCAACCGAAGGAGAATCTTGATGTTTGTTGACCTCACTCCGTACCACGGACTGACCACGCCCCATGTTGCTGATGCCTGCATGCGACTGGGTATTGCTGTGCGTTCGGCCCCGGCTGGGCTGCGCCCACTGTCGCCGGATACACACCTCGTAGGTCGGGTCCGGCCTGCCCGCCACGCCGGTAGCGTGGATGTGTTCCTCGAGGCCTTCGAGAACGCCGCCCCCGGGGACGTGCTCGTGGTCGATAACGGAGGACGTTTGGACGAAGCATGCGTGGGTGACCTCATCACTCTGGAAGCAGCCGGTGCGGGGCTTGCCGGAATCCTGATCTGGGGACTGCACCGCGACACCTCAGAGCTTCGCACTATCGGACTCCCGATCCTCAGCCTTGGGGCATTGCCTCCCGGGCCCGCGGCCGTGGAGCCTCAGCGTAACGACGCACTGCACAGCGCGCAGGTTGGCGAGCACACGGTCACCACTGACAACTTCGTGCTCGCGGACGATGACGGAGCACTCTTCCTGCCCCTAAGTCACGCGGACGAGCTGGCGGAACTCGCCACCGCCATCCGTGACACCGAACGGCGTCAGGCGGCCCTCATGCACACCGGGACGACGTTGCGTGAGCAGATGCATTTCTCGGACTACCTTGACCGTCGCCGCGCAGAGGGGATTGGCTTCCGAGAACACCTCCGCGCCATCGGTGGGGCCATCGAAGAGTGAAGCGAAACACGCTCTACGACTCGCGTTCATCGCGTTATCGGTAGCCAAGTTCACTGCACTCCTATGGTCCCGAATGCGGTCACCACACCATGCTTACGTCATGCCAACCGGCTCCCTCCTCCGCTAACGATCACGCGAACACCGGTGAGACATCTCAAAACACATGGGTTATGCGGCACTGGTTTCACGTTCTGGCGTGCCCCTCGAGAGGAGGCGCACGACCACGAACATGCCCACGAGTTCGACGAGCTTTCGCATCACGATGACCACCGGAGCCAGCGCGAGCGCTGGTGGGCCACATCGCGACCTCACTGACGCCCCCGCACACGAGCGCGGCGACGCCTGCCCTGTAGAGCCACCATCCAGGGACTCCCCAGCAGCTTGACCACGATCCCGCCCATCAGCCTTGAGAGCAACGACAGGGCACCAAGAAAGCGGTCCGGCCACGACAGCGGCACGTCCGCTCGCCCATCGCAGTGAAGACCATGTGAGCAGCGATTCCCCCTGAGTGTCCACAACGACACGTTAGGAGTCAGCACCGACATTCGCGGTCCAACGACAACGCAGCCCGGAAACCGTGGCGCTTTCGGGGCCGCGTGTGGTCGTGCGACTGCATCGGAAACTGGGCAACGGACGCATGCGCCCGCACAACACCTACATGGACGCTCCTGCGTGTCCAGCGGCGGCTGTGGGCACGGGTGACCGCGCGTCATCGCGGAACCGGATACCCGTCGACGCTTTGACGAGCTTGTTGAGGTCGAGGCCTCTAGTTGTTTGACGTAGCTCCTCTGCTCGCACGAACGGCGTGCGGAGGACGTCGCGGAGACGGTCCGATTCGGCCTTGTCTTGGCGCAGCAGTTTGTTGCCCATGGCGATGGAGCGGGCCGGGCCGTTCAGCTCGAACTGGAGGATGCCGTATCTACGAGCGTTGTTCATCGTTTCCACCTGTGTCGCTTCGCGGTTCTCGATGCGCGCATTGTTGTTGACGAGCGCGACCCGCGCGAGGCTGGTGTTGTGCGCGTATGCGCGGAAATCCTCCGCCAGTGCCCTCACTGTCGGGGGCACGGGTGCGACTTCGGGAATCCGGGAGATGAGGTAGGCGGCGAGGCCTCCTCGCGCGCGTTCTTCCTGTAGGACGTGCGCGTACGTCGACCAGGGCGCGGTTTCGGGCCGGTCGCGGCCGCTGGAGAAGCGCACGAGACCGGAAAGGTCCGAGCACTGAGTCACGTCGAGGTCGCGCAGGAACCGCACGGATGTGAGTTCAGACTCGTACGCGCCTTCGAGCCAGTCGATCGTGAGGCCGTGATGTTCGCGTTTGCCGATCGCGTAGGAGCCTGGTCGAGCCCCGAATGCGTTCGTGGGTGGCAGCGTGTACAGCGTCCGCTCGTTGTACGTGAATTGCTCGATGCGCAGCTCGTGCCGCAGCTGGAGCAGCCGCTCTGAGGGGACGCCGCCCTCCCGTTCCGATTGCCGCAGTTGTGTGGGGAGCGCCTTCCGGGCCGGGTCAAACCTCGGGTAGCGGGACTCGAGCCAGATGGGAACGGCGAGGCGCAGCGCGCGACGTCCGGCGCTGCGCTTTACGTCCTTGAGATCTCCGGTCTGCCCTCGTCGTGCAACGTACTCGACGGCATGCGCGCGCATCTCCCGGGTCGCACTCCACGCGGCGTGGTGTAGGAACCGGTCCTGGTCCTCAACCCGGTCGAACCCTTCGACGGCGGGGCCATCGGTGAAATAGCTGCGCACCGTTCGTTCGACGGCAGCGTTGGCTTTCGTGATCATGAGTGTTCCTCTCAGATCGACGCGCCAGCGGGGCCGCTAGAGGGTCGGGTGTGGGTGTGGTCGGCGCGGATGTCGACCGGGCGAGCGGTGCGCTCTTCAGGGGTCTTGGGGCGCGGTACTTCGCGGGCGAGGTTCTTGTTGAGGGCTTGGAACTCGACGTCGCGTGGCTTCTGGGAGGCGACGAGGACGCTCACGTTGTCCGGCCGAAAACCGCCCCAGTGGGTCATGAGCTTGCCGTCGACCTTCACGAGCACAACCGGAGCGCGGAAGTAGCCGAGCGCGTTGACCTCCGCTGCTGCTTCGGGATCCACGCTCGCGTCGCGTTTCTCGTACTCGACGCCCGCCTTCTCGAAGGCTCGTTCCGTGGCTTTGCATTGTTGGCAGTCCGGGGTGGAGACCAGCTCAACTGTTCGCTCCATGACGGCCACCTACTCCAGGCCCGAGCCGGGCGTTTTCGTCGCCCATGTCGTCGTGGCTTCCACGACCGGGCCGGTCTCGGGCGCGCCGCGGCGTTCACGGTCGATGTGCACCGCCGCGAACCGCGGCGAAGGACCGACGAGCTTGACCATCAACTGGTTGCTGGGCTTCCCGTTGCGAGTGCCCATCACATACCGGCCCGCGGCAACAACCAAGTCGCCGCTCTGGAACGTCCGGCAGATCATCTCCGCCTCTTGCCCGTACGCGACGCAGGGAACCGACGTGCGCTCCCCGTTCACCCAGGCCCCGTCGACCTTGTTGCGATCGTTCTTTGCGAGCAGGAACCGGGTGTAAACCTGCTCGCCCTTCCTCTTCAACTCGGGGGTGGTGGTGATGTTCCCCTCGATGGCCATGTCTGTCTCGAACGCGGGCATGAGCTGCCCCTTCCTACTGGCGGGGCACGCTTCCCGTGTCACCCTCTAGTAGCTATTGCCCGCAACCACCCCGGAACCGCGCGGAGAACGCACGAATCAGGAACCGTGCAGGCAATCCCCACGACAAGGGAAACGCGGCTCCTAGGCTGTCCGGGTGCGCAGCAACATCAGGAGAGCACGGCGCGTTCGCCCCCTCCGCGAAGCCGTCCCTCCCGTGACTGTGCACCTCGCCGTCCAGGCGGACGCCACTAGGAGCATCCCCTGCATCGTCCGAGCCGCAGCACCCCCCGTTGAAAGCTCGTACACCAGCTACGGGAAGCTGGCGATCCGCCTGGACGATCGAGACCACCTCGTCCACGTCGACACCCGCGAAGGCTTGGCGTTGTACGCCGCCCTGAAAAGACATGGCCCAGCGCCCGCATTCCTGGACCCACTGGGCAACGACAAGGTCCAGCTGACCGTGCACAGACGGGCTCGTTCACGCCTCGCTTGAGATTTAACGCTCGAGAACGCGTCGGGCCGGACGAGTGTCATGATGAAAGCATGACCGACTACGACCTGAACCGTCTAGGCCCACTCGAGTTCGAACACATGATTCAAGCCCTAGCGGGTGCAGAGTTTGGCGTCTCGGTGTCCGTCTTTGGGGCTGGGAAAGATGGCGGACGCGAGGCCACCTTCCACGGACAGGTACCTGGTCTCGATTTCGTTTCGCCGATTGTTGCAGACACAATCCAGCCCTACGGGATAGTGCAGGCAAAGTCCCTGCGTTGGGCAACAGACACACGTGAAGCCGGCTTAGACATTGACACGGCAACAAAATCGGAACTGAACAAGTTTCTGATTCAGCATGGCCAGGATGAGCCACTGAGGAAGCCGAAACCCGACTTCTACGTGATCGCTACCAACGTCCGGTTGACTGCTGCGTCTGGCACCGGAACGCTCGATATTGTTGAATCTACGCTCAGGAATCACGAAGTCAGCCTCAAGGGTTACGCGGTCTGGCACTACGAAAAAATATGTCGGCTACTCGAAAAACACGGCTCGGTCCGCCGAGCTTACGCCAGCTTCGTCACCCCGGGCGACGTACTCGACCGAGTGATGGAGATGTTGGGCGAGGGCAGTGCAGCCAGCATTGCACCCGTCCTCAAGAACCATGCCGCATTGCAGATCGCTGCGAGAGAAAAGATCAAACTTGAGTCTGCAGACTTGGACGGCAGGACGGAAACTTCCCTAAGTCTTGTCGGCATCGACCTTTCAGCAACCAACGCGGACGGCAAACATGTTGATGTCGTGAAAAAGCTACTTGAGGCGGGCGATAGATCTCTGAGGGGAAGCCACGAAAACGCACCCACGAGTGCTTACTTGATTATCGGAGGACCTGGGCAAGGCAAGAGCACGCTTGGGCAGATTCTCTGCCAATCCTACCGTTATGCTCTACTTTCAGACATTTCACGGAGTACACCCAACATCGACCTAGCAATTTCTAGGACAGCAGCCCGATTGAAGACCCTGGGTCTTTCCACACCAAACAATCGCCGATGGCCATTCTTCCTTGAACTGGCGAGCTACGCTAAACATCTAGCCGATGACCCCAGCGTCACAGTGACAGAGTTCATCGCATCTCAGCTTATTGCTCAGCGCGCAAGGGTTACAAGTGCACAGGTATGGTCGTGGATATCAAGCTGGCCATGGGTCCTCGTCTTGGATGGGCTGGACGAGGTACCAGCCAGTGGAAATAGAGACCTGGTCACATCTCAGTTGAACGCCTTCATTACCGAAGTGCGCCTCAAGGATTGGGACGTCCTTGTCGTTTGCACGACGCGACCACAGGGATACACGGACGAGTTTAGCGAATTCTCGCCCACAACACTTGAGTTGCGACCACTCACTCTAGATAGGGCGATCTCCTACGCTCGGAATCTCGTAAGAGTCAGATATGCCGAAGACAAAGAGTTGATAGATCAGATCCTGCTTAAACTTCGGACCTCCGCGAAGACTCCGCACGTTGTTCGCCTCATGACAACTCCGCTACAAGTAACCATCATGACGGTACTCCTTGAAAAGTTAAACGAAGTTCCCTCAACTCGTCACGAGCTATTCGATGGATACTACCGCGCGATCTACGGGCGTGAGAGTATCCGACCTGGAGCACTCGGGCAAAGCCTCAAAACCTACCATGAGCAGGTCGATTGGGTTCACGAACGAGTAGCCTTCACACTTCAGGAACTGGCAGAAATCGATGGAAAACGCCAAACCAAGATCCCAGCTACGGCCGTAACCGAGATGTTTGTAGCACGCCTCAGTAACGACGGGTACTCCGAGGAAAATAGCGAGAGAATCTCGAGCCAGCTGGAAACAGCATCCCGACACCGCCTTGTCCTCCTGGTTCCGTCTGGCATCGAGGATGTCACGTTCGAAGTCCAGTCCCTACAGGAATACATGGCCGCGCGGGCACTGTCTGACGGAAACATCGAGTCCGTCCTCGACCGGATTCGAATTCTGGCTCCATCGGCATACTGGCGTCATACGCTAAGACTGACCTTAGGGCGAGTCTACTCCCAGCGCACCCAAGACAGAGACGCCCTCGTCACCACTCTCATGTCTTTGGATTCTGATGACCAACGTTCGCGATTCCTTGGCTATGGCGCACAAATTGCGACTGACCTGTTGCGTGACGACTTCGCGATCTCGAAACCCCTTCATCGACGACTCTTGCTAACGCACGCCCTGTCACAATTGCAGCTTTGGCCCATTGACGACCATCGCCACCTCGCGAGTCTCTGCAGGGTTGTTCTAACGGGTGGTGACTCCGAGGCTGCAACTCTGGTTGAGGCAAAGCTGCGGGAAGCGATATCATCGTCGGCGCCAGCACATCTCAGTGCCAACATCATCCTCAAGAACCTGCTGCGCACCAAGGGCAAGTCGCGAGCGTTCGCTAAGCGAACACTCGCGCAGACCCGCGATCAACAGTGGGACAACGTTGATCGAGCTCTGCCGGGGTCAACAAGTGTAGGGGATTTGTTCGATGCCGCAGCACCCCACGCGGACTTAACCGTAGAGGAAGCAGCGAACTACGAGAGCATCAGCAACCTCCTCCATCAGACTCGCCTACCCGTCGCAGAGACGATAGAGCAGTTGACTACACACGCCTCCAGGTCGAACTCGCATGAATCGACCATCTGGCTTTCTACGGCGTTGGGGAAGGAAGGCGCGATTCCCGCTCTGCTCAAGATTGCCGCTCATGTGCCACTCAAAGACGCACTCGCTCCGATTGCGTTCCGAGAAGCGCTGATCCGCCACGACCAGAAAGCGCAGCGCACTATGCGCCACTACTCTCACTTCTATTCAACGCGCGGAACCGATTTGACCGATGCCGCCCCCCGACTTCGCGACGCCTAGCTGAAATTCAGGATTTCCTTATCCGCAATCCGTATGTGCCGGACAGCTCGTCTTCAGGCCGGGGCGACAGACAGCATCTGCACTCGAGGCATGCACCTGCAATTGCCCAACTCCCTCTATCGAGGAGAGACCACGGCCGGTTCGATTAGCTCTCGCCACCCACCGTTCACCCACGTCGCCCATTCGTCGGTGCCGAGCTCGGCCCACTTCTTGACTGAAGGCATGTGACCGTCTCGGCAGTCGCCGCGGTACCACTCTCTGATGCGCTGCTGCGCGAGGTGGAACCGTTCGTGCCACCCGATTGGACCGATGCCCGAGTCCCCAGCGTCGAAGAACGCGACGTGCGCCGACTTCAACGCCGACAGCTCTTCCACGAGAGCGCCGTGCAGGTGCCAGCACCCGGGGATGATGTCGAGTTCGTAGCGCACGACTACCCAGCGCACGAACTTCGCGAGCTCCGTCCATTCCCCGTCGACGGCGGCGTTCTCGACGGCGAAGCGTTGCCAGGCCAGGACCGTCGGGTACAAGCCAGGCACAGCCTCGCCGCGATTGCCCGGATCTACGTCGGTCGGGAACAGGTCATCGTCGAACTCGAAGTCCCCGTCGTCCACGTCTGGCTCGTCCGGGTTGTGGTCGTCGCTGGTCATCGTGCTCCAATCAGGCTGCGCAACCGGGATCGCACCTTGGCGATCGCCAGCAGCGTGGCTTCCTTGCGGCTGCGCATGTAGCGAAGCGCGCCATCGTTGTCCATCAGCTCGTGCACCAATCGGTGACAGAGCGGATGCATCGGCAACAGATCCTCGTCCCGCTCATTCGCCAGCCACGCACCGTTGAGGAGCTGCGTCACACCGCGGTAGTCGATGTGGTGCAGCTCGAGGCGACGCTTCGCCTGCGGCTCCATCCGCTTGCACACGCAGCATTGATGCCGGGCCGGGTTCTGGTCGAACCACCGGGCGCGTCTGGCGTGCCACTGCTTCGATTTCAGGTACTGGAGGCGGTACGCGCGTGACGCGGTTCCTGCTCGACCGTTGGACATGGCTACGACACCTCCAGTTGCAGCGGCTGCGGCATCAGCCGGCCCTGCCTGCGGAACTCGTCCGCCTGCTCCGCCTCTGTCTGCTTCTTGCCCGCCGAGATCTCGTCAGCGTCCGCTCGCTTCGTCCACCCGGGCATCTCCAGCAGCACGCCGCGCTTGTTCTTGTAGGCGAGCACGCCGTACCCGGTGGGGATGCGGTGCAGCTCGTCGACGCTGAGCACGGGCAGGCGTTCGATGCCAAGCTGCGTGGAGTTGCCCTGCAGCGACACCGACCGCGACTTCGTGCGCACTTCCCGCGTGCCGAGGATCGACTCCAGACCCTTCAGGTGTGATTCGTCGCTGCCGCCGCCGTAGAGGATCTTCGCGATCGCGGACGTCCAGATCGTGTCCGCCTCGTCCGCACTCCACGCCGTGCGCGCCTGAGAGAACCCCTGCAACACAACGAGCGTCCAAATCCCGATGCCCCCACCGTCAGACAGCACCGTCGGCAGCGCCTTCCACGAGAACATGTTCGCGATCTCGTCCAGCACCAACCCCAGCGGCGGATCGAGACGACTCCCACGCGACGTGAGCGCCTTGCGGCGAGCTTGTTCCACGATGTCGTCCAGCAGGGCGCCGAGGAACCCGCCAGCGGCTCCAGCGCCCGACCGGGTGCCGATGAGGTAGAGCGTGTTCTGCCCGGACAGGAACGCCTGCACGTCGAACTCGTCGTCACCTCCCGTGGGGCACATCGCCGCCGCGACGCTCGGCAGCTGCAGCGGGGCGGTCGCGGCAGCGACGCCCATCCATCGTGAGCCGAGCAACTTGGGGTCGCCGTCGAGCACGGTCTTGAGCGCGGACGCCCAACCGGGAGGGCCCTGGTTCTCGAGGATCTTGACCGCCGGCCGCGCGAGGTCAGGAGACGCACCCCAGTCCCGAAGCGTGTTCACGTCCTTCTTGCCCAGCGCGCACGCCATCAGCAGACGAGAGAGAAGCACCTCGGCTTCCTGCGCCCACTCCGAGTTCGAGCTCGACATGCCAAGTTCCGTGCCGCCGATGAGTGCGGCGGCACGCTGCCTCGCCACCAGCGCATCGTCGCAGCCACGGATCGGGTTGATCTTCATCGAGTTCGCGATCCCTGACAGGCCCTGCGGGTCAAACACGGTCACCGTGCCAAGCTTCGCGCGGCGCTTCATGGTCGCGGCCAGGTTGTCGTTGCGCGTCGACGTCGTGATCAGCGGCCCCGGCCAGTCGATGATGACGCCAATCAGGAGGCGGAACCCCTTCCCCGAACGCGGAGATCCCTCGACCACCACGGAGTCCTCGACCGACAGGTACACGCTGCGGCCATGCCCCAGGCCGATGTGGATCGCCACGTCCTCGGGACGCGGATTCTTCAGCATCGGGCGCACCGTCACCGCGGACTTGAGCCGAGTCTTCGCACCAAACGTGATGCGCACCTCCCGCCCCCGCGCGAGACCATCGCGCCCCCGCAGCTGCTTCACGAAGTACGCATCCGACTGCTTCCATGACCCCCACAGCAGGAACCCGACGAGGGTCCCCGCGCCAATGAGCACCAAGACGCCGATCATCAGACCGCGACCCCACCCGGCAGCCGCACCATGGCAAGCCTCCGGCAGCTCAAGACTCGAACCGTCAGCGTGAATCAGGAACCCGAGCCCCGACCACATCGACGGCCAGACCGGTGCCTGCCCGCACGCGAGCAGCGCGGCGACGAACACCGACGCCACGCAGAGGCCGGCGACGATTCCTGCACCGGCAAGGACGAACACGAAGACGCGCACCCAGGGTGTTTCTCCCCCGCCGTTCATGCGCGGAGGCCTCTTCTGATCAGGTGTGTGCGAAGCGCGAAGAAGCCCTCAACGAGGAAGAACATCGTGGAGAAGCCCCAACCGAACAGGAGCCCCTGAGCCGCTCCCAGGGTCACGAGCTGGTCGCGGCGGTCCTCCATCGGTGCGCCCCAGATCAGGAGGCCCAAGCCCATGACGAGCAGCAGCGCGTTGAGGATGATCATGCCGGTTTGCCACTGATTTAGTGGCGCACGCGGGGAGGTCGAAGGGGTCATGCGTGGATCTCCTCGGACGCGGTGGGCGTGCTGTCTGTTGCCGGGCTGTCGCGCATGGAGCCCGACGTGTCGAAGTAGGTGCGCTCCCAGTCGGTGGTGAGCTCGGTGGTGTTCAGCACGATCGAGGTGGAGCCGATCGCGACGACGCATTCCCCGACCTCGAGATCCGCAATCAGGTCGGATTGCTCTCGGGTGAGACCCACGGACGCTGCAGACGCGGCGAGCTGGCCGATCTCTTGCGCAAAGCTGATCTTGACCGCGAAGCCCTTCGCCAATTGCTGCGCGAGCTCCCGCTCTTTCGACCCTGCCGGGCCGACCGCGTCGAAGTCGCCGCCCTCGTGGACGACGAGCAGCTGCACGATGCCGAGCTCCCCGGCGAGCTTCTGCTGCGCGCGCTGCGCCTCAAGCGCGGTGACGGAGTTCATGTCTCGCCACCCTTCCTCACGGGCGACGACGAACTTGCGTCCGGACTTCTTGTCCGAGAGCACTGACATCACCCACGCCTGCGTGACGGCTTGCGCGATCGCGAGCGCGTCCTCGCCGCGGATGGCCATCGCTTCCGTGTCGAACACGGTGTAGGGGCTGTCGACGTCGAACTCCACGGTCGATTCGTCCTCGAACATGCCGGACAGGTTGCCGACGGTCAGGCGGCGCAGCGTGGACCACAATTCGCGGCCAGCTTCCCGCATGTCGCCCATCTCCTCGTCGAGGACTTCACCGCGAGCGATCGCGGCCAGCTCCAGCCACACGAGGCGAATCGTTGGCCGGTCATCGGTCGCGGTCACGACGTTGGCCAGCGCAACGTCGAGGACGTTGCGCTCGTGGGAGGTCATCGCGCGCAGTCCCGAGTTGAGGATGGTCACGATCTGCTGCAGCACGAGGCTGCGCCGTGTCCGGACAGCGTCCGCCCACTGGTCCGCGTCCCACCCGCGTGGCCGGTGGCCACCGTCGAGCGCGTTGATGCGGAGCCGCGAGCCGGGGGCGCCGACCTGGATGACGGTGCCGCCGACCGCGTGCGCGACGCGGACGTGCTCGCCCTTGGAGTCGGACGTGTTGATGGCCTGGCGCCCGAAGAGGACCAGCAGCACGATGAACCGCTTGAGGAACCAGGACTTCCCCTTCCGGTAGCCGCCCATGATGAGCACGCCCGTCGAAGGAATGAGGTCACGGTTGTATGCCTCCCACGGGTCGAAGCACCACAGCTGCTCCGTCTCGAGGTCAATGCCCATAGCCGGTCCGATGGTCGGCCATGGCTGGCCGGTCAAGTAGGGCCAGAACGCGGCCACCTCTTCCGACGTGAGCCGGTGCGAGGGCGGCTTGATGCGCAGCGTCGACCGGAAGCCACCCGACTCGGGCTGAGTGGCTTTGGGGCCGTGCTTGGCTCCGTGAGCGACTGTCGGCAGTTCGGAGTTCGTCCAGGAGCGGCGTTCGAGCTGCACCGGTTGCCGAAGCCGGTCGCGGATCTCCTTACGTGACTGGCGCTGGGATTTGGTGTCCCCGTCGATGTGGCCGACTGCCTGGCGGCGTGCTTCTTGACCACGCATGCTCATGCCAGTCCCTCCCCGGTTGGGATGGCGCACATCATGAGCGCTTCCCCTTGCTGGGCGACCAGGACGTGCGGTTCCATGCCCGCGTTCGAGATGTGCGTGCGCAGCGCGGACGACGCTTGATCGAGCTCGTCGATGTCCGTCGCGGACACCGCGATGTAGACGGACAGCTCGAACTCGCCCTGACCAGCCACAAGCGCCTGCTCCTGCTCGATGAGCAGCTCCCACTCGTGCTTGTCCGCCTCGGACGTGATCTGGTTGCGCTTCTGCCGCAGCCCCTCGGACGCGATCCACGACTTTTTGGAGCTCTCGATGCGCTTCATGGCCCGCGCGATCGACACGGGCGCGGACGTGATGCTCGCGATGTGCCGCACGGGGCGACCGTCCGGCAGCTGTCCGAAGATGATGGAGTCGAACAGGCCCGGCCGGACCTCGAATGCGGGGAGCTGGCCGATCCAGAACACGCGGTGCACCGCGCTGTCGGTGCGGACAAAGTCGCGGTGCTCCTCGAAGTACATGACCGCCTCCCCGCCCGCCTCGACACCGGCTTCGGTATCCCGAGAGGCGCGCTCCATGAGCTGCGGCTGCATCACCGGGTCGAGCAGGCTGCGGATGCTCATACGGATCCCCGCGGGGCTCTGCCATTCGACGCGCACGAACCCAGCCCCGCGCAGTGCAGCCTGGATCGCCTCAGCCTCGAGCAGCGCCACGCGGCGCAGCCCGTCGACGCCACCTCCCGAGTTCTTGATCTGCCCCGCGAGGGCATACAGATCCAGGGTGATGGCCATCTCGGTGACGTGCGAGCGAACGATGTTGCCCGCCAACGTCAGCATCTCCTCGTACGACTCGCGCACCTCATCGAGGCTCGAGCGCGAGGAGACTCGATCCCGCGCGTGCGCCCGTTCAGCCGCGACGGATCCCGTCGAGGTGCGTGCGATCTGCGTGAACCGCTTGATGCCGGGGCGGAGCGTCCAACCGCGCAGCACGGACGACAGCCCCGCGACCATCGCATCCTGGCGGCGGGGTGCGGCGTACGTGAAGGACGGGGCAACGACGGTGGCGATCATCGTCGCGGTGCGCTGCCCCGCGTCGTGCACGATCGCGATGCCGTCGGCTTCCAACAGGCGCGCGTTCTGCAGGCGCCCCGGGAGCAGCAGCGTCCCTTCTCGGCGCATCTCGGACAGCACTGGCACGTCGGGGCGCAGCACGTACGTATTGCGCCCGCGCAGCTTCCTGAACTGGAACATGAATTCCCTCCACACGATGACGGGCAATGGGGTTGATCGGATCGTCACGAGCCCAATCGCGACGAACGGGAACCAGAGCGGGAACCCGATGAGCGCACCGAGCGGGCCTTGACCGGTGCCGTACACGCACGTGAGCAGCAGCACGATGCCCACTGCGGTGACGATGAGGTTCTCCATCTGGAGGTGCAGGATGATGCCCTGCTTCGGTAGGCGTGGGAACGCGAACTTGCGCTCCTCGTAGTCGTCGTACACGGTGATGCCCCCTCGAGCTGCTGGTGATGAGCCCGACTAGGGCTTCGGACGAGACGGAGATGGCGGTGTTGGTGGCGACGGGCGCTGTCCGCCGCTGCCTCGACCTCGCTTGCCTCCCCCGGGCGAACTCGGGCCGTTCCCCGGGGAGCCGCCTCGAGGCCCCGGGCTGCCGCCGCCCGGTGACGGAGCGGGCTTCGAATGGCCGGGCGAAGGGCGCTTTCCACTGCCACCGTCCCCGCCGGACTTGCCCCCGGATCCGGGCGTGCCGGGGGTACCTCGTCCACCAGAGCGTCCGCCGCTTCCGGTGCCGCTGGAACGGAGGCGTCCGATGCCGGACTTCGTTTTAGTCGCGAGCGATCGCGCGCCACGACCGGCGGCTCCTGCCGCGGCGGCTGCTCCGCGTCCCACCGCCGGAGCCGCCTGCCGGACCCCACGTCCCGCGCTGCGCCCACCGCGCTCGAGGCCCCGCATGGTCGCATGCCCGCCCGCGTCTCGGTCCACTCCCGCCCACGTGAACATGCCGAGCACCGCCATCGGTGCGACGCCGAGGATGGCCAGACCGAAGGAGATGATCAGGCCGTCGGTGCTCCACGGGTCCTCGATGATCGCGGCCATGCGACTGAGCATGTGCATCATGCCGAGCAGGATCGGATCCGTCAGCAACAGGCCGGTGAGGAGGATCGTGTAGTTGCGGTGGACGTCCGAGCCTTCACGGATGGGGAGCATCGTGAACACGAACGGCGCGAACGCCACCATGGCCATGACGCCCAGCCCGCGCACGATCCGGACCGCGCCCAGGGTGAAGAAACCGAAGAACGCGAGCACCCCGTTCAAACCCGCCGCGAACATGTTCCCGGCCGTCATATCGAGCAGCAGATCGGAGTCCTCGTTCAGCCCGAAGTACTGGATGATGCCTTCCACGGCCGGGACGTCACCGTTGAGGTCGGTGAGCATGCCCGAGATGAGCTCGAGCAGCTTCAGGATCTCCGCGATGAACCAGATCGTGACGAGAGCGGCGGGCACACCGAACGCGATACCGAGGGCGGCACGCCAGGCTTCATCGTGCTTGTTCGTGATCACGCCTCGCGCGATGCCGAACGCGCCCACTCCGGTGGTGACGAAGAATGCGGTCAGCCCGATCCAGAACCCGGCGAGTTCGCTGGCTGCGGCCCACCCGGCGGTCCCTGGGCTGACGCTGCCCCAGTCGAGGGTCCACTCCATGATGTCGCGGGTGCCGTCCCAGATGAAGGTCAGTGCCCCGTCGGGGTTCCAAAGCCAGTCCATGCGTTGCCCCTTCCGGGCTTGAAGAAGGGGTGGGCTAGAAGATCTTGAAGCCGATGGCGAACCCGGCAATGCCCGTGAGCGAGCCCAGGATCACGAGCCCACCCAGCACGTACAGCGATGCCGTTGCAGCCCCTTCTTGCACGCGAGCGTTGCCGAGCCCCTTGCTGGCGATCAGGACGCCGCAAACGGCGAGCGCGAGGATGCACAGGATCACGGCCACACCCGCGACGATCGTCGTGAGGCGCAACGCCGCCTGCGCGAACGAGCTGCTCAGGTCTGGCTTGACGTCCGGAATGGACATGACGGATGCCCAACCAGTGCCTGCTGTTGAAGCGGTGAGGGCGAGGTCGGAGATTCCGGTGAGGAGTTCGAACATTGTTGGTGCCTTTCTCGGCGGTAGGTGGTGGTGAGGTGAAGCTGGTTAGAGGCGCAGGCCGTCGGTGACGGAGCGTCCGACGTCGACGTGCAGGTGGTTGTGCGCATCGCTGATCTGCGAGACGTCCGCGATATCGAAGTAGGTGCCGTTGGCGATGCGAGCGTCGATCTGCCCGATCTGGCTGCCTGCTGGCAGCACCCCGGCGACCGCGTTGACGTAGGAGACGCTGAGCGAGTCCCCGCCCGTGAGCGGGGTGCCGTTGAAGGCGTAGAAGTCGATGGCCCGCCCGACCCAGTGCGCGGAGTACCCGGAAGAGCCGGGCAGGTCGCCCGTGCAGGCGCGGTTGAGGTCGCTGATCCCGACGGAATCGAACATGTTGAGCGCGATCTGGATCAGCTGCAGCGCCGGGAGCTGGATACGGCAGGACCCGGAGCCGTCGGCCATGCCGCGGATCTGCATCGCGTACGGATCGCTGGGACCGTAGAGGAACACAAGGCGACCGGCGTCCATCGCTGCGACGAGCTGCTGCGCCGCCTCCTGCTCGGACGCCGACACCACACACGCACCGGGCGCACAAGCGGCACCACCTGGTGCTGCCGGTGCCCCTGGCAGCGAGGGAACCGTGATCCCGGCCTGCACAGCCTGCGCGAGCATCGAACCCGTACCGAGGAGTCCAACGAGGCCGACGAATCCGGCACCGAGCACCGCGCGGCGCGTGGTGGGCGAGCTCAGCGCTTGGGCCGCTTTCGCGGCCACGATGAGCTTCACTGCACGACCTCGTTGGCCAGGAGCACGACGCCGCACTGGGTGCGCTGGCCTGCGGTGTCCTCGTCGCAGTCGAGCTCGAAGCTCACCCACTGAGCGCCTTCCGTGGTGAGACCGCTCGCGTTCCCCACGAGCGTCGCGAGCTCGACGGTCACGAGGGCATAGCCGGCATCGGCGTCGTTGTAGCTCGGCTCCCAGCTCGGCCAGGACACGTGCTGGCCGTCCACGCGCACCGAACGCACCTCAGAGGTCATCCACCCGCCGTTCTGCCACATCTGCTCGAACGCCGATTCCGCCGGCAGGAACTTGCCACCGCGATTGAGCGCTGACTTCTCCCGGAAGGCCGCATCCACGAAGCTCTGAGCACCGCTGGGGGCAGTGGGGCCGACGTAGGAGTCCGTGGGCTGCGTGAAGGTGGCGAAGTTCTCGAGCACCCGGTCGCGTGTTGCCTGGCCCGTGTTGTAGTTCGTCAGCGCCAGCGCCGCCGCCGATGCGTATGCTGCGGGGTCTCCCGTGAGGGGCGGCATGATGAGACCGTCGACCGTGCGCTGCAGCTCCCCCGAGGGCGCCGCCGAGGGCGCATCGGGCGTCGCTCGCACACCGATGGGGGTCGGCTCCGGTGCCGGAGTTACCGTCGCCGTCGGTGTGCCTTGCGGGGCCACCTCGTCGCTGGTGCGGTTCCAGTTCATGAGCAGCGCCGCCAACGCGATGATGAGCGACACGGCAAGCGCGACGAACAGCAACTGCACGTTGCGGGAGCGGCGAAGCTCGCGCAGGCGGTCGCGGAAAGTGGTGGGCGAAGTCATGAGAACTCCCGAGTTAGTGAGCGTTGGTCGAGGACGGTGAGGGCAATGTCGAGAAGTTCTCGGACGCGCTTGATGAGGCGATAGGCGGATGACGCGGACACGTCGAGTTCTGCCCCGAGGGCGTCCATGGACGCGGCTTCCAGCTCGACGCGCAACAGCAGTGGGAGCACTCGATCCGCGTCGAACACGTCCAGCGGGACACACGTCGCCGCAGTAGCCCGCAGCGCCGCTGGCGACGTCGGCAGGGGCACGTCCTGCGCGGCGCGGACAACGCGTCCGATGGCCTCGCAGCGCTGGCGTACGGCCTGCACCTTGCGCAGCGAGAGGCCGTGGCGTTCAGCAACATCCCTGGGATGCTCATCGGTGAGGGCGAGATCGAGCATCACGTCCCAGTCCTCGTCGCCCACGAACCCGGCGACGCGTTGCATCCAGTCGACGTGGTCGTAGCGATCCGCGAGCAGCTGCTGCGGGTCGGTCGAGGTGCGCTGGCCGTGGATGCGGTTCGTCTCCGCAGCGTCCGAGATACGGCGAGCGCGGCTCGCGTCTGCCAGCACTTTGCGGATCATGTTGTGGCAGATACCCCACACCCACGCCTCGACCTGGCCGCGGATCGCGTCGAACGTGGCGAGCTTCTTCCACGCCTCGATCAGCGTCAACGAGAGCACATCGTCGACCAGGTGGTCCGGCACCCGCGCACCAACTCGCCCACGGCACTCCTCGACGGCCCGCTGCAGGGTTTCCACGCTGGGTGCGACCACGCTCGGCCGTTCGGGTGCGAGCGTCACCGGGACACCGCCTGACGGTTCGCGGATGCGGCCACGTCGCAGCGGCGGCACAGGATCGTTCCTGCAGCGATGGTCCCGACCCGGTACGGAGTCGGCAGTGCCCAGTCATGCCCGGAGGCCTCGCAGATCTCCGCGGCCTCGGCTTGGGCCGCGGTGCGTGCCTCCTGCAGGTGAACCTCGCGGACACCGCAGCGGTCACAGGAGCGGTCATGGGCCGCACCGACGACGAAGCGGTGGCCACGTTCCTCGCAGGTCCGAACGGCGGCGTTCGCGGTCGTACCAAAACCGGTCTGCACGGGTCTCGGACCCAGAACTGCGACGGGTGCTGCGGTAACCGGGAAGTTGCGAACAAACGTGGCGAGGTCCGCGGACAGCGCGGACGCCACGTAGCCGTCGCGGTGCTTGATCGGCGTTCCCGAGATGCGTGCTCGCTTGAGGACCTCCACGGTCGCTGCGGCCAGGTCGAAGCCAGGGACGCTGGGGTGCTGGCGAGCGATGCGCTCGAGCACGGCACGGGCATCAACCCGGACTCCGGCGAGCTGCGCCCGGCCAGCAGTAACATCCACGAACCACGAGCTCAGACCCGAATCATCATCATCCGGCGAAGCCGCGACGGCTCCTGGAGTTGCGTCGTGAACTGATGATGATCGATCTTGGTTTTCTTTATCTTGGTCTTCTTTAAGAGGCGGGAAACCCGACGCCGGGTTTCCCTCCTTGGGTTGTCCACAGGCCGCGGCAACCCTCGGCGGATTTTCCTCCAAGGCTTCTGCCCCGCCCTGGTGCGGAACAAGCCTTGGCGGGTTTTCCTCCGTGGCTTCACGTGAGGTCGTCGCGGCAACCCTTGGCGGAAAATCCTCCGTGGCTTGTCCACAGGCTGCGTGGCCCCTTGGAGGAAAATCCTCCTTGGCTTCAGTCGACGCCGTTTTCGCGTTCAGCTCGGCGGGTTTGGGTGGGTCGAGCAGGCGAAACTGCTTGAGGCGATGGCCACCGATGGAGCGCCCTTGGGCGTCTCTCGAGCCTGCCGGGTAGACGTAGTCCAGCACCTCGAGGAACCCCTGTTCCTCGAGGCAGCGACGGGCTTTGAGGAACGCGTCCTTGCCTAGTCCGAGCTGCTCACGGACCGACGTTTGCGTAAGGCGGTAGCCGGCCTTGTGTGAGCGGATGAAGAGGTAGATAGAGAGCGGGTTGCCGACAATCTTCGGGTACCGCACCCACCAGTTACGCACCTGGGAGAACTCGCGGTCGATCGCGAGCTCTTCTCGCAGGAACTCTCCCTGCAGGGGTTCTTCGGTCACTGTCTATCCCTTGTTGAGTCGATGGATGCGGTGGCATTCGGCTGGCGTCAGCGGCTGGCGATTGACGCTCGATGGCGCAAACTGTGACGCTGCAGAGCGATGGTTCCGGGCTCGGTGCGGCGTACCGCGGCCAAGAGCCGTCGAGCGTCGCGTCGGTCTGTACGGAGCCGATATGGGGAGGCGCGCAGCACCCGGATGGAGTGCTCGATTACGTCCATGCCGCGCAGCGGGTTCGTGAGGCCCATCCAGGTCCGCGAGGGCAGGAATATGCGACCGGTGAGCACTTCCCCGGTCGACCAGGCGAACGTGATCTGCACACCGTCAACGAGGCGGCGCACGGCGGTCTCGTCGTCAAAGAAGTTGTGACGGACGGTCGCTACGAGGTCGTGCTGAGATGCGCTCAAGGGGCGTCCTGCACGTCGGTGGTTCTCCTCCGTCTCGATGTCTTGCGGTGTGCCCTGCGCCCAGATCAAGTCCACGTCGCTGCGGACTGCGATGGTGACCACCTCGTGCTGACTGATCGCTTCACTGCTGGCCACGGTTCGGGCGACGAGCTGCGCGAGACGGCGGGCCACCCACGGCAGCCGGCCCTCCGTCTGGACGCGGCTGCGATGAGAGGACTCCTGCTCGAGCACCCAGGTCGCATCGGCGTGCGCGGTTCCCGCAGCGGGAATGCACCGGAGGACATCGACATGCCGCGGACGCGGATCGCTCGCGAGAATGGCGGGCCGGATCTCGATGGGCTCGAGCACGTTGGCGACCTCGTGCACGTCGGCCAGCTCGAGCGCGCGTCCGTCGGCCTCGGCCCTAGTACGTGCCGGTTCAGGCTTGTCGGCGCGGGCGAATCGGATCATTGGAGCCTCCCAGGACTTGGTGACGTTGGTGAGATGCGTGGACACGGCTAACGCCGGGCCGGGCGACGAGCCGCGCGTATCGCCAAGCGTTGCGAGCCCAGGGAGTTCGCTTGGCGCGGTCGCAATGGATGTTGCAGTGGTCATGACGCCCCCTCATTGGTGCCGGACGCGGCGCGTGCGGCTGTAGTTGGCCGTGCCCTAGGAGGCAGAGAGTTCGCGGTACTGCGCGAGCTTTCGGCGCCCTGTGCGCTCCGACACATCGAGCAGCGCCGCAACGGCCTTCGCCGTCAGCTCCCCGCCCTGCTCCTCGTGAGCTCGGATCAGTTCCAAGTCCGGGGATGGTGTGGTCTCGATGCGGGTGGCCCTGACCTGTGTGAGCGTCTGCGCGAGGATCGGCGCACGTTCGTCACCGGACTTGGCCGGTTCGACGAGTGCGGGTTGGCGCTTGCCCTGAGCAGAGAAGCGCTCGGGCACCTGCAGGAAATCCGCCAGATCTGGCAACGGTGCCTCGCCGGCAGCCTCGGTTGAGTCGGGGTCAGGCGCGGTCACAGTTGCCTGGCTGGCCTTCAACCCGAGGCTGGCCCTGGGTGCTTCTTGCTCGACAGCGCTGGGTGTCACGGACACCGGGATGTGCGAGGTGTCGCTCAGGGTTGGAACCCGGGCCACGTTCTGCTCCACGGCAGGGGCGACCTCGCGCGAGTCAGGATGTCCGGAGATCATGACCACGAGGAGATGCGATGCGATGAGCAGCGCCACCGGCGGCACGGACGCCACGGTGACCGCGATCCAGTCCGCAACTACGACGATCCCAGGCGCGAGCGTCTGCACGTGCAACGCGTTCCCCGCGACCGAGACGACCGCGAACACACCAAGCGCCATCCAGGGGTACAGCTGCACGCGTCCGGGCCGGGCGCTAAATGAGAACGCCGCCAGCGTCCCAACGACGATGAAGCCGTCGACGATGACCGGCCACAGAAACGCAAGGTGCTCGGGCACGCCCGAGGCCACGGCAAGCTCTGCCAGTGCGCTGAACGACAGGGCGAAGCTCGACCCGGCTAACACCATGACTCCCGCGGCAACCGTCCACGCCAGCACTGGCGACGACGCACGGACGCTCACTCCGGTCACCGCAGCGCCGCCGATGCGCCAGCAGGACGGTGCTTCTCGACGCTTCCATCCGCACCAACAGCGGCCAGAGACTCGAAGGAAGCCGCAGCCAGAGCGACCTCATTCGAAACGAGGCAGGTGCGGGGGCTCATGCCTGCTTCGCCGCGCTGATCTGCTCATCTGTGAATTCGATGTTGAGCGCGCGCTCGAGCTCTTGACGCGAGATGCGCCAGTTGCCGCCAAAGAGCTGTCTAGCAGGGAGCTTCTTGCTGTTGATCCAGCGGCGCACCGTGATGGGTGTGACTTCGAGGAGCGCCGCTACCTGGGCGACGGTCAAGTTCTGAGGCATAGATGCAAGCTAACACAAAAGATCAGATTGATATGCAGAGGCGCATGCGCATCTAAACTCCCGCGCCTGGAGGCAATACGGTACGATTCGAGCTATGAGCATCGCAAATGAGCCTCAGCTAGACGAACGCGACCTGACGTCCGAACGAATCGTGGCACTGCTATGGCGAAAGCGGATGCGACAGATCGATCTGTCAGCTGCAATCGGCGTTGCCCAGCCGAACCTGAGCGCGAAGCTGCGTGGTGCTCGTCGCTGGTACCTCTTTGAGATCGTTGGCATCGCGCAAGCGCTCGGCACGTCCGTCGCGTATCTCATCGGTGAGACGGATGACGACGCGCCGCTGCGTTCGACCGCTGACCAGCAGGGAGAAGGGTGGGCCCGGTGGGGCTCGAACCCACGACCCGCGGATTAAAAGTCCGATGCTCTGCCAACTGAGCTACAGGCCCCACAGTCGCCTGGCGTGCGGCGACCGTGGGGAATCCTATCGCGAATCGAGACCTCGCCTCTGCTCAGGCGGCCCCCATTTGTCGGCGGCCGGGGTCATACTCTCGTCATGGCAGATACGAAGACGAAGCCGTCCGACGTCTCACCCGATCTCCTCATCGATCAGGCAGAGCCCGCGGGGCGACGCGAGGACGCGCGCATCCTGAAGGAGATCATTGATCGGGTCACGGGCGAGGAAGCCGTCGTGTGGGGTCCCACGATGATCGGCTACGGCCGCTATCGCTACACGTACGAGAGCGGCCATTCCGGCGAGGCGATGATCCTCGGATTCGCCCCACGCAAAGCCTCGATGTCGATCTACGGACTCCAGATGTGGGCCTCAGAGGGACTCCTCGAGCAGCTCGGCAAGGCGAAGCTCGGCAAGGACTGCATCTGGGTGGGGCGGTTCTCGTCGCTCAATCTTGAGGTGCTCGAAGAGCTGGTTCGACTCGCCTGGTCGCGGCGGGAGGACCTGCAAGCAATGTTCCCGGAGGATGCCTGAGCGAGAGCACTCCGATGGCCCGCTCGAGCGGGCCGACTCCGAGGTACCGGCGCCAGAGGGTCGCGAACAGCAGGCACACGACCATGATGGCGACCATCGTGAGCAGGCCCTGCGGCTGCCGGTAGACGAGGCCGGGGCCCGCGAGCCAGTTCTCTTCCCCGAGGAGCAGCTGCGACCAGATCGCCGTGAGGATGAGCACGTGCAGGCAGTAGACGGTGAACGCCATGGTGCCCATGTCGGCCAGCGGCCTTGTCAGGCGGGCGAACCAGGTGCGCATCCGCTCGCCAGAGAAGTCCCCGAGCAGCTGGATGCCCGCGTACGCGAGCAGCGCGAGCCCGAGATCCCGCGCCTCGTCGCCGTAGGACCCCGACTGGGTGACACCGGTCGCCATCTCCTCCCACCGCCGCGCGAACAGCGACACCCCGAGGAGCACCGCTCCCCCGCCGAACGCCCACGCCGTTCGGCTCCGGTTGCCGAGCTGCCAGCGGGCCAGGAGGAACCCGATCAGCAGCATCGGCAGCAGGTTCGTCAGGCGGTACGCGGATCCGAGGACCGTCCAGTCGAGCAGGAGGGCGGTTGGGTCGAACATCGACGACGGCGAGAACGCGGACGTCAGCGCCCAGGCCCGGGCTGCCTCGTTCACGATGGGCGCCAGCGCGAGGAAGAGCAGCGCCGCCACGGCCGACCAGGCCGCCGGTAGGAAAAGGAACGGCGTGGCCACGAGCATCATGATGCCCAGGAAATCCAAGACGATGAGCACGCCAGAGAAGTTGATGCTCAGCAGCAGTCCCACGAAGATGAGCACGATCGCCTTGATGACCCACGAGAGCGCGAAGAAGCTCTTCCGTCGGGAATCCCACCGCGCCGCATCCCGCAGCTGATAGCCGGCCGTCACGCCGATGACCAGCGCGAACAGGGGTGACGCGGCGTCGTTCAGGAACTGGAAGAGCACCTGCAGCGCGCGCGGTTCGCGGTCGTCCAGGAACACGACCGTGTGGGCGATGATCATGGCGAAGATCGCGAAGCCGCGCACCACATCGAGGGAATTCAGGCGCATGCGTCGATCTTCGACGGCCCCGCGCCACCGGTCAAGCTCAGCGAGACGACGCGCCGCCCAAGGGCGATAATGAACGAGTGCTTCCCACCTTCGTGATCTTTCCCGCGCTGATCGCCTGCGTCCTCATCGCCAGCGGCGCGCTGAAGCTCCCCCAGCGCTCCCGCACCCTGCAGTCGTTGGCCGCGTTCGGCGTCCCCGCCCCGCTCCGGAAGCCGTGGGCCGCAGTCGCACTGCCGGTGGGCGAGATCATCCTGGGAGCCGCGCTGCTGCTCCTGAGCGGACCGGCCTACCTGTTCGCGGCCGCCCTCGCCGCCGCCCTCATGGCGACCTACCTGGTCTTGGTGGCACGCAGCGTCTCCAAGCGACAGGCCGTCGACTGCAACTGCTTCGGGGCGCTCAGCACCGAGCCGGTCAGCCAGATCACGATCTGGCGGAACGCGGGCCTCACGCTCGCAGCGCTCCTCGCGATATTCCTCCCGGGCATGGCGCTCGGAGTCCCGACCCAGCTTGCGCTCTTCTCGGTCGACGACTGGCTGTGGCTCGCCGCGACCACGACCGTCGCACTCGTCGGCATCGTCGCCGGCATCGTGAAGCCTCCCGTCTCCGCGCCGACGACGACTCGCGACGCGACGGCTGGTCAGGACTTCGAACTCGTCGAGGGTCCCGACCTCATCTCCGACCCAGCCGCTCGGGATGCCATCCCCCACACCCTTGAACTCGTCTCCGGGGACGGGGCGCCGGAACTGCTCTACAACCTCGTCGTCGTTCCCCAGAAGACGACGATCCTCATCTTCGCCCGCGTCGGCTGCGGTTCCTGCGGACCCGTGCTCAGCCAAGTCGGCGACTGGTCGCGGCGGCTGGGCGACGACGCGCAGATCATCGTCGCCACCTCGTCGAGCCGCGCATCCGTCAAGAAGAGCTACCCGAGCGCGCTGCCCCACACCTACTTCGGCGCGAAGGCCGCCACGGAGTTCTTCGAAGCTCACGCGACCCCCGCGGCGATCCTGCTCGCGGCCGACGGCACCATCGCATCGCCCCCCGAGTTCGGTGGCGACATCATTGCGGATCGCGTCGAGCAGCTGGTCGCCTCGTTCGCTGCGCAGCGCCAGTCTCAGCCGCACGGCTGAGCCTCAGGTCGCGACTGACTTGGTCCAGTTGGCGCACACGCTCGCCTGCTGGTGGCTCGTGGCGGCGGACTGCGGGTTGCGGAGAAGCTGATACGCAAAAGGGTGCGGGCAGTTCGATGAACTGCCCGCACCCTTGGCACGAAACCGGTTGTCAGACCGCCGGGTTCAGGCGCTCGGCCTGCTCGACGACATTCTCGAGGAGCAGCGCCCGCGTCATGGGGCCGACACCGCCGGGGTTCGGCGATACCCAGGCGGCCACGTCCCAGACTCCCGGGTCGACGTCGCCCGCGACTCTGGACTTGCCCGTCTCCGGGTCTTCGATGCGGCTGACGCCGACGTCGAGGACCGCGGCCCCCGGCTTGACCCACTCGGGGCGCACGATGCCGGCGACACCGGCAGCCGACACGATGACGTCAGCCTCACGTGCCAGCACGCCGATGTCGGGCGTGCCCGTGTGGGTGAGCGTGACCGTCGCGTTGTTCTCGCGTCGTGTGAGGAGCGGACCGATCGAGCGGCCGACCGTCACGCCACGGCCGATGACAAGCACGTGCTTGCCGTTGAGCGAGATGTCGTTGCGGCGGAGCAGCTCGATCACGCCGCGAGGCGTGCAGGGCAGCGGCGTCGTGATCGGGTCGTTGGCGTTCAGCACCAGACGTCCCAGGTTGGTGGGATGCAGCCCGTCCGCGTCCTTCGACGGGTCGATGCGCTCGATCACACGGTCCTGGTCGATGTGCTTCGGCAGCGGCAGCTGCACGATGTAGCCCGTGCACGCGGGATCGGCGTTGAGGCGGTCGATCTCCGCTTCGAGCTCCTCCTGCGTGGTCTCGGTCGGGAGGTCGACGCGAATCGACTCGATGCCGACCTCAGCGCAGTCGCGGTGCTTGCCCGCGACGTACCACTTCGACCCGGGGTCTTCTCCGACGAGGATCGTGCCGAGTCCGGGGACGACGCCTCGCCCCGCGAGCGCGGCTACGCGCTCCCGCAGCTCGGCCTTGATCTCGGCCGCGGCCTTCTTGCCGTCAAGTGAGGCAGCCGTCATGCTTCGCCGAGGCCCGGGTAGAGCGGGAACGCGTCGGCGAGCGCCTTGGTGCGGGCACGCAGAGCCGGCACGTCGGCGTCGGGGAGGAGCGCCAGCGCGATGACGTCGGCGACCTCGGTGAACTCGGCGTCGCCGAAGCCGCGCGTCGCGAGAGCGGGCGTGCCGATCCGCAGACCCGAGGTGACCAGCGGCGGGCGCGGGTCGTTGGGGACCGCGTTGCGGTTGACGGTGACGCCGACCTCGTGCAGGAGGTCCTCGGCCTGCTTGCCATCGATCTCAGCGTTGCGGAGGTCGACGAGGATGAGGTGCACGTCGGTTCCACCCGAGCGGACCGAGATGCCGGCCTCGGCCACGTCTGCCTGCTGGAGGCGGTCGGCGACGATCTTCGCGCCGCGCAGCGTGCGCTCCTGGCGGTCCTTGAAGTCGTCGCTCGCGGCGAGCTTGAACGCGGTCGCCTTGCCGGCGATGACGTGCATGAGCGGGCCACCCTGCTGGCCGGGGAAGACGGCGGTGTTGATCTTCTTGGCCAGGTCGGCGTCGTTCGTCAGGATGAAGCCGGAGCGCGGCCCGCCGATGGTCTTGTGCACCGTGCTGGACGTGACGTGCGCGTGGGGCACCGGGTTCGGGTGCAGGCCAGCGGCGACGAGTCCGGCGAAGTGCGCCATGTCGACCCACAGGTAGGCGCCGACCTCGTCGGCGATCGCGCGGAACTTCGCGAAGTCGAGCTGACGGGGGTACGCCGACCAGCCGGCGACGATGACCTTGGGCTTGTGCTCGAGTGCGAGCTCGCGCACCTGCTCCATGTCGATCTGCGAGGTCTCGGCGTCGACGCCGTACGCGACGATGTTGTAGAGGCGGCCGGAGAAGTTGATCTTCATGCCGTGCGTGAGGTGTCCGCCGTGGTCGAGCGACAGGCCGAGCAGCGTGTCGCCGGGACGGGCGAGGGCGTGCATGACGGCGGCGTTGGCCGTCGCGCCGGAGTGCGGCTGCACGTTCGCGAAGGCCGCGCCGAACAGCGACTTCGCACGCTCGATGGCGAGGTTCTCAGCCACGTCGACGACTTCGCAGCCGCCGTAGTAGCGACGTCCGGGGTAGCCCTCGGCGTACTTGTTGGTGAGAACGCTGCCCGTTGCCTCGAGGACGGCGCGCGGAACGAAGTTCTCACTGGCGATCATCTCGAGCGTGGAGCGCTGGCGGTCGAGCTCCTGCTCGAGAACCGCAGCGATCTCAGGGTCTACTTCACTCAGCGGCGCGTTGAATGCATCAAGAGGGGCGTTGAACGTATCGGTCACGAAGACTCCTTCAGGAAACCGGATGGCACGGCGAACATGTGGTCGTGAACCGGCGAGCCCAGGCGAACGGCTCGAGAACCCGAAGAGCCGCTCCCTGGTGGTGACCCACCTGAACGCCAGTCGCGGCCGCGATAAGTCTACCGCGACTTGGCTGGCCTCCGCGAGAGCAGTGTCACGAGCCAGGTCAACGCCAGGCCGAGTGCGACGAGGCCGATGATGGTCAGCACGACGGGCGCGTAGCCCTGGTTCGTCGGGTTCAGGAACGGGTAGGGGTACCAGCCGGTGAGGTTGCCGCGGATGAGGGAGAACGCCGCATATCCGGCGGGGAAGATGAGCCAGATGAGCGCGGGCGCGAAGCGGATGCGCTTGGTCGGCCGGTCGATGAGGAGATCGATCAGCATGACGACGGGCATGACGTAATGCAGCACGGTGTTGTTCCACGGCACGGCCGTGAAGTCGACGTCGCTCAGGCCGGAGAGCAGCAGGGAGAACCCGATGCCGACGATGAGGATGTAGACCGCCACTGCCGCACGGAAGGCGTTGATCCGCGCGCCCTGCGCATTCGCGGCGGTCGCGACCCCGCTGATCAGCAGCGAGAGGACAACGAGGATGTTCGTCTCGATCGTGAAGTACGCGAAGAACTGATCCGGCACCCAGGTTCCGCGTTCCACGATCGTCGCTATCTCCGACACGATGGAGGAGAAGGCGAGCAGACCGAGCCCGATCTTGGCGGTGACCAGCGCGGGGCGGTGAATCGACGAAGCCACGAGGCGTCCTTTGATCGGCGGCGGGGAATCCTTGATCGCGGTTCTCCGCATTCGACGGAGAGCCGCCGTGCGTGCGGGAGTCGCAGGGATGAGGCTACGCGGTCAGACGTTCTCTCTGCGGTAGTCGGCGGGTGTCACGCCGAGTTTGGAGAGAAAATGCCGCCGCATCGTTGTCGCGTCTCCGAATCCAGCCGCAGCCGACACCTCGCTGAGCGGCATGGCCGGCTGCTCGAGGAGGATCGCGGCGGCAGATCTCACTCTGCGCGCGGCGATGAGCCCGGCGACACCCTCGCCGTGCTCCGCGAGGTCGCGGTACAGCTTGCGGCGGCTGATGTGCAGCGCTCGCGCGATGCTGTCCGCATCGAAGCCCTGCAGCACGTGGTACTTCTCGATGAGGTCGTGCACGGCGACCTGCAGGCGCAGCGACTGCTGGGCCGGAGTCATCGTCACCGGCACGACCTGCAAGAGGGCGGAGCGGAGCAGGTCGTAGAGCACCGGCTCGGCGAGCCCCGACGACACCTGCCCGCCGCCCTCCGCGGTGGCGTCCTCGACGAGGTAGCGACCGACGAACGCCAGGAAGGCGGACGTGAGCGCGCTCTCGGGCAGACGCACCGGCCACTGGCCGCCCGTGACCCGCGAGTCCTTCGAGATGTCGTCGATGGGGACTGCCATGCCGAGCGTCTCGACCACGCCGATGCTCGCGGTGACGAGCGGATGCGTCGAGTTCACGACAAGCACGTCCCCCGGCCCCAGCACGCCCGTGTGCTTCCCATTCCGGTACTTCAACGAACCCCGCAGCATGCCGATCGCGATGAGCTTCTCGTGCGCATCCCGAGTGAAGTCCTCCCCGCCGCGCTCGACGCCGGAGCTCGTGCGCAGCGTTCCGTAGAGATGCACCGAACCAACGAAGGCTTCGAGAGTGTATGCGTGGAACGCTGCGGCAGCGGACGAATTCACCGGCTTGGAGAGGCCGAAGAATTCGGCAATCCCGGATTCCCCGTGGAATTCTCGGAATGCGCCGGAAACGAGATCATCCGTCGAGAAATGCGCGAACGGCTCCCCCGTGTGCGCGATCCTCGCGATCCAAGCACTGAGATCCTGCCTCGAACTCTCAAGCACCGAATACCCCCGAAAACAACCGCCCGAACTTCACGCCAGGATACCGAGAATTACCCGACGGTCGAACTGGAGGCGAATTCAGCGACGTCAGTTCAGCGCGAGAGAAGCCCCTCCGTGAGCCCATTCGGCGTTCCGAAACGGTGCGCGGTAATCGAGACAGCCTGCTCTCGCAGGAACGGCAGCAGCTCCACGCGGCCGGCCTCGGTCACCTCTCCCGAATAGATGGCGAGGTCGACACGGCCATCCACGGCTCGTGCAAGCGCCACGGGATCGCCGCCGATCATGCGCATGCGCCCGGCATGCAGCGAGCCAGCCGAGCCGAGGAACTCAGCATCGCTCTCGGTTCGCATCGGCACGCCGGCGCCGGCGAGGGCGGCCTTCGCCGAGGACGGCAGGGCAACACCCGTCGACACGCGCAGACGAGCACTCGCGACGAGACCCGCCGAGATCACCCGAAGGAGATCCGCGACCCGGGCATCCTCGGAGAGCCGGACGACGATCTCGCCGGGGAACGTCAGGTAGCGGAACACGTTTCGCTCCGCATACAGCGCCTGCACGTCGCGGTCACGTCCGAACTCCTCAGCCCAGGCGCGGGCGTCGCTGCCGAGCGCACGCTCGAGCATCACCGTGTCGGCGTCGGAGAGCGCAGAAGGGTTCGCCTTCGCGACCGCCTTCGCCGCGTCGAGCAGCGACTGCGCGCCGGCGTCGACGATGGGAGCCGAGAGGGCGGAGGCCGACCGCTGCCACGTGCCGAGACCGACGAGGTAGTTCGGCCCGCCCGCCTTGGTCGTGCATCCCACGACCGACTTCTTCCAGCCGCCGAACGGCTGACGCTGCACGATGGCGCCGGTGATGCCGCGGTTGACGTAGAGGTTGCCCGCCTGGATGGTGTCGAGCCACTGCGAGACCTCGCCGCGGTCGAGCGAGTGGATGCCCGAGGTCAGTCCGTAGTCGACCTCGTTGACGATCTCGATGGCCTCCTCGAGCGTGTCGGCCGTCATGATGCCGAGGATCGGGCCGAAGTACTCGACGAGGTGGAACTCGGAACCGCGCTCCACGCCCACCCGCACTCCAGGACTCCAGAGCTTGCCGCTGTCGTCGAGCTGCTTCGGCTCCACCGCCCACCGCTCCCCCGCCCCGAGATTCGTGAGTCCGTCGAGCAGCTTCCCGGAGGCTGGGGTGATGATCGGCCCCATCTGCGATGCGGCATCCCACGGATAGCCGACCGTGAGGGAGCGCACCGCGTCGAGGAGCTGCTCGCGGAAGCGGCGCGAACGCTGCGCCTGCCCGACGAGCACCACGAGCGACGATGCGGAGCACTTCTGGCCGGCGTGACCGAAGGCCGAGGCGACGACGTCCTTCGCAGCCAGGTCGTAATCGGCGCTCGGCGTGACGATGATGGCGTTCTTGCCGCTCGTCTCCGCGAGCAGCGGCAGCTCGGGGCGGAACGAGCGGAACAGCTCAGCGGTCTCGATGCCGCCCGTCAGGATGACGCGATCGACCGAGGGGTTCTTGATGAGCTCACTGCCGAGCTCACGGTCCGAGAACTGCACGTACTGCAGCACCTCACGCGGCACCCCCGCCTCCCAGAGCGCCTCGACCATGACGGCGCCGCAGCGCGCAGCTGGCCGCGCGGGCTTGATGATGACGGACGCGCCGGCCGCGAGCGCGGCGAGCGTCGACCCCGCGGGAATCGCGATGGGGAAGTTCCAGGGCGGCGTCACGACGATGACCTTCGACGGCACGAACGACGCACCGTCGACGGCGTCGAGACCGCGCGCGAGTTCCGCGTAGTAATGGGCGAAGTCGATCGCCTCCGAGATCTCCGGGTCCGACTGGTCGAGCGTCTTCCCGGCCTCCGACGCAGCCACCTCCATGAGGTCCGCGCGTCGACGCTCCAGCGCGTCACCAGCCCGGTGCAGCACCTCCGCGCGTTCCGCGCCGGACAGCGCACCCCACGACTGGCTGCCCGCGACGGCACGCGTGACCCGTGCATCCAGTTCGCCGAGCGTGCCGACCGTGTTGGCGTCGATCGTCTCCGCGCCGAGGGTCGAAGTCTGCGCACGCTCGCGGATGCCGCGCGCCCAGGCCTGGTTCACGGGGAGCGACGGATCCGTGTCCGGCGTCTCCTCGAAGCGGTCGGCCGGCAGCGCCACCGGCTCGGCAGTGCGGTCCTGCACTCGGTTGCTGGGAGGGACGACGCGGTCGAGCGCATCGAGGGAGGCGACGAACCGCTGCGACTCGCGCTCGAACAGCTCCTCGTTGTCGGCCAGCTCGAATACCGCCGACATGAAGTTGTCCTGGCTCGCCCCCTCCTCGAGACGACGGATGAGATACGCGATGGCCACGTCGAACTCCTGCGGGTGCACGACCGGCACGTAGAGGAGGAGCCCGCCGACCTCGCGCTTGACGACCTCAGCCTGGCTCTGCGCCATGCCGAGGAGCATCTCGTACTCGATGCCGTCCGTCGCTCCCCGGCGCTTCGCGAGCAACCAGGAGAAGGCGACGTCGAAGAGGTTGTGGCCCGCGACGCCGACGCGCACGTTCTTCACCCGCTCCGGGGTGAGGGCGTAGTCGATCACGCGCTTGTAGCTCGTGTCGGAGTCCTGCTTCGTCCCCCAGGTCGCGAGGGGCCAGCCGTGCAGGGACGCCTCGACACGCTCCATCGGCAGGTTCGCGCCCTTCACGAGGCGCACCTTGATGGGGGCGCCGCCGCGGGCGACGCGCTCCGCCGACCATTCCTGCAGGCGCATCATCGCCGACAGCGCGTCTGGCAGGTAGGCCTGCAGCACGATGCCGGCCTCGAGGTTCAGGAACTCGGGGGCGTCCAGGATGCGCGTGAAGACCGCCATGGTCATCTCGAGATCCTTGTACTCCTCCATGTCGAGGTTGATGAACTTGCGGTTCGGGCTCTCGACCGCGAGGCGGTACAGGGGCGTGAGCTCCTCGACGACGTCGGTGACGGCTTCCTCGAACGCCCACGGCTGGTGCGGTGCCGTCGTCGAGGAGACCTTGATCGAGACGTAGTCGACGTCGTCGCGCGCGAGGAGCTTCGTGGTGCCCTCGAGGCGGCGGGCCGCCTCCTTCTTGCCCAGCACGGCCTCGCCGAGCAGGTTCAGGTTGAGCCGCACGCCCTTGCCCCGGATCTGCTCGATGGCCGGCCCCAGCTTCGCGTCCGTCGCGTCAATGATGAGGTGGCCGACCATGTCACGGAGCACCTTGCGGGCCACCGGCACGACGACCCCGGGGAGGATCGGGGCCACGGCGCCTCCGACGCGCACGGCGCTCTTCATGTACCAGGGCAGGAAGCCGGGCACCTCGTCGGCGATCGAGCCGAGCTTGCGCGCGGCGACCTTGAGATCCTCGGGGCGTACGACGCCGTCGACGAAGCCGACCGTGAAGTCGAGCCCCCGCGGGTCCTTGAGCACTCCGGCGAGCTGAGCGGCGGATGCATCCACCGGGATCTCGGCGGCCTCCGTGAGCCAGCGACGCACGAGTGCGACGGCCTCCGGCGCGAGGTCGGTGAGGGAATCTGCGGGGAAGACAGGCGTCACGGTGGCGGTCATGTGACCCAGTATCAGCACCGGACTTCCGTTAGGTAAAGTGAAGGAAATTGACGCGTTTCCATCAGCGCGTGTGATGATTGATCATGCTCGACGTACGCAAGCTCCGACTCCTCCGCGAAGTGCAGCTGCGCGGCACCCTGGCCGAAGTCGCCAAAGCCCTCAACTTCTCGCCGTCGGCCGTCTCCCAGCAGCTCTCAGCCCTCGAGGCGGAGCTCGGCGTCGAACTCCTCCGCAAGCACGGGCGCCGTGTGCAGCTCACCCAGCAGGCCGAGATCCTCGCCGGACACACCGCAGAGATCCTCGAACGCCTCGAGATCGCCGAGCAGGAAGTGCTCGCCTCCTTCACCAGCGCCGTCGGCACCGTCCGCCTCGCCGTCTTCCAATCCGCGGCGCTCACACTCATCCCGCCGCTGCTTCGCGTGCTCGCCGAAGAGCACCCAGGGCTCCGCATCGAGATGGTGCAGCACGAACCGGAGTCGGCGCTGTTCGACACCTTCGCCGGCGACTTCGACGTCGTCGTCGCGGAGCAGTACCCGGGCCACGCCGCCCCGCACCACCCCGGCCTCGACAAGCGCCTCCTCACCGACGACGCCCTCCGTCTCGCCGTGCCCGTCGACTCCCCCGTGACCACGCTCGCCGACACCAGAGACCTCGCCTGGGTCATGGAACCGCAGGGCTCCGCGTCGCGCCACTGGGGCGAGCAGCAGTGCCGCGTCGCCGGCTTCGAGCCGGACGTCCGCTACGAGACCGCCGACCTGCAGGCGCAGATGCGCTTCATCGAGACCGGGCACGCAGTTGGCATCCTCAACGACCTCACCTGGGCGCACGCCGCCCCCAACGTGCGCTTCCTGCCGCTGACGGGCGTCCCACGACGCGAGATCTTCACGTCCATCCGCACCGCGAGCGCCGCATCGCCGACCATCGCCGCCGTCCGCGACGGACTGCAGCGGGTCGCCGACGACCTCAGTTCGAGCGAGCTCAGCTCGACTGCTGGAGCGGGCGCCGAGCCAGCACCGCGTCGAGCACCAGGGCACTCACGAGCCCCAAGCCGACCATCGCGATGAAGAACACGGGCAGCGCCACGAGCCCTGCGGCATCCAGCAGCAGACCGCCGACCAGCGCACCCGAGCCGATGCCGAAGTTGAAGCCAGACGTGTACAGGGCGCTCGACAGGTCGCGGTGGCGAGACGGGGCTGCGTTCAGGATGCGGGACTGCAGCAGCGGCGGCAGCACGCCCATCCCGAGACCCCAGATGACCAGCGCGATGAGCGCGACCGTCGTGTCGTGCGCGAAGAGCAGCAGGGTCACCGCGACGAGCATCAAGAGGTAGCCCGTCGCCAGCCCCACCCGCGGCCGCGCCGTGAACACGACACCGGCCAGCGCAGTGCCACCCGCCGACGCGATGCCGTACGCGAAGAGCACGAGGCTCAGCGTCGCAACCGGGAAGCCGATGACGTCGAGCGAGTACGGCGAGATGTACGAGTAGAACGCGTACTGGGCGGTCATCGTGATCAGCGTGATGACGCACAGCAGGATCACCGTCAGCAGGGAACGCTGCGCGAAGCGGATGCGCTTCACCGGCACCGCAGGCCCGTCGGAGTCATCCGGAAGCGCGATGGGCCGCGTGGAGAACGAGTCGTCGAGGTGGTTCACCCGAGGCAGCAGGAACCAGAGGAGCACCGCGACGAGCAGCGTGATGACCGCAAGCGAGCCGAACGCGAAGCGCCAGCCGAACGCCTGACCGAGCGCCGTGCCGATCGGAACGCCGAGGACGTAGGCGATCGCCCCGCCGCCCAGCGTGATCGAGACAGCGCGCGTGAGCAGCTCCCTCGGGGCGATGAGCGAGATGTACGAGGCGACGACCGCCCAGAAAACGCCGTGCGCGAGGCCCGTGATGACACGCGTCACGACGAGCCACGCATACGTGGGCGCGAACGCCGACGCGATCGAGCCGATCGCGAACACCGCGAGCACGACGACCAGCAGGGCATGACGCGGAACACGCTTCGTGAGTGCCGTCAGCGGCGTGCTCGTCAACACGACCGTGAACGCGAAGATCGTCATCAGCCAGCCGATCTCCGCGCGAGTCGCGCCCAGATCGACCGTCATGAGCTCGAGCAGCCCGGTCGGGAGCATCTCGATCGTGACGCTGATGAACGTCGAGAACGCGAGCGCGATGAGAGGGACGAGCGGCAGCTTGGGGGCAGACGTCAGCGGAGATGAAGTGAGAGAAGTCATTCGCAGGATCCGAACGGCGCACTCCGGACGAGCGGGAAACCTCGTCAGGGAGTCGACTGCGTGCATACCGGCACGCCGGGGGCCGAGCGATCCGCTCGACCACGTCCGATTCTATACGGTGGCGTCAAGACGGCTACCCTGAACTCGTGATTCCAGAAGCGACTCGATGGGTGCTCACCCTCAACTGCCCAGACCAGCCAGGCATCGTCCACGCCGTCACGGGAGCCATCGTCGACTCCGCCGGCAACATCGAGGAGCTCCAGCAGTTCTCGTCGATCGACACTGGTCGCTTCTTCATGCGCGTGGACGTGCGCACCGACGCCAGCCGCGAGGAGCTCCTCGCGCGACTCGAGCCCGTCGCCGAGCGGTTCAGCGCGGAGGTCTCCCTCGACAACGCCGGCCGCCCCGTCCGCACCCTGGTCCTCGCGACCAAGGCCGGTCACTGCGTCAACGACCTCCTCTTCCGCCAGCGCTCCGGCCACCTGCAGATCGACGTGCCGCTTGTGCTCGCCAACAACGAAGCCCTCAAGGGCCTCGCCGAGTTCTACGAGGTGCCGTTCGAGTACCTGCCCGTCACCGGACCCGACGAGAAGGCGGCATTCGAAGCGCGCATCCTGCAGGTCGTGGAGGAGCAGCAGATCGAGCTGGTCGTGCTCGCTCGCTACATGCAGATCCTCTCCCCCGAGCTGTGCGCGGAACTCGCCGGCCGAGCCATCAACATCCACCACTCGTTCCTCCCCGGCTTCAAGGGCGCGAACCCCTACCGGCAGGCGCACGCGCGCGGCGTGAAGCTCATCGGAGCCACCGCCCACTTCGTGACCAGCGACCTCGACGAGGGCCCGATCATCGAGCAGAACGTCGTGCGCGTCGACCACACGCGGGCCCCCCAGGAGCTCATGGCCATCGGCCAGGACGAGGAATCTCGCACCCTCACGCAGGCCGTGAAGTGGTTCTCGGAGCACCGCGTTCTCCTCGACGGGCAGCGCACGATCATCTTCCACTGATCCGAGCGGATCGCTCCGGTCACGCCGAATCGCGCGCTGCGGGCGGCCCGCGCTGAAACCGAGGCGGCGGCACGCGCCTGCGACACCGCCACCGCCACCGCCACCGCCACTGCCGCTGCCGCTGCCGCTGCCGCTGTCCAACATCAGTGCACCATGGCCGCATTCCCTGACCTGAGCGCCAGATGGCGTCGAAATCGCACTGATGTTGGTCAATCGACTTCTGCACTGCTGGTCTGAGGAGAGGCCGCTGTCCACAAGCACTGCATCCGTCACCTCAACGATGCGCCCGGTGTCGTTCAGTGGGGTCATGCCGAAGAAGCTGCCACCCCAGCCGTTCACTCCGCCACCCGGAGGCGTGTTCTCGAGGCGGGAGTGGAATGAGAGCGGCAATACGCGTCGCTCCCTCGAGTCACTTGTCCGAGACGGCTCAGTGCAGCGCCCGGCACCCGGCTGGTACGCGATCACCGGAGCCTCCCAGCCGGCGATCCAAGCTGTGCGACTCGGCGCTCGCCTCACCTGCCTGAGTGCACTCAGCGTCTCCGGAGTCTGGACACCGCCAGATGAGAATCTCCACGCCAGAATCGCCACGGGAGCCCGCGGTGTGACGAGCTCACGCAACGGACATGGCGAACCGACGATCCTCTGGCACCGAAGCGTCCGCGGGCGCGGCGAAGCCCTCGCCCTGCGCGCTGTCGACGGCGTCAGCGTCTCCCTGAGCTGCGCGCTCACGTGCCTGCCGACCCGAGACCTCGTCATCGTCGCGGACTCGGCGATCCAACTCGGCAAGATCGACCACAGTTCACTGATGGCACTCGCGGATGGCCAGCCAGCGCACGCCAGGAAGAAGCTCGATTTCGTGGACGGGAGCAGCCAGTCCGGCACCGAGAGCATCGTGCGTCTCTGGTGCCAGCTCCGGGGCTTCACACCGAGACCGCAGATGTGGATCTCTGGGGTCGGGTTCGTCGACCTCGTCGTCGGGGAGCGCCTGGTCATCGAGTGCGATTCCCGCGCGTTCCACGCCGATGAAGACCGGTATCGGGCAGACCGGGAACGCGACCTGGTGCTGAAGTCCCTCGGCTATCGGGTGCTGCGACTCACCTACGAGCAGATCATGCACCGATGGCCAGAGGTCGAGGGAGCACTGCTCGCGCTCCTCGCGACTGGTGCGCACCTGGCTTCCGGTTCCCGGCGGCGTCGCGCGTGACCATCTTGAGTGCGATATCCGGTGCCAGAGCGCGTGAGACACCGAGAACACCGAGATCTGCACTGATGTTGGACAGACCGGAGCCTCTGGGTCCCAGAAAACACGTCGGCGGCAGGGGCGAGCGCGAAACGTCGCCGCTCACGCCACCGCGCGGCGGCGGCGAGACGGCGGCGGCGGCGAGACGGGAGGTCGCCACCGCCCCCGAATCCGCCTCAGGCGGCGGGGACTCGGGCCGGGATGCGCTCCATGACGGCTTCGATGATGCGCTTCCCGGCAGAATCGCGCAGGGTCATGAGCGATTCCGGGTGGAACTGCACGGCGAAGATCGGCAGCTCACGGTGCTGGATGGCCATCGGGATGCCGTCGTCGTCGGAGGCGACGAGCACGAGGCTCTCGGGCATCGTCGCGGGGTCGATGTGCAGCGAGTGGTACCGGCCCGTGACGAACCGTTCGGGGAGTGCGTCCAGGAAGCCCGGGTTGGTGACGACGACCTCGCGTTCCTGGCCGTGCAGCGGGTACCCGAGCTGCCCGAGGGACGCGCCGAAGTACTCCCCGATGGCCTGCTGTCCGAGGCACACGCCGAAGACCGGCAGCGAGCGGTCGACGATCTCGTCGAGCAGCTCCGCGGACCTGAAGTCGCTCGGAGCGCCGGGCCCTGGCGACATGACGACCAGCGACGGCTGCTGCTCGTCGAGGATGCGCGCCATCTCCGCGCGCTCGATGCCCCCCTTCGGGATGCGGACCGTGCGCACCTCCGCGCCCGTCTCGCGCATGTACCCGGCGAGCATCTGCACGAACGAGTCCTCGTGGTCGAGGAAGAGGATGCGGTGCCCGACTCCGGAGCGCACTGGCTCGACCTCTGCGACGGGCTCGGGGGCGGCGCTCTCGGCGGAGGCGTCGAGCGCCTCGAGGAGCGCGGACGCCTTCATCTCCGTCTCGAGCTCTTCGGCTGCCGGGGTGGAGTCCATGAGGAGGGTGCCTCCCGCGCGAACCTCGGCGATGCCGTCGCGGATCATCGCGGTGCGGATCGTGAGGCCCGTGTTGACGTCGCCGTTGGCGAGGAGCACGCCGATGGCGCCGCCGTACCAGGTGCGGGGGCTGCGTTCGTGCTCGTCGATGAAGCGCATGGCCCAGATCTTCGGGGCCCCGGTGACGGTGACCGCCCACATGTGCGTGGCGAACGCGTCCAGTCCGTCGAACTCGGGCCGCAGCCTGCCCTCGACGTGGTCGACCGTGTGGATGACCTTCGAGTACAGCTCGACCTGCCGCCTGCCGATGATCTTGATCGATCCTGGCTCGCAGACGCGCGACTTGTCGTTGCGGTCGACGTCGGTGCACATCGTGAGCTCGGAGCGGTCCTTGTCGCTGTTGAGCAGTTCGAGGATGCGGTCGGCGTCTTCGATCGCGTCGGCCCCGCGGGCGATGGTGCCCGAGATCGGCACGGTCTCGACGCGGCTGCCGGCGACCCGGACGAACATCTCCGGGCTGGCGCTCACGAGGAACTCCTGGCCGCCGAGGTTCATGAGGGCTCCGTAGGGGGCCGGGTTGTTGCGCTTCAGGTAGGCGAAGACATCGGCGGGGCTTGTGCGCACGGGACGGCGGAAGGCCTGGCCTGGCACGACCTCGAAGAGGTCGCCGCGTGCGAACGAGGCCTTGGCAGATTCGACGAGGGCCGCGTACTCCCCCGGCTCGTGATCGCGGGACGACTGGGCGGATGCTGCGGGCGAGACGAAGGGGCTGAGCACCTCGGTGCGGGGCATCCCTTCGGTCGAGGTCGTGCCGTCAGAGAACTCGAAGTCGTGCCTGGTGGCATCGCCGCGCTGTCTGTCGACGGCGAGCACGGAGTCGGGCAGGAAGACGACGAGGTCGCGCTGGTCTCCGCCGTTCGGCGCCTCGAGGGCCTCGATCTGCCGGACGAGGTCGTAGCCGAACGAGCCGTAGAGCCCGAGGTGCGGGATGTCGTCCGGCATGGTCTCGATGATGGCGCGCAGCACGCTGAAGCTCGACCGCCTGCGGGTGCGCTGCTCCTCAGGGATGATCTCGTCACGCTGCGAGGTGACGTCGATCTCGACGTCGCCGTCGGCGAGCATTCGCACGCTGACGCCGTCGAGGCGCTCGAAGGCGTCGGTGAATGCGCGCAGCGGGATGTTCCCGCGCTCGTTCAGCGTGCGCATGCGCAGCGCGAACCCGCGCCCCTCGATCATGAGCGGCGGATCGATGAACCCGATGTCCCATCGCGTGTACCTGCCCGGGTACTCGACGCCGGACGAGAGGACGACGCCGTAGCGGTCGTTGAGACCGTTCTGGATGTCATCCATCTCTTCCGGGCTGGCAGCACGGGAGGTGTGGGAGATCGTGAGCACTGGGTTCCTAGGTCTGGAGTTCGGTCAGAGGCGTTCCGCGATGGCGGCGGTCGCGGTGCGCCACGCATCTCGCGTGGCCGGCTTGAGGCTCGAGACGCTGAGCTCGCCGCCGCCGACGAAGGCGTGGTCGTACGGTACCTCAACGACGGCCCGCGTGAGGCGCTCGAAGTGGTGGTGCAGGCGCTCCTTGAGCGCCTGGTCTTCCTTCGCGGAGGGGCTGGAGAGGATCGTGACGGCGTTCTCGAGCTTCTCCCCGAAACCTCGCTCGCGGAGCCCGTCCGCGAGCCAGGCTGCGGACGCGGCGGTGTCCTCTCTGGCCGTGGAGACGATGACGAGCTGGTCGGCGACGTCGAGGGCCGCTTCCCAGTTGCTGGCGCGCATGTTGTTGCCGGTGTCGACGACGAGGACTCGGTAGAAGCGGCTCAGGGTGCGGTGCATGCGCGAGAAGGCCTCTGCGTCGATGATCGCCGCGGAGGCCGCGTCGTCATCGGATGCGAGCACGTCGAACTGCGCGTCACCCTGCGGTCGCACGAATCGGTCGACATCGGCGATGGTCGCGCCTCCCGACACCTCGAACCTCGGCAGCTGCCGCAGGAAGTCGACGGCCGTGTTGCGGTGGCTGCCGGCGTGCGAGCGCCACCCGAGGGTGCCGCGGGTCTCGTTGTTGTCCCAGGCGAGCGTGTAGCCGCCGCGGATCTCACCGAACGTGGCGGCGATCATGAGGGTCGCGGTGGTCTTGTGCGCGCCGCCCTTCGGGTTCATGACAACCACGGTGCGCGAGCCGTCGAACTGCCGCTGCACTCGTCGGATCTCGTCGCGCTTGACTCGCTCTGCCTCGCCTGGGCCGAGCTTGATGAGTCCGCCCGTTCCGAGGCGCAGGGCGCTGCGCCATCCCTGCTGCGCCGGTGCCTCCGGTGCCGCCTGCTTGTCGGCGAGCAGGTCGGCGAGCGTCGGGGCGGAGGTGTCGCTCTTCCGGCGTTCCGGGGCGGTCGCGGATGCTGCCCTGGCGACCGCTCCTGCGGTGGCGGATGCTGCGACCGGGGCCGGGTTCGCCGGCTCTGGCGCCGTGCTCGGACGAGCCAGCTCACGCGCTGCCGACTCGGCGCGTTCGAGCTCCTCGAGTTCGCGCATCTGACGCGCGTCCCGCGGGAATCTCGGCTGCCACGGCTGCGTGTCCTCGAGGCCGTCCTCGTCGATCCGGTCCTCGAACCAGACTGGGGGTGTCTCCGCGTTGGTCGGGGAGCCTGCCTCGTCCTCATGCTGGTCGGGGCTCTCGGGCGCGGGTCCGGTCTCGGTAAGCCCCGCTTCGAGCACTGGCGCTGGCTGCGCGACCTCCGCTTCCTGGTCGAGGGCGTGGTGCATCATCTCGACCCTCGGGATGCGCACGGTCTCGTGCACGTTGCCCTGCGGAAGGAACCCGTCGCTGTTCGCTGCGGACGTCTCGTCGTGGCGGTCCTGGGTGGCGGGGTCGCCCGAAGGCTCGGGCGCTGTCGCGCCAGGGGCGAGTCGGTCGGTGAGCTCGTCCTCGCCGGGCGCCAGCTCTGCGACGTCCCCCGTTTCGACGAGGCCCCCGTCCGGGGAGACGCGGAGCGGGAAGACACCGTCGATGTCGATCGTGCGCAAGTCGATCACGATCTCGTCGCGCGTCGCACGGTCGACGACGCGCGTCATGATCGCCGAGCGGAGCTCGTCCGCGTCGGCCGCGATGATGCGCTCGACCGAGTCGCCTTCCCGAATCTCGCCGACGCCGTCGCGGCGGATCAGCACCTCGAGCGCGAGGATGTCCGGTTCGGCATTGGTCATTGCAGCTCTTCTCACTTCAGGACGTCGACGGAACGAATCCGAGACTGACAACGGTATCGCGTTCGGCTTCGAGGTCTTCGACCGTCGCCGCGAGGCGCGTTCGCGTCAGCTCGCCGAGCTCGAGCCCCTGGACGACCTGCCAGTCGCCGCCGCTGGACGTGACCGGGACACCCGCGACGAGCCCTTCGGGAATGCCGTAATCGCCCTTCGAGGGGAGCGCGGCCGTCGTCCAGTCGCCTTCGGGGGTCCCGAGCACCCAGTCACGGACGTGGTCGACCGCGGCGGATGCCGCCGAGGCGGCAGAGGAAGCACCTCGCGCCGCGATGATCGCGGCTCCCCTCGTGGCAACCGTCGTGACGAACTCGCCATCGACCCAGGCGTCGTCGGCGATGCGCTCACGGATCGGGACACCTGCGATCGTGCCGTGATCGACGTCGGGGACCTGCGTGTTCGAGTGGTTTCCCCAGACGTGGATCCGAGAGACCTCTCCGGCGCCGACGCCGGCCTTCGCGGCGAGCTGAGCGATCGCGCGGTTGTGGTCGAGACGCATCATGGCCGTGAAGCGGTCGCCCGGGACGTCCGGCGCCGCGGCTCGCGCGATCGCGGCGTTCGTGTTCGCGGGGTTGCCGACGACGAGCACGCGGACGTCATCGGCGGCGTGCTTCCCGATCGCGCGGCCCTGGGGCGCGAAGATGCCGCCGTTCGCTTCGAGCAGGTCGGCGCGGTCCATGCCCTCGCGCCTCGGCATCGACCCGACGAGGAGGGCGATGTTCGTCCCTTCGAAGGCCGCGTCCGCATCGTCGAAGACATCCACTGATCGGAGCAGCGGGAAGGCGCCGTCGGCGAGCTCCAGAGCCGTTCCCTCCGCCGCCTTGACCGCCTGCGGGATCTCCAGGAGCCGGAGCTCGACCGGAGTATCGCCGAGCATGGCGCCCGATGCGATGCGGAAGAGGAGCGAGTAGCCGATGTTCCCGGCTGCTCCCGTGACGGTGATGCGGACTGGCGTGGTGCTCATGTCTCCACCCTATTCGGACAACGCAGAAGCCCCGCATGCTGCCGAGGCAGGATGCGGGGCTTCCGAGGCAGGAGCCTCGTGTGCGGTCGGGTGTCGCTTACGCGGACACTCGTGCTGCGAGGTTCTCGGCGATCGAGTTCATGAAGTCGTCGGTCGTCTGGAAGGGCGTGCCCTCGCCGACGAGCGCGGCGAGGTCCTTCGTCATCTTGCCCGACTCGACGGTCTCGATGACAACCTCTTCGAGGGCCTGCGTGAAGTCGATGAGCTCCTGGTTGCCGTCGAGCTTGCCGCGGTGCGCGAGGCCGCGCGTCCAGGCGTAGATCGAGGCGATCGGGTTCGTCGACGTGGGCTTGCCCTGCTGGTGCTGGCGGTAGTGGCGCGTGACCGTGCCGTGCGCCGCCTCGGCCTCGACGACCTTGCCGTCGGGAGTCGTGAGGACGCTCGTCATGAGGCCGAGCGAGCCGAAGCCCTGCGCGACGGTGTCGGACTGGACGTCGCCGTCGTAGTTCTTGCAGGCCCAGACGTAGCCGCCCTCCCACTTGAGCGACGCCGCGACCATGTCGTCGATGAGGCGGTGCTCGTAGGTGATGCCTGCTGCGTCGAACTTCTCCTTGAACTCGGCCTCGAAGATCTCCTGGAAGATGTCCTTGAAGCGACCGTCGTACTTCTTGAGGATGGTGTTCTTCGTCGACAGGTACACGGGGTAGCCGCGCGTGAGGCCGTAGTTGAGCGAGGCGCGGGCGAAGTCGGTGATGGATGCGTCGAGGTTGTACTGCACCTGCGCGATTCCATCGCCCGGGGAGTGGAACACCTCGAACTTCTGCGGCTCCGAGCCGTCGTCCGGCGTGAACTCGACCGTGAGCTTGCCCTCTCCCGCGAAGCGGAAGTCGGTGGCACGGTACTGGTCGCCGAACGCGTGGCGGCCGACGATGATCGGCTTGTTCCAGCCCGGCACGAGGCGCGGGATGTTCGAGATGATGATGGGCTCGCGGAAGATGACGCCGCCCAGGATGTTGCGGATCGTGCCGTTCGGGGAGCGCCACATCTGCTTGAGGCCGAACTCCTCGACGCGTGCCTCGTCAGGGGTGATCGTCGCGCACTTGATGCCGACGCCGTGCTTCTGGATCGCGTGCGCCGCGTCGACCGTGATCTGGTCGTCCGTCTCGTCGCGCTTCTCGATGCCCAGGTCGTAGTACTCGAGGTTCACGTCGAGGTACGGGTGGATGAGCGTGTCCTTGATCTTCTGCCAGATGATGCGGGTCATCTCGTCGCCGTCGAGCTCGACAACCGTTCCTTCGACCTTGATCTTCGCCATAGAGTTCTCCTTCTGAGCGCGGTTTGCCTCCAGCTTACCGGGGCCGCATTCGGAGGATTACTCAGACGGAGCGCTACTCTGCATCCATGAGCGAGCTGTATATCGAAGAGCTGTCCGCCGACAACATCGTCGCCGCCAACACGCTCACACTGAAACCAGGCCAGGAGGCGTTCGTCGCGCCTGTCTCGCACTCCATCTCGGAGGCCTACGTCAGCCAGTCGACGTCGTGGCCGAGGGTCGTCGTGCTCGATGGTCGAGTCGTGGGCTTCATCATGGCCAACTTCGACGAGGACGCTCCCGACGAGCTGTTCCGGGCAACGATCATGCGCATGAACGTCGATGCCGACTACCAGCGCCGTGGGGTCGGGTCGTTCGCGGTGACGGCGATCCTCGATGAGGCTGCACGCCGCGGTTTCGACAAGGTGACCACCATCTGGGAAGAGGGCGACCTCGGGCCGGGCGACTTCTTCCGAAGCCTCGGGTTCGTCGTCACCGGCGAGACCCAGTACGGAGAGACGATCGGCGAGCGGGAGCTCAGCCAGCACGGAACCGGCTCGCTGTAAAGCAGTTCGATAGAGCCGTTCGACCGAAATCGCTGCCCGGCGTCTCACCCTCTTGCGGGACTGCGAGAGGGTGAAACGCCGGGCAGCGATCGTGGCGTGGTCGGGGATGCGGTCGCGTCTAGTAGGCGCGAGCCGACAGGCAGGTGACCCCGCCCTCGAGCTTCTCGAACTCCGAGACGTCGAGGGTGACGACGTTGTAGCCGAGGCGCTTCACGAGCTTCGCGGTCGCCGGCGCGGCAGCGGAGACGAGCACGGTGTCCGCATCCAGCGGCAGGATGCTCGCACCGAGCAGCTCGGGTGCCTCGATGTAGCCACCGAACAGGGAGGGCTGCTCGAGCGCGGGAGTCCAGGCGAGGACGGTCCCATCGGGCAGGGCGGTCGCGACCGTCTTCAGGTGCAGCGCCCCGGTGATGGGCACCGCGACGACGCGGTAGCCGAGATCGAGCGCGATCTCGCGCAGCGCGCGGATGCCCTCGGCGTTCGTGCGGGTGGACGCGCCGACGTAGACGGTGTCGCCCGCGAGGAGAACGTCGCCCCCGTCGAGGGTTGCCGGGGCCTCGATCTCCATCGTGACGAACTCGGTCTCGGCGAGCGCCGCCCGGACGCCAGGCAGCTCGGCGCGACGGGACGCCGCCCCGCTGCGAGCCAGGATCGCGACCTGGCCGAGCACGATGACCTGGTCCTCGGTGAAGACCGAGTCCGGCATGGTCTCAGCCGCTGGCACCTCGCGGGTCTCCCACCCGTGCTCGTCCAGCAGCGCGACGTAGGACTCCCACTGCTCGTTGGCGCGATCGCGGTCGACCGCCGCGCGCTCCTGGAAGGTGACCTGGGCATCCTGCGGGTTCGCGGCGGGGATGCGCACGAGCGCCAGCTTGCTGTTCGACTCCGCGAACCGGCGGAGCTCCCCCGCGTGCGCGACGCGAGAGGACACCTCCCGGAGCATCTCGGCGACCTGCCGGCGGAACAGCGTCGGCCCGATGAGCGCTGTGAACACGGTGCCGGAGACGAGGAATACGAAGTTGAGCCCGAAGAACTCCGTGAAGATCGCCGACCACGTCTCGCTGGTGAACTCAGCGCCACCCGTCGCGAGCCGGACGACGTAGCCGACCGTGCCCGCGATGAGCGCGAGCACGAATCCGGCGATCGCGGCGATCCACCAGTTGCGGAGCCACCCGAGCCAGCCGACGAGCGTGACGAGGATCAGCAGGAGGAGCACCGGCAGCGAGTAGAAGTCGAACGTGTCGGTAAGCGTCGTGAGCGGCGAGATGACCCCGGTGAGGTCTCGCTCGTTCATGACGACGAGCGAGGTGAGGAGTGTCGCCAACGCGACGCCCATCGCCGCGACGAGTGCCGCGTTGAAGCGCGTTCCGCCGTCGAGCTCGCTGACGCGGGTGACGGGTTGGGAGTTCTTGGTGCTCAATTGCTGCTCTCGTGGGTCTCGATTGCGGACACGCTCAGATCGCGCGAGTCGCGCGGATCAGCGCGGATCAGTGGAAGAAGTGGCGCTCGCCCGTGAAGTACATCGTCACGCCCGCCTTCTCGGCGGCCGCGATGACCTCCTCGTCGCGGATGGATCCGCCCGGCTGCACGACGGCGCTCACGCCGGCCTCGAGCAGCACTTCGAGGCCGTCCGCGAACGGGAAGAACGCGTCGGACGCGGCGACGGACCCTGCGGCCCGCTCCCCCGCCCGCGAGACGGCGAGGTGGCAGGAGTCGACGCGGTTGACCTGCCCCATGCCGACTCCGACGGAGGCTCCGTCTGCGGCGAGGAGAATCGCGTTGGACTTCACGGCGCGGCAGGCTCGCCACGCGAACTCGAGGTCCTCGACGGTCTGCCCAGCGGCGGGGGCCCCGGCTACGAGCGTCCAGCTCTCGATGAGCGACACGCTCGGCTCGAAGCGGTCTGCGCTCTGGACGAGGAAGCCGCCGGAGATCTGGCGCACCTCACGCTCCTCTGGAGCCGGGTCCGCGGGAAGCTGGAGGAGGCGGATGTTCTTCTTCGCGCGCAGCGCCTCGAGCGCCTCTGGCGCAAAGCTCGGCGCGATGACGACCTCGGTGAAGATCTTGGCGAGCGTCTGCGCCATCTCGAGCGAGACCTCGCGGTTGGCGGCGACGACGCCGCCGTAGGCGCTGACCGGGTCGCAGGCGTGCGCACGACGGTGGGCCTCGGCGATGGCCTCGGCCGACGCGAGGCCTTCAGGCGCGATCGCGATGCCGCACGGGTTGGCGTGCTTGATGATGGCGACAGCCGGCGAGGTGTGGTCGAACGCCGCGCGGAGGGCCGCGTCGGCGTCGACGTAGTTGTTGTACGACATCTCCTTGCCGTGGAGCTGCTCGGCCTGGGCGATGCCCCGGCCGTCGGCGCGCCCGTACACGGCCGCGACCTGGTGCGAGTTCTCGCCGTAGCGGAGGACGGCGAGCTGGTCGCCCTCGATCGTGAAGGAGCTCGGGAGCGCGTCGGACGCCGAGCCGGCGGCGGGCTCCGCGGCTCCAGCGGCCTCGACCTCCAGGATGTGCGACGCGAACCACGCGCCGACGGCCTGGTCGTAGCTCGACGTGTGCTGGAACGCGGCCGCGGCGAGCGCGCGACGCGTCGACAGCGTCACACCTCCGCCAGAGATCTCGTCGAGAACCCTGGTGTAGTCGCTCGGTGACGTGACGATCGTGGCGTTCGCGAAGTTCTTTGCGGAGGCGCGCACGAGGGCGGGACCGCCGATGTCGATCTGCTCGATGATCGCCGGAGCATCCGCCCCGGAGGCGACCGTCTCGACGAAGGGGTAGAGGTTCACGACGATGAGCTCGAACGGCTCGATGCCGAGCTCCTCGAGCTGGCGGAGGTGGTCGGCGATCCGCCGGTCGGCGAGGATCCCGGCGTGCACGCCGGGGTGCAGCGTCTTGACGCGACCGTCAAGCGACTCGGGGAACCCGGTCACCTGCTGCACGTCGGTGACGTCGAAGCCCGCCTCGCGGATGGTCTTCGCGGTCGAGCCGGTGGAGACGATCTCGACCCCGGCTGCCTGCAGTCCTGAGGCCAGCTCGAGCAGGCCGCTCTTGTCGCTCACGGACACGAGCGCGCGCTTGGGCTCGATCCGCTCGAGGGTGGTCAGCGATTCGTGTGAAGCGGGGCTGCTCATGCGTTGGCTCTTTCCTCGAGTGCGATTTCGCCGGAGGCCACGCCTCTGACGGTGTCTTCCAGCAGACGGCGCTCCGCGACCTTGATGCGGCCGTGGAGCAGCTCCTCGGTGTCACCGGGGAGTACGGGGATGCGGACGCGATCGACGATCGGACCGGTGTCGACGCCGTTGTCGACGATGATGATGGAGGCGCCCGTCTCTGCCACGCCGGCTTCGAGCGCGTCGCGCACGGCGTGGGCGCCTGGGAACTCGGGCAGGTACGCGGGGTGGGTGTTCAGGAGGCGCGGGGCCAGCGCATCCACCATGGCGGGTGGCACGAGCCGCATGAATCCGGAGAGCAGCGTGAGGTCTGGCTCGAAGCTCTGGATCTGCGCGAGCAGCTCCGCTCCCCAGGCCTCACGGTCGGCGAAGTCCTTCGGCCGCACCACGAACGACGGGATGCCGAATTCCTGCGCGAGGGCGAGGCCTGCGGCAGGCCGATCGGCGCCGATCGCCACGATCTCGGCGCCCAAGGGCGACGCGGAATCGGCGGAGGTCCGGAGTGTCTCGAGCAGCGCCTGCAGGTTCGAACCCGCGCCGGAGATGAGGACGACTACCTTGAGCACCGGGTCAGTCTAATCGCTGCGCACGGTCGGGGCTCCCGGGTCAGACCCGCTCAGTCGTCGAGGTCGATGTCGGCGTAGATGTCCGGCTCGTCGTCGTAGCGCGGATTCTCGACCTTGAGCCGCTTCGCCCGGCGGATCTCGGACGTCTGCCGCTCGGCCGGCTGATCGTCGGTGCGCACCTCGAGTGCGGTGCCGGGCTTCTTCTCGACCTCACCCGGGTCCTCGAAGCGCTTCGAGACGGCGTCGGCGACCCAGGTGCGTTCGTCGGTGCCATCCCGTCGTGAGCGTCGCTTGGAGGAAGCAGCACTTGCGCGTGCCGGTGACGTGCTCTCCTTCTCGCGTGGCTGCGGTCTGCTCGCCTGGTCACGTCCCATCGGCGTCGAAGTCGGCGTGCCGGCGGATGCGCGGCTGTGCTTCTTTCGTCCGTCACGTTCGCCCCTGCCGACTTCCTCGGCGTCGTCTTCGTCGACCTCGTCGTCGTTCTCGAGCTGCTCGGCAGAGAGCGGCACCAGCGCCCCGACAAGGGCGCCGAGGGCAAGCGTGCCGAACGCGCTCGCGCCGGTGAGCAGGGGGAAGGGGCCGATCTCCGCGAGGCGACCAGGGCCGGCCGAGCCGCCAGCTGCAAGGGCGAGGATCCCGATCGCGATGGCTGCGAGCGCCGCCGCCATCACCGCGACGGAGACGCGAGCCCACACGCCACGGGCTGCACCAGCCGGGGCGTGCATCCGCACCCCCACCATCGCGGCAAGCCCGACCAGGACAGGAACGGCGATGATCGAGACCGCGAGCACCGGCGGCGAAGACGGGATGGCGCCGAGAAGCGGGAGAACCGGCATGGGACCGACCAGCGTCTCCACGGGCGTGACCTGCGAACCGGTGCCGATCGCGAATCCCGAGCCGAGCATCCACGCCGCAGACCAGACGATGCCGTTCACGGCGATCACGAGCTGGCTGAGACCCACCACGATCGCGCTCGTCACATCGAGCGGGAGCGACTGGAAGAGCGCCAGGATGCTCGCGAGCCCCAGAAGGACCGCGATGAGCAGCAGTACCGCCCCAGCACCGAGGATGCCGGTGACCATGAGGCCGGCCGCCCTCAGTCCCTGAGACACGGACGCCCGTGTGCGCTCCTCGAGGTTCGAGAGGATCGAGCCGAACGGTGCGACCTGCCATCCGCGCGCCCCGACGAACGCGGCGCCAAGGAAGACGACCGCACCCACGATGGCGGTCTGCCAGACGCCGACGTCCAGGCCACGGGCGCTCGCCGCGAGCGAGACCCCGGCGGCGGCGGCGCCGAACACCGCTGCGGTGAGGAGGAGGCCGGGCCAGATGAGATCGGAGGCCGCACGCACGCGGACCCCGGCCACGTGTGCCAGCCACACCGTGATGAGCGTGAGGCCCAGCGGCATGACCCGCAGCGTGAAGCTCACCGCCTCGCTCCCGGCAGGCAGGAGACCCGAGCTCGGGTCGAGCACCGCCCCCACGGAACCCCCGAGCGAGAGAGCCCAGATGGCCGCCGCATACTCGAAGCCAGCGGCGAAGTCGCTGCCGAAGCCCGTCGTCGCCAGCTGCACCGCGACGACCGCGATCAGCGGGACGCCGAGGCCGACCGCAGCCGCGACGAGCGCGTCGACGGCCGAGTACAGGTACGTGATCGGGCGAGGCATAGCACCCCGACGATAGCCGCTAACCTGCCGGAATGACTGAATCAACAGGCCCGCACGAGATGACGGACATCCGACGCGCCATCGATGCGCTCGATGCCCGAATCGTGGAGCTCATCGGCGAGCGGCAGCGCTGGGTGGAGCGCGCGGCGGTCGCCAAGCGCGGTCAGGACACTGGCGCGGTGCGTGCTCCAGCGCGCGTCGAGCAGGTCATCGCGAAGGTGCGGGCGCTGGCGGAACAGGGCGGGAGCTCCCCTGCGGTCGTCGAAGCGAGCTATCGCGCCATGATCGGGGCGTTCATCGAGCTCGAGCTGCGGCAGCACGGCGACAACGACACGGGTCGAACGGACACGGGCCGGCCCGACTGACCTCCGAGATCAGACGGCCCGCATCCTCGCGCTGACAGCGATCAGGTGCTTCCTGCCGCGCGTTTCGGCGGCGCGGAGGTCAGCGCTCGAGGAGCTGCTGGAACGGGCCTCCCGCGGCACGGAGACCGTCGGGCGCCCCCTCCTCCACGACCCGACCTGCGTCGAGCACGATGACCCGAGCGGTGTCGTCGAGCGTGTCGAGCCGGTGGCTGATCTCGAGGATGCTGCGCTGCCCTGCCCACTCAGCGAGGCGCGCGCGGACGGTGCGCTCGGTGGCACCGTCGAGCGCGCTCGTCGCCTCGTCGAGCACAAGCACTTCCGGGTTCGCCAGCACGGCGCGTGCGATCGCGACGCGCTGCCGCTGCCCGCCAGACAGTCCGCCGCCGCGCTCCCGCACCGGGGTGTCGAGCCCCTTCGGCTGCTCGCGCACCCACTCGTCGAGGGCCGCGACGCGCAGAGCCTTGAGTATCTCGTCGTCACTCGCGTCAGGTCGGGCGAGCGCCACGTTCTCCCCTACCGTGCCGTCGCTCAGGTACGGACGCTGCGGCACGAGTGCGATCCGGGTGCGCAGCTCGTCGAGCGGGATGCGCTGCAGGGGTCGCGGAGCACCGTAACGACTGCCGGCCAGCGACACCGACCCGAGATCCGGGTCCCAGAAGCGGAGGGCGAGCGACGCGATCGTGGACTTGCCGCTGCCGGACGGCCCCACCACGGTGAGGTGCTCGCCCGCGCGCAGCTCGAAGGAGACCCGATCGAGCACCGTCCTCGGTGCAGCGGAGGTCGAGCCGCCCGTGACCGGGTACGCGAACGTCACGCCCTCGAAGGCGAGCGCCACCGAATTCGGCTGGGGTTCATCGACGTCGGTTCGAGCGGGCTGGACTTTCGACGCATTGTCGGCGAGCGCATCCGTCACCAAGGGCGGCCGCTCGATGACCTCGTACAGGCGAGCGGCGCTCGCGAACGACGCGTTGAGGTCGGTCACGAAGCTCTCGACGGCGCGGGTCGGCACGAAGAGCCCGACGGCGACCGCGAGCGCGACGAGCAGCTGCTCGTAGCCGAGGCTCCCGGTCACGACGCCAGTGCCCCCGACGAGCAGCACCGCGAGCACTGAGGCCCATTGGAGCAGCACGACCAGTCCACCGCGGAGCGCGGCGACGCGGGAGGCGAACGCGGAGGCGCGAGCCCCCGACTCACCGCGCGCATCCATGTCCGCGAGGCGAGCCTCGGCGTGCTCGAAGGCGAGCACCTCGCGCACGCCCTGGACGGAGTCGCTGACGTGCTGGGCGACGACGCCCTTCGCGGCGACGGTCTCCTGCGAGGCGCGCCAGCCTGCTCGACCCCCGATCAGTGGGATGACCAGCACGACCAAGGCGACGAACGGCGCGATGGCGAGGGCCAGCGCCGCGCCCTGAGTGGTGCCGAGCCAGATGAGCGCGGTGACGGGGACAGCAACGGCCGAGATCGCCGGTGGAGCCGTGTGCGCGAAGAACACCTCGACACGGTCGATATCGCGCGTGCCGCGTTCGCTCAGCTCGCCGCTGCCCGCGCCCTCGGTCGCGGCGGGAGCCTGCGGCGCGAGCCTGGCGTAGAACAGGTTCCGGAGACGCGCGAGGGCGGCGAAGGCCACGAAGTGGCCGCTGAATTGCTCGAGGTAGCGCAGGACGGCCTTGCCGAGCGCGAGCGCGACCATCGTCCAGATCGTGCCGGCAAGCGACAGCACCCCGGAGACGCCGAGCATCGCGACGACCAGGATGGCGATGCCAGCGAGCTGGCCGACGATCCGCAGCACGGTGGCGAGGGCCAGCGGCCAGAGCAGCGGCGCCGTCTGGCGCAGCAGCCAGGTGACGAGCTGGGGCCTGGTGGGCTGGCGAGTGTCGAGCGCAGTGGATGCGGCGGTCATCGTCGCGCTCCCCTTACGTGTGGGTGGCCAGGGTGCTGCGGTAGCCCCGAGGGGGAACCGTCGGCGGCCGCAGAATGACTCGATGCGGTCGCTGTCGCTGTCGCTGTCGCCTCGAGCGTGACGACCCTGTCGGCTGCCAGGATGCTGGTCGGCCGGTGCGAGACCATGACCACCGTTCGCCCCTCGGCCAGCTTCGCGAGCGCACGCGTGATGAGGCGCTCCGAGCGCAGGTCGACCTGGGCGGTCGGCTCATCGAGGAGCAGCACGCTCGCATCGCGCAGGAACGCCCGGGCGATGGCGACGCGCTGCGCCTGCCCGCCCGAGATCGAGAGACCGCTCTCGCCGACCTGCGTCGCGAGGCCGTCCGGGGACCGCTCGAGGTCTTCGCCGAGTTCCGCCGCGGCGAGGGCAGCCCACAGCTCGTCGTCGCTGGCATCGGGCTTCGCGACTCGGAGGTTGTCGGCGACGGTGCCGGTGAAGAGGAACGTGGTCTGCTCGACGACGGCGAGCGCGGCCCGCGCCGGTGAGCTGCCTGCTGGCTCTCCCCCGACGAGCACGATGCCCTCGCGAGGTGCGAGGAGCCCTTGGGCCAGGGTCAGGAGCGTCGACTTGCCCGAACCGCTCGGGCCGGTGACGACGACCCGCTCCCCGGGCTCGATGCGCAGCGAGTACTCCGAGAGCACCGTCTGCCCTCGCTCGTAGCCTGCGGTGACGCCGCGCAGCTCGAGCGCGGCCGCCCCGCCTGATCCGACGGGAGCCGGTGCCGCGCTGTCGGACACGGGCCGAGCGGCGACCGCGGCGCTCAGCTCCCGCTCGGCGTTGCGACCCGTCATGCCGATGTAGAAGAACTGGCCGACGATATCGACGGGCCCCGTCAGCAGGGTCGAGAGCAGCACCAGGGCCGCGGCCTGACCCGGCGTGATGGCGCCGTCCCCGAGTCGCCAGACGGCAAGACCCGCCGCGCCCGTGATCATGGCGAGCGAGAAGACGGCGTCGACCGCCAGGATGAGCACCTGGTTGCCGGCGAGCAGCCGCATGACCCGGCGCCTGTTCTGCTCACCTCGCTCGCGCAGGTCCTCACCCGTCCGCGCGGCGGCTCGGTTGAGGGTCAGGGTCGTGAGGCCTTGGATGGCGCTGAGGAAAGCCGCCGAGAGCTGACCCGCGCTGCGCCGGTACGCGCCAGTCGATGAACGGAACGCGCGCTGGACCCCGATGATGATGAGCGGGATGAGCGGCACGAGCAGCAGCAGGAGGCCAGCGGTGAGCGGGTCGATGGCGACGGCGATGACCGCCAGCACGAGGAGCGGCGTCGTGAGCGACGCGATGATCGGCCCGAGGAATCCAGCCCGGTAGGCGGATGCCCGGTCGATCGAGGCGGTGGCCGTGCTGACGAGGGAGCCAGTGCGTTCCCGGCCGAGGGCCAGCGGCCCGACGGCGAAGAGCTGGCCGACAAGAAGCCGGCGCAGGGCACGTTCGGTCGAGTTCTTGCTGCGCTGGACCAGGACCGTCGAGACCGCGGCGGCAGCGGCGGTCGCCACGACCAGAGCGCTCATGAGGATGACGCTGCTCGCGTTCGGCACCTCCCCCGCGAGGATGCCGTCGAGTGCTCCTCCGACGAGCAGCAGGACTCCGGCCAGGGCCAGGGCCTGCAGCCAGCCGAGTGCCAGGGGCACTGCGATCCTCGCCCTCGGGGTCGCACCGACGACGCGCGCGTCGAGCGGAACCGCGGCACCCGGATGGCCGCCAGGGCGGCCGCCCGGGTGTCCACCGGAGTGGGCCGCGGGACGCCCTCCGGGCTTCGAGCCCGGCTGCGCGCCGGGGTGACCGTTCTGTCGTGCTGGGGCCGACTCGGGTCGAGTCACGGGCATCCTGTCTCAGATCTCGGTACGGCGACCGCTCGGCGGTGCCAGGTTCACGTGCCCGCCGCGAGAGGGGGATCATCGCGTCGGTGAGACGAATGGGCTGCAGCCCGTGTCTCCACGGGGCTGCAGCCCACTTCGTCGTGTGCAGAGCCGTGCTCTGCGGCTGCTCGCTAGAGCGCTGCGTAGACCTCGCGGAGGAGGTTGGCGGTCTCGGTGGGCGTCGTGCCGACGCGGACGCCTGCAGCCTCGAGGGCCTCCTTCTTGGCCTGCGCGGTACCAGCGGACCCGGTGACGATCGCGCCCGCGTGTCCCATGGTCTTGCCCTCAGGGGCGGTGAAGCCGGCGACGTAGCCCACGACGGGCTTCGTCACGTGCGCCTTGATGTACTCGGCGGCACGCTCTTCGGCGTCTCCGCCGATCTCGCCGATCATGACGATCGCCTTCGTGTCGGGGTCGGCCTCGAACGCCTCGAGGGCGTCGATGTGCGTCGTGCCGATGACGGGGTCGCCGCCGATGCCGATCGCGGTCGAGATGCCGAGGTCGCGGAGCTCGTACATCATCTGGTACGTGAGCGTGCCCGACTTGGAGACGAGGCCGATGGGGCCGGCACCCGTGATGTTCGCGGGCGTGATGCCGGCGAGCGACTTCTCCGGGGAGATGATGCCTGGGCAGTTCGGGCCGATGAGGCGCGTCTTGCCGACGCTCTGCGCGTGCGACCAGGCTTCGGAGGAGTCCTTGACCGGGATGCCCTCGGTGATCGCGACGGCAAGCGGGATCTCGGCGTCGATGGCTTCGATGATGGCGTCCTTGGCGAAGGCCGGCGGCACGAAGATGACGGTGACGTTCGCGCCGGTGGCCTCGATGGCCTCCTTCACGGTGCCGAAGATCGGGAGTTCCTTGCCCGCGAGCTCGAGCGTCTGCCCGGCCTTGCGGGGGTTGGTGCCTCCGACGATGTTGGAGCCGGCCTCGAGCATGCGCGTGGCGTGCTTCGAGCCCTCAGAGCCGGTGATGCCCTGAACGATGATCTTGGAGTTCTCGTCGAGGAAGATCGACATTGTTGTTCCTTCTCTGCTTTTCTTCGGGCGACTCAGGCGCGGGCGGCGAGTTCGGCGGCCTTGTCGGCTGCCTCGTCCATGGTGGCGACGACGGTCACGAGGGGGTGGTTCGCCTCGGCGAGGATGCGACGACCCTCTTCGACGTTGTTGCCGTCGATGCGGACGACGATCTGCTTCGTGGCCGAGTCGCCGAGCGTGTTGAGCGCGCCCACGATGCCGTTGGCGACGGCGTCGCAGGAGGTGATGCCGCCGAAGACGTTCACGAAGACCGACTTGACCTGCTCGTCGCCGAGGATGACGTCGAGACCAGCGGCCATGACCTCGGCGGATGCTCCGCCTCCGATGTCGAGGAAGTTGGCGGGCTTCTGTCCGCCGTGCTTCTCGCCTGCGCCGGCGACGACGTCGAGCGTCGACATGACGAGGCCAGCGCCGTTTCCGATGATGCCGACGGAGCCGTCGAGCTTCACGTAGTTGAGGTCGTGGGCCTTCGCCTTGACCTCGAGCGGGTCGAGTCCGCCTGCTGCCTCGGCGAGCGCGACGTGGTCGGCGTGACGGAACTCGGCGTTCTCGTCGATCGTGACCTTGCCGTCGAGAGCGACGATGTCGCCGCCCTTGGTGAGGACAAGCGGGTTGACCTCGACGAGCGTCGCGTCTTCCTGGTTGTACACCTCGTAGAGCTTGACGAAGACGTCAGCGACCTTGGCGACGAGCTCTTCCGGGAAGTTCGCGGCGCGCGCGATCTCCTCGGCCTTGGCTGCGTCGATGCCGCGGATCGGGTCGACGGCCACGCGAGCGAGCGCCTCTGGCTTCTCGACGGCGAGCTGCTCGATCTCCATGCCACCCTCGACGCTCGCCATGGCGAGGTACGAGCGGTTGGCGCGGTCGAGGAGCACGGAGAAGTAGAACTCCTGGTCGATGTCCGCGCCCTGCGCGATCATGACCTTCTCGACGATGTGGCCCTTGATGTCGAGGCCCAGGATGGCCTCGGCTGCGGTGAACGCCTCGTCGGGGGTCTTAGCGAGCTTGACGCCGCCAGCCTTGCCGCGGCCTCCGACCTTGACCTGTGCCTTGACGACGGTGACGCCGCCGATCTTCTCGGCTGCGGCCTTCGCCTCCTCGGGCGTGTAGGCCACGAGTCCCTGGAGAACTGGAACACCGTGGGCGTCGAATACATCTCGCGCCTGGTACTCAAAGAGATCCACGTTTCATCCCATCCGCGACGCGTCGTCGCGTTCGTTCGCCCGAGCCTTCGGATTCTCGCGCTCGAGCCTTCAGAATTTGCAGAGCGGACCGCATCGCCGGCAGGCAGTGTGTGCCCGCCGCCCGGCAAAACACGTCCGTCGTCCAGCCTAGTGCCAGCGGGGGCCTCAGTTGCCCAGCTTCTCGATCGGAGCGAGTTTCACGAGCAGCTTCTTGCGGCCGGCGCTGTCGAAGTCGACTTCAGCGATTCGCTTCGCCTCGCTGCCGAGGATCGCGCGCACGGTGCCCTCACCGAAGTCGACGTGCGTGATGCGGTCGCCGGCGACGAGCTCCATGCCGCTGTTGTCGCGCATCTGTCCGGTGACCTCGTTGATCCACTTCTGCTTCGGCTTGGCCTTCGGGGCGGTCTCGCGACCCGCGTCGGAGTCGCGGAAGCGCACGGCGCTGGAGAAGCCCGCACTGCCGGCGTCGGCGGCGCTGCGCCCGTAGCCGCCCGCGGTCCCGTACCCCTCGCTGCCGAGCGGCTTGCGAGCGGAGGCCACCGATCGCTGCTCGAAGCCGCCCCTGCCTGCGGCGGATCCCGGCGAGACCCTCCATTCGATGAGCTCGGACGGGATCTCCTGGAGGTAGCGGCTCGGCAGCGCGGCTGCCGTCTCACCGAACTGCGAGCGCATCATGGCGAGGGAGAGGTGCAGGCGCTTGCGTGCACGCGTGATGCCGACGTAGAAAAGGCGTCGCTCCTCAGCTGGACCGCCTGGCTCGTCTGCGGCGATGCGGTGGGGCAGCAGCTCCTCCTCGACTCCCGTGATGAAGACCGAGTCGTACTCGAGCCCCTTCGCGGTGTGGAGCGTCATGAGCACGACGGCCCCGGACTCGTCGATGAGGTCGTCGGCGGCTGCGACGAGGGCGACGTCGGTGAGGAAGTCGATGACGGAGCCGCCCGCGTTGTTCTTGTCGAACTCGGCGGCCACCGAGATGAGCTCCTCGACGTTCTCGGCGCGGGCCTCGTCTTGGGGGTTGCCGGTCTGCAGGAGCTTCTCGAGGTAGCCGGTGCCCTTGACGATGGTCTTCAGCGTCTGGCTCACCGTCTTGCGTCCGGTCGGCGCGTCGATGTCGAGGCCGGCGGTCGCGTCGTCGAGCAGCTTGGCGAGCTGCGCGATGGCACCCGTGACCTTCGGCCCGAGCCCGAGCTCGCCCGCGCGGCGCATGGCGTCGCGGAACGTGATGTCGTACCGGTTCGCGAAGTCCCAGATCGCGGTCTCCGTCGCCGGTCCGATCGACCGCTTCGGGGAGTTCAGGATGCGCCTCGTCGACATCTCGTCGGCCGGGTTGACGAGGGCCGTGAGGTACGCGATGAGGTCCTTGATCTCGGCGCGCTCGTAGAACTTCGTGCCGCCGACGAGGCGGTAGGGCACGGCGGAGCGGATGAAGATCTCCTCGAGCGCGCGCGTCTGCGCGTTGGTGCGGTAGAAGACGGCCATGTCGTTGTAGCTCTGGCCGGCGTCGCGGAGCTTGTGGATCTCATCCGCGACGAACTGCGCCTCGTCGTGGGCGGAGAAGCCAGTGAAGCCGACGATCTTCGCCCCCTCGCCTCCGTCGGACCACAGCTTCTTGTCGACGCGGTCGAAGTTGTTGCGGATGACCGCGTTGGCGGCCGAGAGGATGTTCTGCGTGGAGCGGTAGTTCTGCTCGAGGAGCACCACCTTCGCGTCGGAGAAGTCGCGCTCGAACTCGCTGATGTTGCGGATGTCCGCGCCGCGGAAGGCGTAGATCGACTGGTCGGAGTCGCCGACGACCGTGAGCGAGGCCCCAGGGATGCCGCCGTTCGCGTCGAGTTCCATCCGGGTGTCGTGCGGCACGTGCTGCGGCTCCACCGAGCGCGTGAGCTCACGGATGAGCGAGTACTGGGCGTGGTTCGTGTCCTGGTACTCGTCGACCAGCACGTGGCGGAACCGGCGCTGGTACTGGGCCGCGACGTCGGGGAAGGCGCGGAGCATCCACACCGTCTGCGAGATGAGGTCGTCGAAGTCGAAGGCGTTGGCGCGACGCAGCGACTGGGTGTACTGCCGGTAGATGTCGAGGAACATCGCGTCGCGCGGGTCGCTCATGTTGGCCTGGCGGGCGAAGCCGTCGACATCGGTGAGCTCGTTCTTCAGCTTCGAGATGCGCGACTGCACGCTCGACACGGTGAAGCCGAGCACGTCGGCCTCGAGGGCCTTCACGATGCGCTTGATGAGGGCCTTCGAGTCGGCCGAGTCGTAGATCGTGAAGCTCGTCGTGAAGCCGAACTTGTCGGCCTCCCGGCGCAGGATGCGCACGCAGGCCGAGTGGAACGTGGAGATCCACATGCCATCCGCCGCACCTCCTACGATGTGCTGGATGCGCTCGCGCATCTCGGCGGCGGCCTTGTTGGTGAAGGTGATCGCGAGGATCTGGCTCGGCCAGGCCTCACGGGAGGCGATGAGACCGGCGATGCGGTGGGTGAGCACCCGCGTCTTGCCGGAGCCCGCGCCCGCCACGATGAGCAGCGCGGGGCCGCGATAGGTGACGGCTTCCTTCTGTTGCGGATTGAGTCCGTCGAGGAGGTCGTTTTCAGAGGGATCGAAGACAGGTGGCAGTAGCGTCATGACTCGTTGATTGTAGGTGCGGCCACCGACATCGCGGAGGCCGCGGAAGGGAATCACCTTGACCACGCAGCTCTCCCCCGCCCGTCGCGCGCTCGGCGGGACGCTCTCCGTCTCTCCCGTCGCCCTCGGCGGCAACGTCTTCGGCTGGACGGCCGACCGCGACGAGTCGTTCGCGATCCTGGACGCCTACGTCGAGGCCGGCGGCAACTTCATCGATACCGCCGACGTCTACTCTGCCTGGGTTCCTGGCAACTCAGGCGCGGAATCCGAGACCATCATCGGCGAGTGGCTCCGCTCGCGCGGTCGCCCGGAGGATCTTGTCATCGCGACCAAGGTCGCGCAGTTCGCGAAGCGGCCGGGTCTCAGCGCCGACAACGTTCGCGCTGCCGTGGACGACAGCCTCGAGCGCCTCGGTGTCGAGCGGATCGACCTCTACTACGCGCACCGCGACGACCCGGAGACGCCCATCGCCGAGACCGCCGCCGTGTTCTCCGAGCTTGTCGACGCCGGCAAGATCACGGCCATCGGCGTCTCGAACTACTCGCCGCCTCGGCTGCGCGAGTGGCTCGCGGCGGTCGAGAGCGGTCGCCTGCACCAGCCGACGGCCCTGCAGCCCGAGTACAACCTCCTCGAGCGCGACATCGAAGGCGAGCTGCTGCCGCTGGCCCGCGAGGCTGGCATCGGCGTCGTCCCGTACTTCGCGCTGGCGCACGGCTTCCTGACCGGCAAGTACCGCAGGGACGTCGAGGTCGAGTCGGCCCGCGCGAGCTCCGTCGAGCAGTACCGGAACGACCACGGCTACGCGATCGCGGATGCGGTCGCCACCATCGCGAAGAGCCACGACACCCAGCCGGGCACCGTGGCGCTCGCGTGGCTCGCCGCTCAGCCCGGCGTCGTGGCGCCGATCGCAAGCGCACGCACGGCCGCGCAGCTGCCGCTCATCACGGACGCCTTCACGCTCAAGCTCAGCGACGACGAGCTGAAGACGCTCGACAGGGTCTCCGCGAAGGCCTGACTCCCGACCCGAGCGCCAGAGAGGTGCGAGAGATGCAGGCTCCCCGCACCGGGAGCCTGCATCTCTCGCACCTCTGTCGTCTGGCACCTCTGTCGCCTGGCGCTTCTCTCGTCTGGGCTGCCTCACCGAGTCGGGTGGAGTTCGTCGATCAGCGCCCGGACACGACCGGGCGCATCCGCGAAGACCCCGTCGACGCCGGTCCGCAGGATGCCGCGCCAGTAGGCCTCCGGTCTGCCCGCGAGCGCGGGAGGCAGGAAGTGGTCCTCTGGCCGCAGCGTCCACGTGAACACCCGCAGGTCCCTCGCGTGGGCGCGGCCGACCAGGCTCAGCCCCGCTTCCGGATGCACCGCGCCTGCCTCATCCGCGATCCCGAGCAGCAGGTGGCTTGGGCTGATGCCGTCCGCCCACTCCGCGACCGCATCCAGCCCCCGGTCGGTGAGATCGCTCGCGTAGTCGAGAGCCACAGCGCCGTCTCGGACCCGCCGGTCGTCGGGAACCCCCTCGCTGTCGATGAGATAGACGAGGGATGCGCCCTCGGCCACGCCGCGTCGCCGCACCTCGCGCAGCACCTCCCCTTCGAAGCTCTCGAGCACGAGGGCGTCGAGCACGGGCGAGCCCCAGAGACCGGCGAGCTCCCTGTCGAGGAGCTCGACGAGGTCGAAGCCGAGCGCACGGAACCAGCTCGCGTGCTTGAGCTCGATCACGAGGCGAGGCCGCTGGCCCGCGTTCGTCCGCCGCTCGGCGAGGAGCTCGACGAGCTCGCGGAGCCGGAGCATCGGCAGCTGCCCGTCGAACGCGGTGTTCGCAGGGCGGAGGCCCGGGATTCGCTCCACAGCGTTCAGCGTGCGCAGCTGCTCCCACGTGTAGTCGTGGGCGAACCAGTCGGTGACCGTGCCGTCCGGCGTCCACGCTCGCCGAGCGGGGCCGAACTCGGCGGCTCTCGCCCCGATGTCGGTGCTCTCGCCGAGCAGGGGCTCATGCCGCACGAGGAGCACCCCGTCGCGGGTCGGGACCACATCCGGCTCCAGCGCGTCGGCCCCCTGCCGCAGGGCCAGGAGATAGCCGTCGATGGTGTGCTCAGGGAGATGGGCTGGAGCCCCTCTGTGGCCGATGAGGAGGGGCGAGGTCTGGTGAATGGGCGCGTTCACGCGCGCAGTATGTCGTACCCCGGCGTACCGTTGGTGTCATGCGGCGTACACGTTCGATCTATCGCGCTGGCGGCGGCTACGCGCTCCCACTCATCGTGGATCTCCTGCTCGTCGTGGTCTTCGCGGTCATCGGGCGCATGAGTCACTCCGAGGGGCTGTCCCTGGCCGGCATCGTGACCACGGGCTGGCCGTTTGTGCTCGCGCTCCTGGTCGGCTGGGTGCTCGTGACGCTGTTCAGGTGGAGGCCGTGGCGTCCGCTCCCGTCTGGAGCGTTCATCTGGGTCGTCACCGTCGGTGGCGGCATGCTGCTCCGCCTCCTCGTCGGAGACACGGCGGAGACGGCGTTCGTCGTGGTCGCATCGATCGTGCTCGGCGCGTTCCTGCTGCTTCCGCGCATCCTCCTCGGCACCGGCCGGGATGCACGCGCGAGCGCACCTCGCTCGCCGAGTGTCCGCTGACGGCGCACAGCTCCAGGCTGGATTCACGAACTCTTTCGCTAGAATCCCGGCAACCCCGTCTACGGCGGGCATCTTGACCTTCGAGACAGAACGGACTCACGGACAGCCATGGCGAATTCCGCGCTAGAACGCAACCCTTACTTCAACGGGGAGGCACGCAGGCAGCACGGCCAACAGTTCGGCCAGGCGCCCACCGCTCCCCAATTCGGGAGGGCGCAGTCCGCGCCAACTCACGGTCAGCAGCCTCCCGCGCCCCTCACGGCCGAGCAGCTGAACGCGCAGTTCCAGGCGCCCCCTGCGAGCCCCGACCAGATGGACCGGATGTCCTACGAGGACACCATCGCCAAGACCGCGGGCCTCTTCGGCATCGTGCTCGTCGCGGCAGCGGTCGCGTGGTTCGTCCCCATGCTGATGATCATCGGCGCCATCGGCGCCCTGGTGCTCTCGCTGGTGCTGGCGTTCCAGCGCGAGCCGAAGACCGGCCTCATCTTCGCTTTCGCGGCGGCTGAGGGCCTCCTGGTCGGCGGGCTCTCCTCGATCCTCGAGCAGCTGTACCCGGGCATCGCCATGCAGGCCGTCCTCGCGACGTTCTCCGTGGTCGCCGTGACGCTCGTGCTGTTCCGCTTCGGCAAGGTCCGCACCTCGCCCCGTATGACGAAGATCGTGCTCGTCGCCATGCTCGGCTACGCGCTCTTCTCGCTCATCAACTTCGGCATGATGATGTTCGGCTTCCAGAGCGCTGCCGGCCCCTGGGGCATGCGCTCCATGGAGGTCTTCGGCATCCCGCTCGGCGTCATCCTCGGCATCTTCGCTGTCCTCATGGGCGCGTACATGCTGGTCATGGACTTCGAGCTCATCAAGAACGGCGTCGAAGGCGGAGCTCCCCGCAAGTACGGCTGGATCGGTGCCTACAGCCTCGTCTCGACCGTCGTCTTCATCTACGTCGAGATCATCCGCGTCCTCGCGATCCTGCGCGGCAACAACTAGCGCAGCACGTCGTCGAAACACAGAATGGCCGCTCCTTCCGGAGCGGCCATTCTGTCGTTCGGGCGGGCTTGCGGCTACCGCCGCGCAGGCAGCGTCCGGTCGTCGATCCCCGCTTCCGGGTCGATGTCGAGGAGGTAGAGCTCGTCCTCGGAGACGAGACGATTGCGCACGGCGTAGTCGACGAGGCGAGCGCGCCGGTTGGTCGCGTACGAGCGTGCCCCTCCCCGGAGCCCCTCGACGCCGACGCGGTCGAGCTTCTCGCAGACATTGTCGAGCTTGCGGTTGAAGGCGGTGACGGTCCAGCCGAGCCGCTCAGCTGCTCGGGCGCTCGTGGGGATGTCGCCGAGCCCCTTCTCACCTCGAAGCAGCACCGATTCGCAGAGGGCGAGGAGCAGGAGCCGCTGCGCGGGCGTCAGCGCGATGTGGCTGGCCTCGCGTCCTGGAGCCTCCACCGTGGAGCCGGAGCCTGCGGGAAGGTCCATGTAGACAGGTGAGACCGCGTGGATCTTCACCTCGTAGTGGCGCTCGCCCGCCGAGAAGTGGATGCTCGTGCGCTCGAAGACGACCGGGATCCGCCCGCCAGGGAGGAGCCTGGCCTGCACTCGCCCAGAGCCGTCGACGACGCTGAGCGTCATCCTCGTGCCGATGTTGGCCACGAACCAGAGCCCGTCCTTCGCGGCGATGCGGAGGAGCTTGCGGTGCAGGAACGGGTTGGCGTCGAGCCGGATGTCGGCGTCGCGACCGATCTCGATGTGCTCCCCGGGCATGACGGAGACCCACTGACCCTGGTACTCGACGGAGACACCGTGATCGGGATTCACCTCTGCGAGCTGATTCGCGGCGTCCTGGAGGAGCGCGTGGTCCACGAGGTGGCCGGACGGCAGCTCCTCTCGTGGCAGGGATGGGAGCACGCCCGTCTCTGCCGGTACCTGGGGGTGCGGATCGGTGGGGAATCGTGGCGCCATGTCGCGAACTCTCTGAACTGAAGGGGAACTTGCCAGTCGTGAATTACCCCAACCATGCCACTACCCAACGACCTTGGCCAGCAACATCTTTCGCCGTGGAGTGTGCCTTTTCACGAGCGTGGAGCCGAAAAATCCCGATTCGAAAATCCGGAATCGACCACCGAAAAACCGAAAACCTTTCGTCTACTCCGTTTTTGACCTCTACTACCAGGCATTTATGTCCGGGCACAATTGCCCGGAGGTTTTTCACCCCGCGTATCGCCCTCGGAGGGTCACCATCGTGGGCTCGACGAACGCCGCCACAAAAGTGCGCAGATCTCTCACCAGATGGCACAAAATGAACGAACGGGGATGCACATGGTGCATCCCCGTCCGCCTCAGCCCTCGTCGAGAGCTACTCCCACTCGATGGTCCCCGGCGGCTTCGACGTCACGTCGAGCACAACCCGGTTCACGTCGTCGACCTCGTTCGTGATGCGGTTCGAGATGCGGGCCAGCAGGTCGTACGGCAGGCGGGTCCAGTCGGCCGTCATGGCGTCCTCGCTCGACACGGGACGCAGCACGATCGGGTGGCCGTAGGTGCGCCCATCACCCTGCACGCCCACCGAGCGGACATCGGCGAGCAGGACGACCGGGCACTGCCAGATCTCCGTGTCGAGGCCCGCGGCCGTCAGCTCCTGACGCACGATCGCGTCGGCTTCGCGGAGCAGGTCGAGCCGCTCCTGGGTGACCTCGCCGATGATCCTGATGCCGAGGCCAGGGCCAGGGAATGGCTGACGTGCGACGATCGGCTCGGGAACACCGAGCTCGCGGCCGACCGCACGCACCTCGTCCTTGAACAGCGTGCGCAGCGGCTCGACGAGCTCGAACTGCATGTCCTCGGGGAGACCGCCGACGTTGTGGTGGCTCTTGATGTTCGCGGTTCCGGTGCCGCCGCCCGACTCGACCACGTCGGGGTACAGGGTTCCCTGGACGAGGAAGCGGATGCGCTCCCCCGATTCCTGGGCCTCCTTGATGAGGTCGACCTCTGCCTGCTCGAAGCTGCGGATGAACTCACGCCCGATGGCCTTGCGCTTCGCCTCGGGATCCGTGATGCCCGCGAGCGCCGTGAGGAACTGCTCTCGCGCATCCACGGTCACGAGGCGCACGCCGATCGCATCGACGAAGTCCTCCTCGACCTGGCGGCGCTCGTCCTGACGGAGAAGGCCGTGGTCGACGAAGACGCACGTGAGCTGGCTGCCGACGGCCTTGTACACGAGGGCGGCTGCGACTGCCGAGTCGACACCGCCGGACAGCCCGCAGATGACCTTGGCGTCGCCGACCTGCTCGCGGATGCGCGCGACCTGCTCGTCGATGACCGAGGCGGGCGTCCAGTCGCTCGGGATGCCAGCCGCACGGTGCAGGAATCCCTCGATGAGTGCCTGGCCGTGCTCAGAGTGCAGCACCTCGGGGTGCCATTGCACGCCGTAGAGCCCTCGCTCGGTGTTCTGGAAGGCCGCGACAGGCGTGTCCTCGGTCGTCGCGAGCACCGTGAAGCCCTCGGGGGCGCGCGCCACCGAGTCACCGTGGCTCATCCAGACGGTCTGGTCGCCCGGCTGGCCGTCGAGGAGCGTCGAAGCTCCGGCCTCGAGCTTGACCGCCGTCGAGCCGTACTCGCGACGGCCAGTCTTCGCGACCTCGCCGCCGAGCTGCGTCGCCATGACCTGGAATCCGTAGCAGATGCCCAGCGTCGGAACGCCGAGCTCGAGGATGCCGGAGTCGAGGGAGGGCGCCTCCTCCGCGTACACGCTGGAGGGGCCGCCGGAGAGGATGATGCCGACGGGGTTCTTCTCGGCGACCTCTTCTGCCGAGATCGTGTGCGGCACGATCTCCGAGTAGACGCTCGCCTCGCGGACGCGCCGCGCGATGAGCTGCGCGTACTGCGCGCCGAAATCGACGACGAGCACTGGGCGCTGGTCTGTGGCCTGCTGGTCGGTGGTTGCCATGGACACCTTTCGGGTGGTGCGGAGAGAACTCGGTGCGACTGCGGTGGTGTGGGGCTACTTCGTGCGGCGCTGGTGCTCGGAGAGCGACTGCTGCACATCGGCGTCGAGCTGTTCGCGTTCTGCCTCGCTCAGGCTCGCCTCGAACGCACGCAGCTGCTGCTCCTCGCCGGCTTCGGCGAGTCGCTGCTCTTCGCGGAGCACGAGGTCGCGCTTCGCCCGGCGCGACATGAACCACTCCGTGATGAACGACAGGAACGGGACGATGCCGCCGGCAGCCATGGCGATCAGCCACACGATGGGCCAGCGCATCTGCTGCCACAGCACATACGAGGCGATGAGGTACACGACGTAGAACCAGCCGTGGACGATGAGCACCCAGAGGCTCAGGTTGAGCGCCGTCGTCGTGTCCTCCTGGACCAGCGCGATGACCCCGAACGGGCCGAAAGCCTCGACCTCGAGGTGGAAGACGTACTTGAGGAACATCTCGACGCACAGCAGCAAGAGAAGGATGCCGGTCACGTAGGCCGTCACCTGATAGAAACGGAGCGCCCGTCGGAAACCGGGGTTGGCAGTCAGGAGGGCGTCGTGAGGCATGACCTCTAGTCTAGGCGAACGGCCTCGCGCTTCGTTCGCTCGTCCAGCATGGCCTTCAGCCGGTCGCGCTTGAGCTGCTCGGCCAGCACACTGGGAGCCTCGGCGGCTTCACGTCGCTCCTTCTCGTATTCGTCGCGAGCGAGGCGCCACCACATGAAGATCGCGAACCCCGCGAAGAGCACCCACTCGATGGCATAGAAGATGTTCAGCCAGTTCAGCTGCGGGGCCTCGAGCGCCTGCGGCGTGATCGCGTCGAGCGGGGCGGCACTCGCGGACTCCCCGAGGACAGCCTGCATCGACGCCTCGTCGAGGCTCACGTAGATGCCGTAGTTCTGGGCCGCCGGTTCCACCCAGCGGTTGATGAGGTGCGTCGGGGCCATGGAGATGAGTGCCTGCGCGTCTTCGCCGCGATTCACCTGCGGCGCCTGGCCGTACTCGAGCCTGCCGGAGAGCGGAAGCTCTGCGCCTCGCCCCGAGCCCTGCAGCGCCGTGACGAGCTCTCGAGCGGAGGCCTCGTCCTCGGTCCACCCGAGCGCGACGGCGAGACCCGGTGCGACAGCGGCATCCGAGGATGCGCCGGCCTCGTCGTCGGTGACGGCGACGTGCCCGATCACCCAGTAGCCGAGCAGTTCGCCCTGGAGACGATCGGCGACGACATCGAAGTCGCGCGCGTCCACAGTGCCCTCGAACGTCACCTGACGCCCGACGGCGGCATCGGCCACCCGCTCCTGGGGCTGAGCCAGCTCACCGAGGCCGACGGGAGGCTGCGTGGCCTCCTCGGCGACGGTGCGACCGTGCTCCAGCGACAGGAACGCGGACTCCAGCTGCCAGCGCCCGAGCCACGCGAAGATCGACGCGACGACGAGGGCGAGCGCAAGGACACCCAGCCACTTGGGGCGTACAAGCACTCGACCCATCGACGGCGGCGCGGCCTGGGCGCGGACAGCTGCGGACATTACGACTTCTGAGCGTCCTTCGACTCCGCCTTGACGGTTGCCGCCTCGACGTCGACGGTCTCGTCGACCTCGATCATCGGCAGCGACGGGGCCGTGCCGAACGGCGTGTTGTCGCCGGCGTGACCCAGCACGGAGTCGATGTCAGGCGCCTCGAGGCGGATGCGGTCCGCCGACTCGTCGTCGGGCTGCTCCTGGCTCGCGAGCTCCGCTGCGACGCGCTCGACGTAGGTGTCGATCTCGCGCTGCGTGCGCTCCTCGTCCCAGCCGAGGGCTTCCGCCATGAGCCGCGCGGCGACGGGCGCGGCCGAGATGCCGCGGTCCCACGCCTCGATCGAGATGCGCGTGCGTCGCGCGAGCACGTCGTCGAGGTGCAGGGCACCCTCGTGCGTCGCGGCGTACGTGATCTCCGCCTGCAGGTAGTCGTCGGCGCCCGGCATCGGCTCGGCCAGCTGCGGGTTCTGGCGGATGAGGTCGAGGATCTCGTCCGTCAGGGTTCCGTAGCGGTTGAGGAGATGCTCGATGCGCACGCGGTGGAGGCCGAAGGCGCGGGCGATCTTGCCGCGGCGGTTCCAGGCGGCCTTGTAGCCGACGGCGCCGAGCAGCGGGATGTCCTTCGTCGTGGAGGCGGGGATCTTGCCGTCGAGGGCGTCGGCCGCGGCGTCGATGGCGTCCTGCGCCATGATGCGGTAGGTCGTGTACTTGCCGCCGGCGATGAGCACGAGGCCCGGCACCGAGTGCGCCACCATGTGCTCGCGCGAGAGCTTCGACGTCTCCTCCGACTCCCCGGAGAGCAGCGGGCGGAGCCCGGCGTACACGCCCTCGACATCGGCACGCGTGAGCTTCACCGCGAGGACCTCGTTGACGTGCTCGAGGATGTAGTCGATATCGGCGGCCGTCGCTGCCGGGTGCGCCTTGTCGAGCTTCCAGTCGGTGTCGGTCGTGCCGATGATCCAGTGACGGCCGTTCGGGATGACGAAGAGCACGCTCTTCTCCGTGCGCAGCAGGAGGCCTGACGCGGACTGGAACCGGTCGCGTGGGACGACGAGGTGCACGCCCTTGGACGCGCGGACGCGGAACGACGCGCGCTCGCCGACCATCTTGTTCGTGTCATCGGTCCACACGCCGGTCGCGTTGACGACCTGCTTGGCGCGGATCTCGAACCGCTCGCCGGTCTCGAGGTCGACGACCTGCGCGCCGACGACGCGCTGTCCGACCTTCAGGAAGCCCTCGACGCGCACTCGCGGAGCGACGTGCGCCCCGTAGAACGATGCGGTGCGGGCGAGAACGGCGACGAAGCGAGCGTCGTCGACGCCGGCGTCGTAGTACGTGAGACCGCCGGAGAAGGCGTTCTTGGAGAGCCCAGGCGACATCTTCGCGACCTGGCCGCGGGTGTAGTGGCGGTGCATCGGCACACCGGGACGCACCTCGCCGGTCTTCGCGAAGAGGTCGTACATGAGCATCCCGGCCCCGATGTAGAACCGCTCGAGCGGGTTCTTCAGCGGGTAGAGGAAGCGGATGGGCTTGACCAGGTGCGGCGCGAGGCGCTGCAGCAGCAGCCCGCGCTCGAGGAGCGCCTCGCGCACGAGCCCGAAGTCCATCTGCTCGAGGTAGCGGATGCCACCGTGGATGAGCTTCGACGAGCGGCTGGACGTGCCGGACGCGAAGTCCCGCGCCTCGACCATGCCGACGCTCAGGCCGCGCGTGACGGCGTCGAGCGCCGCACCTGCGCCGACCACGCCGCCACCGACGACGAGCACGTCGAGGTTCTTGGTCTTGAGGGACTCGATAGCCGCCGCGCGTTCCTGGGGGCCGAGCTTGTCGCTTCGAGAGACGCTGTTCGCCATAACCTGCTCCTCGTTCTCAGTTGCTGCTTGTGGGGGAAGTCTGGACGCTCAACCTTCGGCCAAGCCGTCAGGCGGCTCAGTCGTCCTGATCAGGCGGTCGGCGTGTAGGGCGCGACGACCATCTCGGCTCGCTGGAACTCTTTGAGCCCCGAGTAGCCGGTCGTCGCCATCGAGTGGCGGAGCGCGCCGGTGAGGTTCGAGATGCCGTCGGCGCTCTCGGCGGGGCCGGCGACGATCTCCGCCATGGGCGCGACCTGGCCGACCTGCACGCGGTTGCCGCGCGGGAGCTTCTCGTGGCGTGCCTCGGCACCCCAGTGCCAGCCGCGACCCGGAGCGTCGGTGGCACGCGCGAGCGCGGCACCGATCATGACGGCGTCCGCGCCTGATGCGATGGCCTTCACGAGGTCGCCGGAGGTGCCGATGCCGCCGTCGGCGATGACGTGCACGTAGCGTCCGCCGGACTCGTCGAGGTAGTCGCGGCGCGCGCCAGCGACGTCGGCGATGGCCGTCGCCATGGGTGCGTGGATGCCGAGCACCCGACGGGTGGTCGAGGCCGCTCCCCCGCCGAAGCCGACGAGCACTCCAGCGGCACCGGTGCGCATGAGGTGCAGCGCTGCCGTGTAGGTCGCCGCACCGCCGACGATGACGGGAACGTCGAGCTCGTAGATGAACTGCTTGAGGTTGAGCGGCTCCTGGTTGCGAGACACGTGCTCTGCAGAGACGGTCGTGCCGCGGATGACGAACAGGTCGGTGCCGGCCTCGAGCACATCGTTCATGAACTGCTGCGTGCGCTGCGGGGAGAGTGCGCCGGCGGCCGGCACTCCGGCCTCGCGGATCTGCTGCAGGCGCTCCTTGATGAGCGTGCCCTTGACCGGCTCCCGGTAGATCTCCTGCAGCTTGGCCGTCGCCTGCTTCGCCGGCAGATCAGCGATCTGCGCGAGCAGCGGGGCCGGGTCGTCGTAGCGAGTCCACAGGCCCTCGAGGTCGAGCACGCCGAGGCCGCCGAGCTTGCCGAAGCCGATCGCGGTCTCGGGCGACATCACCGAGTCCATAGGGGCTGCGATGAGCGGGATATCGAACGTGAATGCGTCGATCTTCCACGTGATGGACACGTCCTCCGGGTCACGGGTTCGCCGCGATGGCACGATGGCCACATCGTCGAAGGAGTACACGCGGCGGGCTCGCTTTGCGCGGCCGATCTCGATCTCAGTCACCTGCCTAGCCTAGCCCTCCGCGGTGCTCGCTGCTGCGGCGCGGCGGCGGGGAGACCCCGACCCGCCGCGCCGATCAGGCTGCTAGCGACGGTAGTTGGGGGCTTCCGAGACCATCTGCACATCGTGCGGGTGGGACTCCTTCAGCCCTGCCGGGGTGATCCGCACGAAGCGGCCCTTCTCCTTGAGCTCGGCGACGGTGCGAGCGCCGACGTAGAACATCGACTGGCGCAGGCCGCCCGTGAGCTGGAACACCGACTGGCGGATCGAGCCGCGGTACGCGACCTTGCCCTCGATCCCCTCGGCGATGAGCTCGTCATCGCTCGGCACGTCCGCCTGGAAGTAGCGGTCCTTCGAGTACGAGGTGCGCTCGCCGCGCGACTGCAGGGCGCCGAGAGATCCCATGCCGCGGTAGCTCTTGAACTGCTTGCCGTTGACGAAGATGAGGTCGCCCGGCGACTCGTCGGTGCCCGCGAGCAGCGATCCGACCATGACTGCGGATGCGCCGGCGACAAGCGCCTTCGCGATCTCGCCCGAGTACTGCAGGCCGCCGTCCGCGATGACCGGCACGCCAGCCGGGGTCGCGGCGAGCGACGCCTCGTAGACGGCCGTGATCTGGGGGACGCCGACTCCCGCGACGATGCGCGTCGTGCAGATGGAGCCAGGACCGACGCCGACCTTGACGGCGTCGGCACCCGCATCCACGAGCGCCTGGGCGCCCTCGCGGGTCGCGACGTTGCCGCCGACGACCTGCACGTGGCCCATGACCGGGTCGCTCTTGAGGCGGCGGATCATGTCGAGCACGCCGGCCGACTGGCCGTTCGCCGTGTCGACGACGAGGACGTCGACACCGGCAGCCACGAGGCGCTCCGCGCGCTCCCAGCCGTCGCCGAAGAAGCCGATCGCCGCGCCCACGCGCAGGCGCCCGGCGTCGTCCTTCGTCGCGTTCGGGTACTTGTCGCTCTTGTCGAAGTCCTTCACCGTGATGAGGCCGGCGAGCTTGCCCTCGTCGTCGATGAGCGGCAGCTTCTCGATGCGGTGCTTGCCGAGGAGCTTGTAGGCGTCGTCACCGGAGATCCCGACGGGACCGGTCACGAGGCCCTCGCCCGTCATGACCTCGTGCACGCGGGTCGTGCGCTTCTCCGACTCGGGCACGAATCGCATGTCCCGGTTGGAGATGATGCCGACGAGCTTGCCCGTCTCCTCGTCGACGACCGGCAGGCCGGAGACGCGGTACTGCCCGCAGATCTCATCGACCTCCGCGACCGTCGCGTTGGGAGTCGTCGTCACCGGATTCGTCACCATGCCGGACTCGGAGCGCTTCACGCGATCGACCATCTCGACCTGGTCGTCGATCGACAGGTTGCGGTGCAGGATGCCCATGCCACCCTGGCGCGCCATGGCGATCGCCATGCGGGCCTCCGTGACCGTGTCCATCGCCGCCGAGACGAGCGGGACGCGCAGGGTGATGCCGCGCGTCAGCCGTGTCGTCGTGTCGACCTCAGACGGGATGACGTCGGTGTGCCCGGGAAGCAGCAGCACATCGTCGTAGGTCAATCCGGTGAAGCCAAAGGGGTCCGACTCGGTCATTACGCTCCAGGAGGTATCTGGGATGCGCCGTTCGGCGGCATCCTCGTGCATCGGGAAACAGCTCAGTGGTGATGGAACAGCGAGGACCCCGGACGCATTCCCGGGACCCTCAGCTCATCAGCCTCGTGTCGGTGGACCGAGTTCGTCCGCGACCGAGGGAATCTTGGCGCCAAGTCTAGCCGTGCGCACGAGGTCGATCGTGAAGAGGATGAGGGCGACCCAGACGATCGCGAACCCGATCCAGCGCTCGAGCGGCATGGGCTCCGAGAAGACCGCCACGGCGAGCACGAACTGCAGGATCGGCGCGATGTACTGCATGAGTCCGAGCTCGATGAGGCGCAGCCTCCTGGCGGCCGCCGCGAACAGCAGGAGCGGCACGCTCGTGACGACGCCCGCGAAGAGCAGGACGCCCGTGTTGACCGCCGACACGGAGCCGAAGGTGATGCCGCCGCCGAAGAGCACCGTCCAGAGCAGGCAGATCGCGCCGATGGGCATGATGAGCGTCGTCTCGACCGCCAGTCCGGAGAGCGCATCCGCCTGGACCCCCACCCGCTTCTTCACGAGCCCATACAGCCCGAAGGTCATGGCGACGCCCAGGCCGAGCCACGGGATGCGGCCGTAGCCGAGCGAGATCACGAGCACGGCGAGGAGAGAGAGCCCGACGGCGACCCACTGCAGGGGCCTGAGCTTCTCGCGGAGGAAGACCAGCCCGAGCGCGACGGACACGATCGGGTTGAGGAAGTAGCCGAGCGCGGCGTCGAGGGTGTGGCCTGTCGCGACCGCCTGCACGTAGAACAGCCAGTTCGCCGACACCAGGACCCCGGCGACGCCGAGGCCGAGCACGACCCGCTTCTTCGAGATGAGCTCCCGGAACGGACGCCAGGCCCGCATGACGAGCACGCCGAGCAGGCAGAACACGACGCTCAGGATGATGCGCCACGCGATGAGCTCCACGGGCGTCGTGGGAGCGGTCGCCACGACGTAGAGGGGCATGAAGCCCCAGAGCGCGTACGCGCTGAACGCCAGCCAGAGGCCGGACCGAGGAGATTCCGTCACCTCGAGATCGTACGCCCGACGTCGGGCCCCTGGAACACGAATGGCGCCCGACCTCGAGGGGTGGGCGCCATGCGCGATGCTGCTCCTGCAGATGAGACCGCCCGAACCGGCTCGGCCTCAGAAGGTCAGGAGACTAGACGATCTTCGCGAGGATGTCGCGAGCGGAGAGCACAAGGAGCTCCTCGCCGCCGTACTTGACCTCGGTTCCGCCGTACTTGGAGTAGATGACCTTGTCGCCGACCACGAGGTCGAGCGGCACGCGGTTTCCGTTGTCATCGATGCGGCCGGGGCCGACTGCGACGACTTCGCCCTCCTGGGGCTTCTCCTTGGCGGTGTCCGGAATCACAAGACCCGAAGCCGTGGTCTGCTCGGCTTCGACCTGCTTGATGACGATGCGATCCTCGAGCGGCTGGATGTTCACCGACACGGTTGACCTCTTTCTCAGCGATAGGAAGTTCAGAATTAGCACCCTCCCCATGAGAGTGCTAACTCAGAGTGTAGGGGCCAGGCGGCGACGACTGCAACGCGGCGACGTCTCGTGGCGTACGCCGGTAGCGTAGTGCTGGTGCAACGCGACGAACTCCTGGCCCTCCTCACACCGGAGGCGATGACCCTGCTCGACGACGCGCCGCCCGTCGAGTCGGCGGGAGACGCGCTCGCCCTGGTGACGAGGCTGCGCGCGGCAGGAGGGTCCGCGGACGTCGTCGCCGCCGTCGTCACGCAGGCGAAGCTCCGGCGGCGGGCATCCGCCAAGTTCGGCCCGTTCGCCGAGCGGATGCTCTTCACCGACGCTGGCCTGCAGCAGGCGACGCGTCTGCAAGTCGCGGCGCACCACGCGAACCGGTTCAGGCAGGCCGGCGCCGTGAGCGTGGCCGACCTCGGCTGCGGGATCGGCGCGGACTCCATGGCTTTCGCATCGCTCGGGCTCGAGGTCACCGCGTTCGACGTCGACGAGGTCACGGCTGCTATCGCGGCCCACAACCTGGCCCCGTTTCCGAACGCGCAGGTCAGGCACGACCGCGCCGAGGAGGTGGACCTGGATGCCTTCGATGCGCTCTGGTTCGATCCGGCCCGCAGGACCACAAACGGCGGGAGCACGGCACGCCACTTCGATCCGGCGGATTGGAGCCCATCCCTCGACTTCGTCTTCGCCGCAGGCCGCGAGCGCCCGACGGGTATCAAGCTGGGACCGGGGATCGACCACGCGTACCTTCCGGAGGACGCGGAGACGCAGTGGGTGTCCTCCAACGGCGACCTCGTCGAGGCGACGGTGTGGATGCACGGCACGGCGAGGGCGGGCATCCGCCGCTCGGCCCTCGTGATCAGCAGGCATGGCACCGCCGAGCTGACGACCGTCGAGGACGTCCGGGACGCGGACGTCGCTGCGCTGGGTGCCGTGCTCTACGAGCCGGACGCGGCGATCATCCGCGCTCGCCTCATCGGCGACCTCGCACGGTCGCTCGAAGCGTCGATGATCTCAGAGAGCATCGCGTGGATGACCGCCGAGCACTTCACGCCGACGCCGTTCGCGAGCGCGTTCTCGGTCCGAGAGGTGCTGCCCCTGCATGCATCGTCGCTCAAGGGCGAGCTGCGGAAGCGAGGCATCGGCGTGCTCGAGATCAAGAAACGGGGGGTCGACATCGACCCTGCGGAGTTCAGGCGGAAGCTCTCGCTCAAGGGAGACGCGTCCGCGGTGCTCATCCTCACGAGGATCGGCGACAAGCGCGTCGCCATCCTCGCCGATCGGCTCAGCTGAGGCCAGCCGAGCCGTCGGCGCGTCTCGTGCCTAGACGACCAGCACCACGACCAGCGTCACGATGGCGAGCAGGACCGCGAGGCCACCCGCCACGAGGCCCACGACGGCAAGGGTGCGTCCGAGGCCCTTCGGGGCGCGAAGCCCGGCGATTCCGAGCCCGACGGCGCCGAGACCGAGCACCAGGGCCACGATGTACGCCCACCCGGGAAGCAGGAGGAGGAGCAGCGAGAGCGCGCCGAGCGCCACGCCGATGATCCCGAGCACCGGCGCAGGAGCCTTCGGCTGCTGGCCGTATCCCTGCACGCCGAACTGCTGGCCGGGCTGCTGCCCGAACTGCCCCTGCTGCGGAGCACCGTGCTGCGGCTGCCCGTACTGCCCCTGCTGCGGGGCGCCGTACTGGGGCTGCCCGAACTGATCCTGTTGCGGGGCACCGTACTGCGGCTGCCCGAACTGGTTCTGCTGCGGCTGGCCATAGCCCTGCTGCGCAGGAGCCTGCTGCTGACCGGACGGCTGCTGAGCGCCATAGCCAGAGTACCCAGGCTGCTGCTGGCCGTAACCGCCGTCAGTCGGGCCATACCCGGGCTGCTGCTGGCCGTACTGCTGATCGTTCTGCTGCCCGTACTGCGGCTGAGACTGCCCGTACGACCCCTGGCCGTACTGGCCCTGGCCGGGCTGCTGCGCGCCGAAAGGGGGCTGGCCGGTCTGCGACTGGCCGTTCTGGTGGGGCTGCTGCGGGTACTGGGGGCCGTTCGGGTCAGACATGGTGTCCTTCTCAGTCGTCGACAAGGCTGCAGGTGCTGAACAAGCTTAGAGTGCGGGCGGATGCATCCACCCGCACTCCTGCCAGTTCTTGCAGCGGGTGGTCAGTATCCGTAGGACGACATGTCGCCGATGAACATGGCGGCGACGACGATGCCGATGATCGCCACGATCACCGACAGCACGATGGCTGCGATCGAGACCCAGAGGCCCCAGACGCGCAGCGGGCCGGCCTGCGGCTCCCGCGACTTGGCCATGATGGCGCAGACCAGACCTGCGATACCGAGGGGAAGCCCGAGGAACGCCGTGACGAAGGTGAGCAGGATGCCCGCACCGCCGAGGGAAAGCGCGACGATGCTGAGCGTGCGCTTGGGAGCAGCGGACTGCGCCGGGTAGCCGGGCGTCGCGTACCCCTGCGGCGCCCCATAGCCCTGCGGCTGCCCCTGCGACTGCGGAGCGCCATATGCCGGAGCTGCGCCGGCGGGAGCCTGGCTCGCGGATGGAGCCTGACCGTAGGGAGCTGCGCCCGGTGCCGCGGCTGGCTCGCTCGGCGGCGTGTAGCTCACCGAACCGGATGCTGCGGGCGGCGTGGAGCCACTGCCGGATGACGAGGGAGCCGAGTAGTCGATGCCGGATGCCGAAGGCGCCGAGTAGTCGGAACCAGAGCCAGGCGCGGCCGGCGGCGTGTACCCGCTGCCCGACGCTGAGGGTGCGGAGGAGTCGGAGTACGGCGCGGCCGGGGTCGAAGCGTCGGTGCCCGAGACGGAGGGCGGCGTGTAGTCGGTGCCGGTGGCTGCCGGGGCGGAGTAGTCGACCGACTCAGCAGGCGGCGTGTAGGCGGCCGGTGCCTCGTACTGGGGAGGTGTGCTGTCGTCCTCCGGGAGCCGTGGCTTGTCACCTGGGGTTGCGTTGCTGTCGCTCATTGCGGAGCTCCTTCCGGTTCAGCCGATTTCGCGGCGGTTGAGGCTGGTGTTCACGTGCGTGGAGCAAGCGGCGACGCCTTCAGTGGCGCACGCCCATGTCCTAGGTTCCCAGGGTTTGACTGGGAACCGTCACACAAGGTTCAGGAAAGACCACGCTCAGTAAGAGCTGAGGCCTCCGAGCAGTCCGATTCCCCCGAAGAAGAGGAGGGCGAGGACAAGCAGGAGCAGGAGCCCGAAGACCGAGATGAAGCCGAGCACGATGGCGGTGATGGCGAGCGCCCGTCCGCGCGGCTCGCGACGCAGCGCGATGAAGCCGCACACGATGCCAGCGATCCCGACCATCCACCAGACGAACTGGAGGATGGGGATCAGCGAGACGAAGAACGACCCTCCGCTCAGACACAGGGCCACTACGCTCAAGGTCAGCGTCCCGGCACCGGCCGGTCGAGGTGCCGTGTACGGCGCCTGGACGTAGGGCGTCACCGGATAGGCGAGGTGCTGCGAGGGGGCCGCCTGCGCCGCGTTGCCGCCAGGGCCCCAGCTGTCGCTCGGCGCGGTGTGGCCGTAGCCGGCGTCCTGGCCGTAGCCCGAATCCTGGCCGTAGCCGAAACCCTGCCCGTAGCCCGGATCCTGCCGGTAGCCCGAGTCGTGCCCGGAGCCGTTCCCGTTGCCGGCCCCGGGGGTGTCGCCTCGCGCTTCCCACGGCTCGCCGACGGGCTGCGCGGCGACGTTCGGGGCCGGTATCCGCTCGACGGGGCCATCTGGTGTCGACCAGGTCATGTCCGCTCCTTTCGAGAGGTGATGAGATGCTCCAACGTTACGGCGACCTGCTCAACGGCACGTCATCCCCATGGCCTCGGCCTCGTCATCCCGCAGGATGACTTCCAACCTCGCGGGGCACGGCGGTTCCTGGAGCGCGGACTCAGGCGACGACGAAGGCGAAGCCAATACAGCCCGCGACCGCCGCCACAGCGAGCACGAGCGCGAGCACCCAACCGCGGTGGCGCCGCCCCAGCACCGCGAGCAGGAGTGCGACCGCGCCGAGACTCGCCCCGAGGTACAGGGGCCAGAGCGGCGAGGGGGTCACGGATGCGGAGAGCGCGAGCGCCAGGACCGCCGCGGCAAGCGAGAGCAGCACGGAGACGATGACCGCGAGGCGACTGAGCCCGAGCGCAGGAGGCGCCGGTGCCGTCGCGGCGCGAGCGGACGCAGGAGCCATCGCGGTCTCCTGCACGTGCGCGACGGCCGGGTCGATGTCCCGGTCGTTCTCCGGACTCCGACGCTCCTCGGACCGGGGCGCAGAGCTCTCCACGGCCGGAGCCGACTTCTCCTCACCCCGTGAGCGCGGGGTGAGAGCCGAGTAGGCGGCGTTGCTGGTGTCATCGACCGGGGTGCGGTCGATCGGGGGAAGCTCCACGGGCTTGCGCGGCGGCAGCTTCGGCTGATCGGGTGCTGTCATCGGTGCTCCCCCAGAGCTGGTCTCTCCTGCGGCGCAGGCTGCGTGGCCACCGGAAGCGTCGAGTCCGCCGCGAAGCCGAGCGGGGACGGAGGCTTGCCGGCAGCGACGAGCATCGCGCCGACGGCTGCGATCATCGCCCCGTTGTCGGTGCAGAGCCGAAGCGGGGGGATGCGCAACTCGATGCCGGCGGTAGCGCACCGCTCCTCCGCGAGCTCACGCACGCGCGCGTTCGCGGCCACTCCCCCGCCGAGCACGAGCCGAGGCACGCCGAGGGCCGTGCAGGCCGCCACCGCCTTCGCCGTCAGCACGTCGGCGACGGCCTCGCGGAAGCTCGCCGCGACATCGGCAACCGGCACCGGCTCCCCCGCGTCCTCCTTCGCCTCGACCCAGCGGGCGACGGCGGTCTTGAGCCCCGAGAAGGAGAAGTCGTAGCGGTGCCGCTCGAGGTCCTTCGGCTTCGTGAGCCCGCGCGGGAACCGGATCGCCTTCGGATCCCCTCCGGCAGCGGCCTTGTCGATCTCGGGTCCACCCGGGTAGGGCAGGCGCAGCAGTCGCGCCACCTTGTCGAACGCCTCTCCAGCCGCATCGTCGATCGTCTCGCCGAGCTGCTCCACGTCGTCGACGAGGTCGCGAACGTGCAGGAGGGACGTGTGCCCACCCGAGACGAGCAGCGCCACCGCTGGCAGCTCGAGCTGACCCACGTCGTCGCGCAGGACGTCAGCGGCGACGTGACCCACGAGATGGTTCACGGTGTAGAGCGGGATGCCGGTGGCGACGTGCAGGGCCTTCGCCGCAGCCGTTCCGACCATGAGCGCACCAGCGAGGCCAGGGCCCTGGGTGACGGCGATCGCGTCGAGGTCCTCGAGCGAGACTCCGGCCGTCTCGAGCGCCGCCGAGATGGTCGGCACTATTGCGTCGGCGTGGGCACGTGCGGCGATCTCGGGAACGACGCCACCGAAGATGGCGTGCTCGTCCATCGAGGAGGCGACCTCGTTGGCGAGCAGCACCCGACCGCGGACGATGCCGACACCCGTCTCGTCACACGACGATTCGATGCCGAGCACAAGCGGCTCTCTGCGAGCACCGGCCGCGACACGAGCCTCGGCGGACACCCGCACGCTCGGCAGCTGTCCGCGCATCACGATCGCATCCACGCCCTCTCTCGGGTAGTACTTGGGTCGGCGCCCGATCTCCTCGAAGCCGAGCCGCGAATAGAGGGCACGAGCCGCCTCGCCGTTCTCGCGCACCTCGAGGAACACCTGCTTCGCGCCTCGCCCTTCGGCCCACGCGAAGAGCTCGGCCAGCATCCGGGTGGCCCATCCGCCGCGCCGCAGCCGCTCATCGACGGCGATGGTCTGCAGATCAGCCTCACCACCACCCTGGAGAGCCATGACGCCAGCAGCGGCCAGGATCTCGCCGCTCGCGGCGTCCTCGACGACCACATATCGCGTGTGCTCGCTCTTGACCTCGCCCGCGAGCATCGAGGGCGACCACGGGTCGAGCGGGAAGGCGGCCTCGTCGAGACGCACCATCGAGGGGAAGTCCTCGTGCGAGGCATCGCGCAGCACGGCGCGCATCAGCCGGTCACCCGCTTCGGGCCGTTCGACGGCACCGCGTCGGCACCCCGCAGGTACAGAATCGTATTGGCCTCGGCTTCGAGCCCCTGGACCTCGCGGTCGAGCCAGGCGAGCGCGAGGTGTGCGGCCGAGATGGTCCTCGTATCGAAGCGGTGGTCGGCAGCGGGGACGGCATCAGGCCGGTGCAGCTCGGAGCTGCTCGCGACGAGCAGCCCCTGCTCGTACCGCGAGCAGGCGAGCTCCCCCCGGCGGGCATCCGTCGTGACCAGCAGATCGCCGCCAGCCTCCGGATGCTCCGCGCGCCACTCGTGGGCCGCGGCATCATGGCTGGGCATCGGGATGAAACGCGCGGCGCGTGCGAACGCGAACGTGCGCGCGGCGGCCACGCCGACACGCAGCCCCGTGAAGGGGCCCGGACCCATTCCACCGACGACCTGCGTGACGTGCTGCGGAGAGAGCCCGGCGTCTGCGAGCACCTCCGCGATCGCCACGCCGACCACCTCAGCATGGTGTCGGGTGTCGGCGGTGCGCCGTTCTGCGAGCACCCGGCCGTGCGGGGTGACGATCGCGACATCCGTGCCCGCTGACGTATCGATCGCTAAGAGCATGCGAGTGATTCTACGCGGGAGCTGCGCCGAACTCGGTCCGCAGCGCGTCCACGAGAGCGGCGGCTACCGGGCGATCCCACGTGCCCGCGACCGTGAGCGTGACGCGGCGCGGGTCCAACGGCTCTTCGTCGCTCCAGTCGACACCACCTGGCCCCTCGACGACCCCGGGCTCGAGCGGCGGGGATGCCGCGGAACGGTCGATCGTGATCTCCAGCCAGCGATCGGTGATCAGCGGAACCGCTTCGCGCCCCCACTCGACGACGGTGACGCTGGCTGCCAGATCAAGGCCGAGATCATCGAGCTCGGCCGGATCGCCGAGACGGTACGCATCCACGTGGATGAGCTCGGGCCCCGCTCCGAGGGAAGGATGCGTGCGCGCCAGCACGAACGTCGGACTCGTGACCGGACCCCGCACGTCGAGCGCACTCCCGAGACCCCTCGCGAACGTCGTCTTGCCCGCACCCAACGGCCCCGTCAGCACGAGCACATCGCCCGCGAGCAGGAGCCCGCCGATGAGCTCTCCCGCGCGGACCATGTCCTCCGCGGTCGCGAGCTCCACCGTGATGCTCGGAGTCAGGTCAGTGCCCACACCCATCCGCCCTTTCCTCATCGCGTCGTTCCCGACGCACGACGCGCGGCCCGAGCGCAGCCACGAACGCCTGCGGTGACACTGCTGACCAGGATGCCCACTCCTGCAGGTGGATATCGCCCGGTTCGGGCCCGAACACCGAGACCGGCATGCCGATCCACGCCTCCTGGTCCTGCAGGTCGATGACCACCTGATCCATCGCGACCCGGCCGACGATCGGCCGACGCTGGCCGCCGACGACAACCTCACCCCGCCCCGCGACCCTGCGCGGGATGGCGTCGGCGTAGCCGAGGGGCACGAGCCCGAGCGTCGTGGATTCCTCGGCCACCCAGTCGTAGCCGTAGGAGACGCCGTGGCCGGCCGTCACCCGTTTCACGTGCACGAGCTCCGTCGTGAGCGCGACAGGAAGCGGCGCGCTCGGCTCGTCGAAGCCGTAGATTCCGCGGCTGCCAGGATCCCTGGTCCGCTCGTGGTCGACGAGCGTGCTCGACCGTGCCGCCTGCCCGACGTGCGCGAGGTCCGCGTTCGCCGCGACGAGCGGCAGCAGGCCGTGCTCGAGCGCCAGACCGGCGACGAGAGCACCACCGAGTCCGTACGCGTCGGCGGAGACGTCGACGCTGAAGAGCCTGGCCGCGTGCCGCGCACCCATGCCGTTCCCCAGCGCCGCCGCGAGCTCGCGAGCCCGTTCGCCCATGCGGGCCTGCAGCAGGTCCACGTCGACCCAGAGCTCGCGGCGGGGCGCGAGCGCGAGCGCCGCCGACTCGTCCGGGGCGACCGCAGCCACCCGGTGAGGCTCGACGGGAGAGCTCGCGCCCGAGGAGCGGCGCGGGATGCGGGAGCTCAGCCGAGTGACGACCTCGTAGTTGATGGTCCCGGCGGCCGAGGCCCAGGCGTCCGCACTCGCCGAGCGTGCGGCGTCGATGACCAGCAGCCGAGGCGGCTCGTCGCTGCGGTCCAGGCGTGCGGACGCCGACACGGTTCCCTCGAGCGGTTCGACTCGCAGCTCGAGGGTGTCGAGGGCGACGACATTCCAGCGAGCACCGGTGTCGTCCGCGAGCTCCAGCGAGCCAGGCTCGATCGGCGGCAGACCCGCAGCGTGCCCGAGGTCGACCCTGAAGCCGCGCTGATCCTCGAAGATCGGGGCGCTCAGCGACAGGGCGGGCCTCAACTCGACCGGGCAATCCGTGTCGGCGGAGAACGGCGAGAGGCCGTACAGGGAGACTCCGAGGCGCACGAGATCGAAGCGCGCCTCCGGCAGCGACATCGAACCGGCCGTCGCGGCGAGGTGACGCACCGACGGGGTCAGTCCACGCCGAGCCGCGAGCTCGAGCGCACGCTCGAAAGAAGCCAGCTGCGCACGATCGGCGTCAGGACCCGCACCAGCCAGATGGCTGAACAATCCCTCGAGGCGGATGAGCCCACGCCCCTCGAGCTCCGCGGCCTTCGTGAACGCCGACTCCCACTCCGCCGGGCTGATCCCATTGCGCCCGAGGCCCGTGTCGAGCTTGAGGTGCACGACCACGCAGCGCTCGGAGTGCTCGAGACGACCCAGACCGATATCGACGAGCTCGAGCTGCGCGAGCGAGGAGACGCCGAGCTCGATCTCCGTATCCAGCGCGGCGAGCCAGTCGGTGCGAGCCCCGTGCATCCACGCGAGGATCGGCGCGGCGATGCCCGCCTCCCGGAGCGCGAGGGCCTCCCGGAGGTCGACGACGCCGAGGCGCACGGCACCTCCCTCGAGCGCGGCACGAGCCACGTCGGACGCCCCGTGACCGTACGCATTCGCCTTCACGACCGCGAGGAGCGGCGTGCGCGTGAGATCGGCGATCGCCCGGACGTTGGCCCGGACCGCGTCGAGGTCGACATCGACGCGAGCACCGCTCACGAGCCTGCCCCAGCCGTTGCCGCACGCTCGGCGATCACAAACGCCGTCGCGGTCGTGCGCTCGTGTGTCAGCGAGAGGTGCAGGTGATCGACCCCCACCAGCTCGAGGTGCGCCCGCAGCGCGGGCGTCACGGCGAACTCCGGACGCCCAGCTGGCCCGCTCTCGACCTCGAAGTCGAGGAAGCTGAGCGAGCCGATGCCGCCGAGCGCCTTCACCGCGGCCTCCCGAGCGGCGAACCGAGCGCCGAGCGACGCCAGCGACCTGTCGCGCTCCGCCGGCGCGAAGAGACGCTCGCGGAGGCGCGGGGCACGCTGCAGAGCCCGCGCGAACCGCGCGAGCTCCACCGTGTCGACACCGATACCGACGATCACGCTCAGCTACTCGACGGTGACGGACTTCGCCAGGTTGCGAGGCTGATCCACGTCGAGCCCCTTCGCCGTGGCGAGCTCGATCGCGAAGATCTGGAGCGGCACGACCGCGAGCAGCGGCTCGAAGAAGGGCTCCGTCGGCGGAACCGCGATGACCTCGTCCGCGTACGGCAGCACGGCCGCGTCGCCGACCTCGCAGATCGCGAGCACACGGGCGCCGCGCGCGCGGATCTCCTGGATGTTCGACACGATCTTCGGGTGCAGCGTGTCGTCGTGGCGAGGGCTCGGCACGATCACGAACACCGGCTGGCCGGGCTCGATGAGCGCGATCGGGCCGTGCTTGAGCTCGCCGGCGGCGAAGCCCTCCGCATGGATGTACGCGATCTCCTTGAGCTTGAGCGCACCCTCGAGCGCGATCGGGTAGCCCACGTTGCGACCCAGGTAGAGCACAGAGCGGGTGTCCGCCATCCAGTTCGCGAGCTCGTGGATGCGCTCCCGGACGCCGAGGACCGTGCGGACCTTCTCCGGGATCGTCTGGAACTCGGTCAGGAGCTCCTCGCGCCGCTCAGCCGCCATGGTGCCGCGCATCGTCGCCGTGTAGATGCCAAGCAGGTAGAGGGCCGTGATCTGGGCGAGGAACGCCTTCGTCGACGCGACAGCGACCTCCGGCCCGGCGTGCGTGTAGACGACCGCATCGGACTCGCGCGGGATGGTCGCTCCCTGCGTGTTGCAGATGGAGAGGGTCTTCGCGCCGCGAGACATCGCGTAGCGGACCGCCATGAGCGTGTCCATCGTCTCGCCGGACTGGCTCATCGACACGATCAGCGTGCGGGAGTCGAGCACCGGGTCGCGGTAGCGGAACTCGTGCGCGAGCTCGACCTGGACGGGCACGCGTGCCCACTTCTCCATGGCGTACGCACCGACCTGGGCCGAGTAGGCGGCAGTGCCGCACGCGACGATGATGATGCGGTGGATGTCGTTGAAGAAGTCCTCCCCGAGTGCGTCGAGGTCGGGAAGGTGCACGCGACCCTCGACGATCCGGCCGCGAAGCGTGTTCGCCACGGCCTCGGGATCCTCGTCGATCTCCTTGGCCATGAAGCTCGGCCAGCCGCCCTTCTCGGCAGCTGACGCGTCCCACGAGACCTCGAAGGCCTCTGCGGTAGCGGGCTCTCCGTCGAACGTCGTGATGGTCACGGAGTCAGGGCGCACGAGCACGATCTGCTCCTGGCCGACGGCCAGCGCGCGGGGCGTGTACTCGACGAACGCGGCCACGTCCGAGCCGAGGAAGTTCTCTCCGTCGCCGAGACCGATGACAAGCGGCGAGTTCAGACGCGCACCGACGATCAGGCCCGGTTCATCGGCGTGCACCGCGAGGAGCGTGAAGGCTCCGTCGAGACGGCGGACCACTGCGCGGAACGCCTGCTCGAGGCTCCCCACCTCGCGGTAGACGTGGCCGATCATGACGGCCGCGACCTCGGTGTCGGTCTCCGACTCGAAGGTGTAGCCGAGCTCCACGAGCTCGGTCTTCAGCTCGGCGAAGTTCTCGATGATGCCGTTGTGGATGACGGCGAGCTTGCCGTCATCTGCGAGGTGCGGATGCGCATTCGCGTCCGTCGGACCGCCATGCGTCGCCCACCTGGTGTGGCCGATGCCCGTGTGACCGTCCGGCAGCGCGTTGCGCTCCAGGTCTTCGCGCAGCACCTTCAGCTTGCCCGCACGCTTGCGGGTCTCGATCCGTCCCTCGTCGTCGATGACCGCGACACCTGCGGAGTCGTACCCCCGGTACTCGAGTCTTGCGAGGCCGCCCATCAGGATGTCAAGGCTCTCTCGTGGACCAACGTAACCAACAATTCCGCACATACGGGCCATCTTAGGGGCACCGCTCTTGCGGGGTCGGACACCGCACTAGACTCGCCTTCTATGTCCGCAACTGGTCAGATTCCGCGCAGCGGAGGAGACTCGCCCTTCGTCGAGATCCTCCGCCAGGACTGGGCCGACCTCGCACCGTCGACGCCGATGGCGCTCGACGAATCGGACCTCATCAGGCTGCGCGGCCTCGGCGACCACCTCGACCTCGACGAGGTGCGCGACGTGTACGTGCCGCTCTCCCGCCTCATCAACCTGTACGTCTCGAACGCTCGCTCGCTGCACCGTGCGACGAGCGGCTTCCTCGGCGAGCGCAGCGCCTCCACCCCCTTCGTCATCGGCGTCGCCGGCTCGGTCGCCGTCGGCAAGTCGACCGTGTCGAGGCTGCTTCGCGAGCTCCTCCGACGCTGGGAGGACACACCCCGGGTCGAGCTCGTCACCACGGACGGCTTCCTCTACCCGAACGCCGAGCTCGAGCGACGCGGGCTCATGGAGCGCAAGGGCTTCCCCGAGTCGTACGACCAGCGTGCACTCCTGCGATTCATCACGAAGGTCAAGAGCGGCGCGGCGGAGGCTCGAGCGCCGTTCTACTCGCACCTGAGCTACGACATCGTGCCGGATGCTGAGATCGTCGTCAACCGCCCGGACGTCCTCATCGTCGAGGGCCTCAACGTGCTCCAGCCGCCCCGCGCTCACTCGCTGGCGGTGAGCGACATGTTCGACTTCTCCATCTACGTCGACGCCCGATCAGAGGACATCGCACGCTGGTACGAGCAGCGCTTCCTTTCGCTGCAGCGAGGGGCGTTCACCAACCCGCGCTCGTACTTCCGTCGCTTCGCCGATCTGAGCACGGACGAGGCCATCGAGCACGCCCGCAGCATCTGGTCGCGCATCAACGGCCCGAACCTGCGCGAGAACGTCATGCCGACTCGGTCACGGGCTCAGCTCGTGCTGCGGAAGTCGAGCGACCACACGGTCCGCAGCGTCCTGCTCCGCAAGGTCTGAGCGGCCGGGGGCCCGTGCGCCCCTCCCCCGCCACAGCTGGCGCCGCGCCGTGCTCTCAGCTGCCACCCGTCAGTCCCGGTATTGCCGAGAAAACCTGAAGAAGCCTCTCCCGAGTGAACCCGGGAGAGGCTTCGTCACGACAGGCGAGCTGTCAGAGCATCACGCTGCCACGCGTTCGGCCTGCGCCTGCGCGACCTCGGCGACGACCGCCGCGAAGAGCGCGCCGCCCTCGAGGCCGGTGACCTCCCGCGTGAACGTCTCCGCGTCGAGCGTCGCGAGCTTCTGCTGCAGCTCGACGCTCTCCTGATCGGCCGGGAAGTCGAAGCGGAGGGCCGCACCGATCGCTCGTACGAGCGCGTCGTACGGGAGTCCCGCGGCCTCGGCCTCCGAAGCGGGCCGCACGAAGCGCTCCTTCGCGGAGAGCTTGCGCAACGGCTGACGGCCCACGCGCGCGGGCTGGTCCGGCAGGTCGCGGTTGGCGAAGCGCGAGAGCGTCGTGGCGACGTACTCGGCGTGGTCCTCTTCCGAGAACCCGAACTGCGTCACGAGCACGCGACTCGTCTCACCGAGCACGGCCTCGACCTCGGACGCGACCGCCGAGATGGCGAGCGCGTCCTGCATGTTCGTCGCGCCCGCCACGAAGCCGTGGTACGCGATCGTCGCGTGGCCCGTGTTCACCGTGAAGAGCTTGCGCTCGATGAACGGCTTCAGGTCGTCCACGAAGTGGGCATCCGGGATGCTCGGCTCGGCACCGTTGAACGGTGTCCGGTCGATCGTCCACTCGAAGAAGTCCTCGACGGTGACGTCGACGCCCTCGACCGCCTGCTCCGGGACGATACGGTCGACTGCCGTGTTGGCGAAGACCGCGCGGGCGTCGAGCTCCTCGGCACCCTCGAGGACAAGCCCCTTGAGCGTGTCGGAGGCACCGATCGCGTTCTCGCAGGCCATGACAGCCAGCTTCGGCGCGTCAGCTGCGCGGGCCGCGAGGCCCTTGCGGATGACGGGCGCGATGAAGCGGAGCACGTTCGGACCGACAGCGCAGGTGACGACGTCGGCAGTGGCGATCTCCTGCACGACCTCGTCCTCGTGCGTCGCCGAGTTGATCGCCCTGAAGCGATCGACGACGTGGCTCTTGGCTGCCGGCCCGACCTCGTGCACCGTGTAGGTGTCGACGGCCTGGAGCGCGCCGATGAGGTCGGCGTTGACGTCGGCGTAGACGAGGTCGTACCCGGCTTCATGCAGGACGAGCCCGATGAAGCCGCGACCGATGTTGCCCGCGCCGATGTGGACTGCCTTCATTCCTCGTTCACGTCCCCGAGGAGCTGAGCCAGCTCTTCCGGCGTCTCCGCCTTGAGGAGCGCCTCGACGTTGTCCTCGTCGCTGAACACGATGGCGACGCTCGAGAGGATCTCGAGGTGGCCCCCGTCCTTGCCTGCGATGCCGATGACGAAGCGGGTCTCGTTTCCGCCCCAGTCGATGGGCTCGTCGTACCGAACGACGGAGAGCGCGGAGCCGAGGATCGAGTCCTTGGCCTCGTTCGTGCCGTGCGGAATGGCGAGGTAGTTGCCCATGAACGTCGAGACGCTCTGCTCGCGGTCGTGCATCGCCTGGATGTAGTCCTGCGTCACGGCGCCAGCCGCGACGAGCAGCTCGCCCGCTTCCGTGATGGCTTCTTCTCGCGTGCGCGCGGTTCCGCCGAGGCGGATGCTGTCGAGGCTCAGTACTTCTGCCATTTTCTGCGTTCCTTCCGATAGGAGGCCCCGAGCTGGATGGTCCAGCTCGGGGCCTGGGTCAGTCGAAGGTGCGACTCACTGGTTGGAGAGCCGTTCCACGACCTCGTCGTACCTTGGGCTGTTCATGAAGTTTTCCACGGACACGTGGATGGCGTCTGGAGACTTCTGCTTCGCGCGGTCGGTGAGGTCCTGGTGGGTGACGATCAGGTCGGGGGTCGCGTCGAGGTTCGCGATCGAGACGTTCTTCACGTTGACCCCTTCGATTCCCGCCTTCTTGATCTTGTTGCGGAGGACGGACGCTCCCATCGCGCTCGACCCCATACCGGCATCGCAGGCGAAGACGACGTTGGTGATGACCCTCGTGTCGACGGAGCTGCCAGCGGCCTGCGAGGAGAGACCCGACAGTGCGTCGGACTTCTTCCCCTTGTTGGCCTCGGTCTTGGCGACGGCATCGGCGAAGCCGTTGCCTCCGGCGGCCTCTGCAGCGAGGTCCTTCTTGCGTGAGCTGAGCAGGATCGCCGCGGCGATCGCGAACGTGACCGCCGCCGAGAACAGGACCGACAGGATGACACCGAGGTGGCTGCCCTGGGCGGTCATGATCATGATCGCGAAGATCGAGCCGGGAGATGCCGGAGCGACGAGGCCCGAGTCGAAGATGACGTTGGTGAGCACACCCGTCGCGCCACCACCGATGACGGCGAGAATCAGAGCGGGCTTGGCGAGCACGTACGGGAAGTAGATCTCGTGGATGCCGCCGAGGAACTGGATGACGACTGCGCCGGGTGCGCTCGCGCGAGCGACGCCGACGCCGAAGAAGCAGAACGCGAGGAGCAGACCGAGGCCGGGGCCCGGGTTCGCCTCGAGGAGGAACAGGATGCTCTTCCCGGCTTCCTCCGACTGCGCGACACCGAGAGGCGTGAGCACTCCCTGGTTGATCGCGTTGTTGAGGAAGAGGATCTTCGCGGGCTCGATGAGGATGCTCGCGAGGGGCAGGAGCCCTGCGTTGACCAGCGCATCGACGCCCTCGCCGAGGCGTTCCGTGAGCCACGTGATGACCGGGGCGATCGCGAAGAACCCGCCGAGAGCGAGCAGCATCGCGAGGATGCCGGCCGAGAAGTTGTTGACGAGCATCTCGAAGCCGGCACGGATCTTGCCGTCCCAGATGCTGTCGACCTTCTTCATGATCCACGCTGCAAGCGGACCCATGATCATGGCGCCGATGAACATCGGGATGCCCGCGCCCACGATGACGCCCATGGTCGCGATGGCACCGACGACGCCACCACGCGTGTCGTAGACCATCTTGCCGCCCTGGTAGGCGATGAGGAGAGGCAGGAGGTACGTGATCATCGGGCTCACGAGCCCCATGAACGGCGTTCCATCCGGGGTCTCGTCGGTGATGGTCGCGGGGTCGATCGCCCAGCCACCGAGGGTGCCCCAGAGCTGGCCGTTGGCGGGGAACAGCTCGTTCAGCCAGCCGGTCTCGATGAAGAGGCTGGTGATGAGGCCCCAGGCGATGAACGCCGGGATATTCGGCATGACCATGCCGGAGAGGAACGCACCGAACTTCTGGACGCCGACGCGGGCACCCTTGCGTTCAGTCGTTGTGGCTTCTGCAGTCATTATTGCTCCAAGCAATCCCCATGCGCGGGGATAGGAGGGGTGGGGTCAGTGCGACCGTTCCCGGATTTCAAGAATTGGCCGAACGGCCATGAGCGCGCGCGGCGGCTCAAGCGTCGTGGTTGGTCTCCAGGAGAGTCACGAGCTGGTCGGCGACAGCTTCGTCGCCGTCGACGGAGAGGGTGATCTCGTCACCCTTGGACACGCCAAGCGAGAGCACGCCGAGGATGCTGGCCGCGTTGACGCTCTTGTCGCCCTTGGCGATCGTCACCGGGACGCCGGCTTCGGTGGCAGCCTGCACGAAGATCGCGGCGGGACGTGCGTGAAGTCCGTGCTCCGAGGCGACGGTGATCTTGCGTTCGATCATGGAGAGCTCCTTAGGTGTGGCGGGATTTCCGCGTGTTGAGCTTATCTACGCGAGAAGCCCCAGATGCGAGATTGTCACCAAAACTTTGCCTCGGCGCTTGTTTCTTTCTCACACTCGGGTGGTAACCCTGACCGAGAGGCTCTCTGAGGTTCGCCGCTTCGAAGCTGGCAGGGCAAGAGGTGTCCCGCAGAACGAGAAAGAGGTCCCGCTCCACCAGATGACGGTGGGGCGGGACCTCGTTCTGAGACTCGGTCCGAGCGGCATGAGATCAGAGACCTCGCGGAGCGCTGACCTTAGAGGGCCAACCGCTCGCGGACGACTGCGGCGAGGGCCTCCGCGTGACGCTGTGCGGTCTCCTGCTCCCCCGCCTCGATCATGACGCGCACGAGCGGCTCCGTTCCGGATGGCCGCAGCAGGACACGTCCGGTCTCACCGAGTTCGAGGGCGACCTGGGCGACTGCAGCCTGCAGCGGCTCGTCGCTAGCGCAGTCCTCCTTGCGCACGCCGGGCACATTGATGAGCACCTGCGGGTACACGCGCATGACGGACGCGAGCTCGGCGAGCGTCTTGCCGGTTCGCCGCATCTCGGCCGCGATGTGCAGACCGGTGAGGATGCCATCTCCCGTCGTGGCGTAGTCGGTGAGGATGACGTGTCCGGACTGCTCCCCGCCGAGGGCGAGCCCCCGCTCGTTGAGCTCCTCGAGGACATACCGGTCACCGACCTTGGTCTCGATCATGCGGATGCCGGCTTCGCGCATCGCGATCTTGAGGCCGAGGTTCGACATGACGGTGGCGACGAGGGTGTCCTCGCGCAGCGCGCCGCGCCGACGCATGGAGACGGCCAGGATGGCCATGATCTGATCGCCGTCGACGACCTTGCCGTCGGCGTCGATGGCAAGACACCTGTCTGCGTCTCCGTCGTGGGCGATGCCCAGGTCCGCCCCGAGCTCCGTGACCGTGCGAGCGAGTTCGCCGAGGTGCGTCGATCCGACACCCTCATTGATGTTGAGTCCGTTCGGCGCGTTGCCGATGACCGTGACTTGAGCGCCCGCGTCGGTGAAGACCTCGGGCGAGACGCCGGCGGCAGCACCATGCGCGCAGTCGAGGACCACGTGGAGTCCACGCAGCGGCGAGGTGCCGTCTTCGCGGAGCGGCAGGCTGCGGAGCAGGTGCAGGGCATAGCGGTCTTCGGCATCGGCGAAACGCTCGATGCTTCCGACCCCAGCTCCCGTCGGGGTCAGCTTCTCCCCGCCGAGGAGCGCCTCGATCTGGTTCTCGAGGTCGTCGGCGAGCTTGCGACCGCCGCGAGCGAAGAACTTGATGCCGTTGTCGGGCGCAGGATTGTGGGACGCCGAGATCATGACGCCGAAGTCGGCCCCGATCTCGGCGGTGAGAAACGCCGCGGCCGGCGTCGGGATGACTCCCGCGTCGAGTACGTCGACACCAGAGGAGGCGAGTCCCGCCGCCACGGCAGCAGAGATGAACTCACCTGAAACCCGCGGATCGCGGGCTAAAACAGCACGAGGCCGCCGCCCGTGCTCGCGAGCTGATGTCGCGAGCACGATGGCAGCGGCCTGGGCGAGGCTGAGGGCGAGCTCGACCGTGAGGTGGTCGTTCGCAAGCCCACGAACCCCGTCCGTTCCGAAAAGCCTAGGCATTCGAAATGTCTGGACTTAGCGCTTCGAGTACTGAGGCGCCTTACGGGCCTTCTTGAGTCCAGCCTTCTTGCGCTCCTTGACGCGAGCGTCGCGTGACAGGAAGCCAGCCTTCTTGAGCTCGGGGCGGTTGTTCTCGCGGTCGATCTCGTTGAGAGCGCGTGCGATGCCGAGGCGGAGCGCGCCGGCCTGACCGGAAGGTCCGCCACCCGAGATGCGTGCGATGACGTCGTATGCGCCACCCAGGCTCAGGATCGTGAACGGGTCGTTGATCAGCTGCTGGTGCAGCTTGTTCGGGAAGTAGTCGGCGATGTCACGGTCGTTGACCGTGATGGTGCCGGTTCCCGGGATGAGGCGCACGCGGGCGATTGCCTGCTTGCGACGGCCGACGGCTGCACCGGGAACGGTGAGCGCCGGACGAGGAGCCTGGACGGCCGCCTCTGCCTCGGGGGTTTCGGTCGAGTAGCTCTGCGGCTGCTCGATGGACTCTGCGATGGTTGCCACTGTGTTCTCTTTCCTAGCTCGGGCCGCTACTGGGCAACCTGGTCGAAGACGTACGGCTTCGGCTGCTGGGCTGCGTGCGGGTGCTCTGCACCTGCGTAGACCTTGAGCTTCTTGAGCTGGTTGCGTCCGAGCGTGTTCTTGGGGAGCATGCCGCGGATCGCCTTCTCGACGGCGCGCGTCGGGTGCTTCTCGAGCATCTCCGTGTAGGAGGTCGCCGTCAGTCCACCCGGGTAGCCCGAGTGGCGGTAGGCGAGCTTCTTCTGGAGCTTGGAGCCCGTCAGCGCGACCTTCTCTGCGTTGATGACGACGACGAAGTCGCCCATGTCAACGTGCTGAGCGTAGGTTGCCTTGTGCTTGCCGCGGAGCAGAGCTGCCGCGTGGGTTGCGAGCCGGCCGAGAACGACATCAGTCGCGTCGATGACCACCCAGTCATGGGTGATGTCACCGCCCTTTGGTGTGTACGTGCGCATGGATGTGCACCTTTCGTCGAAATGAGGAGGTCGTGAATCCCACTCGGTCGTGATGGTTGCGGTTGAGCCTCCGGGAAGGGTTCTCCCGGGGAGGCCTCACCACGAACGTCACCGTCGAGGGCTCAACTTCGAAGCCGACACCGGAGTGCAGACAACTTGAGTAGCTTACGTCAGTGGTCGCCTGGGCGCAATCTCAAACCGACGGAGCGGCGAGGCGTCGCGCTCGAACCGTCCTGAACCGGGCGGCCGCACCGAAGACGCCGACCATGAGCATTGTCCCAACTCCCCCAGCGATGAGCGACGCGGAGAAGAAGAAGGAGCCGAGGAAGACGTCGGGGTCGGTTGGGTCCAGTGCCGGCATCAGGATGCTGAGCAGCGCGTACGCCAGAACGAGGACTGCAACCCCGAGAGCCGACCAAGCCGCAGGCACGATGGCTCGGGGCCACAGCCTGCCGACCACGCTCAGCACGGCGAAGACGGCGACAGGCAGGGCCAGCGCCGCGTAGCTGATGAGGTCGACCATGACCCCAGTCTGGACCCTCGGAGGATTCCTGGGAATCAGTCGAGAGATGTAGATCGGTCAGCGATGCCCGCAGGCGAGGTGAGTGGCTCCACCAGACGGAGGGCGGGCCGCTGCGCCCGCGTCACGGCCTGGCGCTCACGGAGATGAGCGTCCGCCGGGTAGCCCACTCCCGTGAGCGTGAGCCCCTTCGCCGCCAGGACGGGGAAGGCGCTGCTTCGCTCCGTCGCCTGGAGCAGCGAAGGCACGTCCGAGAGCCGGATGCGCCCGGCACCGACCTCAGCGCACATGCCGACGAGGGACCTGACCATGGAGTGGCAGAAGGCATCCGCTTCGAGCTTCGCGACGACGACGCCCTGCTCGTCGCGGACCCAGTCGAAGCGCTGCAGGGTCCGGATCGTCGTCGAGTTCGGGCGCGGTCGGCAGAAGCCGGCGAAGTCGTGGAGGCCGATGAGCTTGTCTGCGGCCACCTGCATGAGGCCCGCGTCGAGCTCTCGCGGGACGACGGCCGTGCGGTGCCGCTCGATGGGGTTCGGAGGCGTTCGGCGATCTGCGATGCGGAACTCGTAGCTCCGGGAGATCGCCGAGAACCGAGCGTCGAACCCCTCCGGCGCAGGCGCCACCGCCGCGAGGACGACGTCGGTGTCTCGACCGAGGACCCCGTTCACCCGACGGAGCAGGATGTCGGACACCTCGTCGCTGGACCGACGTCGGACGTTCTCGACCCCGAGGTCGTCGAGGTCGAGGTGCGCGACCTGCGCCGTCGCGTGGACCCCAGCGTCGGTTCGGCCCGCGACCGTGAGCAGCGGACCATCGGGAAGCTCTCGTGCGACGAGCCTGATGGCGTCCTCGAGGGCGCCCTGCACCGTTCGCAGTTCCGGCTGCGCCGCCCACCCGCTGAACGCGGACCCGTCGTAGGCGATGTCCAGACGGAACCGTGTGCTGCCTCGTCCGTGCCCCATGCGCCCATCCTCCCTCACCCGAGCCGGTTTATCGACGACACGACGGAGCCCCCGAGCAATCGCGATGATTGCTCGGGGGCTTCGACGATCAGCTTCGACTACTTGGCGTCGTCGGCCTTCGCGTCAGCGTCCGACTCAGCGGCGTCTGCAGCCTCGGAAGGCTGCGTTCCGCCGTCGGACGTGGGCTCGGAAGCCTCCGTGTCGCCTGCGGCTGCGTCGACCTCGTCGGTCGCGGGCTCGTCGACCTCAGGCTCTGCAGGTGCGGCGGCCGGAGCCGTCTTCACTGCGGATGCCTTCGGCGTGACGGGCTCGAGGACGAGCTCGATGACTGCCATGGGGGCGTTGTCGCCCTTGCGGTAGCCGGTCTTGATGATGCGGGTGTACCCGCCTTCGCGACCTTCCATCTGCGGCGCGATCTCCGTGAAGAGCTCGTGCACGACGGTCTTGTCGGTGACAATCTGCAGCACGCGACGGCGAGCGTGGATGTCTCCGCGCTTCGCGAAGGTGATCAGGCGCTCAGCGAGCGGACGGAGGCGCTTGGCCTTCGTCTCGGTCGTCTGGATGCGCTTGTGCGTGTACAGCTGCGCCGCGAGCGTAGCGAGCATGAGGCGCTCGTGTGCGGGGCCGCCTCCGAGGCGAGGACCCTTGTTGGGCTTAGGCATTCGTCATTCTCTTTCGTGTGAAGTCGGTCTGGCGGGCAGGTCTGTTTAGACGTACTCGCCGGTGTCGTCGCCGGCACCGTAGAAGTGAGCACCCTCGAACCCGGGAACCGAGTCCTTGAGCGAGAGGCCGAGCTCGGTGAGCTTGTCGCGCACCTCGTCGACCGACTTCTGACCGAAGTTGCGGATGTTCATGAGCTGCGTCTCGCTGAGAGCGACGAGCTCGGAAACCGTGTTGATGCCCTCGCGCTTGAGGCAGTTGTACGAGCGCACGGAGAGGTCGAGATCTTCGATCGGCATCGAGAGCTCGTTGGTGAGGACGGCGTCGACCGGCGCTGGGCCGATCTCGATGCCCTCTGCCTGCTCGTTCAGCTCGCGAGCGAGGCTGAAGAGCTCGACGAGCGTGCGACCGGCAGATGCGATCGCGTCGCGCGGCGAGATGGCCGGCTTCGTCTCCACGTCGACGACGAGGTTGTCGAAGTCGGTGCGCTCACCGGCACGGGTCGCGTCGACGCGGTAGGTGACCTTGAGGACCGGCGAGTAGATCGAGTCGATCGGGACCTGACCGGCCTCGGAGAACTCGTTGCGGTTCTGGGTCGCCGAGACGTAGCCGCGGCCGCGCTCGATCGTCAGCTCGAGCTCGAACTTGGCGTCGTCGTTGAGCGTCGCGATGACGAGCTCCGGGTTGTGCACCTCGACACCGGCAGGTGCTGAGATGTCAGCCGCCGTCACTTCGCCCGCCCCGGTCTTGCGGAGGTAGGCCGTGATCGGCTCATCGTGCTCGCTGGAGACGACCAGCTGCTTGATGTTGAGGATGATCTCGGTGACGTCTTCCTTCACACCAGGGATGGTGGTGAACTTGTGGAGGACACCGTCGAGACGGATGCTCGTGACTGCTGCTCCGGGGATGGAGGACAGCAGGGTGCGACGCAGTGAGTTGCCGAGGGTGTAGCCGAAGCCGGGCTCGAGTGGTCCGATCGTGAACTTCGAGCGGTTCTCGGAGAGGCTTTCCTCGGTGAGCGTTGGACGCTGTGCGATAAGCACTATGGGTTCCTTTCGGCAAAGTGTCCGCTATATGACACTTGGCGATTCAGCCGACGCACGTCGTCGACCGGGTGTGGAGTTCGAGCGGGGACGCCGAACATCCGCCACGAGGCCCTCCCTCGCGGGAGAGCCTCGCGGCGGACGGGAGGCTAGACGCGGCGACGCTTCGGAGGGCGGCAGCCGTTGTGTGCCTGAGGGGTGACGTCGTTGATCGAGCCGACCTCGAGGCCTGCGGCCTGAAGCGAGCGGATCGCGGTCTCGCGACCGGAGCCCGGTCCCTTGACGAAGACGTCGACCTTCTTCATGCCGTGCTCCTGCGCCTGGCGAGCTGCAGCCTCGGCTGCGAGCTGCGCGGCGAAGGGCGTCGACTTGCGCGAGCCCTTGAAGCCGACTCCACCGGAGGAAGCCCAGCTGATGACAGCGCCGGACGGGTCGGTGATCGACACGATCGTGTTGTTGAAGGTCGACTTGATGTGAGCCTGGCCCACTGCGACGTTCTTCTTGTCCTTCTTGCGCGGCTTACGAGCGGCGCTCTTTGGGGTAGCCATTTTTCTCTCCTACGAAATCTGCGGGCGCTGTCGCGGCGGCGACTAGCGTGCCTTCTTCTTGCCGGCGACCGTGCGCTTCGGGCCCTTGCGGGTACGAGCGTTCGTCTTCGTGCGCTGACCGCGCACGGGAAGGCCGCGGCGGTGGCGGAGACCCTCGTAGCTGCCGATTTCGACCTTGCGGCGGATGTCAGCTGCGACCTCACGGCGGAGGTCACCTTCTACCTTGAAGTTGCCTTCGATGTAGTCGCGGAGCTGAACCAGCTGCTCGTCGTCGAGGTTCTTGACGCGGATGTTGCCGTCGATGCCGGTGTCCTCGAGTGCCTTGAGGGCGCTCGTGCGGCCGACGCCGTAGATGTAGGTGAGTGCGATCTCAACGCGCTTTTCGCGTGGGAGATCGACGCCTGCGAGACGTGCCATGGGATTTCTCCTGTGGGTTGAGGTGTGATGCACCGGATGGGCCCCGGCCTCGGTCCGAAGGTGTCCCCGCCTGGGCTGAGCCCGGCGGTTCTTACTGGTGCTGTTTCGTATTCAGTTGTGACGTCGGGCGCGTGTGCACCCATGGGACGTCTCGCGCGCCTGAACTGGCCGGCGAGGTGAGTCCCGAGCGATTAGCCCTGGCGCTGCTTGTGGCGCGGGTTCTCGCAGATGACCATGACGCGACCGTGGCGGCGGATAACCTTGCACTTGTCGCAGATCTTCTTGACGCTGGGGTTGACCTTCATTGAAGTTCCTTCTGTGATCGCTGGCCTCGTGCTGGGCAGACGTCTGCCCAGCCGTTCCTTACAGCGTGCCTACTTGTAGCGGTAGACGATGCGGCCGCGGGTCAAGTCGTACGGGCTCAACTCCACGATCACGCGGTCCTCGGGAAGGATGCGGATGTAGTGCTGACGCATCTTGCCCGAGATGTGAGCAAGAACCTTGTGTCCGTTCGAGAGTTCTACGCGGAACATTGCGTTTGGCAATGCCTCGACAACCGAACCCTCGATCTCGATGACGCCGTCTTTCTTGGCCATAGCCTCACTGTCGTTTGCTATTGAATGCACGCTGGTCGTGCGGATGGACGGTGACGACGCGCGCGAAAACGCAACGCAAAAGACACCAAGCGTCAACTCTAGGCCGTCTCCCCGTGGAGTGCAAGTGCGGGGATGCACCGCCGATGGAGGTCAGGCTCCTGCGCCGGCCGGCAGGGTGGGGACGACTCCGAACGGCTCGAGACCCGCCGCTCCCCCGTCATGGGCGGTGGAGACCCAGATGCCGTCGGCGTGCACCAGGATCGTGTGCTCCCAATGGACCCCGAGCGAGCCGTCCGCTGAGCGAACGGTCCAGTCGTCGTCATCGATGACGACGTCAGGGCCCCCGAGCGTGATCATGGGCTCGATGCAGATGGCCAGGCCAGGCTTGACCACCGGCCCGCGCCCGAAGACGCGGATGTTGTGCACGGTCGGTTCCTCGTGCATGCTGCGGCCGATGCCGTGCCCCGCGAAGTCCTCGAGGATGCCGTAGTCACCGGACTGTTCGATGGACTCCTCGACGGCAGCTCCGACCTCGGCGAGGTGCCGAGCGGTCGCCAGCTTCGCGATGCCCGCCCAGAGCGAGCGCTCGCAGGCCTCGCTGAGACGCGACCCGTCAGCCACCGCGTTCGTGTCCGCTGCTTCGCCGGGGACGACGAACGTTCGGGCCGAGTCGCCGTTCCAGCCCTCGAACATGGCCCCGGCGTCGATGGAGACGAGCTGGCCCGCCGTGAGCGGCTTGTCGTCCGGGATACCGTGGACAACCGCGTCGTCGACGGAGGCGCAGATCGTGTGTCGGTACCCCGGAACCAACGCGAAGTTCGGCACTGCGCCCCTCTCGCGGACGACGCGCTCGGCGATGCCGTCGAGCTCCAGCGTCGTCACCCCCGGACGGATCGCCTCGGCGACGGCATCGAGGGCGAGGGCCGTGATCCGGCCGGCTGGCACCATCGCCGCGAGCTCGGCGGGTGTCTTGTAGATGCTCTTGCGCATCAGGAGAGTCTACGCGCCCGGCTCCTTCTCGCCGCCGAGGGCGCTCACTCGAGGGCGCGACAGGCTCCCGAGAAGCTGAGCACGTAGACCCCATCGGTGTCGTAATAGAGAATCGCGAAGCGCACGTTCGAGGCGGACTCGGACTCCCCGATGATCTCGCTCATCGTGCCCCGCACGACCAGCGGATGCTCAGCCCACAACGCGCGAACCGCCTCACCATCGAAGGCAGTCCCATCGGTCTGGAAGTACGAGGTCACGTTGACGGCGACGCCCGCTTCATCACCAGCACCGCAAGTGGTCGCCGTGACGAGCAGCGGCTCGGTACCCGCGGAGTCCCGCACGTACTCGGCCGTCGGGATCAGCGCCATGGTGCTTTCCGCGAGCGCGAGAACTCCCTGCCGTTGCTCCGGCGTCACCCGCGTCAGCGCGTAGGCCGCGTCACCCTCCGCCGTGTCCGCGATCAATGCCCCGTCACCGCCATCCTCGTCGGCGCTGCCCGCATACTCCTCGTCGGCTCCGGACGGCCAGGTCGTCCCGAGCGCCGACATTCGAGGTCCGAGAAGGGCCGCAGCAGCGGCCGTGATGAACAGGCACGCGACGAGCAGCGTCGCCATGGCAGAGACGCGCGCAACCGCGCGTGCGGTGACCAGCGTGCCGGACAGGAGCTGCGCATCCTGGCTCCGCAGCTTGACGGCAAGATGCTTCGCGAGGCTCGACAGCACAGCAGGGACGGCAGCGGCGGCAACGAGAACGCCGAGCGCACCGAGCATCGTGAGGAAGGACTGCGGTTCGGGAACGGGGAACCAACCGACCCACGACGGCAACCGCGCGACACCGAGCGGCTGCGGCATGGCCCCCGGTGAGAGGAGCACGAGCCAGATGGCGGCGAACAGCGGAATGCAGAGCGTCAACAGCGCGAGCACGATGACGGTCTTCGCAATCTGCACGTCCCCGGAGGAATGCCGACTGCGTGCATCCGTACGATCGTCGAGTTTCGGATTCATCGTTGCCCCTCAGTCGCTTGGCGAGCAGTGGCTGGTGACGGTGATGTTGAGCCAGCCTTGGGCGTCGCCCCGCATCCTGACCTGGTCGATCGCCTGTGCGGTAGAGCCGACCGCGTAGTTCGTGCCCATGGCCCGGTCGTATGTCAGTCCCCGCGCCTTCCAGAGCTCGATGATGTTCTGCTCGTCCGTGACGGTGTCGGGGCCGCTCACACTCAACTGCACCTCGTACGCGACTCCACGCGACGTTGTCTCGTCCGGGTAGTCGCCCGTCTCTCCGCCCGGCACGCAGGCGATCTCGACCGGTTCGGCATTCAGGGGCCCGACCATGAGGTTGGGGACGGGACTCTCCATGGTCGCCACGGTCGCGTCACGCAGGTCGAGGACGCCGGCCCGCAGCTGGTCGGCAGACAGCGAGGTCACGGCGCCGGGCTCATCCAACGGCTCCTCACCTGGCCAGTAGGTCTGAGCTGGAGGTGCGGAGGGTTCTGCCTGAGGGGCCTCCGTCTGCACCTCCACCTGAGCAACGATCGTGCGCCCCGCCTCAAGCGTCCAGAGCAACGTGAAGCCGAGATGGGTGGCGGCGATCACCGCGGCCACACTCACCATCGCCAGCGACACGGACCGTGTGCGACGCAGCGCCACCACCATGCACACCGCCGCCACGACAACTCCGGCCGGCCACAGCGCCAGGAGCAATCCGGGACGGACGTACCGGTCCATGAACGCTCCTGGCTCGGGCAGAGAAGGCCCTGGCTCCCACGGCACGAGTGCAAACGCATGCCACGGTGTGATGCCGACGAGAAGGGCGGCGACGAATGTCGCGATGGCGAGAAACTTGAGCCACCAGGCGGGACGTGGTGTGGTCCCCGGCACGTCTGCGGGTGGCGTGCTCGCCCGCACACTGTGCTCGACGGTCGACGGTCTCATAGGGCCTCCGTGTTCGTCCCGCACTCGATGATGTGCGGTCCTGTGACGCTAGCCCGACACCGGGATGCGGACCCCCCAACCAGCGACAACGCTTCTGCAACAGCGGCTCTGCGAGGGTCACGGTTGCGTAACCGGGAAGCTATCGCCAGTCGACGGACGTGCCCGCGGAGCCAAGATCTGGTGGCTGCTGTCCGTACACCGCCGGCGTCCGTGACAAGTGAATGGGGTTGGCCGTCAACCGCACCGATTCCCCAGCTCCTGCTCCCAGTTCCACGACAGGCTCAAGGCCAAGGCCCTCTGCGAACGCAAACGCCTCGGCGACGTCGTTCACGAGGCCGGCCGGCACGCGTGCACTCGTCAGGAGCTCGACCCATTCGCTGGCCGCGCGCTCCCCCAGCCTCGCCGCAATGAGCGCACGGAGGGCCTCGCGGTTGTGCACGCGGAGCTGGTTGGTGCTGAAGCGCGGGTCTCCAGCGAGGCCAGGACCGCCGAGGACCCCGACAAGTGCTGCGAACTGCCGATCGTTGCCGACGGCGATCACGAGCGGACGGTCGCTCGCGTCGAACAGCTCGTACGGGGCGATGCTCGGATGCGCGTTGCCGAGCCGTGCGGGAGCCCGGCCCGTCGCCAGCGTGCTCGATGCCTGATTGGCGAGCGCCGACAGCAGGCTCGTCATCAGGTCCACCTCCACGCGCTGACCCGTCCCAGACCGCTCGCGCTCGCGCAGGGCGAGCAGAATGCCCGTGACCGCGTTCAGCCCAGTCAGCACGTCGACGAGCGCGACGCCGACCTTGCTCGGCTCACCGTCCACCGGGCCCGTGATGCTCATGAGTCCGCCGACGGCCTGCACGAGGAGGTCGTAACCTGGCAGCGCCGCTCCCCCGCCTCCGCCGAAACCGGTGATGGAGCAGAAGATCGCCGACGGGTTCTCGGCCCGCACCGAGTCGAAGTCGAGCCCGAAGCGCGCCATGACCCCGGGCCGGAAGTTCTCGACGACGATGTCCGCCTCCCGCGCGAGTCGGCGCGCGGCCGCAGCGTCCTCGTCGCGGGTGAGGTCGAGCACCAGGGATCGCTTGCCGCGATTCACGCCGGAGAAGTACGTCGACTGACCGCGCGCATCCACCGGTGGAGTCCACGCTCTCGTGTCGTCACCGCCCGGGGGTTCCACCTTGATGACGTCGGCGCCGAAGTCGGCGAGCATCATCGTCGCGTACGGTCCGGCGAGCACGCGGGAGAAATCCGCGACCCGCACGCCGCTCAGCACGCCGTCGCGTTCGCGATCCGAGAGCACCGGTGCCCCTACCGGAACGCCGGAATGCCAGTGAGCTTGCTGCCAAGCACCAGCGTGTGGATCTCGTCGGTCCCCTCGTAGGTGCGGACCGACTCCAGGTTGTTGGCGTGGCGGAGCGGCGAGTGGTCGAGGGTGATGCCGTTGCCGCCGAGGATCGTCCTCGCCTCGCGAGCGATCGCGATCGCCTCGCGGGTGTTGTTGAGCTTGCCAGCGGAGATATGGTGCGGCTGGATGCGGCCCGCGTCCTTCAGCCGCCCGAGCTGGAGGGCGAGCAGGAAGCCCTTGTTGATCTCGAGGGCCATGTCCACGAGTTTTTGCTGCGTGAGCTGGAAGCCTGCCAGCGGACGGTTGAACGGCTGCCGCTCTCCCGCGTACGCGAGCGCGTCCTCGAAGCTGTCCCTGGCAGCGCCCATGACCCCCCAGGCGATACCGTAGCGGGCCTCATTGAGGCACTCGAACGGCCCACGCAGCCCGCGGGCACCGGGCAGCATCGCAGCGGCGGGGACCCGGACCTCGTCGAGGACGACGTCGCATTGGACGGACGCGCGCATCGAGAGCTTCGGGCCGATGGGGGTCGCCGAGAAGCCGGCGGAAGCCGTCGGCACGATGAACCCCCTGATGCCATCGTCCGTCTGCGCCCAGATGATCGCGATGTGGGCGAGGGACGCCAGGCCGATCCAGCGTTTGGTGCCGCTGAGCACCCAGTCCGAGCCATCTCTACGCGCGAAGGTGCCCATCGTCCCCGGATCGGATCCGGCAGCGGGCTCGGTCAGCCCGAAGCAGCCGATGACCTCGCCAGCCGCCATGCGCGGCAGCCACTCGACCTTCTGCTCCTCGCTCCCGTGCTTCCAGATGGCGCTCATGGCCAGAGAGCCCTGCACGGAGACGAAGGTACGAATACCGGAGTCTCCCGCCTCGAGCTCCGCCGCGGCGATGCCGTACTCGACGGCGCTGCGACCAGCGCACCCGTAGCCGCTCAAGTGCATGCCAAGCAGCCCCTCGCTCGCGAGCATCGGCACGAGGTCGATCGGGAAGACGGCGTCCTCGTACCAGGACGCGATGTGCGGCCTGACGTGCTCGTCGACGAGGAGTCGGACGCGGCTGCGCAGCGCCAGCTCCTCCTCGCTCAAGAGCACGTCGAAGTCGATGAGGTCATGGGGCTCAGCTGAGAGTGAGGACATCTGTGTCTCCGTTCCTGGACGACTGCGTCAACAGGGTTCTCCGGCTCTCCGAGCTGGAGGCGCCGACAGGGCAACGCTAGCCGACGAAGACAGCACAGAACCAGGTGCGAACGGCCCTGCGGTGTCTCCGCGGCGTGCATTCCGGCAAACGCAAGAGGACCCGAGCGGGAGAAATCCGCTCGGGTCCTTGCTTGTCTTGCCGGGTGAGTCCTATTTGCCGCTCAGGCGGTGCAGTGGATGACGCAGGCCCCGCTGCTCGAGAGCAGCGAAGATGCGGTTCCGGACTTCCTCGACGGTGCCGAAGCCGTTGACGCTCACGAGCGATCCGCGAGCGGAGTACGTCTCGAGAAGCGGCGCGGTCTCCTGCAGGTACACGTTCTGACGGTGCCTGATGGCCTCTTCCGTGTCGTCGGCGCGGCCCTGCTCGAGCGCGCGGCGGCGGAGGCGCTCCACGACGCTGTCGATCTCGACCTTGAGCTCGATGACGGCATCGATCGCCGTGCCCTGGTCAGCGAGGAGCTGCGTGAGGAACGCGACCTGCTCGAGTGTGCGCGGGTAGCCGTCGAGGAGGAAGCCGCCAGCGGCGTCGGCCTCCGTGAGGCGGTCGCGGACGAGCTCGTTCGTCAGCGAATCGGGAACCAGGTTGCCGCTCTCGATGATCTCGCGGACCTGGATGCCGAGGTTCGTGCCGTTCTTGATGTTGGCACGGAAGATGTCACCGGTCGAGATGGCTGGGATACCGAAGGCCTCGGCGATGCCGACGGCCTGCGTTCCCTTGCCGGCCCCGGGGGGACCAACGATGAGCAGGCGGAAGGTCTGGTCGTGATGTGTCATCGGAGAAGCCCCTCGTAGTTGCGTTGTTGGAGTTGAGCGTCGATCTGCTTCACCGTCTCGAGTCCGACGCCCACGACGATGAGGATCGATGCGCCGCCGAACGGGAAGTTGGCATTTGCATTGACCGTGGACAGCGCGATGAGCGGGATGAGCGCGAGCACGCCGAGGTAGAGCGAACCGGGGAAGGTGATTCGCGTGAGCACGAAGTTCAGGTACTCGGCGGTGGGGCGTCCGGCACGGATGCCGGGAACGAAGCCACCGTGCTTTCGCATGTTCTCGGCAACCTCCTCAGGGTTGAAGGCGATCGCGACGTAGAAGTACGTGAAGCCGATGATGAGGAGGAAGTAGACCGCCATGTAGAGCGGGTGGTCGCCCGTCGTGAAGTTGTTCATGACCCAGGTGACCCACTCTGGCGGGGTCTCCCCCGCGGCAGGCTGGTTGAACTGGGCGACGAGCGCGGGAAGGTACAGCAGCGACGAGGCGAAGATGACAGGGATAACGCCTGCCTGGTTCACCTTGATCGGGATGTACGTGCTGTTGCCGCCATACGTGCGGCGTCCGACCATGCGCTTCGCGTACTGGACGGGGATGCGACGCTGCGACTGCTCGACGAAGACGACGGCCATCATGATGAGCAGCCCGATCGCGATGACGATGACGAGCGTGGTCATTCCACCGGTACCGGCGGCGATGGCGCCGAAGGCGGACGGGAACGAGGCTGCGATCGACGTGAAGATCAGGAGCGACATGCCGTTGCCGACGCCGCGCTCGGTGATGAGCTCGGCCATCCACATGATGACCGCGGTGCCAGCTGTCATGGCTGCGACCATGAGCACGACGCGCACCATGTTGATGACGGCGTTCTCCGGGGTCGCGGCGGACTCGTTGAGCATGTCGAGGACGTTCTCGCAGGCAGGGTTGCCCGTGCCGAAGAGCGTTCCCGACTTCGCCACCGTCACGAGTGTCGTCGCCTGGAGGATCGCGAGGGCGATGGTCAGGTAGCGCGTGTACTGCGTGAGCTTCGACTGACCCGCCTGACCCTCCTTGTGGAGCGCCTCGAAGTGAGGGATGACCACACGCAGCAGCTGCGTGATGATCGAGGCCGTGATGTACGGCATGATGCCCAGCGCGAAGATCGACAACTGCAGCAGCGCGCCACCGGAGAACAGGTTGACCATGTCGTAGAGACCGGCCATCTGCGTTCCAGTGTCGAGACACTGCTGCACGTTGACGTAGTTCACAAATGGGCCAGGAACCGTGGTGCCGATCCGGTAGATGGCGACCATAGCGAGCGTGAAGAGGATCTTGCGACGAAGATCCGGTGTCTTGAACACTCGTGCGACGGCACTGAACACTACGTTCCTGCTTTCATTTCTCGTGAAAGAGACAAACGGGGGTCGGCAACCGCCGACCCCCGCTTGGAGTTGCTACTTGACGGAACCGCCGGCGGCAACGATCTTCTGCTCTGCTGAGCTGGAGACCTTGTCGACCGCGACGTTCAGCTTAACCGCAATCTCACCATTGCCGAGCACCTTGACGGGCTCGTTCTTGCGAACCGCACCCTTTGCCACGAGGTTCGCGATGGTGACATCGCCGCCCTCGGGGAAGAGCTCGGCCAGCTTGGAGAGGTTGACGACCTGGTACTCGACGCGGAACGGGTTCTTGAACCCGCGCAGCTTCGGCGTACGCATGTGCAGCGGCATCTGGCCACCCTCGAAGCCGATACGCACTGTCGTGCGCGCCTTCGAGCCCTTGGTGCCGCGACCGGCGGTCTTGCCCTTGGAGCCCTCACCGCGACCAACGCGCGTCTTGGACTTCTTGGCACCGGGAGCGGGGCGGAGGTGGTGGACCTTGAGCTGAGGCTCGGAGGTCACATCCTTCTCGTTCTCGTTCTTGGTCATTCGGAGATCTCCTCAACTGAAACCAGGTGAGCGACTGTCTTGACGTAGCCGCGGTTCACCGAGTTGTCCGGCTTGACGACGGTGTGGCCAATGCGCTTGAGGCCGAGCGAGCGCAGTGTGTCGCGCTGGTTCTGCTTCTCGCTGATCTTGGACTTGATCTGGGTCACCTTGAGACTCTTGGCCATCAGGCACCGACCTTCTGTGCTTCGGCTGCGGCCTTGGCCGCGTTGGCCTCGGCACGCAGAATGCGCTGCGGAACGACCTGGTCGACGGGCAGGCCACGACGAGCTGCGACTGCGCGCGGCTCCTCGAGCTGCTTCAGCGCCGCGACGGTTGCGTGCACGATGTTGATCGTGTTCGACGAACCGAGCGACTTCGACAGGACGTCGTGGATGCCCGCGCACTCAAGCACGGCGCGGACGGGGCCACCGGCGATAACACCGGTACCTGCAGCGGCGGGACGGAGCAGGACGACGCCTGCTGCTGCCTCGCCCTGCACGGGGTGCGGGATCGTCTTCAGGACGCGAGGAACGCGGAAGAAGTTCTTCTTCGCCTCTTCGACGCCCTTGGCGATGGCCAGCGGGACCTCACGGGCCTTGCCGTAGCCGACGCCCACGAGTCCGTTGCCGTCGCCGACGACGACCAGCGCGGTGAACGCGAAGCGACGACCGCCCTTGACGACCTTGGAGACGCGGTTGATGGTGACGACGCGCTCCAGGAACTGGTTCTTGTCATCGCGCGAGTTGCGGTCGCGGCCGCCCTGGCCACGCTCGCCACGACCACCGCGGCGGTTGTTGTCGCGACCTCCGTCGCGCTGTGCCGACTCACTCGACGCGGCCGTCTCAACGGGCGTGTCGGTCATGTTGTCGGGCGTGTTGGTGTCGATTTTCTCGGTCACAGGTTCAGCCCTGCCTCTCGTGCTCCATCAGCGATGGCCGCGACGCGACCGGCGTACTTGTTGCCGCCGCGGTCGAAGACCACGCTTTCGATGCCGGCGTCCTTGGCGCGTGCGCCGACGAGCTCGCCGACCCGCTTCGCCTTGGCCGACTTGTCACCGTCGAACTCACGCAGCTCGGCTTCCATGGTGGATGCCGAAGCCAGCGTGATGCCCTTGGTGTCGTCGACAACCTGGACGAAGACGTGACGCGCCGAGCGCGTGACGACGAGACGGGGACGCTGTGCGTCGCCGGAGACCTTCTTGCGAAGGCGGACGTGGCGGCGACGGGTCGCTGCCTGCTTGCTCTTTCCTCGAGTTCCGAGTCCCATGGTTACTTACCTGACTTTCCGGCCTTGCGGCGGATCTGCTCGCCCTCGTAACGCACGCCCTTGCCCTTGTAGGGCTCGGGGAGGCGGAGCTTGCGGATGTTCGCTGCGACCTCGCCGACAGCCTGCTTGTCGATTCCGACGACCGTGAGCTTGTTGTTGCCCTCGACCTGGAACGTGATGCCCTGGGGGGGCTCGACGTTGATCGGGTGCGAGTAGCCGAGTGCGAACTCGACGCCCGTGCCCTTGGAAACGATGCGGTAACCGGTTCCAACGACCTCGAGCTTCTTCGTGTAGCCCTCGGTGACGCCGATGATGTTGTTGTTGATGAGCGTGCGGGTCAGGCCGTGCAGTGCACGCGACTCACGCTCGTCGTTCGGACGCGTGACGAGAAGCTGACCGTCTTCGAGCTTGACCTCGATGGGGTTCGCGACGACGAGCGCGAGCTCGCCCTTCGGTCCCTTGACGGTGACGTTCTGCGCGTCGATCTTGATGTCAACGCCTGCTGGGACGCTGATCGGGAGACGACCAATTCGTGACATGACGGATTACCACACGTAGGCGAGGACTTCTCCGCCTACGCCCTTCTGCTCGGCCTGACGGTCCGTGAGGAGACCGGAGGAGGTGGACAGGATGGCAATGCCGAGGCCGCCGAGGACGCTTGGCAGCTCGGTCGAGCGCGCGTACACGCGGAGACCTGGCTTGGAGACGCGCTTGATGCCGACGATCGACCTCTCGCGGTTCGGACCGAACTTCAGCGAGAGAGTGAGGGTCTGGCCCACTCGTGCATCTTCGACTGTCCAGTCGGTGATGTAACCCTCGCGCTTGAGGATGTCGGCAATGTGGGACTTGAGCTTCGAGCTCGGCATCGACACGGAGTCGTGGTGCGCCGAGTTCGCGTTGCGCAGTCGCGTCAGCATATCTGCGACGGGATCTGTCATCGTCATGATGAGTGCCTTTCGCCTGGTTTCGCGGGGCCGTACACGGCCCCGCGACCTGTGGTGGACGGGCCATTGCGGTTGCAACAGCCCGATGGGGTCACGGCATACGCCGTGACCCTCGGGTGTTCAGACTAGTTCTGCTGGAGACCGGCCTGGAACGGGAAGCCGAGCTTGCCCAGGAGAGCGCGCCCATCTTCGTCGTTCTTCGCCGTCGTGACGACGGTGATGTCCATACCGCGTGTGCGGTCGATCTTGTCTGGATCGATCTCATGGAACATTACCTGCTCCGTGAGGCCGAAGGTGTAGTTTCCGTTTCCGTCGAACTGGCGGTCGTTGAGACCACGGAAGTCGCGGATACGGGGAAGAGCGAGCGAGAGCAGGCGGTCGAGGAATTCCCACATGCGGTCGCCGCGCAGTGTGACGTGCGCGCCGATCGGCTGTCCTTCGCGCAGCTTGAACTGTGCGATCGACTTCGTGGCCTTCGTGACCTTCGGCTTCTGACCGGTGATCGCCGTGAGGTCCGTGATGGCACCCTCGATGATCTTTCCGTCGCGAGCTGCTTCGCCAACACCCATGTTCACGACGATCTTCACGAGACCGGGAACCTGGTGGACGTTGCTCACGCCGAGGTCTGCCTGCAGCTGAGCCTTGAGCTCGTCGCGGTACTTCAGCTTGAGACGGGGCTGGATTTTGCCAGCCTCCGTGGCGATGTCAGTCATATCTACTCGTCGTCCTTCTTCTTCGGTGCGGCGGCCTTGGCCTTCGTCGCGGGCTTCTTCTCAGCCTTCTCAGCCTTGTCGGCCTTGGCGGCCTTCTCGACCTTGGCCGGCTTCGCAGCGCGGCGCGATGGCTTGAAGACGCGCGTGCGCACCGTCTTGGTCACGCCGTCCTTCGTGACCTCTTCGACCTGCACACCGGTGCGAGCCGGCTGCTTGGTCTCGGGGTCGACGAGTGCGACGTTGGAGATGTGGATGGGGGCCTCGACGGTCTCGATGCCACCCGTCTTCGTGCCACGCTGCGTCTGTCCGACGCGAACGTGCTTGGTCACGAAGTTGATTCCCTGAACGAGAATGCGGTTCTCTTCGCGGAGCACCTCGAGCACTTCGCCCTGCTTGCCGCGGTCTCCACCACGAGCCTGGCTCGGGCCCGAGATGACCTGGACCAGGTCGCCCTTGCGGATCGTTGCCATGGGTTAAATCACCTCCGGCGCGAGCGACACGATCTTCATGAACTTCTTGTCGCGGAGTTCGCGACCGACCGGTCCGAAGATTCGAGTGCCACGCGGCTCGTTGTCACCCTTGAGGATGACGGCTGCGTTCTCGTCGAACTTGATGTACGAACCGTCGGGACGACGGGTCGACTTGACTGTGCGAACGATGACGGCCTTGACGACCTCACCCTTCTTGAGGTTTCCGCCGGGGATCGCGTCCTTGACGGTCGCGACGATGACGTCACCGATCCCCGCGTAGCGGCGGCCGGAGCCACCGAGTACGCGGATCGTGAGGAGTTCCTTGGCGCCGGTGTTGTCGGCGACACGGACTCGTGATTCTTGCTGAAGCATCTGTCAAATTCCTTCGCTGAGTGGTCGAAGAGGCGAGGCCTACTTCGCCTTCTCCAGGATCTCGACCAGGCGCCAGCGCTTGGTAGCGCTGAGGGGACGGGTCTCTGCAATCAGGACGAGGTCGCCGATGCCGGCCTGGTTGTCGGCGTCGTGCGCCTTGACCTTGCTCGAGCGGCGGAGCACCTTGCCGTAGAGGGGGTGCTTGACGCGCTCTTCCACCGAGACGGTGATGGTCTTTTCCATCTTGTCGCTCGTGACGTAGCCGCGCCGGGTCTTGCGGTAGTTGCGCTCGTGCGCTTCTTCCGTTGCCTCGGGCTGTGTCGTGCTTTCAGCCATTACTTGGTCTCCTCGTTCTCAGCCTCGGGCGCAGCCTCGGAGGCTTCGGCCTTCTTCGAAGCCTTGGCGGCCTTCGACTTCTTGGCCGGCTTCTCGACCGGGGCCGGGGTTGCGCGGATCCCGAGCTCACGCTCGCGGATCACCGTGTAGATGCGCGCGATGTCGCGCTTGACCTGACGGATGCGTCCGCGCTCTTCGACCTGGTTGGTCACGGCCTGGAAGCGCAGGTTGAACAGCTCTTCCTTGGCCTTCTTGAGCTCCTCGACGAGACGTCCGTCTTCGAAGTTGTCGAGCTCGGTGGTGGCGAGCTCCTTGGTACCAATCGCCATGATTACTCGCCTTCCTCGCGCGAAATGATGCGTGCCTTGAGCGGCAGCTTGTGGATGGCGCGCGTGAGGGCCTCGCGAGCGAGCTCCTCGCTGACGCCGGCGACCTCGAAGAGGACGCGGCCGGGCTTGACGTTCGCAACCCAGGAGTCGACTGCACCCTTACCGGAACCCATGCGGGTCTCGGCGGGGCGAGCGGTCATCGGGCGGTCCGGGTAGATGTTGATCCAGACCTTGCCGCCACGCTTGATGTGACGCGTCATGGCGATACGAGCTGCCTCGATCTGACGGTTGGTCACGTAGGACGGGGTGAGCGCCTGGATGCCGAACTCGCCGAACGATACGGTGTTGCCACCCTTCGACATGCCGCTACGGTCCGGGCGGTGCTGCTTACGGTGCTTGACTCGACGTGGAATCAACATGGTTACGCCTCAACTCCTGCGGCGACCTGCTTCTCGTTGTCGCGGCGCGGGCCACGGCGTGAGCGGTCGTTACGGTCCCCACGGGACGACTTCTGGTTGGCCTGTTCGCGGGCGAGTTCCTTGTTGGTCATGTCGCCCTTGTAGATCCACACCTTGACACCGATGCGACCGTAAGTGGTCTTGGCCTCGTAGAAGCCGTAGTCGATGTTGGCGCGGAGCGTGTGCAGCGGAACGCGTCCCTCGCGGTAGAACTCCGAGCGGCTCATCTCAGCACCGCCGAGGCGGCCGGAGACCTGGATGCGGATGCCCTTGGCACCTGCACGCTGAGCGCCCTGGAGGCCCTTGCGCATCGCACGGCGGAAGGCGACACGAGCAGAGAGCTGCTCGGCGATGCCCTGCGCGACCAGCTGAGCGTCAGCCTCGGGGTTCTTGACCTCGAGGATGTTCAGCTGGATCTGCTTGCCCGTGAGCTTCTCGAGGTCGGCGCGGATGCGCTCGGCCTCTGCTCCGCGTCGTCCGATGACGATGCCGGGGCGTGCCGTGTAGATGTCGACGCGAACGCGGTCACGCGTGCGCTCGATCTCGATGCGGGAGACGCCTGCACGGTCGAGTGTCTTCTGGAGATACTCGCGAATGCGGATGTCTTCCTTGACGTAGTCGCTGTAGCGCTGACCCGGCTTGGTCGAGTCTGCGTACCAGCGGGAGACGTGGTCGGTCGTGATTCCGAGACGGAAGCCGTACGGATTGATCTTCTGGCCCATTACTTGCTGCTCCCCTTCTCGGCCTCGGCGAGCTCCGGCGTCGCCAGCACAACCGTGATGTGGCTTGTGCGCTTGTTGATGCGGAATGCTCGTCCCTGTGCACGTGGACGGAAGCGCTTGAGGGTTGCACCCTCGTCTACGAACGCCTTGGCGATGTAGAGGTCGCGCTCGTCAAGGAACTGGCTTTCCTTGTCTGCCTTGACACGTGCGTTGGCGATTGCGGATGCAACGACCTTGTAGACCGGCTCAGAGGCACCCTGAGGTGCGAACTTCAGGATCGCGAGCGCTTCGAGCGCCTGCTTGCCGCGGATCAAGTTGACGACGCGACGAGCCTTCTGAGGGGTGACGCGGATGTGCCGCACGCGTGCGGTTGACTCCACCATATTTTCCTCCTTCACGTCGCCGCGTTAGCGGCGACGACCCTTCTTGTCGTCCTTCTCGTGTCCACGGAAGGTGCGGGTCGGTGCAAACTCGCCGAGCTTGTGGCCGACCATGGTTTCGGTGACAAACACGGGGATGTGCTTGCGACCGTCGTGCACGGCGATGGTGTGGCCGAGCATGTCCGGCACGATCATCGATCGGCGCGACCAGGTCTTGATGACGTTCTTCGAGCCAGCTTCGTTCTGCTTGACCACCTTCTGGAAGAGGTGTTCGTCGACGAAGGGGCCCTTCTTGAGACTGCGAGGCATCTTCTGATCTCCTACTTACGCTTCTTGCCGGCAGGGCGACGGCGGACGATGAGCTTGTCGCTCTCCTTGTTGGGGCGACGGGTGCGGCCTTCTGGCTTACCCCAGGGGCTCACCGGGTGACGTCCACCGGATGTGCGGCCCTCACCACCACCGTGCGGGTGGTCGACCGGGTTCATGACGACACCACGGACCGTCGGGCGAACGCCGAGCCAGCGCTTGCGGCCGGCCTTGCCCAGGTTGATGTTCGACTGCTCGGCGTTGCCGACCTCGCCGATCGTCGCGCGGCAGCGCACGTCGACGTTGCGGACTTCGCCGCTCGGCAGACGCAGCTGGGCGTAGGGGCCGTCCTTCGCAACGAGGCGAACGGAGGCTCCGGCCGAGCGCGCCATCTTCGCGCCGCCGCCTGGGCGGAGCTCGATGGCGTGGATGACCGTACCGGTCGGGATGTTGCGAAGCGGGAGGTTGTTGCCCGGCTTGATGTCGGCGCCAGCGCCCGACTCGATGATGTCGCCCTGCTTGAGCTTGTTGGGAGCCAGGATGTAGCGCTTGGATCCGTCGAAGAAGTGCAGCAGCGCGATACGAGCGGTGCGGTTGGGGTCGTACTCGATGTGAGCGACCTTGGCGTTCACGCCGTCCTTGTCGTTACGACGGAAGTCGATGACGCGGTACTGGCGCTTGTGGCCACCACCGATGTGACGGGTCGTGATGCGTCCCTGGTTGTTGCGTCCACCCGACTTGGTGAGGGGGCGGAGCAGCGACTTTTCGGGAGTCGAGCGCGTGATCTCGGTGAACTCGGACACCGAGGCTCCACGACGACCTGGCGTCGTGGGCTTGTAATTGCGAATAGCCATGTGAATTCGTCCTCTGTGCTCTCGATTAACCGGCGTTCGAGAAGATGTCGATGGTGCCGGACTTGAGCGAGACGATGGCGCGCTTGGTGTCCTTGCGCTTGCCGAGCCCGAAGCGGGTGCGGCGCGTCTTGCCCGTGCGGTTCAAGGTGTTGACCTTGTCGACCTTGACGTCGAAGATCTGCTCGATAGCGAGCTTGATCTCGGTCTTGTTCGAACGGGGGTCGACCTCGAAGGTGTACTTGCCCTGGTCGATCAGGCTGTAGCTCTTCTCGGAGATCACCGGCGCGAAGATGATGTCGCGCGGGTCCTTGTTGTTTGCGCTCATGCGCCCTGCTCCTTGCTGGTCTTGCTCTCGACGAACGCGTCGTAAGCAGCCTTCGTGAAGAGGATGTCGTCCGAGACGAGGACGTCGTAGGCGTTGAGCTGGTCCACGAAGAGCACGTGAAGTGCCTGCAGGTTGCGGACGCTCAGCAGGCTGAGCTCGTCGCTGCGGTCGAGGACGACGAGGATGTTGCGTCCCGCCGCGACCTTCGCGATTGCTGCGGCTGCGACCTTGGTCGAGGCCTTCTCGCCCGTGACGAGGGAGTCGACGATGTGCAGGTGGCCACCGCGTGCGCGGTCGCTCAGTGCGCCGATGAGGGCGGCGGCAATCATCTTCTTGGGGGTGCGCTGCGAGTAGTCGCGCGGCGTCGGTCCGTGGACGACGCCACCACCCTTGTGCTGCGGCATGCGGACCGAACCCTGACGGGCGCGGCCGGTGCCCTTCTGCTTGAACGGCTTGCGACCGGAGCCGGAAACCTCTCCACGGTTCTTCGTCTTGTGCGTGCCCTGACGAGCAGCCGCACGCTGTGCGACGACGACCTGGTGGATCAGCGGGACGTTGGTCTGCGCGTCGAAGATGGCGGCAGGCAGTTCGACCGAGCCGGACTTCTTGCCGGCTGCGTCGGTGACGTCAATCTTGGTTGCCATAGGAAACTAGGCCCCCTTCACTGCGTTGCGAACGAAAACGAGACGACCCTTGGGGCCGGGGACAGCACCCTTGACGAGGAGGATGCCCTTCTCGGCGTCGGCTGCGTGAACCGTGAGGTTCTGGACGGTGACGCGGTCGCCACCCATCCGGCCAGCCATGCGCGTGCCCTTGAAGACACGGCTGGGGGTCGCGGAGGCACCGATGGAGCCGGGGCGACGGTGGTTCTTGTGCGCACCGTGAGATGCGCCGACACCGGAGAAGTTGTGACGCTTCATGACACCGGCGAAGCCCTTGCCCTTGCTGGTGCCGACGACGTCGATCTTGGTGCCGGGCTCGAACGTGTCTGCGCCGAGCTCCTGACCGATCGTGTACGAGGCTGCATCAGCGGTGCGGAGCTCGGTGATGTGGCGGCGAGGCGTGACGCCCGCTGCTGCGAACTTGCCGGCTGCCGGCTTGTTCACCTTGCGCGGGTCGATCGCGCCTGCGGCGATCTGAACGGCTTCGTAGCCGTTCTTTTCGACGGTCATGATCTCGGTGACGACGTTGGTGCTCACCTGGATGACCGTGACGGGGACGAGACGGTTTTCAGCGTCCCAGACCTGGGTCATGCCGAGCTTCGTGCCCAGCAGACCCTTGAACGTCTTGGTAGCGGTAGACATGTGTTTCCCTAGAGCTTGATCTCGATGTTGACATCGGCCGGAAGGTCGAGGCGCATGAGCGAGTCGACGGCCTTCGGCGTCGGGTCGACAATGTCGATCAGACGCTTGTGGGTGCGCATCTCGAAGTGCTCGCGGCTGTCCTTGTACTTGTGAGGGCTACGGATCACAGCGATCACGTTCTTCTCGGTAGGCAGGGGCACCGGACCGATGACGGAGGCGCCAGCACGGGTTACGGTGTCGACGATCTTGCGCGCCGAGCTGTCGATGACCTCGTGGTCATACGACTTCAGTCGAATGCGGATCTTCTGTCCCGCCATGGTTGACTCTCTCTCTCAATGACGTGCCGCCATTGCGGCTTCGCATGCAACCCCGTGGCGTCTTCACGCCGGGATTCGCACCACTGTTTTTCTGTCAAGTTCACCTGCTCGGAGCACAGGAGTGTACTCAAGCTGATGGACGGCCTTCGGGATTCGACCTCGGTGAGGTGTCTTCCTTTGGCCGGAGCTTTGCTCTGCTGCCGGCGGCCTAAGCTGCACACCAGGCGTCTTGCGACGCGGGGCGCTTATGCACACTCCGGGCAGTGATTCGAACACACGACTAGCGCCGTGCCCCGAAATACTGAACTCACCGAGTTTAGACCGGGGAGGCCTGTTCTTGCAACCCGGGCGTGTCGCGGATTTCGCTGGTCACTCGGCGCGCGCGTCCGCGAGGCCCTGCGCGATGACATCGGCGAGGAACACCGAGTACTCGCGACCCACGTGCGTCGGGTCCGAATGCACGGAGATCCCAGCGACGACGAGGGGGCAGAGCCCGAGCTCCACGTCGCAGAACCAGTCAGAAGTCCGGACGACCGCGGCTCCGCCTGCCGCCATCTGCTCGGCCTGGTGATCGCGACGCTCCACGAACTCCGGCCCGAAGGCGCTCGTGCAGGATTCCTCGGCCTGTTGTCGCGTCGATGCGGCGAGGCAGGCGTCCAGGGAGTTGGCGGGAGTCACTGCGTCGAGCCAGATGACGTCGATTCCCATCTCGGTGAGCTCGCGGACCAGTTCAACGGAGCCCTCGCCGAGCGTGGTTCCCTTGTTCCACGCGAGGTCACCGAACTGCTCCCCCACCCACCAGCCGCCATAGGAGATGATCACCGTGTCCGGTCGGTCCGCAGCAGCGAGCTCCATGACCCAGTTGTTGTGGGCGGCGCACTCGTCCTTCATGTCGCCCGATCTGTCGAGGGCTGCGCCCTGAGTGAAGGGGCACATGCTCTTGCCGAGCAGTTGCACGGTCGTCTCGTCACCGACAGCTGCCCGGACGCCGGGTGCCCAGGAGACAGCCTGCGAGTCGCCGACGATCCAGAGCTCTTCGCCGGAATCCTGATCGGCATCTTCGGGTGCGTAGCGGCAGTTGGCTCGATTGTCGTCGGTGACCGTCAGGCAGCCGTTCACCGACCATTCCGGGCCGAGTGCATCCCATCCCGAGACCGCCTCGCCGTTGAGCGCGGTCGGCTCGAGGAGCGCCTCGGTGATCGCGAGGCTCAACTGCTGCTCGCTCGTGACGGTCTGCCCGGGACCGAGGTCTGCGATGGCCTCCTGGCGCAGGCCAGGCGCGAGCTGCACACCCACGAAGGCCACGATGGCGATCAACGGCACACTGACCGAGGTCAGCAGCCGGGGATTGCGCTTCCATCTCGGTGCCGTCGAATCCACCTGGGCCACCGGATTGCGGACGCGGCCAAGGAACGCGAGGAAGCGCGACATCGCCCAGGCGACGGCGATGGACACAGCGAGGAGCAGGAGACCGTCGAAGAACGACACCGGCTCGCTGCGCTCGGGAAAGAGCTCGACGAAGAGCTTGAGGATCGGCCAGCTCCACAGGTACAGGCCGTACGAGAAGCCGCCGAGCCAGACGAGCGGTCGCCATGTAAGCAGACGATTCCCGCCGGAGAGCTCCCCGGAGGCACCTGAGATGAGCACGAGGAGCGCACCCCCGACGGGGTACAGGGCGATGAGGCCCGGGTACGGCCATTCGCTCGGGAGGAGACCCGCGGTGAGCACGAGTGCGAGGCCGAGGCTGCCGAGAAGCGCTCGCACGGTCTTCGGCAGGTGGATACGCGTCATCACGAGCGCGGCGACGGCGCCGATGCCGAACTCCCAGAGGCGGGCCCAGGTGCTGTAGTAGGTGGGCACAGGATCGCTCGCGACGCCGTTGAGCGCGTAAATGAGCGATGCTGCAGTGAGGAGCGCGAATCCCGCAGTAGCGACACGACGCACACGCCACTTCGCGAGCTTCGCAATGGCCCCCAGGATGAGCACGAATGCGAGCAGCAGCAGCGTCGCCTGCCCCTGGACCGACATCGCCCAGAAGTGCTGCACGGCCGACTTGTCGTGCCCCGCGGAGATGTAGTCGGTTGCGTCCCCCGCCAACCGCCAGTTCTCCCAGTACGTCGCGGCGGCGAAGATATCCGTCACGTTGCGCTGGAACGACAGCGGCGACTCGGTCATGAGGAGCACTGCTGAGACCACGATGAGGACGAGTCCGGCCATCGGGAAGAGCCGGGTGGCCGTGCGCTTGACGTACTGCCAGGCGCGGATGCTCCCCCGTCGCTCGAGCTCGCCGACAAGCGTCGTCGCCAGCAGGAACCCGCCGAGGACGAAGAAGAGGTCGACACCGCCGGAGACCGTGCCGAACCAGATGTGGAACGACGCGACGAGCAGCGAGGCGATCGCGCGCAGGCCCTGGATGTCCGAGCGGTAGCGATTCGGCTCCGGCCGAGCTGGCACGCTCGTCGGGCGTTCTGCGCGTACGGACATACGTCGTGCTCCCTGACTGCACTGAGGCGATGGATGGCCCTCGGCTGGGGATGCGGAGGCGACCGATCAGCGCCAGGGAAGGGGCAGGCTTCGACCCGGCACACGAGAGACGAGTGTAGCTCGCATCTCGACTCCGTGAAAACGGATGAAAACACGAAATGGGGCCGGACCCGAAGGTCCGACCCCACTGCGAAGTGAGCTGGAAGCTTACTTGTTGATCTTCGTCACCGTGCCGGCGCCGACCGTGCGGCCACCCTCACGGATTGCGAAGCCGAGGCCCTCTTCCATGGCGATCGGCTGGATGAGCTCGACCGTCATGTCCGTGGTGTCACCGGGCATGATCATTTCCTTGCCCTCGGGCAGGGTGATGACGCCGGTCACGTCCGTGGTGCGGAAGTAGAACTGCGGGCGGTAGTTCGTGAAGAACGGGTTGTGACGGCCACCCTCGTCCTTCGAGAGGATGTAGGCAGTTCCCTCGAAGTTCGTGTGCGGCGTGACGGAACCGGGAGCGACGATGACCTGACCGCGCTCGACGTCCTCACGCTTGGTGCCACGAAGGAGCAGACCACAGTTCTCACCGGCCCACGCCTCGTCGAGCTGCTTGTGGAACATCTCGATACCCGTGACGGTCGTCTTGACGGTCGGACGGAGTCCGACGATCTCGACGTCCGAGTTGATGGCGAGCGTGCCACGCTCGGCGCGACCCGTGACGACGGTTCCACGACCGGTGATCGTGAAGACGTCCTCGACGGGCATGAGGAACGGCTTGTCCTTGTCGCGGACGGGCTCCGGCACGTTGTCGTCGACAGCCTGCATGAGCTCGACGATCTTCTCGGCCCAAGCCTCGTCGCCCTCAAGTGCCTTGAGGCCGGAGACCTGGACGACAGGAGCGTCGTCGCCGGGGTAGTCCTGGCTGGAGAGGAGCTCGCGAACCTCGAGCTCGACGAGCTCCAGGATCTCCTCGTCGTCAACCATGTCGGCCTTGTTCAGCGCGACGACCAGGTACGGCACGCCGACCTGCTTGGCGAGCAGCACGTGCTCACGCGTCTGAGCCATGGGGCCGTCGGTTGCGGCGACCACGAGGATTGCGCCATCCATCTGCGCAGCGCCCGTGATCATGTTCTTGATGTAGTCGGCGTGACCCGGAGCATCGACGTGAGCGTAGTGACGCTTGGGCGTCTCGTACTCGACGTGGGAGATGTTGATCGTGATACCGCGCTGACGCTCTTCCGGAGCGGAGTCGATCGACGCGAAGTCACGCTGCACGTTGGTCGCCGAAGGGTACTTGTCAGCAAGCACCTTCGAGATCGCTGCGGTGAGCGTGGTCTTGCCGTGGTCGACGTGACCGATCGTTCCGATGTTTACGTGCGGCTTGGTCCGCTCGAACTTGGCCTTGGCCACTGTGGTCCTCCTAGGACGTCGTTGGTGTCCATCCGCCAATGATGCAGAAGGACTTCCGGGTTTTCAGTGATGAATGTTACCCGCTCGGGCGACGCGCTGCGTCACCCGAGCCGGTAGAGGCTTATTCGCCCCGGTTCTTCTGGATGATCTCCTCGGCAACGGCCTTGGGGACCTCGGAGTAGGTTTCGAACGTCATCGAGTACACAGCGCGACCAGAGGTCTTGCTGCGCAGGTCACCGATGTATCCGAACATCTCCGACAGCGGTACGAGTGCACGCACTACCTTCACGCCACTGGCATCTTCCATCGACTGGATCTGGCCGCGGCGGGAGTTCAGGTCGCCGATCACGTCGCCCATGTACTCCTCAGGAGTACGGACCTCGACCGACATGAGCGGCTCGAGGATGACGGGACCGGCCTTGGGGGCTGCTTCCTTGAACGCGATAGAGCCCGCGATCTTGAACGCCATCTCCGAGGAGTCGACGTCGTGGGCAGCACCATCGAGGAGCGACGCCTTGACGCCGACCATCGGGTAGCCGGCGAGGACGCCGACCTGCATGGCGTCCTGGATGCCAGCATCCACGGAAGGGATGTACTCACGAGGCACGCGACCACCGGTGACGGCGTTCACGAACTCGTAGGTCTTCTCCGCGTCCATCTCAAGCGGCTCGAGCTTGATCTGGATCTTGGCGAACTGGCCGGAGCCACCCGTCTGCTTCTTGTGGGTGTAGTCGAACTTCTCGACGACCTTCGTGAGCGTCTCGCGGTAGGCGACCTGGGGCTTGCCCACGTTCGCCTCGACCTTGAATTCGCGCTTCATGCGGTCGACGAGGATGTCGAGGTGCAGCTCGCCCATGCCCTTGATGACCGTCTGACCGGTCTCCTGGTCGAGCATGACGCGGAACGTCGGGTCTTCCTCGGCCAGCTTCTGGATAGCCGTTCCGAGCTTCTCCTGGTCGGCCTTGGTCTTCGGCTCGATCGCGACCTCGATGACGGGGTCCGGGAAGGTCATCGACTCGAGGACGATCTGCTTGTCAGGGTCGCTCAGGGTGTCACCGGTCATGGTGTCCTTGAGGCCGATGACGGCGTAGATGTGTCCAGCGGTCATCGACTCGACCGGGTTCTCCTTGTTGGCGTGCATCTGGAAGATCTTCCCGATGCGCTCCTTCTTGCCCTTCGAGGAGTTCACGACCTGTGCGCCGGACGGGACGTGTCCCGAGTAGACGCGCGTGTAGATGAGGCGACCGAAGAACGGGTGCACGGCGATCTTGAACGCGAGAGCCGCGAAGGGCTCGTCGGCGCTCGGACGACGCGTGAGCTCCTCCGACTCGTCACGCGGGTTCATGCCGATGACGGCAGGAACGTCGAGCGGCGACGGGAGGTAGTCGACGACGGCATCGAGCATCGGCTGGACGCCGCGGTTCTTGAACGCGGAGCCGCAGAGCACCGGGTACATCTCGCTCGTGACGGTGAGCTTGCGGATGGCTGCCTTGATCTCGGGAATCGAGATCTCCTCGCCGGCGAAGAAGCGCTCCATGAGCGCGTCGTCGGTCTCGGCGACGGCCTCGAGCAGCTTCGTGCGGTACTCCTCAGCGCGCTCCTTGAGGTCTTCCGGGATCTCCTGGGTCTCGTACGCAGCACCCAGGGTGGTGTCACCCTTGGAGTCGCTCGGCCAGACCTTGGCGTTCATCTCGACCAGGTCGACGACGCCGATGAAGTCGTTCTCAGCGCCGATGGGGAGCTGGATGACGAGCGGCTTCGCGCCGAGGCGGTTGATGATCGTGTCGACCGTGAAGTAGAAGTCGGCGCCGAGCTTGTCCATCTTGTTGACGAAGCAGATGCGCGGGACGTCGTACTTGTCAGCCTGACGCCAGACGGTCTCCGACTGGGGCTCAACGCCCTCCTTGCCGTCGAACACGGCGACGGCACCGTCGAGGACGCGGAGCGAACGCTCCACCTCGACGGTGAAGTCGACGTGACCAGGCGTGTCGATGATGTTGATCTGGTTCTTCTTCCAGAACGACGTCACAGCAGCGGAGGTGATCGTGATGCCACGCTCCTGCTCCTGCTCCATCCAGTCCGTCGTCGAGGCGCCGTCATGCGTCTCGCCGAGCTTGTGGTTGACACCGGTGTAGAACAGGATGCGCTCGGTGGTTGTCGTCTTGCCAGCATCGATGTGCGCCATGATGCCGATGTTGCGGACCTTGTTCAGGTCAGTAAGCACGTCCTGTGCCACGGGTGTCCTCCGAAAGGATTGAAGCGAGAGTGGTGAGGGCTACCAGCTGCTGGATTACCAGCGGTAGTGCGCGAAGGCCTTGTTCGACTCGGCCATCTTGTGCGTGTCTTCACGGCGCTTCACCGCGGCGCCGAGGCCGTTGGATGCGTCGAGGATCTCGTTCGTGAGGCGCTCGGTCATCGACTTCTCGCGACGGTTCTTCGCGTAGCTCGTGAGCCAGCGGAGAGCGAGCGTGTTGGCGCGGTGAGGCTTGACCTCGACCGGGACCTGGTAGGTCGAGCCACCGACGCGGCGCGAGCGAACCTCGAGCGTGGGGCGCACGTTGTCGAGCGCCTTCTTCAGAGTCGCGACTGCGTCGAGCTCGGACTTGGCAGCGACACCCTCGAGTGCGTCGTAGACGATGCGCTCGGCGAGGCCCTTCTTGCCATCAAGAAGGATCTTGTTGACGAGCTGGCTGACGATGGGGGCGCCGTACACGGGGTCGGCGACCACGGGGCGCTTGGGGGCTGGACCCTTACGTGGCATTACTTCTTCTCCATCTTCGCGCCGTAACGGCTGCGAGCCTGCTTGCGGTTCTTCACTGCCTGGGTGTCGAGTGCACCTCGGACGATCTTGTACCGCACACCCGGGAGGTCCTTCACACGGCCGCCACGGACGAGCACCATCGAGTGCTCCTGGAGGTTGTGGCCCTCACCTGGGATGTAGGCGGTCACCTCGGTGCCGTTCGACAGCTTGACACGGGCAACCTTGCGGAGCGCCGAGTTCGGCTTCTTAGGCGTCGTCGTGTAGACGCGGGTGCAAACCCCGCGCTGCTGAGGGTTGGCCTTCAGGGCTGGCGTCTTGGACGCCGACGCCTTGGGGCGGCGGCCCTTGCGGACCAACTGCTGAATTGTTGGCACGAATAATCTCCTTGGTTTTGTACTGCGTGATCGTGGTAAGCACGATTCCTGTGCCTACGAGGCACTGTTTGCCTCTTGATAACCGACCGGCGGTACAAAATCTCTGGTATCGCTGGTTGGTGAAGCGGTCGCAGTCGAGGCGACTGGCGTTGCTTACAGTTGCGCGCTGAGCTGCGGTTTTACACAGTTTCAACGTTCGCACGGTTTTGGGCGCGACAGGGCGCGCGCACCGAAAAATCCTACCCCGTCAGTTTTGCAGGGTCAAGCCACACCCCGATCGCGTCCGGACGGACGTGCCGTCGAGAGGAGGACGGCGATGATCACGATGATCGCGAGCGGCACGATCGCGATCCCGAACGGACTCGTGGAGAGGCCCACGGCGACCTGGCTCGGAAGCGTGGAGATCGCATCCGACGCCCCCGGCTCCGGCCGGGAGCTCGATACCGCGATGCCGGCCATGATCGCGAACGCGAGCCAGGCGAGCAGGCTGCCCGGAAGCGACAGCCAGAGCGAACCCGGCTTGCCGAGGAACCTCCTGCGGAGCGCAACCGCCGCGGAGAGCGCGACCACGGCCGTCGCGGCCGCCACCGCCAATGGCGCCACGAGGACACCGACGCCTGGCAGCTCGATGACGTCCCTGTCGAGGCCGAGGGAGACGAATCCCCACGTCGCGATGACGAGCGACGCGAACACGAGGCCGCTGACGGCACCCCACGTCCCAGCCCTCCCCCACGAGGAGCCGGGATCAGGCGGCAGCTCGGCATCGAAGCGTTCGATCATGAGCTCGCAGCCGCCTTCCTCAGGACGTGACCTCGACCTGCAGGCCGCGGACGATGCCAGCGATGTCCTTGCCGATATGCGCCGACTGTCCTGCGGTGCTCGTCCCGACAGCCGTCACGATCTCCGTGACAGGCCCACGGTGCAGGATCACCATCTTCGAGCGGACCTCGAGTCCGCCCAGCCTCTGGTCCCGCTGCGTGGACTCGACGTAGTGGGACAGCTGGGGCAGGTCGAGCGTCTCCGCGGATCGCTCCTTGCCACCCCCCTGCGTGATGCGCTGCCGGAGCACGGTGAGCGCATCCTCTGGCGAGATCGTTCCAGGCCATCGCTCGATCGTGACCAGCACGTTCGGGTTGAATCCGTTGGTCGCCACCAGGTGACGGGCGCCGAGCACCGACCCCGCCCACTGCAGCGGCTCCCAGCCGGCAGGGACCTCGAGGGACACAGCTGGGAAAGCGGGGAACTCCTCGCTCGGCAGCGTCAGCCGTCGGAGCTGCGTGCCATCGCTCACTCTGCCGTTCCGTTCGCCTCTGCAGTCTCGGCGGCGCGATCGGCCATGCGCTTCTCGTAGCTGAGCTTGGCCCTGCGGTTCGCGCGGGACACCCGGCGTCCGCGTGCCGCCGCGATGCCTCCGACCCACGTGAAGGCCTCCCGGGCCGCGATGGCCGCGACCAGAGCCGTGAGCAGGTGCTCGGAGGCGCCGAACTTCGCGATCACCTCGTCGATCCGGATGTTCGTGAGCGGCAGCCCATCCGCGAGGTGCTGCTGCAGCGCGGCACCGAAGTAGTAGCCGAGGACGACAAGCGCGGCAGCGAGGAAGCCCCCGAGCACGTAGGCCCACCAGCCCGCGCGATTCACGATGAGCGCCCAGATGACTCCGAACGCGGCGAAGACCGTCACCGGCACCGTGAAGGCCGCCGTTATGGCGAACTCCGAAGCCTCGCCGATCGGGTCGAGGCCGGTGTTGAACGCCGTGCGCAGCACAGCGAAGGCCAGCAGATACAGGGCGGCGAACACCACGGCCGCGACCAGCGCGACGAACACGGCGAACATCCGGTTCCCGCGTTTCTTCGGCTTCACGGGCGCGAGGTCGTCGCTGTCCGTGGGGGCAGAGAGACGCAGCGGGGCGAAGGTCGCGTCGTCCGTCGAGGACGTCGTGGCGACAGCTCCGGCGACGCGCTCGTCGTCGCCCTCGTCGCGCAGGCGCTCAGATGGGCCCGTGGCGTCGCCCTCAGCCTCGGTCGAGGAGATGTCTGCCTCCGTGACTCCGTCACCCTCAGCGAGCCCTCCTGACGTCTCTGCGGCCACCGCGGGCACAACCGGGTCCGTGGCCGAGGTGCCCTCCACGACATCGACCCGCTCGGTGACGGTGACGGCCTCGACCGTCTCGCCGTCGTCGGCGAGCTGCTCGGTCACCGTCTCCGTGACGACGACCTCCGCCTGCACGGCATCGCCGGCATCCCTCTGAGCCGCTCGTTCACTGTCGAGCGCTGCTGCGGCGACAGGCGCGACGGCGTTCACCGCCGCGACGCGGGCAGCGGTGCGGTCGATCTCCAGGGTCCGGCGCGGGGCGTCGAGCTCGTCCTCGGGGGCGGTCGCCGAGCCGGCGGCGTCCACCGTGATCGCGGCGACGGATTCGGCGCCGATGGCGTCGGCAGCCAGCTCCTGTGCGGGCACGGGCTCCGTGACCGGGAAGTCGGCGGCATCATCCTCCTCGGCGACCACTCGGTCGACGACGGGAACGGAGCCGTACGAGTCGACGAGGCCCTCGCGGCCGTCGGGGCGGACGTCCGCGGAATCAGCGGCCTCGGACGGCTCCGAGATGTCATGGTCGAGATCCTGAGACGGGGCGGCGACGTCGACGTCGTCGGTCTGCTCGGGGACGGCGTGGGACTCCGCAGCAGGTGGCTCAGTGGCATCCCGATCAGGCTGGTGGCCGAGCACGGCTGCGAGCTCCTCGCGGTCCAGGCCCACCGTGGCGTTGGGGTCTGCCGCCTCGGCAGCCGTCGAGCCGTCCGCGGCCAGCGGGTCGGAGAATGCCACCGCGACGTCGTCCTGCGGGGCGAGCGCCGGATCGGTCGGTGCCTCAGCGCGCCCATCGAACGCGAGGTCGTCCGCCGCGAGCACGTCGCCAGAGCGCACGTCGCCGTCCTCGCCGATACCTCGGCTGCGCGCAAGCGCGGCCTCCAGCTGGTCCTGGGCGTCCGGAAGCTCTCGGGGCTCGCCCGTCCCTCCGCCGGCCTCCGGCTGCGGGCCGTCATCGAAGGGCTGGCGAGGCGCGCGCGTGTCGTCACTCATGAGGCCAACGTTAGGGCCGTCCGCACGCATCGGGTCGGTGACAAGCCGCAGACGCACGAACGCCCCCACCCGAGACGGGTGGGGGCGTTCGCGCTGGAGCTGCGTCGAGTCGACGCGAGCGAGTGACTAGCTGAAGTTGGATCCGCCGAAGTCGTCGCTCGAGAAGGCCTCGAAGTCCACGAAGGTGAGGTCGTTCTCGTCGAAGCTGCCCTCATCGGCACCGAACGGGTACCGCTCGGCGCGAGCCTCGTCGGTCGGCTCGACCGACATCTCGCGGTACTTGGTGAGACCAGTACCGGCCGGGATGAGGCGTCCGATGATGACGTTCTCCTTCAGGCCGACCAGCGGGTCGGTCGTCGCTTCCATGGCGGCCTGCGTGAGCACGCGGGTCGTCTCCTGGAACGAAGCCGCCGAGAGCCACGACTCGGTCGCAAGCGACGCCTTCGTGATTCCCATGACTTCCTGACGGCCGGTCGCGGGCTTGCGGCCAGACATGACGGCTGCGCGGTTGATGGAAGCGAAGCGCTGTCCATCAGCCAGCTCACCCGGCAGCATGTCGGTCTCGCCGTGGTCGATGACCGTGATCTTCCGGAGCATCTGACGAACGATGACCTCGATGTGCTTGTCGTGAATCGGCACACCCTGCGAACGGTAGACGCCCTGCACACCGCTGACGAGGTACTTCTGCACCTCGCGAGCACCCTTGACGCGCAGCACGTCCTTCGGGTCGATGGGACCCTCGTGCAGCTGCTGGCCGTGCTCGACGTGCTGGCCATCCTCGACGAGGAGCTCAGCGCGCTTCAGCACCGGGTAGATGTGCGGCTCGTCGCCGTTGTCCGGGATGAGGACGATCTTGCGCGACTTGTCGGTGTCCTGGATCTCGATGCGACCAGCGGCCTCGGCGAGCGGCGATGCGCCCTTCGGGGTGCGGGCCTCGAAGAGCTCCTGGACACGCGGCAGACCCTGCGTGATGTCACCGGCGCTCGACACACCACCGGAGTGGAAGGTACGCATCGTGAGCTGGGTGCCCGGCTCGCCGATGGACTGTGCCGCGATGATGCCGACCGCCTCGCCGATGTCGACGAGGTTGCCCGTGGCGAGCGAGCGGCCGTAGCACGCCGCGCAGACGCCGACGCTGGACTCGCACGTGAGGACAGAGCGGATCTTGACCTCGGTGATGCCCGCATCCATGAGCTGGTCGATGACGACGTCGCCCATGTCGGTGCCTGCAGCTGCGACGACGTTGCCGTCGGCGTCGACTGCGTCGACCGAGATGCTGCGGGCGTAGACCGCGTTCTCCACGTTGTCGTCGACGACGATCTCGCCGCCATCGGTGATGTGGGCGATCTGGATGTCGAGACCACGTGCGGTGCCGCAGTCGTCCTCACGGATGATGACGTCCTGCGAGACGTCGACGAGTCGACGCGTCAGGTAGCCGGAGTCGGCCGTACGGAGAGCCGTGTCGGCCAGACCCTTGCGGGCACCGTGGGTCGAGATGAAGTACTCGGCAACCGTCAGGCCCTCGCGGTACGAGTGCACGATCGGGCGAGGAATGGTCTCACCCTTCGGGTTGGCGACCAGGCCACGCATACCGGCGATCTGGCGAACCTGCAGCCAGTTTCCGTTTGCACCTGCCGTGACCATGCGGTGGATGGAGTTGGTCGACGGGAAGGCCGCCTGCATCTCGTCGGCGACGAGCGCGGTTGCAGCTTCCCACTTCTTGATGACCTCTTCGCGGTACTCCTGCTCGGAGATCGCGCCCATGACCTGCCACTCGTTGCGCAGCTCGGCGACCTCAGCCTCGGTGCGCTCGACGATCTCGCGCTTCGAGTCGGGCGTCACGAGGTCGCTCAGCGCGATCGAGATGCCCGAGCGGGTCGCCCAGTAGAAGCCGGAGTCCTTGATGCGGTCAAGGGTCTCTGCGACCTCGTCCTTCGAGTACCGCTCAGCGAGGTAGTTGACGACACCGGACAGACGTCCCTTGGTCATCGTGTCCTCGACGTAGGGGTAGTCGGAAGGAAGCAGCTCGTTGAAGCGAGCACGGCCGAGCGTCGTCTCGACGAGCGCGGTCTCTCCCTGCACGTAGCCCTCCGGAGCCTTGCCCTCTTCGAACGTGATCCCCGTGAGGCGGAGCCTGATGGGTGCGTTCAGGTCGAGCGAGCCCTGGTCGAACGCCATGATCGCCTCGGCCGTGGACGAGAAGACTCGTCCAGCACCCTCGACATCGTCCTGCAGCGTCGTCAGGTGGTACAGACCCGCGACCATGTCCTGCGAAGGCAGGGTGACGGGGCGGCCATCCGACGGCTTGAGGATGTTGTTCGACGCGAGCATGAGCACGCGGGCCTCGGCCTGAGCCTCGACCGACAGGGGCAGGTGGACTGCCATCTGGTCACCGTCGAAGTCGGCGTTGAACGCCGCGCAGACGAGCGGGTGCAGCTGGATCGCCTTGCCCTCGACGAGGAGCGGCTCGAACGCCTGGATGCCCAGACGGTGCAGCGTCGGTGCGCGGTTGAGCAGCACGGGACGCTCGCGGATGACCTCTTCGAGGACGTCCCACACCTCGGGCTTCGCGCGCTCGACGGCGCGCTTGGCTGCCTTGATGTTGGAAGCGTGCTGCAGGTCGATCAGGCGCTTGATGACGTACGGCTTGAACAGCTCGAGCGCCATCTGCTTCGGGAGACCGCACTGGTGCATGCGCAGCTGCGGGCCCACGATGATGACCGAACGGCCCGAGTAGTCGACGCGCTTTCCGAGGAGGTTCTGGCGGAAGCGGCCCTGCTTGCCCTTCAGCATGTCGCTGAGGGACTTGAGAGCGCGGTTGCCGGTGCCCGTGACGGGGCGGCCACGACGACCGTTGTCGAACAGCGCGTCGACCGACTCCTGGAGCATGCGCTTCTCGTTGTTCACGATGATCTCGGGAGCACCGAGGTCGAGCAGGCGGCGGAGGCGGTTGTTGCGGTTGATCACACGACGGTAGAGGTCGTTGAGGTCGCTCGTTGCGAAGCGGCCACCGTCGAGCTGCACCATGGGGCGGAGCTCCGGCGGGATGACCGGGACGACGTCGAGGACCATCGCGGCGGGGCTGTTGCCCGTCGCGAGGAACGACGAGACGACCTTGAGTCGCTTGATGGCACGGATCTTCTTCTGGCCCTTGCCCTCGGCGATCTGCGTGCGCAGGAGCTCGCCTTCGGCCTTGAGGTCGAAGTTCTGCAGGCGCTTCTGGATCGACTCCGCGCCCATGAAGGCCTCGAAGTAGTCGCCGTAGCGGTCGACGAGCTCGTGGAAGTCGGTGTCCTCGGGCTTGAGCTCACCGACCTTCAGGTTCTTGAACGACTCGAAGACGCGCTCGACGCGGGTGATGTCCTCGTCGAACCCCTTGCGGAGCTGACCCATCTCCTTCTCGCCGGCGTCCTTCGTCTTGCGAAGCTGGTCTGCCTTGGCGCCCTCTGCCTCGAGAGCACCGAGCTCCTCCTCGAGCCGCAGCATGCGAGCCGCGATGGCCGCATCCTTCTGGTCGTTGAGGCTCTTGAGCTCAAGACGCATCTCGCTCTCGAGACCGCTGAGGTCGTCGCGACGCCCCTCGGTGTCGACGGAGATGACCATGTACGCGGCGAAGTAGATGACCTTCTCGAGGTCCTTCGGCGCCATGTCGAGGAGGTATCCGAGACGGCTCGGAACGCCCTTGAAGTACCAGATGTGCGTGACGGGCGCTGCGAGCTCGATGTGGCCCATGCGCTCGCGGCGCACAGCCGACTTCGTGACCTCGACGCCGCACCGCTCACAGACGATGCCCTTGAAGCGCACGCGCTTGTACTTGCCGCAGGCGCACTCCCAGTCACGGGAAGGTCCGAAGATCTGTTCGCCGAACAGGCCGTCCTTCTCGGGCTTGAGCGTGCGGTAGTTGATGGTCTCGGGCTTCTTGACCTCGCCGTACGACCACTTGCGAATGTCATCTGCCGTGGCTAGGCCGATGCGCAGTTCATCAAACTTGGTTGCATCCAACAATGCTGTTGTCTCCTTGTGAAGAATGAGTCTTCGTCGTGTCGGGGAGGCTTAGATCTCGTCGACGGACGAGGACTCGAAGCGGCTGGAGATGTTGATGCCGAGTTCTTCGGCGGCCCGGTAGGCCTCGTCGTCGTTGTCGCGGAGGCTCAGTGCTGTTCCGTCTGCCGAGAGGACCTCGACGTTCAGGCACAGCGACTGCATCTCCTTGAGGAGAACCTTGAAGGACTCGGGGATACCCGGCTCCTGGATGTTCTCGCCCTTGACGATGGCCTCGTAGGCCTTGACGCGTCCGACGATGTCGTCGGACTTGATGGTGAGGAGCTCCTGGAGCGTGTACGCGGCACCGTATGCGTACAGCGCCCACACCTCCATCTCACCGAAGCGCTGTCCACCGAACTGCGCCTTACCACCGAGTGGCTGCTGCGTGATCATCGAGTACGGACCCGTCGAACGCGCGTGGATCTTGTCATCCACGAGGTGGTGCAGCTTCAGGATGTACATGTAGCCGACGGAGATCGGGTCTGGGAAGGGCTCTCCGGAGCGGCCGTCGAACAGGACGGTCTTTCCGGTCGAGTTGATGAGGCGGTCGCCGTCGCGCGTCTTGAGCGTCGAGTCGAGGAGGCCCGTGAGCTCTTCCTCGGTCGCGCCGTCGAAGACTGGGGTTGCGAGCTTGACGCCCGGCGTTCCCTCGTAGGCCTCGGGAACGAGGTTCTTCGCCCACTCGGGCTCGCCCTCGATCTTCCAGCCGGTCTTCGCGACCCAGCCGAGGTGCGTCTCGAGCACCTGACCGAAGTTCATGCGCTTCGGGATGCCGAGCGGGTTGAGCACGATGTCGAGCGGAGTTCCATCGGCGAGGAACGGCATGTCCTCTTCCGGCAGGATCTTCGCGATGACGCCCTTGTTGCCGTGGCGGCCAGCGAGCTTGTCGCCCTCGGTGATCTTGCGCTCCTGGGCGATGTACACGACAACGCGCTGGTTGACGCCCGAGCCGAGCTCGTCGTCGCCCTCCTCGGAGTCGAAGACCTTCACCTGGATGATCGTGCCGGCTTCACCGTGAGGAACCTTGAGCGAGGTGTCGCGCACTTCGCGGCTCTTCTCGTTGAAGATCGCGCGGAGGAGGCGCTCTTCTGCGCTGAGCTCGGTCTCGCCCTTCGGCGTGACCTTGCCGACGAGGATGTCGCCAGGCTGGACCTCTGCACCGATGCGGATGATGCCGCGCTCGTCGAGGTCCTTCAGGAGCTCGGGCGAGACGTTGGGCAGGTCGCGGGTGATCTCTTCCTTGCCGAGCTTGGTGTCGCGAGCGTCGACCTCGTACTCCTCGATGTGGATCGAGGAGAGCGTGTCGTTCTTCACCAGGTTCTGGCTGAGGATCATGGCGTCCTCGAAGTTGTGGCCTTCCCACGGCATGAAGCCGACGAGGAGGTTCTTGCCGAGCGCGAGCTCGCCGTTCTCCGTCGCGGGTCCATCCGCGATGACCATTCCCTCTTCGACGCGCTCGCCGGCCGAGACGACAACACGGTGGTTGTAGCAGGTGCCGTGGTTCGAGCGGTCGAACTTGCGGAGGAAGTAGGACTCGGTTCCACCCTCGTCGAGCTGCAGGACGACGTGGTCGGCCGAGACCGACTGCACGACACCTGCGCGGTTCGCCGTGATGACGTCACCGGCGTCGATGGCCGCGAAGCCCTCCATACCGGTTCCGACGACAGGGCTCTCGCTGCGAACGAGCGGGACGGCCTGACGCTGCATGTTGGCGCCCATGAGGGCGCGGTTCGCATCGTCGTGCTCGAGGAACGGGATGAGGCTCGTCGCGACCGACACCATCTGGCGCGGCGAGACGTCCATGTAGTTGACCTCGCCGGCTGGGACGAGCTCGACCTCACCGCCCTTGCGTCGGACGAGAACCTCGTCCTCGACGAAGTGGCCGTCTGCCCCGATGGGAGCGTTGGCCTGCGCGACGACGTACTCGTCTTCCTCGGACGCGGTCAGGTAGTCGACCTGCTCCGTGACCTTGGTCTCGACGACACGGCGGTACGGCGTCTCGATGAAGCCGAACGCGTTGATGCGCGCGAACGTCGCCAGCGAGCCGATGAGGCCGATGTTCGGGCCTTCAGGCGTCTCGATGGGGCACATGCGTCCGTAGTGGGACGGGTGGACGTCACGAACCTCGACGCCGGCACGCTCACGCGAGAGACCGCCGGGCCCGAGGGCCGAGAGGCGACGCTTGTGCGTGAGACCCGCAAGCGGGTTGTTCTGGTCCATGAACTGCGAGAGCTGGGACGTTCCGAAGAACTCCTTGATCGCAGCGACGACGGGGCGCACGTTGATCAGGGTCTGCGGCGTGATCGCCTCGATCTCCTGCGTCGTCATGCGCTCGCGGACGACGCGCTCCATGCGGCTGAGGCCCGTGCGGACCTGCGACTGGATGAGCTCGCCGACGGCACGGATGCGACGGTTGCCGAAGTGGTCGATGTCGTCGACGTCGAGGCGGATGTCTGCCGGCTCGCCGCCGCGCTTGCCATCGAACTTCTCGTCACCGGCGTGCAGCGCGACGAGGTACTTGATCGTCGAGACGATGTCCTCGACGGTCAGGACCGACTCGCTGATCGCGGACTCGATGCCGAGCTTGCGGTTGATCTTGTAGCGACCGACCTTCGCGAGGTCGTAGCGCTTCGAGTTGAAGTAGAAGTTGTCGAGGAGCGCACGCGCGGCTTCCGTCGCGACCTGCTCGCCCGGACGCAGCTTGCGGTAGATGTCCTTGAGGGCATCTTCCTTGGTGCGGATGTCGTCCTTCTCGAGCGTGAGCTCGATGGACTCGTATCCGGCGAACTGCTCGCGGATCTCCTCCGTCGTGAGGCCGAGGGCCTTCATGAAGACGGTGACCGACTGCTTGCGCTTGCGGTCGATGCGAACGGCGACCTGGTCGCGCTTGTCGATCTCGAACTCGAGCCAGGCTCCGCGGCTCGGGATGATGCGGGCCGAGAAGACGTCCTTGTCGCTGGTCTTCTCGGGGGTGCGCTCGAAGTAGACGCCCGGGCTGCGGACGAGCTGCGAGACGACGACACGCTCGGTGCCGTTGATGATGAACGTTCCCTTGCTCGTCATGAGCGGGAAGTCGCCCATGAAGACTGTCTGGGTCTTGATCTCGAGCGTCTGGTGGTTCATGAACTCGGCCTCGACGTACAGAGGCGCGGAGTACGTCTTGCCGCGCTCCTTGCACTCCTCGAGGGAGTACTTCTCGGGCTCGAGGTACGGGTTGGTGAAGCTCAGCTGCATCGTCTCGCCGAGGTCCTCGATGGGAGAGATCTCTTCGAAGATCTCGTCGAGGCCCGAACGGAGAGCGACGTCGGTGCGGCCTTCAGCCTGCGCCTGAGCGAGGCGCTGCTTCCAGGCGTCGTTGCCGACGAGCCAGTCGAAGGATTCGGTTTGCAGGGCGAGAAGATCTGGGACATCGAGTGTGTCGCTGATCTTCGCGAATGAGAGTCGGCGTGCATTCCGACCGGTCGTAGGCGTCGGAGATGCGTTGCGCGCAGCAGCCAAGGAAGTTCCCTCCACGATCCCGCGGATTGCGCGAGATGCCAGTAGTGTCGTCGGTGAGGTTCCGCCACGTTTCACGATGTACAAGGCGTGCCCATCGCCAACGGACGCAGTCGATGAAGACCCGCGAAGAAGTTGGTGAGAGAAGCACTGCCAGGCCGACCGCAATATGAAGGCATGGTGAGACGAAGCGCAAACATCGAGTGTATGCGCCGTTTGGTGGTATGTCTACCCCGACCTTGCCTCAATCTGGATTCTCAGGTATAACGCGCTGTCCGACGACGTTCGTTCGCCTCCGAACTCACCCACCCGAGACAGGCAAGGCTCTGCTCAGCAAGGGGACCCTGGCCTTATCAGAAAGGTGCCGCAGAGTCCAGTGTCGGCTTGAGTACCGGCCTCTCCGGCTCCTACCGTGGGAGCAACCCAACATCGGAGGCACACCATGACACTGCTCGATCTCCCCAACGTCAGCACCTGTTCAGTTGCCGGCTGCTCGTTCAACCACGACGGCTGCCACGCTCCCGCGGTGACCATCGACGGCCACGAGGGCTGCGCCACGTTCATCCCGCTGGACCGCAAGGGCGGCCTCGACAAGGTCATCGCCGGCGTCGGCGCCTGCCAGTCGACCGACTGCCGCTTCAACAAGGACCTCACCTGCACCGCTCCTGCGATCCGGGTGGGCGCGCAGGGCAGCGATGCCGCCGACTGCCTCACCTACGAAGCCGCCTGACCGCGCCGTAGTTCACCTCGAAGCGCCGACCTCCGCACGGAGGCCGGCGCTTCGGCGTTCTCCTGCCGTTCAGGTGCCAGCTACCGCTACGGCACCCGCTCCCGCTTCCATGGGCGAGGCGCTGGCGCTCGCCCCGAGCGCACTTCGCTTCATTCCCGAGCGCAGAGGAGCGCGTGCGTGCAAGCACAACGAATCACCCTGGCGGCCTTCGTCGCCGCCATCATCGGCGGAGGTGCGGCCCTGGCAGTTCCCATGTCGGCGAACGCGGCCACCACCCCCGCACCTCACCCGACCGGCGTCGTCATCAACGAGGTCGAATCCTCCGGTGGCGAGCCGGGCGACTGGGTCGAGCTCTTCAACCCGGGCATCGGCGCCATCGACCTGAGCGGCTACGTCCTCACCGACAACTCCCCAGAGGACGCCACGCACCGCTACACGCTGGCGGACGGCACGACCCTGCAGCCCGGCGACTACCTCGTCATCGAGGAGGCCGACTTCGCCTTCGGCCTGGGCGGCGGCGACAGCGCCATGCTCTTCGCGCCGGACGGGACCACGCTCGTGGACGAGCACACCTGGACCCAGCACGCGGCGACCAGCTACGGCCGCTCCCCGAACGGCACCGGCGCCTTCACGGAGACCTCGGAGCCCACCAAGGGAACCGAGAACCTCTTCGCCGGCGTCGACCCCACCTCCCCCGTGGTCATCAACGAGGTCGAGTCGAACGGCGGCACCCCCGGAGACTGGGTCGAGGTCTACAACCGCAGCGCGGAGACGGTGGACATCTCCGGCTGGACGATCGTGGACGACAACGCGGACCACACGCCTGCGCCCGCTCCCGCATCCACCGTGCTCGCGCCCGGCGAGTTCTACGTCTACGAGGAGAGCAGCCTCGGCTTCGGGCTGGGCAGCGGGGACAGCGCCACGCTCGCCGACTCCGCCGGAACGATCCTCGACTCGACCACCTGGATCGACCACGCCGATGTCAGCTGGGCCCGCTGCGCCGACGGCGACGGCGACTTCCGCGCGACGACGGCATCGACCAAGGGCGCACTGAACACATGCTCCGACGTGCCCGTCGAGACGCCAGCTCCCACGGCTCCCGCGCCCGAGCCCTGGACGGGCTCCCCCGAGGTGGCTCCCATCGCGAGCGACGTCATGCTCGGCGAGGACATGTCCGGCCTCGAGTACCAGTACTCCGCAGAAGGCAGCACGCTCTGGGCTGTCGACAACGGCACGGGCGGACTGTACCGCTTCGACGTCGCGGTCGACGGCGGCGTCACCCCGGCGGCCGGCTGGGAGGCGCCCAAGCGGGTTCGCTTCCAGGCGGATGCGGGCAACCCCGCTGCTGCGGGCCCGGACGCCGAGGGCGTGACGGTCTCGGCCGCGCACCCCGAGTCGGTCTACATCGGCTCGGAGCGCGACAACTCGGACAAGCCGACGAACGAGAACACGATCCTCAAGGTCGACCTCGTCGACGCGAGCGGTCCCGACGTGGTCGCGGCCGCCGAGTGGGACCTCACCTCCAGCCTGCCGCAGGTCGGTGCCAACACGGGCATCGAGGCCATCGAGTGGGTCGCGGACAGCGAGCTGGAGGGGCGCCTGCTCGATGAGCGCACGGGAGCGCCATACGACGCCGCGAACTACCCGGGCGCCGACGGCCTGTTCTTCGTCGCCGTCGAGGAGACCGCCGGGGTGTACGCCTACGCGCTCTTCGATGACGGGACCGCCGCCCGCGTCGCGACGCTCGAGTCGGGCCTGGGCGGCGTCATGGCCCTCGACTACGACGAGTCGACGCAGACCCTGTGGGGCATGTGCGACAACGGGTGCGGCGGAACGAGCGCGCTCTTCCAGTTCGGTGCGGCAGACGGCTCCGCCGGCTACTCCGTGACGCACGTCGCACGCCCGGCCGGCCTGCCGGACACCAACAACGAGGGCTTCGCGATCGCTGCGAACGAGACCTGCCTCGACGGCACCCGTGCTGCGTACTGGCTCGAGGACGGGGTGCAGACGGATGCCCTCAAGCAGGGTGCCCTCGCGTGTGCCCCGCTCGCGACGCCCGACCCCACGGAGACTGCCGACCCCACGGAGACTGCCGGCCCCACGGAGACGCCTATCACCACGGAGACGCCCGTCACCACGGAGGCCCCGAGCACCACGACGACGCCAGGCACGGCCACGGGCTCGGACGGCGCTTCGACCGGCGGAAGCGGCGCGAAGGGCCAGGAAGGTGGCACGACGCTCGCGACGACGGGCGCAGAGGATCTCGTCATCGTCACGCTGACCGCCCTCGCGGCACTCGCGCTCGGATCCCTGGCGCTCGCACGCCGCCGCGACGCGTAGCGGCGGCTCGACGAGCACCGCATTCGTCGCAGTGAGGGCAGTGGGGGCAGTGGCATTCGTGCCGCTGCCCCCACTGCTCTCGCGACGCTCGCTGCCACGCTCATCGCCAGGAACGCGCGTGCGCAGACACGGCCGCGGATGCGGGGAGTACTCCCCCGCATGCACGCCGGATGGTCCTGTTCCGTTAGCGTGTCTTCCAGCAGATCGGCTCCGTCGGGTCGCGAGGAAGCGACCGGCTGGCCTCGGACGCGCCAAGCCCCGCATCGAAGGAGACCCCCGTGAAGAAGCTCATGCGCTCGTCGGCGCTCGCGCTCACCGCCCTCTTCCTCCTCTCGGGATGCGCCCTCGTCAACCAGGCGACGGGCGGCCAGTCCCCTGAGGTCGAGGCGACCTCCACCTCCTCGGCGGAGACGACACCCTCGGGACCAGGCGAGCCACCGTCGGCCACATCCTCCGGCTCCGCGGCCTTCGCCGTCACCTACTCGTGCAGGATGGCCGACTCACGGAGCTTCACCGAAGCACCCTCCGATCTCGCGGAGATCTGGGCGCTCGGCGATGACGTGACGCGCTGCACAGGCAAGTCCAACGGTGGGACGACCTTCACGGAGACCGAGCAGAAGGCGCTCGATGCCCTCGGGCAGGCCGCCACCGATGACGCCAAGGAGGAGGCGGGCGCCGACGACGTCCGTCTTGCGGACGTCTACGCGCTCTGCGCGACCCCCGGCTTCTACTTCGCGGTCTCGCCAGGCATCTCCAACGATGAGCAGGCATCGCAGATCGCGGCCGCGCTCATCCTGTGCCCAGATCACCCTGATGCAGACCCGACCAAGACCTCGCTCAGCACCTATGAGGCGAACGTGAAGGCAGGCAACGACGGCACGCGATTCAACGATGGCGTCTGGAAGGTCGGCAGCGACATCAAGCCGGGCACGTACAAGCCGGAGATGCCGAGCGACACCTGCCGCTGGTTCCGCTACGACGCCAAGGGCGAGTGGATCGAGTCGTCCTACGACAAGCCCCAGGCAGAGATCGTCGTGACGATCGACGCGAGCGACAGCACCTTCGAGTCCCGCAACTGCGGATACTGGCGAGCATCCTGACCCTCGGCTCCATCACGAAAGGCGTGCCCCCTCGAGAAGCTCTCGAGGGGGCACGCCTGTCTCTGCGGGTCAGCGACTAGTGGCCGACGCCCACGGGTGCCGGGTCGGTGTCCACGGCGTTCGCCTCGACGGCGGCGCGGATGCGCGCACCCGTCTCGGCGTCGATGTTCGTCCAGTACTGGAAGGCGTTCGAGCGGACGGGCTCGACAACCGTCTCGAGGGCTCCCGCCACGGTCTCCACGAGGCGGTCACGCTGCTCCGGCGAGTAGACCTCGCGGATGAGCGTGCCGGCCTGCGAGAAGTCGTCGTCGTCCTGGCGGAGCGTGTACGCGCTGCGCACGAGATCGCCGTCGGTCTCCCACGAGTTCTCGACCGGGCCCGTCTGGTCCGCGTAGGGGCGACCGAACGAGTTCGGCGCGTAGACGGGAGCCGCACCGGAGTGCGACACCGTCATGTTGCCGTCGAACGTGTACGAGTTCGTCGCGTTCTTCGGCCGGTTCACGTCGAGCTGCTGGTAGTTGGTGCCGATGCGCGCGCGCTGGGCATCCGGGTACGCGAACACGCGGCCGAGGAGCATCTTGTCCGGCGAGATGCCGGTTCCCGGCACCTGGTTCGACGGGGAGAACGCAGCCTGCTCGATCTGCGCGAAGAAGTTCTCCGGGTTGCGGTTCAACTCGAGCGTTCCGACCGGGATGAGCGGGTAGTCGGCGTGCGGCCACACCTTCGTCAGGTCGAAGGGGTTGATGCGGTACGTCTTGGCCTCCTCGAAGGGCATGACCTGCACGCTCAGCTTCCAGCGTGGGAAGTCCTTGCGGCCGATCGCGTCGAAGAGATCGCGGCGGTGGAACTCGGCGTCCGAGCCGGCGAGCTTCTCCGCCTCATCGTTCGAGAGCACCTCGACGCCCTGCTCGGAGATGAAGTGGTACTTCACCCAGAAGCGCTCGCCTGCCGCGTTGATCCACGCGTAGGTGTGCGAGCCGTAGCCGTTCATGTGCCGCCAGGACTGCGGGAGTCCGCGGTCTCCCATGAGGTAGGTCACCTGGTGGGCGGTCTCCGGGTTGAGGGTCCAGAAGTCCCACTGCATGCTGTTGTCGCGGAGTCCGGAGTCAGGGAGGCGCTTCTGCGAGCGGATGAAGTGCGGGAACTTCATCGGGTCGCGGAGGAAGAAGACCGGCGTGTTGTTGCCGACGATGTCGAGGTTGCCCTCACTCGTGTAGAAGCGAAGCGAGAAGCCACGAACATCGCGCCACGTGTCAGGGGAGCCCTGCTCGCCGGCGACGGTCGAGAAGCGGAGGAGCGTCTCGCTCTCGGCACCCTGCTGGAAGACGGCGGCACGCGTGTACTGCGACACGTCTTCCGTCGCCGTGAACGTGCCGAACGCGCCGGCACCCTTGGCGTGCGGGTTGCGCTCCGGGGTGCGCTCGCGGTTGAAGCTCGCGAGCGTCTCGACGAGGCGCACGTCGTGGAGCATCAGGGGGCCGTCTGCTCCGGCGCTGAGGGAGTTGCGGTCGCTCTCGGTGGGCGAGCCGTTGGTCTCGGTCGATGGGACTGTCGGGTCGATGTACTCAGTCATAAACGCTCCTTGTCGGATTCATCTGGGCAGTGGACTGGGAAGGGGATCTGGGGTCAGGGCGTCGCGCAGTCGGCGCAGACACCCCGATACACGACTTCCGCCGTGTGCACCGCGAAGCCGCTCGGCGAAGCCGGAACGAGGCACGGCGCCTCGCCGACGGCGCAGTCGATGTCCTCGATGCGGCCGCATTCGTCGCAGACGGCGTGATGGTGGTTGTCGCCGATACGGGTCTCGAACCGGGCCGCGGTGCGCGGCGCGTCGAAGCGGCGCACAAGGCCGGTGCGGCCGAGGTCGTCGAGGATTCCGTAGACGGCCTGCAGGGTGAGCGAGCCGAGCTCGGCGCGCTGGGGGGTCGCCGCGGCGAAGATTCGCTCCGCGGACGAGTGCGGGCTGGCGTCGAGCAGCTCGAGCACCGCGACCCGCTGACGGGTGACACGAAGACCGGCCCGGCGCAGCGAGGTCCGCCAGAACGCGGCGTCCCGCCGCTCTCTGCTCGCGTGCTCGATGCTGGTGGTCATGAGACCATCGTGGCCGTTCTTTTGAATGATTCCAAACAAGGTCACCCTTGCTCGAAATCCGCGTGTCTCTGCTTGACTTGCCAGGTGTCGCCAGCCAGCAGCAAGACCCCAAGCAGTGCAATCCCCGCGACGAGCGTGACGCTCGACTCCGGAGCTCAGGCGCGGTTCTCGCGCGACGGAGAGGAGTGGACCCTCATCGTCGACGGCACCCCGCAGTCCGCGGTCAACCCGCTCGACCCCAGGGAGCTCTCCTTCGGCTACATCCGGCACATGGGCTACGTCCTCGACCTCGCGTTCCCCGAGGCAGAGGCGATCACCGCCCTCCACCTCGGCGCCGGAGCACTCACGATCCCGCGCTACGTCGACGCCACGCGGCCGCGCTCGAGGCAGCAGGTCGTCGAGCTCGAGCGGTCCCTGGTCGACTTCGTGCGCGAGGTCGTTCCGCTTCCCGCCGGCGCGAGCATCCGCATCCGCTACGGGGATGCACGAGAGCAGCTCGGCAGACTCCCCCAGGGGCTCCTCGGCTCGGTCGATGCGATCGTCGTCGACATCTTCTCCGGCGCGCAGACGCCGGCGCATGTGACGAGCGTCGAGTTCTTCGCCGAACTCGAGCCGTTCCTGCGCCCGGACGGCATCGTGCTCGTCAACATCGCCGACGGCCACGATCTCGCCTTCGCGCGGGCCGAGGTCGCGACCCTGATCGAGGTATTCGGCGAGGTCGCGCTCGTCGGCGACCCTGCAATGCTGAAGGGCCGCCGCTTCGGGAACATCGCCGCGGTCGCCTCCCGCTCGCCGGAAGCGCTCTCGCTGCCCGGCCTCGAGAGGCGCGTCGCATCTGGCTTCCCGCCAGCCGTCGTCGTGCGCGGCAAGGCGGTTCGCGAGTTCGTGCGCGGCACGGAGGCCGCGCGCGATGCCTCCGCGACGGCGTCTCCACTGCCCGGGAAGAGCGTCTTCCGCGAGCGCAGGAAGGGCGGCTGGTAGTCGGGAGCAGAAGGCCGACCGACCGGCTCTCCACAACGCGGCGAGGGATGCGCCTATTCCGTCACGGCTGCGGCTAACCTGCTGGGGTGTCAGACGCTCCCATCATCCTCGGCTACGACCCGGAGACCCTCCGCGAGCGCATCGACATCGACGCCGCGGAGGCTCGCCTGGCGGAGATCGCCGTGCTTCGGTCCCTCTCCGCGCTCAACGAGAAGGTCGCGCTGCTGCGCATGCTCGGCCGGCTCGACGAGGCGTTCGACACCGCACAGACCGCCTACCGGCAGTCCCGGTTCACGGGAGCCCGCGAGGATGCCCTCGCCGCTCGCATCCGCAAGGCTCAGGTCCAGCAGTTCCAGGGCAAGCACGACGTCGCGCTGCAGGACCTGAACAACTGCGTCGACGAGGCCCTCACCCACGAATGGGACGAGCTCGCGGCCTTCGCCCTGCAGCATCGAGGCAAAGTGCGCTTCGAGCAGCGCGAGTACACCGACGCGCTCGTCGACTTCGAGCGCGCGCACGAGCTTCGCCTTGCGAGGGGCGTCGCGGCCGACCAGCTGCAGTCCTCGAAGTTCGCGATCCGCGTCACCCGCGCGATCCTCGAGGGCGACGAGGAGCCCTCCTCGGAGCTGAGCGAGCCGATCACCTCGATCGACTCCTAGGGGCGGGGCCCGTGGCCGACCTGGCCAAGGTGCGAGTCTGGGCGGAAGCGCTCATCCGCATGCACCTCGACGAGAGCTGGAGCTTCGGCTTCGATCACGCGAAGAAGCGCGCTGGCGCCTGCAACTTCCGAGACAGGCGCATCACCGTCTCCCGCTACCTCTCGGCCCGCTACGACGACGACACGGTGCACCAGACGCTGCTGCACGAGGTCGCCCACGCCGTCGCCGGGCACAAGGCGGGGCACGGCCCCGAATGGAAGCGCATCGCCGACGAGCTCGGCTACGTCGGCGGTCGCACGCACGACGGCGAAGTGGCGACCGAGTTCGCGAAGTGGGTCGGGGTCTGCCCCAATGGGCACGAGGTCCTGAGGTTCCGCCGCCCGACGCGCGGCAGGCTCGTCTCCTGCCTCCGGTGCGCACCTTCCTTCGACCGGCGGTACCTCATCCAGTGGCGGGAGCGCTCGGAGGCTGAGCGACAGGGCTGAATCCCGGGGCTGAACCCCGGTGCGGAGATGTGCGCGCTGGCGGGCAGGCCAGGCAGCACGGAGGCTCGCTCACTAGCGTTGCTTCCCCAGCCCTCCACTCCCGCACGGAGGGGCCCTCCACTCCCCGAGGAGGAACGTGCTCGATCCCTGGTGGAACTTCGCCCTCTCGATTGCCGTCGCCGTCGTCGCGGCCGTCACGCTCACCGCGCTCGTCGCGCTCATCATCCGCCTCGTCGCGAAGCGCCTTCGCTGGCCGGAGCCGCTCGTGCGACACACGCGGCGCCCCTTCCGCGTCGTCGTGCTCATCATCGCGCTCTGGGCCGCAGTCGCCGTCGCCTTCCCGTCCGACGGTGACGGGTCCTGGCGCGACCTCATCGACCACGCGCTCACGATCTTCATCATCGCCGCCGGCGCCTGGCTCATGGCGGGACTCGTCGCCTTCTCGACGGACATCACGCTGGGTCGCAACCGCATCGACGTGGCGGACAACCGCGTGGCTCGGCGCATCCGCACGCAGACCCTCATCCTTCGGCGGCTCGCAGTCGCGGTGATCATCGTCATCGCTCTGGGGGCGATCCTCCTCACGTTCCCTGCGGTGCGGACCGTCGGGGCGAGCCTCCTCGCCTCAGCTGGCATCGCCTCCGTGGTCGCGGGCCTCGCCGCCCAGTCGGTCCTCGCGAACATCTTCGCGGGCCTGCAGCTCGTGTTCAGCGAGGCGCTGCGCGTGGACGACGTCGTCGTGGTCGAAGACGAGTGGGGGCGTATCGGAGAGATCACGCTGAGCTATGTCGTCGTCGACCTGTGGGACGACCGCCGCCTCGTGCTGCCGTGCACCTACTTCACGACCCAGCCCTTCCAGAACTGGACGAGGCAGGGCAGCGAGCTGCTCGGCTCCGTGGAGCTCGACGTGGACTGGCGCGTCTCCCCGGCGCTCATGCGAGAGCGCCTCGCCGAGGTGCTCACGCAGACCGACCTCTGGGATGGGCGGGCGCAGGTCCTCCAGGTGACCGAGGCGACGGGCGGGCTCGTCCGCATCCGCATCCTCGTCACCGCGGTGGATGCGCCCACCCTCTTCGACCTGCGCTGCTTCGTGCGCGAGGCCATGGTGACGTGGATGCAGCGCACCATGCCGTCGGCGCTGCCCGTGCAGCGTGTGCTCATCACCGAGTCGGCAGGTCCTGGCGATGCCGCATCGCGGGCATCGCAGGCGGAGGACACCAGAAACGACGACGACAGCGCCGGCGGGTCCGGGCTCTTCACCGGGAGCGTCCAGGCGCAGGAGCGGGCATCGGTGTTCACGAACGCCATCCCCATCATCGACCCCGAGGACCGCGCGCGGTAGCGGTCCCGCTCAGGGCCGGCTCAGTCCTCGCGGGTTCGCCCGCGCGGGCTGAGCCGGACGTTCGGGAGCGTCGGAGCGGCGAGCGTCCTGCCCTCGTGGCTGTCGACGCGGCCGAAACGGGCATCAGTGCCGGCACTCGACCTGCTCCGCTGCCACTCGTCGCGAGCTGCCGCGACGTCGTCGTGGGAGGAACCGACGAAGTTCCAGAACATGACGATCTTCTCCTCGAAGGGCGCTCCACCGAGCAGCAGGGCGCGCCCGCCATCACTCGCGCCCACGATCGCGCGGTCGGTGCCGGTGGGCAGGTAGCCCACGGCTCCGACGGGAAGCTCGACGTCGTCGACCGTGATGCCGGGAGAGCACGCGAGGATGCCGTGCTCGTAGCTGGGCTCGAGGTCGAGCTGCGCCTCCGCGCAACCGGAGAAGGCGAGCTCGACGCCGACAAGCGGCGGGAAGCTGGGCGCAGGCGAGCGGAGGCCCGCGAACTCCCCCATGAAGATGGTCGCCTCGACGGGGGTCCCAGCCGTCGTGGGAGATGGCAGTCGCAGCGATGGGCATCGGTCCAGGCCGACGAAGGCCGGCGCGATATCCCGCTGCGCAGCTGGCAGGGCCACCCAGAGCTGCACGCCATGCAGCACGCGGGCCCGATCAGGGCGATCAGCGGACACCTCCGAGTGGGTGATGCCACGCCCGGCGGTCATCACGTTGACGCCACCGGGCTCGACCTCATGGAAACTGCCGATGGAGTCCCGGTGCACGACCTCGCCGGAGAACAGCCAGCTGACAGTCTGCAGCCCCGTGTGCGGGTGCGGGGGCACATCCATGCCAGCACCCGACGGCACGTCCACGGGGCCGTAGTGGTCGATGAAGCACCAGGCGCCGATGAAGTGGCGGAACTTGTTGGGCAGCGAGCGCAGGACAGGCAGCGAGCGCGGGCCACCAAGCGGCACCTCACGCGGCAGGAGCAGCTCGATACCGGCCACCACCTGCCCGGTCTCGTAGGCGGCCTGCAGCTGTGCCTCGATGGGGTTGGCCTCCGCGTTGCTCATAGCTCAGAGCGTAGACGCGAACCCATGAGTTCTCATCGATGTGGCACGTGCGGAAGAATGGATCGGTGATCACGCAGCTGCACGACCCCCACCTCCGCACCTTCACGAGCGACAACGCCGCGGGCGCTCACCCGCAGGTCCTGGATGCGCTCGTCACCGCCAACGGCGGGCATGTCGGCGCCTACGGGGGCGACCCCTACTCGGCGGCACTCCAGGCGCTGTGCAAGGACCTCTTCGGCGCGGAGGCGATCGGCCTGCCGGTCTTCAACGGCTCCGGTGCCAACGTCGTCGCACTGCAGTCGATGGTGCCGCGCTGGGGCGGCGTCGTATGCCCGGCTTCAGCGCACATCAACACCGACGAGAACGCCGCCCCCGAGCGCGTCGGCGGGGTGAAGCTCCTCACCGTCGAGACGGCGGACGGCAAGCTCGTTCCGGCGGACATCGAGCGGGCCGCAGCCGTGCGCCGCGACGTGCACCGGGCCACGCCCCTCGCCGTGAGCATCAGCCAGGCGACCGAGGTCGGCACCGCCTACTCGCCAGATGAGGTTCGGGCGCTCGCCGACGTCGCCCACGCGAGCGGCATGTGGCTGCACGTCGACGGCGCGCGCCTCTCGAACGCCGCCGCCCACTTCGGCTGCACGCTCGCCGAGGTCTCCAGCGCGGCCGGGGCCGACGTCATCAGCCTGGGCGGCACCAAGAACGGCGCGCTGGCCGCCGAAGCGGTTGTCGTCGTCAACCCGGAAGCCGTCTACGGCACCGAAGAGGCCCGCAAGATCGACCTGCAGCTGTCATCGAAGATGCGCTTCATCTCCGCCCAGCTCCTCGCGCTGTTCCGCGACGAGCTGTGGCGCGAGAACGCGGAGCACGCCAACGCCATGGCCGCGCGCCTCGCCACCGGCATCGAGGGCGTCCACGGCTGCTCAGTGCCACTCCCCCGCCAGGCGAACGGCGTCTTCGCCATTCTCCCCGGCGAGGTCGCCGAGCGCGTCAGCGAGAGCTACGCGTTCCACACCTGGGACGCGTCTCGCGGCCTCGTCCGCTTCCTCTGCTCCTGGGACACCACCGAGCACGACGTGGATGCCCTCATCGCGGCAGTCGCGGGAGCGTAGGCCAGCCGCGCGGCCCCGGGTGGGCAGGTACCCTCGGGGCCGTGACTGACTACACCGCCTGGCAACGCCTCTGCACGCTCATCGACGACGACCCCGAGATCTGGCCGAGCGTCCAGCAGGCTCTCGAGGGCGACTCTCGGGACGAGGACGAGGACCAGGGCGAGGACCAGTCCGGCGACGACCGAGACGAGAGCGGCGTCGAGGAGGACGACGGCGCGGATGAGGCCTGGGGCGCGCTCATCGACGCCCTCGACGACTGCGGAGCGCTGGCCTACCTCCACGCCGAGGACACAGGCATGGAGCTCGCAGACGCCCTGGCCGGAGTTCCGCTGATCGTCCGCCTCGGCCTCGACACCGATGAGGTCGGCGACGTGGACGGCGACGTGCCGACGGCAGCCGCCGCAGCTGATGCGCTCCTCGCGCCCGTGGGGCTCGCACTCGTGTTCCTCGAGGAGGACGGCGACGCCCACCCGCTGGTCGTCGTACCGCGCGAGTCCGTCACCGAGATCGTCGACACGGCCGCCGCGCTCGGCTTCGTCGCGAGGCAGCTGCCCTGAGGCAGGCCTGAGGACGCGTCGATCGCAGCGATCTCGCTTCGAATGTTATGCACAATTCCTCGAATCTACATTCGAGTGATGCTACGATCGAGCCATGTACCAAGCGGCGGCGAAGTTCGAGGAGCGGTGGCATTTCGATGTCAACGATCCGGCTTCCGTCGCCGCTGAACGCGCCACCATCCTGTCCGAGACCGCCCGCATCGAATCCGCCAAGCGTGCGATCGACGCCGAGCAGATCCTGCTCGAAGCTCGTGCGTACAACTTCGGCTACCTCCTCGACCTCGCCGAAGGGCATCCCGAGATGGGCATGCACGTCCGGTCGATCTCGGCAGAGATCTCGATCGAGGTGCAGGCGAAGCACGGCTTCGTCATGAGGCAGCTCGCCGGTTCGTGGAACGCCGTGCGTGAATTTCCGGCCGCAGTGGACGCCGTGGCCGACGGGCGCATCTCCGGTCGCCACCTCGATGCCATCGTCAGCTCAGGGCTCCTCGTCACCCACGAGGTCGAAGCCGAGCAGACCGCCCTGCGTGCCCGCTACGTCGACCTCGCACTCCGCGAGGTAAGCACCCAGATCCTGACGGACGCGGCACTGAAGCGGCTGACCGCCCGCATCGCAGAGGAACTCACGCGGGTCCCACTCGCCGAGCGGCGCAAGGTGACGCGCATGAAGGGCTTCGTGTCCGTGACCGACTCCGGTGACGGACACGGAGTGCTCCACGTCGGCGGCTCACTCCTTCTCCTCACCGCCGTCCGGGACAGAGTCAGAAAGCAGGCGACACTCGTCCTGCGAGCTCGATCACGGGCGCAGAAGGCTCAAGCAACGGGAGAGGTGCCGCACGGCGCCGCCGACGAGCGCACCCTCGGCGAGGTCAGCGCCGACCTCATCTGCGACCAGCTCCTCACGAGCGAACCGAACTCCGCACCCCTGGCATCCGGGGTCCAGGCGAAGGTGCACCTGGTCATCCCCACGACCACGCTGCTCGCCGACGAACGCGACCCCGGCCACCCTCCGGCTCTGCTCGACGGCCTCACACCGGTACCGCTCGACGAAGCCAAGCGTCTCGCGGCCAACGCCCCCATGTTCACGAGAATTCTCACCCACCCGATCACGGGCACCGTCCAGGCCGTCGACACCTACAAGCCAACAGCGGCGATGCGGCGATTCCTCGCGGCGCGCGACGTGCACTGCCGATTCCCCGGCTGCCGACTCCCAGCACGCGGGTGCCACATCGACCACACCCATGAGTGGGAGCACGGCGGTGCAACCTGCACGAACAACTTGGAGCACCTCTGCGTGTTCCACCACGTCATGAGGCACGCAACGCCGTGGTCGGTTCTGCAGCTCGAAGGCGGAGTCCTCCAGTGGACGACACCAAGCGGAAAAGTCCTGACAGACAGACCCGACAGGCAAGGCGTTCGCTTCGTGCCGTCGGCGGATGCCGGAAGCACCAGCCCGCCGAAGGCAACGAGTGAGGCGGATGCAAGGTCAAGGTCAGCGCCTGCGCCTGGGACAGGGACAGAGACAGAGACAGAGACAGAGACAGACGCAGGATCAGGCACAGGCACAGGTACAGGACCGGACGTCGAGCGGGGCAGCAGCGCCCGGCGAGAACGCGACGCGGGCACCGACCCTCCGCCGGTCTGAGGCCTCACCGAGCGAGACCTCCTCATTCCCCGAGCTAGACCTCTTCGATACCGACGCCGCGGAGCAGAAGCCTCTGCTCCCCAACCCCTGCGCGCTCCGAGAGGAAGACCCGCGAGAGCGCCTGCTGCAGACGAACAACGAACAAGGGAGCGCCGGCCGCATGTCCATCAGACGCGCGTGCGTCGGTCGTGCGTCCGCCCGCCGTGCGCTGGTCGGTCAACTGGCCGTGCGTCATGCGGAGTGTGATGCTCATGATCTGCTCTCTCGTGCGGCACCGGTTGGATAGGTCGTCCCGTCAGCGTAGGAATCCCCGGTCCAGGGGAACAGCAACCTGCGCAAGACGGGCACACGAGACGACACCTCGCTTCGCGGGGCGAAACACGGCGTCACCTGGGGGCCGAACGAAGAGCGAGACGCCCGGAGGCGGAGCAACATGTGCGCATGACAAACGCGCTCACCGTCCGCCACCTCGACATCGCCTCCGCCGAGGTCTCGGAAGTGCTCGACATCCTCGACGCGGAGTACCGAACCAGGTACCGGGAGTTCTACACAGACGACATCACCGCGTACCCCGTCACCGACTTCACGTCCCCCGACGGCGCCTTCATCGGCATCCTCGAGGGTGACCTCCTCGTCGCCGCCGGCGCCATCCGCCGATACGACTCCACCACCGCAGAGGTCAAGCGCATGTGGACACGCGACACGCACCGCCGCCGCGGATTCGCCCAGCGGGTCCTGCGAGAACTCGACGCAGCAGCCGGAGACCTCGGCTATACCCGCATCTTCCTCACCACCGGCTCTCGGCAGCCCGAAGCAGTCGCCCTCTACCGAGCGTCGGGCTTCGAAGGCGGCGAGCGACGCATCCCGGAATTCGACCTCCCCGTCTTCGCGTTCGAGAAGCCCGTCGGCCGCACCACCCTCGTCGAGCACCCCTCCCACAGCTGAGCGATATCCTCGGCGGGTGCCAGCAACTCCCCCGAACCAGCAGCCACCGCGACGCAGACGCAGCCGGCTGCGACGCGCGCTGATCTGGACCTTCTCGATCATCGCCGCGGTCTTCGTCGTCGCCATCGCAGCATTCCTGATCTGGGCGAACGTCGGGGTCATGGCAGCCGAACCGGAACCCCTCGCATCGGTCACGAACAACCCAGCTATCTCGGTCACCGAGGTCGACGGCTCCCTCGTGCTGAGCCCGAGCGAGGAGCCAAGCGACACCGGACTCGTGTTCATCCCCGGAGCCAAGGTCGAGCCGTCGGCCTACGCCGCGAAGCTCTCGAGCCTGGTCACCGACGACAACATGACCGTCGTCATCCCGCAGCCGCTCCTCAACCTCGCGTTCTTCGACACCCGCACGCTCGACGACTACACGACCGCCGCCCCCGAGGTCACCACCTGGTCCGTCGGTGGGCACTCCCTCGGCGGAGTCCGCGCCTGCCAGCTCGCCGAGTCGCCGGACGTCGCCGGCCTGCTGCTGTTCGGCAGCTACTGCGCCAACGACCTCGCCGACGACGAATCGCTCGACGTGCTCAGCATCACAGGAAGCGCCGATGGGCTCAGCACCCCGCAGAAGGCAGCGGACGCACGCGGCCTGCTCCCCGCCGACGCCGAGACCCTGGAGATCGAGGGCGCGAACCACGCGATGTTCGGCAACTACGGCCCGCAGTCCGGCGACGGAACCGCGACGATCCCCGACGAGGACGGGCGCCAACAGATCGCCGCGGCGACCTCAGCCTGGGCGGCAGAGCTCCAGCCCTAGGCGGAAGGCACGGCGTCAGGCGAAGCGAGCATCCGCCGCACGGTCGGCTGCACGTCGACGGACGCGTCGGGGAGGTCCTCCTCTAGCAGGGAGAGCCGGTGCAGGACGACCCCGTCGATGAACGCGAACAGCGCAGACGCACGGGCCTCGGCATCGTCGACGCCGAGACCTGCGATGGCACCCGCCGCCCAGCCCCGCAGGCGATCGCGGCCCACCCGGATCGCCTCGGCGACCACCGCGTTGTGGGTTCCCTCGAGGACCAGGGCGTACCTGGCGAGCGTCTGCGTGCGGCCGACGCCCGTCATGTCGTCCACCCCAGCGCAGATCGCCGCGCAGAATCGCTCCACGCTCGGCTCGCCCCACTCGTAGCTCAGCAGCCACTCGGCGTAGTCGCTGCGCTCCAAGCGACCGATGACGCCCTCGATGAGCGCCTGACGTGTCCTGAAGTGATTCGACGTCGACCCCCTCGGGAGCACCGCCTCGGCGTCGACCCGCGCGTGCGTGAGCGCACGCATCCCGCCAGATGCGAGGAGCTCGAGGGCGGCGGTCAGCGAACGATCACGCGTGGAGGGCACCCCCGAACTCTAGACGCAGAGATCTCGACACAGAAACTACGGGCGTAGTGCATCCACTACGAATGTAGTCATCGACCGGTCTGGTCAGAATGCTGTGATTGTCTGACGTGATGACCTCAACCGCCATCAGCACGCAGATCCAGCTCGCCTCCCGCCCGAAGGGGTGGCCCAAGGAAACGGACTTCCGCACGGTCACGGTCGAGTACGCCGAGCTGCAGCCAGGTCAGGTGCGCGTCGAGAACCTCTTCCTCTCGGTCGATCCGTACATGCGCGGCCGCATGACCGACGCGCCGAGCTACGTCGCCCCCTACGCCCTGGGCGAGACGCTCACCGGCGGCGCGGTCGGCGTCGTGGTCGAGTCGGCCAGTGACGAGGTCCCGGTCGGGGCGCACGTGCTCCACGCATTCGGGTGGCGCGACATCGCCCAGGAGGACGCGGCGTCGTTCCGCGTCGTCGACGAGATTCCCGGCGTCCCGCTGTCGCTCTACCTCTCGATGCTCGGCATGACCGGCCTCACCGCCTACGTCGGCCTCACCGCGATCGCGGGCCTCAAGGAGGGCGAGACGGTCTTCGTATCGGGTGCGGCGGGTGCCGTCGGCACCGCGGTCGGACAGATCGCCCGCAAGCTCGGCGCCGGCCGCATCATCGGCTCAGCGGGCTCCGACGAGAAGGTGGCCCTCCTCACGGAGAAGTACGGCTTCGACGCCGCCTTCAACTACAAGGAACGGCCCGTGCGGGAGCAGCTCGCGGAGGCGGCGCCAGACGGTATCGACGTGTACTTCGACAACGTGGGAGGCGACCACCTCGAGGCGGCCCTCGACGTCTTCAACCGGGGCGGCCGAGCGGCGCTGTGCGGTGCCATCTCGAGCTACAACGAGCGCGAGAAGCCAGCGGGTCCGGACAACATGGCCAACCTCATCAAGCAAGCCCTGCGGTTGGAGGGCTTCACTGTCGGAGGCTACGGCCACCTCGCCGGGGAGTTCCAGCCGCGGATGGTCGAGTGGCTGCGGGCGGGCGAGATCGCCTACGACGAGACGGTCGTCGTCGGCCTGGACAGCACCGTGCAGGCGTTCCTCGACATGATGCGCGGCGCCAACACGGGCAAGATGATCGTGGATCTCAGCGGCGAAGCGCGCGCTCGTGCCGTGTATGCATGACGAGCCCCGGCACGAACAGAACGAGAATGACGGGAAGCATCGCGAAGAGCCCGATGACGTGCCACAGCTGACCGGCGGCGACGACGGCCAGGAGGGCCCCGCCCATGCGCAGCCAGCTCGCGAGCTTCGGCGTCCCCGGCGGGTCCTTGAAGATAGGCAGCCTGCGCCCGGCACCCGCCCGTCCGACAAGGAAGTGCGCCCAGGTCGTGAGCGCGAGGCTGAGCCCGAGCAGCACGGCACCGAGGATGAACATCACGCTGCCACTGTAATCCAGCTTCACGTTACGGCCCACGACGGCGACCCCGACACGGCCCACCACGCTCCCGGAGAATCGAGGCACGATGGATGCGGACGGCCCACCCGGGGCTGCCGGCGGCAAGGAGCACACCACGTGAGCGAAGCAGCAGACCCGACCAGCGCACCCCGAGCAACAGGGGCGACCCGCGGAATCCGGGTGGGCGCATCTCCCACGACTCCCAGCAGCACCTACCTCGATCTCGTGGCCGCAGAGACCGCCCTCGCCGCGGCCGCCGCGCCGCCCATCACCTCACCGCACGACGGAGCCTCCATCGAGGACACGTCAGCCATCCGCGCGGCCGCTGATTCCCTGCAGCCTGAGCTGGTCGAGCTCTCCCACCGCATCTTCGAATACGCCGAGGAGGGCTTCGAGGAGACGCAGAGCGTCGCCGACATCGCCGAACTGCTCGCAGAGCACGGCATCACGGCACAGCTGGGAGCCTTCGGGCTCGACACGGCGCTCGTCGCGGAGCTCGTCGTCGGCGAAGCGAAACCAGATTCGACGGAGGCGCCGACGGTCGCGATCCTCGCCGAGTACGACGCCCTGCCCGGCGTCGGGCACGGCTGCGGGCACAACATCATCGCCGCCTCCGCTGTCGGCGCCTTCCTCTCGCTCGTCGAGGCGAGCCGCCGCCACGAACTCCCCGCGGGCCGGATCGTGCTCTACGGCACGCCCGCGGAAGAGGGCGGCAACGGGAAGGAGATCATGGCGAGGGCCGGCGCATTCGACGACGTCGACGCCGCCATCATGATCCACCCGTTCGGCTACGACGTCACCGACCAGCCATTCATCGGGCGACGCATCCTGCGTGTGCGCTACTACGGCGTCCCGGCACACGCCTCAGCCTCGCCGTTCCAGGGCCGGAACGCGCTCGACGCCGCCAACCTCAACTACCAGGCCACGGGCCTCATCCGGCAGCACCTCTACCCCGGCGACCGCATCCACGGCGTCATCCTCGACGGCGGGCAGCGCCCCAACGTCGTGCCGGAGTTCGCGGAGCTCGAGTACTACGTCCGCTCGAACGCGGCGGAGACCTTGAAGGAGCTGAGCCTGCGCCTCGAGGACATCGCCAACGGCATCGCCCTCGCGACCGGCACGGGCGTCGAGGTCGAGTGGGACCCGCAGCCGTTCACGATGCCGCTGCGCTACAACACGCCCCTCTCCGAGCGGTGGGCGGTGCACCAGGAGGCGCGGGGCCGACGCGTCCTCACGAAGGCGTCCGTGCCATCGCACCTCGCCGCCTCCACCGATTTCGGCAACGTGAGCGTTCGCGTGCCGGGCATCCACCCCGTCATCGCCATCAGCCCACCGGATGTGAGCCTGCACACACGTGAGTTCGCTCAGTACGCGACCAGCGACGCGGCGAGCACGGCCATCGCCGATGCGAGCACCGGCCTCGCACTCGTGGCCGCCGATTTCCTCGCCGACTCCAACCTCCGTGCCGCCGCACGCGCCGACTTCGACGCGGCCGGCGGCGCACTCGATGTCGAAGGGTTCTTCTCATGAGCGCATCCCCCTCCCCCCAGCCCGCAGCTGCTGGCCCTGTCGTCTACGCCCTGCACGAGAACCCCGAATGGTGGCCGCCGTTCCAGGCCGCCTTCGACGCGGCCGGTGTCCCGGTCGTCGAGTGGCGGCTCGTCGAGGGCGTGCTCGACATCGACGCGCTCCCGCCAGAGGGCATCTTCTGGTCCCGCATCAGCGCCTCGTCGCACACCCGAGACCACGCACTCTCGAAGGACTACGCACGCTCGGTGCTCAACTGGGTGGAGGCTGCCGGCCGGCGCACCGTCAACGGCCGGCGGGCCATCGAGCTCGAGGTCAGCAAGGTCGACCAGCTGACGCTGCTGCGCCGCGCCGGCATCGACACACCCCGCACGGTCGCCGTCATCGGCAAGCAGGGACTGCGGGACGCGGCGAGGGAGTTCCCGACACCCTTCATCACGAAGCACAACCAGGGCGGCAAGGGCCTCGGCGTGCGCCGCTTCGACGCGTTCGCCGACTTCGAGAGCTACCTCGACTCCCCCGAGTTCGAGGAGCCGCTCGACGGCATCACCCTCCTGCAGGAGTACCTGCGACCGGCAGGCGGGTTCATCACCCGCGTCGAGATCGTCGGCGGCGAACACATCTACTCGATCGCGGCAGACACCATCCACGGCGGGTTCCAGCTCTGCCCGGCGGATGCCTGCGCGATCGACCCAGACACTGGGCGCCCGGTCGTGCCCCCAGGTGCTGAGCTCGCGCCAGAGCCAGGCACCTCGATCTTCTCGCTCCGACAGGGCGGGCACGACGAGATCGTCGAGCGCCTCATCGCGTTCACGAAGGAGATCGGCCTCGAGATCGCCGGCATCGAGTTCATCGAGACCGAGGACGGCCGTCAGGTGGTGTACGACATCAACACGAACACCAACTACAACGCCGACGTCGAGCGCGTCGCCGAAGGATCCGGGCCGGGCGCCATCGCCGCCCTCCTCGGGCGCATCCTCCGCGAGACCTACCCGAACTCGTAGTCGAACGCAGCGTCGCGCACGCAGCCGGACAGCGAAGAGGTGGGCGTCGGAGCTCAACTCCGACGCCCACCTCTTCTCCTCGGGCGGGTTCCGGGTCAGTGCGCGAAGGCCGAAGGTGCGCGCGTTCCTCGCTCGGGCACGGGGATGCCGAGGTTCTCCCGCAGCGTCGTCCCCGTGTACTCCTCGCGAAGCGAGCCGCGCTCCTGGAGGATCGGCACGACGTGGTCCACGAACTCGTCGATGCCGCCCGGCGTGAGATGCGAGCCGATGACCAGCCCGTCCGAGCCCTCGTTCTGCACGAAGTCGTCGATCTCCTCGGCGACCTGGGACGCCGTTCCGACGTACCGCACACCGCCGAGCTCGTGGCGCGCGAACTCGCGGATGCTCCAGCCGTTCTCCGCCGCCTTCTCGCGCCACCTGCGCACGGTCGCGAGGCGGTCGCCATAGGTGAAGGCGCGGCCCTCGATGATCGGCGCGCTCTCCCCATCCGGGTCGAAGTCGGGCAGCGGACCATCGAAGTCGATCTCCGAGAAGTCCCGGTTCCAGACCTGCTCGAGGCGCACCTGGATGGTGCGCGGGCTCAGCTGCTGCTCCGTCACCCAGCGCGCCTTCTCCTGCGCCTCCTCGAGGGTGTCGCCGAGCACGAAGCTCGACTGCGGGAGGATCTTGAGGTCGTCCCGGTTGCGGCCGAAGCCCTCGACCCGACCCTTGATGTCGGCGTAGAAGTCTCGTGCCTCCTCGAGGCGCGAGTACGGGGAGAAGATGACGTCGGCGTTGGCGGCCGCGAAGTCGCGACCCTGCGGCGAGATGCCTGCCTGCACGATGATCGGCCTGCCCTGCGGACTGCGGGGAACCGTGAAGCGACCGCTGATATCGAACTGACTCGTCGAGACGTCGAAGCGTCCCTCGTCGGCGGAGTCCAGGAACTGGCCAGACTCCTTGTCGGCGACGATCGCATCCGCCGACCAGGAATCCCACAGCTCCCTGACCGTGTTGACCGTCTGCTCTGCCCGCTCGTAGCGTTCGGCGTGCGGAAGGAAGCCGCCGCGTCGGAAGTTGGCACCGGTGAACGCGTCGAACGACGTGACCACGTTCCAGCCCGCCCGCCCGCCGGACAGATGATCGAGGCTGGCGAACTGGCGCGCGAGCTCGAACGGCTCGTTGAAGGTGGCGTTGATCGTGCCCACGAGCCCGATGTGCTCGGTGACCGCGGCGATGGCGGCAAGCACGGGAATGGTATCGGGGCGACCCGCGATGTCGTGGTCGAAGATCTCGCCGCGCCGCGAGCGCAGCGCGAGCCCCTCGGCGAGGAAGAAGTAGTCGAACTTCCCCGCCTCGGCCTTCTGGGCGGCGTGCTTGAACGTCGAGAACTCGATCTGGCTCCCGGCATCCGGGTGCTCCCAGAGGGTGTGCTCGTTGACTCCGCCGACGTAGGCGGCGAGGATGATCTGCTTCTTGGTCACGATGATCTCCTGATCGAGTCGGGCCTAGACGGCGGCGTAGCGGTTCGGGACGGTGGTCGGCAGGCCGAGGAGGCCCCGCAGGGAACGCGCTTCGTAGCGCTCCCGGAAGAGCCCCTTCTGCTGGAGGAGGGGAACGACGTCGGCGACGATGCGGGGAAGATCGTCCGTCACGACCCCGGGGTGCAGGCGGAAGCCGTCGTAGCCGAGCGCCGAGAGCGTCTCGAAGTGCTCGACGAGCTCGGAGGCCGAACCGGCGAACACCGCGGGCGGCTGCTCCAGCGTGCGGCCCTTCGCGTCGAGGCGAGCGAGACGAGCAGCCCCGGTCTCCTCGGGCCCGTCGAGGAATACCGCCACGTCGACGTAGACGGAGAGCGGCTCGCCGGCACGGCCCACGTTCTGCTCGGCGGCCCGCACCTCCGACAGGATGCTCACGGCCGAGGCGACATCCGACGGGGTGACGAAGAGCAGATCGGAGCTCGCGGCGGCGAACTCGTACGGCACCTGGGCGTGCCCGAGGGAGGCGACCACGGGCTGCCCCTGCGGCGGCCGCGGCGTGATCGACGGGCCGCGCACGCTGAACCATCTGCCCTCGAACTCGACGCGGTGCACCTTCGCGGCGTCGAGGAAGCGGTCCGTGGAGGCGTCGCGGATCTCCGCGTCGTCCTCCCAGCTGTCCCAGAGCCTGCGCACGACCTCCACGAAGTCGTTGGCCTCGGCGAAGAGGTCGCCGATGTCCGCGGTCGAAGCACGCTCGAGGGTCTCCAGGAACTCCGCCGGGTCGCGGCGCCCGAAGTGCGTGTGGTCCGACCCGATCGAGAGTCGAGCCTGCCAGCCGGCGCGGCCCTCGCTCGTGTAGTCGAGCGTCGCGACAGCCTTGGAGACGTGGAAGGGCTCGGTGTGCGTGGTCGTGACCGTCGGGATGAGACCGATGCTGTGGGTCACGGGGGCTACCCGCGAGGCGATGAGCAGCGCATCCAGTCGTCCCCGGACCTCGTCGGTGCGATCGTCGTCGTGCAGCCGCTCGGACGACTGCAGCGCCAGCGAGTCCTCGATGGTCGCGAAGTCGAGGAGCCCCTGCTCGGCGAGCTGGACGAGCCCCACCCAGTAGTCGGGCGTGAAGAGCTCGTCCGGACGGGCGCTCGGCTCCCGCCAGGCGGCCGGGTGGATGCCGGCGCCATCGAGTGCGACGCCGAGGTGGATTCGGTGTGGGTTCGTCATGATCTGACGCTAGGTGGCGCCACGCGGCGAGGCCACGGCACCTGACGCGCCCCGTTACGCGTCGCAACGTGGCGACATGTTCGTGGAGGCTCCTCGCACCGACGTCGAGCATCATCGGGGCATGGCTATCAAGGGCGTACTTGCGCAGATCACCGTGTCCGACCTGGCTCAGGCTACGGAATATTACGGCAGGCTCTTCGGGCGCGGCCCCGACGAGAATCCGATGCCGGGCCTTCTGGAGTGGCACTTCACAAGCGAGGCCGGCCTGCAGCTCTGGGCCGACTCGAGCCGCTCGGGCAGATCCACGGTGGTGTTCACCGAGGACGACCTCGCCGGTGTCGCCGAACGGCTCGACGCGGCCAGGATCGAGCACGGTGGAATCGAAGACGCCACTCACTTCCAGATCCTCCAGGTGCTCGACCCGGAAGGCAATCACGTGGTCTTCACGAGCGCGGGAAGCTAGGCGCGGACGGCGCCGGGGCTACAGTGTGGCCGTGCACGGGAGCCCGATGAGTCGGGCTGAGAGGGAGTACTCGAACTCCGACCGTTGAACCTGATCTGGGTAATGCCAGCGAAGGGAGTCAACTCACCCGTGCCGTCACGCTCCGACGGAAGGCACGCACATGGAAACCATCACCCAAGACCCGCTCGCATTCGGGGTGGGCGCACGAGTCACCGTCTCGGTCATGTCCGACCGCTACGTCGACGTGATCCTCGCCGCACTCGACGCCGCCGACTCTTCCGGCCTCGTGCTCGAGACGGGCGACGTGAGCACCTACGCGGGCGGCGACGAGCAGTCACTGCTGCGCTGGCTCACCGACCTCTCGCAGCACATCGCGGCGACGGGACTGCACGCCTCCATCCAGGTGCTGCTGTCTCGCGGCTGCCCCGGCGAGGCCGTCTGCGATCTGCCGGGAGGCGCCGGCCCCAGGCGAGTGGACGCGCCCCGCGGACGGAGGTCTGGGAGCTTCGCGAGCGCGGAGTGGGCGCTCTACCCCCTCGAGGATGCGGGCTCGGCAGAGCGGACGCCCGACCACATGCGCGAGATCTACGCGGCCATCGAGACGGCGAAGGCGAGCGGCACGTTCGTGGCCTCCGAGCATTTCGTGACGAAGCTCAGCGGCGACCTCGGGCGCGTGCTCGAGACGGTCGCGGTCGCTTGGGCGGGGGTCGGAGCGCACGTGCAGCATGTGACGAGCCACCTCACGATCTCGCTGAACAGCCCCAGCCACGCAAGCAGCCAGGCAGACACAGCAGTTGACTCGGCAATCGACTCGGGAGCCGAGGCTCGCGCATGAGCCTCAAGCTGCGGGACATCGTGCTCATGGTCGTGCTCGGCACGGTCTTCGGCTTCCTGTACTGGGCGCTCGTGCAGGCGTGGACTGCGCTCTCCATCGCGATGGGGCCGGCTGGCGACCTCGCCCAGCACTTCCTCTTTGGCGGCTGGCTGCTCGTCGCGCCCATCGCGATCGCCATCATCCGCCGGCCTTTCGTCGGCGTCATCGCGGAGGTGCTCGCCTCCGTCATCGAGGTCGTGTTCCTCGGCTCGGCCGTCGGCCCCCTGCTCTTCGTCGCCGCCGCCATCCAGGGCATCGGCAGTGAGCTGCCGTTCGCGCTCGGCCGGTACCGGAAGTACGGCTGGCTGCGGTATGCGATCTCCGGCGCGCTCGGCGCCGGCCTCGTGTTCTTCTACTCGGCGTTCCGCTCAGGCTGGTACGGCCAGGAGATCCTGTTCCTGCGCTTCGGCATCCAGCTCGCCTCCGGCATCATCCTCGGCGGCCTCCTCGCGAAGCTCATCGTCGATTCGCTCGTGCGCACCGGCGTGCTCGACAACTTCGCGATCGTGCAGGACTCGAAGCCGCTCGCCGTGCGCCGTGCGGCCTGACAGCTCGAGCGCCGATATCGAGGCGGTCGACATCGAGGCGGTCGGCTTCGAGGCGATCCACTCCTCTGGAGACGGGCTCGGGCCAGTGGATCTGCGCGTGGCGCCGGGCGAGCACGTGCTCGTCATCGGGCCGTCTGGGGCGGGCAAGTCGACGCTGCTGCAGGCGCTCAGCGGGGTCATCCCCCATACCGTCCCCGCCCAGGTCAGCGGGCGCATCCGCATCTGCGGGGTGGAGACGCAGGAGTCGGACGTGCCGCGCCTCTCCCGGCACCTCTCCGTCGTCGCGCAGAACCCGAGCTCCTCGGTGTGCCTCCCCGACGTCGCCGACGAGATCGCGTTCCCGCTCGAGAACCACGCCTGGGTGCCCGAGGCGATGGGGCCAGCAGTGCGCGCGGCCCTCGACCTCGTCGGCGCGGGGATGCTCGCCGACCGTCGCACGGCGACGCTCTCGGGCGGTGAGACCCAGCGCGTGGCCCTCGCCGCGGCCATCGTCACGGAGCCCCGTGTCCTGGTGCTCGACGAGCCCACCTCGATGCTCGACCCTGCGGGAATCTCGTCGGTGCGCAAGGCGGTCGACGCGGCCTCTGCACGAGCATCCACGATCGTGCTCGTCGAGCACCGGCTGGACGAGTACGCGGGAGCGCGCGGCATCGCGGGACTCCCGGGACGCACGGTCGTGATCGCGCGCGGTGGCGTCATCGCGCACGACGGCCCGACCGCGCGGGTCCTGGTCGAGCACGCGGCGACCCTGCAGGAGGCCGGATGCTGGCTGCCGCTCGACGCGGAACTCGCCGCGCTCACAGGCCTCGAGGGCGGACTCGCGAACGACGAGGTCGCGGACCGGGTCGCCGCGCTCGGGGCGCGCGCCGAGACCCGGACAGCTGCAACGGCGCCCTCGGCACCGAGCCGCGAGGCGGAGGCCCTCAGCGTCGACAGCCTCGACGTCGTCGCTGGCGGGGCGCCGAAGCGCACTCGTGCCAAGAACGCCTCGGAGGCGATCCTCCAAGGCGTGAACTTCCAGCTCAGAGCGGGCGAGGTCGTGGCGCTCCTCGGCCGCAACGGATGCGGGAAGTCGAGCCTGCTGCGAACGCTCGCGGGTCTCGCTCGGCCCCGCTCTGGCCAGGTGCACGGCCCCCGCCCCGGCCTCATCTTCCAGAACCCGGAGCACCAGTTCTCCCAGCCGACCGTGCGGCGCGAGATCGAGCACGGCCTCGGAGCGGATGACGCGGGGCGCATCGCCGAGCTGGTCACCCGCTTCGACCTCTCGGCGCACCTTGACCACAGCCCATTCCGCCTCTCGGGCGGGCAGCAGCGGCGGGTGAGCATCGCCGCCATGCTCGCCCACGACCGGCCGTTCCTCCTCGCCGACGAGCCCAGCTTCGGCCTCGACCGCCGTTCGAGCATCGCCGCGATGCACGCCCTCGATCGCACCGCGCGCAGCGGCTGCGGCGTGCTCTTCTCCAGCCACGAGCTGCGCGCCGTCTGCACGTACGCCGACCGGGTGCTGGTCCTCGCCGAAGGCGGGCTCATCGCCGAGACGACGCCGTTCGAGCTCCTCGAGGACGAGGGCCTCCTCGCCGCAGCGGGCCTCGAGCGATCGCCGCTGCTGAGCTGGCTCCAGGCGCGGCGCTTCCCCGCCGAGCGGGCGCGCGCGATCCTGCGCGAGCTCGACGACGCCGCGACACGGGTCGCGGCATGAGCCCCGCGCTCGAGCGCCGCAACCCCACCGTCAAGCTCGCGGTGCTGTTCGCCTGCTCGCTCGCGACGCTGTTCATCCTGAACCCGCTGACCCTTGGCCTGCTGACCGTGCTCGCGATCATCGCCGTGCTGACGACGACGAGGCTCACCCCGGGAAGACTGCTCGCCGCATCCGTCCCCTTCGTCGCGTTCGGGGTCGGCCTGGTCATGGTCAACGCGCTCAGCCGTCCAGGGAGCGAGATCCTCGAAGGCCTGCCGGTTCGGGTGACCAGCGAGGGCCTCGCCATCGGGTTCGCCCTGGCGCTGCGCACGACGGTCATCGGCATGCTGTCGATCGCGTTCATCGCGAGCACTCCACCCCGTGACCTCATGACGAGCCTCACACAGCACGCCAGGCTCAGCCCCCGCTTCGCGTACGCCCTGCTCGCCGGATTCCGCCTCCTGCAGCTCCTGCCGAGCGAGTGGCAGAGCATCCGCGCCGCGCAGGCCGTCCGGGCGCCGCTCGGACGAGACGGCACGCCGCGCACCGGGATCACCGCGTTCGGCGCTGCCGCGTTCTCGCTGCTCGTCGTCTCGATCCGCTCCGCTGAGCGCATCGCCCAGGCCCTCGAGTCGCGAGGCCTCGGAGCGGGTCCCCGCACCGTCTGGCGCCCGGTCGCGCTCGATGCCCGCGACGCAGCACTCGCCATCGTCGTACTCTGCGCGTTCGCACTCGCGGCCACGCTCGGCATCGCCGCGGGAACGGGGCTGTCGCTTGTCTGAGAACAGCACGCGTCGGCTCACGCTCGTCGGGATGGTCAACCCGCCGACCCAGCGCTACGCTGCCGCTTGGCGCCACCCGGACTCGAACGGCGACTGGCTGCGCGCCAGCTCGTACATCGAGATCGCGCGACTCCTCGAGGGCGGCGGCTTCGACCTCATGTTCCTGCCAGACGCGCTCGCGATCCCGGAAGACGCCCTCGGCGACGTCGCGACGACCCTCGCCAGCGGCGGCAAGGGAGCCGTGACGCTCGACCCCATCACCGTGCTGAGCGCCGTCATCGGGGCGACGCGGAGCATCGGACTCGGGGCGACCGTGTCGACCACGTTCCTGCCGCCGTACGCCATAGCGCGGACGCTCTCGAGCCTCGACCACCTCTCCGCGGGGCGCGTGGCCTGGAACATCGTGACCTCGACGACGGATGCCGAGGCGCGCAACCTCGGCCTCGACCGCATCCCACCGAAGGGGCAGCGCTACGACCGCGCCGACCGCGTCGTGGCGCAGGTGCTCGAGCTCATGGGCACGTGGGATCCGGCTGCGCTGGTGCAGGACGCCCGGAGCGGCGTGTTCGCCGACCCGAGCCTCGTGTCGCGCACTCCGGCGCCGCGCGAACGTGCGGCGGCACCCGGCCCGCTGAGCCTCCCGAGGAGCCCCCAAGGACATCCGGTGCTCATGCAGGCGGGGGCCTCGCCGCGCGGCATGCAGTTCGCCGCGAAGTGGGCGGAGCTGGTCTTCGTCGCGGCCGACGGCATCGACGGCAACCGGGCGGTGCGCACCGAGCTTCGCGAGCGGGCCAGACTCGCGGGGCGTGATCCGGACGAGCTCCGCGTGTGCGCTGCGATCCAGCCGATCGCTGGATCGACGCGTATCGATGCAGTCGGCGTCCGCGACTCGCTCCTCGCGCACATCGACGAAGCCTCGGCCGTGCGCTCGCTTGCGCGGCTCATGCACGCTGACGCCGCGACACTGCGACTCGACGGGGACGCCGAAGGCTTCCTCGCCGCGCACCGGGGCGCGACGGGAAGCGATGGCTTCGAGGACATGCTCGCGGCCGTCTCCGCAAGGGAGGGCCTCACCGTCCGCGACCTCGCCCTGCGCCAGTCGCTCGACCAGCTCACGCCGTCCCCGCTCGGCAGCGGCGCCGACATCGCCGACGAGCTGTGCGAGTGGCAGGATGCCGGGGCGGCTGACGGCTTCGTCGTGACCCCGGCCCTCCTGCCCGGCTCGCTCGAGGACTTCGTCGAGCACGTGGTTCCCGAGCTGCGCAGGCGCGGCCGCCTCAGCGAACCTGCCGCAGCGCCCTCGGCGCCGACGCTGCGTTCGCGCCTGGCCGCCAAGGACGCCCCGAGAGCTCAGTCACCCCCGAGAGCTCACCCCTGAGCGCCCCAGGTGGCCGACTGACCCGCGGCGGCCCGCTGCTGCGGCACACCCCACGGGTTCGCGTCCTGCAGCGGCTCCGGGAGCGCCTCCTGCGGCGCACCCTGGTAGGCGACACCGCGCAGGAAGCGGGAGATGGATGCGGTGCCGACCGACGTGGAGGTGTCGTTCGACGTCGCCGGGTACGGCCCGCCGTGCTGCATGGCGGGCGTGACGGCAACGCCGGTCGGCCAGCCGCCGAAGAGCACTCGCCCCGTCTTCCTCGCGAGCCCCGCGACGAGCGCGGAGAGCGCTGGCGACTGCTCGCCGGCGGCGGCGTGCACCGTGCCCGTGAGGTTGCCGACGTAGAGCTCGTCGAGACTCGGCGCGAGCGACGTCTCGTCCTCGTACTCGACGATGACCGAGAACGGCCCGAAGACCTCGTCGAGCAGGGTCTCGTCGCCCGCCGCGAGCTTGCTCGCCGGCACGGCCACGATCGTCGGCGTCGCCCACACGTTGCCGTCGTCATCGCTGCGCACAGCACCTTCGGCGACGACCCGCACACCGTCCGCGTCGAGCACGGCCGCCCGACGTTCGAGGTACGCGCGGCCGATGCTCGGGTTGAGGAGCCGGTGCTCGGGGGCCTGCTCTGCCGCCTGCGAGACGCGCAGCTGCAGCTCGGCGGCCGCATCCGTCGCGGGAACCCAGAGGAAGCCGGGCTTCGTGCACAGCTGACCTGCCGAACCGGCGACCGAGGCCGCGTAGCCCGCAGCGATCTCCTCGCCGCGCTCCGCGAGCGCAGCACCGGTCACGAAGACGGGGTTGACGCTGCCGAGCTCGCCGTAGAACTGGATGGGGCGGGGGCGGGCCGCGGCCTTGTCGGCGAGCAGGCGGCCCACGCGGATCGAGCCGGTGAAGGTCCCGACGTCGACGCGGTTGTCCTCGAGCACGGTGACCCCGGACTGCTGGCCGATCACGAGCGCGAAGACGCCATCGGGGGCGCCGGACTCGCGAAGGGCTCCCTCGACGACGCGGGCCGTGGCCACGGACAGCTCCGGGTGCCCCGAGTGCCCCTTCACGATGAGCGCGCATCCCGCCGCGAGCGCGGCGGCGGAGTCGCCACCGGCCACGGAGAAGGCGAAGGGGAAATTCGATGCGGAGAAGTTGACGGCGACTCCCACCGGCACGAGCATCCGCCGCACGTCGGGCCGCGGGCCGAGCACGAAGTCCGGGTCGGCCTCGTCGAGGCGGACATCGAGGTACGAGCCGTCGCGGATGACGTCGGCGAAGAGGCGGAGCTGCACGGTCGTGCGCTTCAGCTCGCCCGTGAGCCGCGCCTGCGCGAGCCCCGTCTCCCGCATGCCGATGGGGATGAGCTCCCCCGCCGCTGCGTCGAGCGCGTCGGCGACCGCGATGAGGGCGGTGGCGCGCTGGGTCGGTGGGGTCGCCGCCCAGAGGGGGGCGGCCACGGCGGCTGCCGCGAGGATCTGCTCGAGCTCGACGTCGCTGGTATGCGGGGTGGGTGTGCTCATCGATGAGTCCAATCTAGAATTCGAATCCTGCCGGGAAGGGGTCTGTCGGGTCGAGCATGTACTGGCCCATGCCGGTGATCCACGCGCGGCCGGTGATGGTCGGGATCACGGCCGGCTTGTCGCCGACCTGGACTTCGTCGATGAGCTGGCCGGTGAAGCTCGTGCCGATGAACGACTCGTTGACGAAGTCGGTGTGCAGCGGGAGCTCACCTCTGGCATGCAGCTCGGCCATGCGCGCGGAGGTGCCGGTGCCGCAGGGCGAGCGGTCGAACCAGCCAGGGTAGATCGCCATCGCGTGGCGCGAGTGGGCGGCGGTGGAGCCGGGTGCGATGAACTCGACGTGGTGCACGTGGTCGACACCCTCGATGGTCGGATGCTTGGGCGCGTCGTGGGTGTTGATGGCGTCCATGATCGCGAGACCGGCGCGCATGATGTCGTCTTTGCGGGCCCGGTCGAAGGGCAGGTCGACGTCGTCGAGGTCGACCATGGCGTAGTAGTTCCCGCCGAACGCCAGCGAGTAGCGAAGCGCGTCGATGCCGAGTTCCGGCACCGGGACGACGGCGTCGAGGCGTTCGCAGAAGCTGGGCACATTCTCGATGGTAACGCTAACAGCGCGTCCTTCGCTCACTTCGACGCGAGCGATCACGAGACCCGCCGGAGTATCGAGACGGATCACGGTCTCCGGCTCGTGGACCTCCACCATGCCCGTCTCGACCAGCACCGTCGCCGTGCCGATCGTCCCGTGTCCGCACATGGGCAGCAGACCGGAGACCTCGATATACAGGACGCCGAAGTCGGCGTCCGGGCGAGTGGACGGCTGGAGGATGCTGCCGCTCATCGCCGAGTGCCCGCGGGGCTCCCGCATCAGGAACGTCCGCAGGTCGTCGCGATGCTCCTGCACGTACAGCCGCTTCTCGTTCATCGTGGCGCCGGGGATGACCCCGACCCCACCCGTGACGACCCTGGTCGGCATGCCCTCGGTGTGGGAATCGACGGCGGAGATGACTCGTGATGCTCGCATGCGAAAAGACCTCAAGTTCGTGAGTGAGGGGCCGCCCAGGGCGGGGGGACGCCCCGGGCGGCCGGCCCAGCGGGATGAGGGGGGATCGCCCCGCGGGCCAGACGCAACCAGCGCTATTGCCGGATTGCGTCGCATTGGTGCGGGAAGAGCCCCCGCAAGCAGACGGCAGAGGGGCCAGGAAAGCGACCCCCGTGTCTGCTGCGACCCTACTTGAGGGTGGCGAGCGCGTCGAGGGCGCGCTGCGTGTCGGCACGCACGCGCGCCTCCATCTCCGGCGTCAGCGCAGCGCGGGGCGGGCGGCACGGCCCGCCGTTGCGGCCGACCATGTCCATGCCGAGCTTGATGGCCTGAACGAACTCGACACGGGAGTCCCAGCGGAACGCCGCGATGAGGCTCTTGTAGATCTCACGCGCCTCGACGTAGCGGCCCGCTGCCATGTGGTCGTAGATCGCCACGGCCTCGGCGGGGAAGACGTTGGGGTAGCCGGCGAACCAGCCGGTGGCACCGTCGATCATGAGCTCGAAGAGCACGTCGTCGCTGCCCGCGATGACGTCGATCGTCGAACCGGCCGCCTCGCAGGCCTCCTGGATCTCGAAGGCGCGTCGGACGTCGCCGGAGAACTCCTTGACGGCGACGATGCCGTCGATCTTCGCGATCTCCGCGACGAGCTCCGGGCGGAGGTCGACCTTCGTGTCGAGCGGGTTGTTGTAGATCATGACGGGCAGCCCCACTTCGGCGACCTTCGCGAAGTGCTCGATGACATCCGCATCCGCCGACCGGTACATGGTGGGCGGGAGGCAGAGCACGCCGTGGGCGCCGTCTTCCTTGGCGAGCTGAGCCCAGTGCTGCGCCTGGTGCCAACCTGGACCGTGCACGCCCGCGACGACGATGCCGCGGTCGCCAACAGCCTCGACGGCGACCTGCACGACCTTGCGGCGCTCCTCATCGGTGAGGGACGAGTACTCGCCGAGCGAGCCGTTGGGGCCGACGCCCCGGCAGCCGTTCTCGATGAGCCAGTTGCAGTGCTCGGCGTACGCCTCGAAGTCGACGGCCAGGCCGGCGGGAGCAGAGGCGTCCTCCTTGTAGGGAAGGGCCGTCGCGACGACGACTCCGCCGAGGTCGAGGTGGGTTGAGGCTGCTTCGGTCATGGGTGTTGCCTTCCTGTCAGGGGATGCTGTTCTTCTGAGGTTCCTGCCAGCTCAGCGAGCCGGATGGGGGTCTGGATGGGGCGACGGTCGACGATGCCCTCGTCGAGACCACGCCCGAGCACCGTCTCGATGAGCTCCTCGGCGCTGCGGCCGCAGATGCGGGCCTGGCAGATGCCGAGACCGGCACGAGTGGCGAGCTTCTGGGAGCGCAGACTGTGCGAGTGCGTGGCGGCGGCCTTCCGCCGCAGCTGACCGGCGGTCACCTCTTCGCAGCGGCACACGATGGTGTCCTCGCGCAGCCACTCCTGCCAGCCCGGCCGCACGCCGTGCGCCGCCTCGATGCGCGCCGCGAACGACCCGAAGATCGCGCGCTTGCGCTGGGCGCCGCTGATCTGAGGGTCGCTGGACGCACCACCCGCTGCGCAGTGCCCGGCCACGCGCCCCTCGGCGAGGGAGAGGTCGACACCGCCGATGCCCGTCACCTCGCCCGCCGCGTAGACGTCGGAGGTGCTCGTGGCGCAGGACTCGTCGATGATCACGAACCGGCTGTCGTCGAGCGCGCAGCCGGCCGCGATCGCCACCTCGAGCCGCGGGGTGAAGCCGTGCGTCACGCAGACGGCGTCGCACGCGACCTCTCGCTCGCTGCCGGCGATGGGCCGCCACTGAGCGTCCACGCTCATGATCGTGACGCGCTCGACGCGCCCCTCCCCGTGCGCCTCGACGACCGCTTCGCCGACTCGGTACGGGATCCGGTGCCGCAGCTGACCGGCGACGTAGCCGAAGAGCTCCTGCACCTTGCCAGGGGCGCCCGCGAGCTGCCACGGCTTGGGCAGCCAGCCCGAAGCGAGACGCGGGATGCGGTTGGCTTCGACGACCTCAACGACCTTGGAGCCGACCTGGGCGAGCGAGGCCGCGACGGGGAGAAGGAACGGACCCGCGCCGGCCACCACGACGGCGTCGCCGACCGCGATGCGCTCGCTCTTCGCGAAGGCCTGAGCAGCACCCCCGGTGTAGACGCCGGGGAGGTCCCAGCCGGGAAACGGGAGGGTGCGGTCGTGAGCACCCGTCGCGACGACAACCGCATCGGGCTCGAGGGTCGATCGAACACGGTCGGCCGCATCGGACATGCCGGTGAGCAGCTCCAGCGCGGGCAGCCCGACGGCCCACACGCTCGTCTCGCCGAGCACCGTGATCCGGGCGTGCGAGCGGACACGTCGGTCGAGGTCCAGGAACGTCGACCAGCCGTGGTGCATGGCAGCCTGCCCCTCGCCGTCGCGCTCCTCCGGCAGATGGCGCCAGTACTGGCCGCCGAGCTCCCGACTCGACTCGATGAGCGTCACGCGCGCCCCGGCCTCCGCTGCGGCCAGCGCGGCCGCGAGGCCTGCGGGGCCACCCCCGACGACGGCGACATGGCGTGGCGTCGACTGCTCAGTCCGCGTCGATCTCATTGGGAGCTCACCTCATCCCCCTCGCACGCGCGCCTCTGGCACGCTCGAACGTCCGGCACGCCGTCCACCGTGACGAGGCAGTCGAAGCACACGCCGATGCCGCAGAACAGGCCGCGCGGTTTTCCCGCGACGGCGGTCTCGCGCCAGGAGACGCGGCCGGAGCCGAGCAGCACGCCCGCGATGCTCTGCCCCTCGAGACCCTCGACCGTCTCACCGTCGACGGTGATGCGCACGGGCTTGTCGGCGCGCTCGCTCATGCGACCGCCTCCAGCTCTCGGGCGAGCGTCGGGCGGGTCGGTGAGAACAGGGCTGCATCGATCTGCGTCGATCTGCCGTCCATGAGATCCCCGATCAGCGACGCCGTGGGCAGCGAGAGGCCGATGCCGGCCCCCTCGTGGCCGGTGGCGTGCCAGAGGCCGGGCAGGCGCGCATCCTGGCCGATGAGCGGCAGGTGGTCCGGCATGAAGGGGCGGAAGCCCGAGTAGCTGCGGATGACGGCCGTCTGGGCCAGGAAGGGGAAGATCGAGATCGCCTTCACCGCCAGCTGGCTGAGCACGTTCGCGCGGAACGCGTCGTCGAATCCGATCTGCTCGCGACTCGAGCCGATGAGCACCGTGCCACCCGGAGTCGACTCGACGACGCTCGAGGTCATGAGAACCGCGTCGCCGGACCCGACGGCACCGACGTAGTCCGCGTCGTACACCTTGTGGAAGACGCGCTGGGGCATCTTCGACGTGACCAGGACGACTCCGCGGCGCGGACGAACGGGGAGGGGCACGCCGAGGGTCGCGGAGACCTCGCCGGACCACGGGCCGGCGGCGACGACGATCTCGGCGCCGCGGACGTCGCCGGCCGAGGTGCGGACGCCGACGATGCGGCCCGCCTCGCGGATCGCGCCCACCACGTCGTGATGCTCGAGGATGCTCGCCCCGCGCGCCCTGGCGAGGGCTACGAGCGCTTCGGTTGCGATGGTGGGCTGCACCTGGCTGTCGCCCGGGTACCAGACGGCTGCGGTCATCCGCTCGGTGATCCACGGCTCGAGCTCTCGAGCCTCGGCGTGCGTGACGGGCTCCGCAGCGACCTGCGCGTGGCGCTGCGTGGACGCGAAGTCCAGGAGGGCGGCCGCTCCCCCGTCGGTCGTCGCGACGACGAGGCCACCCTTGGCCTCGAACTCGATGTCGGGGAAGTCGTGGCCGAGCTCGTCGCGGAAGGTTCCGGCGAGCGTCGACCAGGCTGCGTTGGCGAGCTTCGAGAGCTCGAGCTCGGCGCCTGGCCCCTTGTCGGAGACGAGCAGGTTGCCTTCGCAATGAGCGCTTGTGCCGCTCGCGACGCGGCCGCGCTCGACGAGCGCGACTCGCCGGCCACGGCCGGCGAGCTCGGCAGCGCAGGCCGCTCCGATGATGCCACCGCCGATGATCACGACGTCGTACCTGACCATCTCGCACCTCCTGTCAGTAATATGTCACACACCATGTATGGGTGCAAGCCTGGCCCGCCCCTCATCCGGGACGGGCCAGCGGGGGCTACCAGCTCCGCGAGCGCGCTCAGCCCAGGTACGCCTCGATGACCGCCTTGTCCTTCGCCAAGTCGGCAGCGAGGCCCGAGAGCGTCACGCGGCCATGCTCGATGACGTAGGCACGATGCGCCACCTTGAGCGCGGCGCGAGCGTTCTGCTCGACGAGCAGCACAGTGGCACCGCGCTCGTTGATGCGCCCGATGAGCTCCATGACCTGCTTCACGACCAGCGGGGCGAGCCCCATCGACGGCTCGTCGAGCAGCATCAGCTTCGGGCCGCCGACATACGCTCGCGCGATCGCCACCATCTGCTGCTCACCGCCCGACAGGGTGCCGCCCTGCTGAGCGCGTCGCTCGAGGAGCCGCGGCATGAGCTCGTAGCACTCCTCGACACGCTCAGCGACGACCTTCTGGTCCTTCACCTGGTAGCCACCGAGCAGGAGGTTCTCGTGCACCGACATCGTCGAGAAGATGCGCCTGCCCTCAGGCACGTGGATGAGCCCGTCGCGTACGAGGTCCCACGGCTTCGCATTCGAGATGTCCTTGCCGCGCCACATGATCGTCCCGCGCTTCGCTCTGGCCAACCCGGAGAGCATCGTGAGCGTGCTCGTCTTACCCGCGCCGTTGTTGCCGAGCAGCGAGACGACCTCACCCTCGTTGACCTCGATCGACAGCCCACGAAGCGCCTGCACGCGCCCGTAGAAGAGATCCACATCCTTGATCTCGAGCTCGACGCTCATGACCGGTCCCCCTCGTCCACTCGCTGGTTCTCGGGCCCGCCGTCTGGCACGCCCTCGTGCTCGTCCTCAGACTCGTGCTCGTCCTCAGGATCCTCGACGCCGAGGTACGCCTCGATGACCCGAGGGTCGTTCTTGACGTCCGCGGGCAGACCATCGGCGATCTCTCGTCCGAAGTTGAGCACGATCACGCGCTCCGAGATCTCCATCACGAGACCCATGTCGTGCTCGATGAGCACGATTCCGACGCCGAGGTCCCTGATCTTGCGGATCAGCGCGATGAGCTCCTGCTTCTCGTTGTGGTTGAGGCCAGCAGCAGGCTCATCGAGCAGCAGCAGCTTGGGCTGCGTGGCGAGCGCCCGCGCGATCTCCACTCGGCGCTGCTCGCCGTACGGCAGCTGCGACGCCAGCAGCTCGTCGTCGAGCGAGTAGCCGACGAAGTCGAGCCAGCCGCGCGCATCCTCGAGCGCCTGGGCCTCGACCTTCTTGTAGCCGAACGTGTGCAGCATCGTCTGGAACACGTTCTGACGGATGCGCGCGTGCATCGCCGTCTTCACGTTGTCGATGACCGACATGTCCCGGAACATGCGGACGTTCTGGAAGGTGCGGCTCAACCCGAGGCGCGTGATCGTCGACGGCTGCTTGCGCATGATGCTCTCGCCGTCGAAGGTGATCGAGCCAGACGTCGGCCGGTAGAAGCCGGTGATGCAGTTGAACGCACTCGTCTTGCCAGCCCCGTTCGGCCCGATCACCGAGATGATCTCACCCGCGTACGCATCGAACGACGTTCCGTCGACCGCCTTCACACCGCCGAACTGCAGCCGAAGATCACGGACCGAGAGCAACGGCTCCCCTTGATGCGCCCGCCTGAACTCCTCGGCGACCGCGGTCACCGACTCCGTCTTCGGCACGTCGATGGGCGCCGTGCCGTACACGTCACCCGTGCCTGAAACCTGGCTCATGCCTGCTCCTTCGAGAGGTCGATGTTGGCGTCGGGCGCCTCGTGCGCGGAGAAGCCGTCCTTCGGAGACGGCGCCTCGCCCTTGGCTCGCGACTTGAGGAACGGCAGGATCGCCGTCGCCGGCCAGATGCCCTGCGGCCGGAAGATCATCATGATCACGAGCAGCACGCCGAACACCAGGAAGCGCCAGTCGGAGAACTCGCGCAGGATCTCGGGCAGCAGCGACACGAGCAGCGCGCCGACGATGACACCCGGGATGGAGCCCATGCCGCCGAGCACGACCGCCATGAGCAGCAGGGCCGAGTTGAGGAACACGAAGGAGGTCGGGCTGATCGCCGTCTGGTGCGCTGCCATCAGCACACCCGCGAGTCCGCCGAAGACGGCGCCGAGCACGTACGCGCCGAGCTTCGTGGTGTACGTGTTGACGCCCATCGCCTCGGCGGCGTCCTCGTCATCCTTGATGGCGCGCCAGGCGCGACCCATCTTGCCCTTGCCCAGCCTCGAGGCGGCGATGATCGCGGCACCACCGGCGATGATGACGCAGAGGAAGTACAGCAGGATCTTGCCGTTGAACTCGATGCCGCCGATCGTGAGGCCGTCCGCGAACGACCAGCCGAAGAACTCGAACGTGTCGATGCCGGAGATGCCGGATGGGCCTCCCGTGACCTCGAGATTGTTGGCGGTGAGACGGATGATCTCACCGAACCCGAGGGTCACGATCGCGAGATAGTCGCTGCGCAGTCGCAGGGTCGGCCCGCCGATGATGAGCCCGGCGAGGATGCACGCGACGATCACGAACGGGACCGTCGCGATGAGGGGCATGTCGAGCAGCGTGTTGAGGACGCCGGCCGTGTACGCACCGACGGCGAAGAAGGCGTAGTAGCCGAGGTCCAGGAGACCGGCGTAGCCGACGACGATGTTGAGGCCCATCGCGAGCATGATGTAGATCATCGCGGAGGTGCCGATGGAGATGACGTACGGCGTCGCGTTGATGAACGGCAGCAGGAACGCGAAGAGGAACAGCACGAGCCCGACGAGGTTCATGAACGTCTTCGGGTTCAGGATGCCCTTGCGCGGCGTGGGCCGCTCGACGGTGGGCGCGGGCGCCTGGAGTCTGATGTCGGTCATGGGATCACATCCGTTCCACGACGCGTGCACCGAGGATGCCGGTCGGTCTGAAGGACAGGAAGAGGATCAGGCACGCGAACGAGAAGACGTCACGCCACTCCCCGCCGAGCCAATGGGTGCCGAACGCCTCGAGCAGACCGAGCACGAGGCCGCCGAGCATGGCGCCGTAGAGGCTGCCGATGCCGCCGATGACGGCCGCCGTGAACGCCTTCAACCCGATGACGAAGCCAGCGAGGAAGTCGATGGTGCCGTAGTAGGCGCCGGCCATGACGCCGGCCGCGCCCGCGAGGGCCGAGCCGATGAAGAAGGTGCGCGAGATGACCTTGTTGACGTTGACGCCCATGAGCTGCGCGGCCGTGGGGTCGAGCGCGATGGCCCGCATGGCGCGGCCGTCTCGGGAGCGCATGATGTACGTGTTGAGCGCGAACATGAGCGCCGCCGCGACGAGCATCATGACGATCTGCGGCATCGTGATGCGGCCGCCGAGCAGGTCGAGCGTCTCCCCTTCGAGACGCGTCGGGTAGACCTTGGGGTCCGGGCCGAAGATCTGGCGCACTCCGTACTCGAGGATGAACGACATGCCGACCGCGGTGATGAGCACCGCGAGCCTGGGGCTCGAACGCAGCGGGCGGTAGGCGACCCGCTCGATGGTCACGCCGAGGATGCCCGTGAAGATCATCGCGAGGAGCATGACCAGCAGGATCGACAGGATGCCGCCGCCTGCGAGTCCGGAGAACGCCGAGAAGATGGTGAGGCCGGCGAACGCGCCGACCATGTAGACGTCGCCGTGCGCGAAGTTGAGCAGCTTGATGATGCCGTACACCATGCTGTAGCCGAGTGCGACGAGCGCGTAGAAGGATCCGACGAAGAGCCCGTCGATGATGAGTTGAATCACAGTGGTTCCTGACTGCAGAAGCGGGCGGGGAGTTCCCTCCCCGCCCGCCGTGGCTGACTAGCTCTTCAGGTCATCCTCGAGGATGAAGGTGCCGTCGGGTCCGACGGTGACGATGGCGAAGCCGCCCTCGCTGAGCGTTCCCTCATCCGTGAAGGTGAGGGGGCCAGAGAAGATGTCGAAGCCGTCCAGGGCACCGAGCGCCTCGATGACCGCGGGGCCCTCGGTGGTGCCGGCGTCCTCGATCGCCTGGGAGACGACGCGGACGGCGTCGTAGCTCTGCGTCGAGTAGGGTCCTGGCGCTGCGCCGAACTTCTCGGTGTAGGCGTCGATCCACTCGGTTGCACCCTCGAGCATGTCGGGGGTCTGCGTGAACGTGCCGAGCACACCCTCGGAGGCGCTGCCGGCGATCTCAGCGAACTTCGCGTCGACCGATCCGTCCGCGACCATGATCTTGCCCGTGTAGCCGGCCGATCGCAGCTGCTGGGTGATCAGGCCACCCTCCTGGTAGTAGCCGGTCCAATACATCATGTCGGGGTTCGCCGAGACGACCTTGTTGACGTTGGCCGCATAGTCGGACTCGCCGGCGTTGACCGACTCCTCGAGCACGACCTCGATGCCGAGCTCCTTCGCCTGCTCGGAGGCCGACTTCGCGAGGTCCGTCGAGTAGTCCGTGTTGTCGTCGACGAGCGCCAGCGTCTTCACGCCCTGCTTCTCGGCGTACTTCAGCATCGCCTGAGCCTGCTGCGTCCCCGTGCCGTTGATGAGGAACACGTTGTCGAGGCCGGCTGCGACGAGCTGGTTCGAGTTGGCAGCCGGGATCACCATGGGGATCTCTGCCGTGTTGAAGATCGGCAGCGTCGGGAGCGTGGCGCCTGAGCAGTAGCCGCCGACCGAGGCGACGACACCGTCGGTGACGAGCTTGTTCGCTGCGGCGGTCGCGCTTGTCGCGTCGCACGCATCGTCGGCGGTGACCAGCTCCAGCTGCCGGCCGAGGACTCCGCCGGCCTCGTTGAGCTCGTCGATCGCCATCTGGGCGCCGTTCTCCATGTACGGGCCGAAGGCCGATTCCGACCCAGAGAAGGGTGCCGCGAGGCCCAGCTTGATGGGTCCGTCTTCCGACGCGGCGTCTCCGCCTCCGGCGACACCCCCGGAGCATCCGGTGAGGGCGAGTGCGGCCGTGGCGAGCAGAGCTCCTGGGAGGAGCACTCTCTTCCAGATGCCAGCACCCCGAGGGCTGGTGGAACGACGTGCAGTCATGGTGAGTTCCTTCCGAACAGACGTCAGAATCGCCGGACCATCTCCGGTGATGGGATGTCACACATTACTGTTCGGCGGAGGTCGGCAGAAGGCCCCTCCACAGCCTTGAAACAGAGTTGTTACAAAGTGTTTCGCTGTGTGGAGGGTTTGCTAAGCCTCTTCGGGTAGCCCAGCCCACCAGCCGACGACATGGCCGATGTGCCGATGCATGAGCTCCGCAGCCTCATCCGCCTTGCCAGCCTCGAGCAGCACCAGCAGATCCGCGTGCTCACGCGACGATGCCGTGAGCTCCTGGGAACCGAGCATCTCGGTCAGCCCCGTCAGCCTCGTCTGCCTGCGCAGCGCGGTCACGATCGACACGAGACGCTCATTGCCGGACAGCCCGAGGAGCTTCGCGTGGAACTCGATGTCGACCGCCAGGTACAGGGGAAGGTCCCCCGCCGCGGACGCCGCGTCGATCTGGGTCGCGAGCTCGCGCAGCTCGGCGCGAGGAGCCTCTGGGAACTCGACGGCCAGCTCGCGCACGATCGGCACCTCGAGCATCTGCCGCACCTCGACGATCTGTCGCAGCTCCTCGACGGAGACGTGCGTCACCCGGAACCCCTTGTTGCGGACGGGCTCCACGAACCCCAGCTTCTCGAGGTTCAGCATCGCCTCCCGCACGGGAGTCGCCGACACCTCGAAGCGAGCCGCGAGCGCTGGAACGGAGACGAGCTCGCCCGCCGCGAGCCCTCCCGAGACGATCGCGGCGGCGACGGAGTCCTCGATGGTGGCGCGCAGGTTCGACTGCTGCGCCGCCGGCTTGAAGTCCAACGCGTCGATCATGGGCACTCCGCTCGTAAGGCTCGCTCTGGTCGGAAAGCGTAAGCACACCTCAGGGGTGTTCATCACTTCCACTCAATAATGTGTCACATGCGTCCGCAAAGCACGGCCTTCGGCGAATCTGTCCGCCGACGCTCAGAAGCGGATTGCGTACGGATCCTCGCCTGGGTCCCGATCTCGCTGCTCCCCGGACGGTTCCGACTGCGCGAGACCGGTCTCACGGATGAGCCCCATCCCGAGCGCACTCGGCTCCGGAGACGGCCGACGGACCGCGTCCTCGAAGATCTCGAAGTCCCGACGAGAGAGCTCGAGCCAGCCCGCGCGCAGCCGCTCACCCCAGTACTTGTCGTTCCGCGTCAGATCCAGCAGATCGCGCAGCGGCCGGATGAGCGCAGGACGCGCCTCACGCATCCACTGCACCTCCCTGCGCCACGGCGACGACCCCCTCCCGCCAGCGCGGTACGGCTCGTCGTCGAGCACGTAGCCCGCCTGCACCACGCTGCGAAGCGGCTCCCCGTCCGGGTTCACCTTGCGCGGACAGTAGAGAGCCACGCCATCGGACACGCGCATCTGCTCGACCCCCTCGCGCGCACCCCACGGTGCCTGCACGAAACCGCCCTCGACCATCGCGAGGGCGCGATCAAAGGGCTGCACGACAAGCCAGTAGCGGATGGCCACGGTCAGATGGTCGAAGGACTGGAGGCTCTGGCGCCCCTAGGGCCAGAGGCCGAGGTGGCCGATCGCGGTGCGAAGCACCTGGCCGCGGCCACCCTCGAGCTCCTCGAGGAGGTCGGGATCGAGTGCCTGCTGCGGAGTCAGCCACGTGATCTCGAGCGCGTCCTGGCGAGGGTTGCATTCCCCGGCGACCGGAACGATGAACTCGAGCGCAACCGCATGCTGACGCGAGTCGAACAGCCCGGAACCGGGCATCGGCGAGAACTCCGCCACCGTGAAGGGGGCGAGCGCCTGCGGCAGAGCCGGGAACGCCATCGTGCCGAGATCCTTCTCCAGGTGCCGAAGGAGGGCGCCCCGAATCGACTCCCCGTACTGCACGCGCCCAGAGACGAACGAGCGCGTCATGACGCCCTCGTTGTCAGCCCGAAGCAGCACGCCGAGGTGCTCGACCTTGCCCGAGGCGTCGACACGCACCGGGATGGCCTCGACATACAGCATCGGCACGCGACGCCGCACGAGCGCGAGCTCGTCGTCGTTCATCCAGCCGGACTCAGGATCAGGAGTGCGCACCGTCATGACCCCATTGTGGACCATGTATGTTTCCCGGGTGAGCACAGCATCCACAGGTATCGATCCCAAGACGCTCCTCTGGCGGGGCGGCGACACCGAGACGGCGGCCACGAGCACGCTCCCGCTCGTCGTCGGACTGCACGGCTACGGCGCAGACGGAACGGACATCCTCAGCCTCACCGGGCAGATGCCCAAGGGCTTCAGGTACGTCTCCGTGCCCGCCCCGCACCCGCAGCCGGAGGGCGGCCGCGAGTGGTTCCCGCTGCGCTTCGCCGACCCGATGACGGGCGAGGTCGCGGTCGACGCCGACGCCCAGATCACTCTCGAGCAGGGCGCGAACGACGCTGCGGCAGCCGTCATCTCACTCCTGGACACGCTCGGCGTCCTCGACTCGGGCGCGCCACTCGCGCTGCTCGGCTACTCGCAGGGCGGCATCGTCGCCATGCAGGCGCTCCGTCAGCGACCCGCGGCATTCCGAGGAGCGCTGCTGCTCTCTGGCCTCGTCGCCGTCGGCACCGTTCCGGGGGACGCCGAGCTCGCGGATGCCCGGCCGCCAGTCTTCTGGGGGCGGGGCGACGCCGACACGGTCATCCCCTCGCTCGCGGTCGAGCACACGGCAGCATGGCTCGAGGCCCACGCCGACGCAGAGATCTACGTCGAGGCGGGCCTCGGTCACGCGGTCTCCGAGAAGGAGCTCGTGCGGATGGCGGGGTTCCTCGAGCGTGTGCTCGGGTAGCTCCCCCAGCGCCTTAGTCGTTCGGGATGAGCAACCAGAGCGCCAGGTAGATGATGACCTGCGGGCCCGGGATGAGGACCGACAGGACGGTCAGCAGGCGGACGACAAACGGCGACCAGCCGAATCGCTGCGCGATACCCGCGCAGACTCCGGCGATGACGCGGCCGCTACGGGGGCGAACAAGACGCTTCATGTGAGATCACTCCTTCAGAACGTGGTGCATCCAGCTTCGCGCATGCCGGCTGGATGATCGTCCCCCGGGAGGTTGATCCGGTCCTCCTGGAGGCTGATGTCGGTGGTGTGTGGTTCTGTTGTCGTCATGCCTGAGACGACCGCACTCGACGCGTTCTCCCCCGCGACACGGGAGTGGTTCCGCGGCGCATTCGTGAGCCCGACCGCGGTCCAGGAGGCATCCTGGCGCGAGATCGCCGACGGGCACCACACCCTGGTCGTGGCGCCGACCGGCTCCGGCAAGACACTGAGCGCGTTCCTCTGGGCGATCGACCAGCTCGCGGCCGAGCGCGGCGCCGAGAGCGAGCAGGCGAAGGCCGAGCGGCGCACGCGCGTGGTCTACCTGTCCCCGCTGAAGGCACTCGGCGTCGACGTCGAGCGCAACCTGCACTCGCCGCTCGTCGGCATCACGCAGACCGCCAGGCGGCTCGGCTCGGTGGCACCGGACATCCGCGTCGGGGTGCGCTCAGGAGACACGAGCTCCACCGAGCGCAGACAGCAGCTCCGCAACCCACCCGACATCCTCATCACGACGCCCGAGTCGCTCTATCTCATGCTCACGTCTCAGGCGCGGAAGACGCTCACCGGTGTGACGACGGTCATCATCGACGAGGTGCACGCCGTCGCCTCGAGCAAGCGCGGCGCGCACATGGCCCTCACACTGGAGCGCCTCGACGCGCTCCTCGACAAGCCGGCGCAGCGCATCGGCCTGTCCGCGACGGTTCGGCCCCTCGACGAGATGTCCCGCTTCCTGGCCGGCAACGCACCGGTCAAGGTCGTCGCCCCGCCGAGCACGAAGACGTTCAAGCTCGAGGTGCGAGTTCCCGTCGAAGACCTCAGCGACATCGGCATGACCCGAGCCGGGGCCGCGACTCCGACCTCGGCCGACGCATCCGGAGCCATCGCAGATGCAGACCCGTTCGCGGACTTCGAGGCTGGGGCCGCCGCCGGCTCACTGCGCGACCCCGCAGCCGACGCAGAGGCCTCAGGCTCGGTGTGGCCGCACATCGAGGAGGCCATCGCCGACCTCGTCGAGTCGCACCGCTCCACGATCGTGTTCGTCAACTCGAGGCGCCTCGCCGAACGGCTCACGGCCCGACTCAACGAGATCGCCGACGAGCGCGCGTCGGCCGATGCCCCGGCGGCCGACACGACGGAGGCAGCAGACCCCTACAGCGCCGCAGCCCCCGGCGTGCGCTGGTCCTCCGGCGATCACAGCGCGAGCCCGAAGGCAGCGCCGCAGCGACCGCCTGCAGTATCCATGGGGCAGGCGGGCCAGTCGTCCGGCGCCCCGCTCTCCTTCGCACGCGCCCACCACGGCTCCGTGTCGAAGGAGTCTCGCGCCGAGGTCGAGAACGCCCTCAAGAGCGGCACCCTCCGCTGCGTCGTCGCCACCTCCAGCCTGGAACTCGGCATCGACATGGGAGACGTCGACCTCGTCGTCCAGGTCGAGTCGCCTCCCTCGGTCGCGAGCGGACTCCAGCGCGTTGGCCGAGCCGGCCACCAGGTCGGCGAGACCTCCGAGGGCACGATCTTCCCCAAGCACCGCGCCGATGTCCTGCACTCCTCCGTGCTCGCATCGCGCATGGTCACCGGACAGATCGAGCGGATGCGGGTGCTCGCCAACCCCCTCGATGTGCTCGCCCAGCAGACGATCGCCGCAGCGGCCATCGAAGACCTCGACGTCGAGGAGTGGTTCGACCTGGTCCGGCGCTCGGCGCCGTTCGCGTCCCTGTCGCGACCCCTCTTCGAGGCGACCCTCGACCTGCTGTCCGGCAAGTACCCATCCGACCAGTTCTCCGAGCTGAGGCCACGCCTCGTCTGGGACCGCGACCAGGGCACCCTCACCGGAAGACCCGGAGCGGCGAGGCTCGCCGTCACCTCTGGAGGGACCATCCCCGACCGGGGCCTCTTCGGGGTGTTCCTCGCCGGTTCCGAAGACGCCGACGCGCAGCGAGGGCCGCGTCGCGTCGGCGAGCTCGACGAGGAGATGGTCTACGAATCGCGCGTCGGCGACATCTTCGCGCTCGGGGCGACCAGCTGGCGCATCGCCGAGATCACCTTCGACCGAGTGCTCGTGACCCCGGCCTACGGCCAGCCGGGACGACTGCCCTTCTGGGTCGGCGACGCGCTCGGGCGACCCTCCGAGCTCGGCCAGGCCATCGGCGCCATCACCAGGGAGATCGCCGCCAAGGGGCAGGTGCCCGATGCACTCGCCGCCCTCATGGACGACAACGCCGTGCAGAACGCCGTCGCCTACGTGCGCGAGCAGCAGGACGCGACCGGCCAGGTCCCGAGCGACCACACGCTCATCGTGGAGCGCACGCGCGACGAGCTCGGCGACTGGCGCATCATCCTGCACTCCCCCTACGGCTCCCCCGTGCACTCCCCGTGGGGCCTCATCGTGGCGGCGCGCATCCGCGACCGCTACGGCCTCGACGGCGGCGTCGTCGCAAGCGACGACGGCATCATCGTGCGAATTCCGGAAGGCGACGCCGAACCGCCCGGCGCAGAGCTGTTCGCCCTGGAGGCCGACGAGATCGAGCAGATCGTGGCTCGCGAGGTGGGCGGCTCGGCCCTGTTCGCGTCGCGCTTCCGGGAGGCGGCGGCCCGTGCGCTGCTCCTGCCGCGTCTCAACCCAGGAAAGCGCTCGCCGCTCTGGCAGCAGCGGCAGAAGGCCGCCCAGCTGCTCGACGTCGCCAAGCAGTATCCGACCTTCCCGATCATCCTGGAGGCCGTGCGCGAAGTCCTGCACGACGTCTACGACCTCGACGCGCTCGTCGATCTCGCGAAGCGCGTCGCCGGCCGCGAGGTGCGCCTCGTCGATGTGACCACCGAGCAGGCGTCGCCCTTCGCGCGGACGCTGCTCTTCGGCTACGTCGGCGCGTTCATGTACGAAGGCGACAGCCCGCTCGCCGAACGACGAGCTGCCGCACTCGCGCTCGACACGAGCCTCCTGGCCGACCTCCTCGGCAGGGTCGAGCTGCGGGAGCTGCTCGACGCGAAGGTCATCTCGAGGCTCGAGGCCGAGCTGCAGCGCACGGCCCCCGACCGCCTCGCGCGCGACGCCGAAGGGGTGGCCGACCTCCTGCGCGTGCTCGGCCCGCTCAGCGTCGACGAGATCGCGGAGCGCCTGCGCGGCGAAGACCTCGGCACCGATGGTGGCGTTGACGGTCAGGCTGACGCTGACGGCGACGGCGACGAGCCCGCCGACGAGCACGTGCCCACAGCCACCGCCGCCGTCGCCGAAGAGCACGTCTCGGCGCTCGTGACGGCGAAGCGCGCGCTGCGGGTTCGTATCGCGGGAGTCGACCGCATCGCCGCGATCGAGGATGCCAGCCGCCTGCGTGATGCCCTCGGCGTCGCGCTCCCCATCGGCGTCCCCGTCGCGTTCATCGACCCGGTGGATGACCCGGTCGGCGACCTCGTCTCCCGCTACGCCCGCTCGCACGGCCCGTTCTCGGTCGCCGAGGTCGCCGAGCGCTACGGCACGGGCCAGGCGGTCGTGCGCGAGGCGCTCACGAGACTCGAGCTCGCCCGTCGTGTGGTCGAGGGCGAGTTCCGACCAGACCGTGAAGGCTCGGAGTGGGTCGACGAGACCGTGCTCAAGCGCCTCCGCTCCCGCTCCCTCGCCGCGCTCCGCAGCGAGATAGAGCCCGTCGAGCACTCCGCGTTCGCCCGGTTCCTGCCGGCTTGGCAGCACGTCGGCGGCGAGCTGCGTGGAATCGACGGCCTGATCACCGTCATCGACCAGCTCGCGGGCGTGCCCGTCCCCGCCTCGGCGCTCGAGAGCCTCATCCTCCCCGCCAGGGTGCGCGACTACCACCCGAGCATGCTCGATGAGCTCACGACGGCGGGCGAGGTCCTCTGGCGCGGGCACGGCGCGATCGGCTCGAGCGACGGCTGGATCAGCCTGCACCTCGCCGATACGGCCCACCTCACGCTCCCCGACCAGCCAGAGGGCGAACCGGATGCGCGCGGCAGGCACATCCTCGACGCCCTTGCCGGTTCCGGCCCGGGATTCTTCCCCCAGCTGTCGCGGCACGTGCGGCTCATGCTCGAACCCGAGTCGACCAGCGACCGCGAACTCTCCGACGCCCTCTGGGCGCTCGTCTGGCAGGGACGCGTGACCAACGACACGCTCTCGCCCCTCCGAGCGCTGATCTCCGGCGGTCCCGGCTCGGCGAGCACCTCAGCGCATCGAGCGCCCAGCCGAGCCGCACGCGGCAGGCTCTACCGTGGCCGCGTCGCCATGGCGCCGAGCGACTCCGCCGGAAGCCCCACCGCCTCCGCCTTCGCCTCCCAGCGGCCAGCGCCCTCGCAGCCCCACACGAGCGGCCGCTGGACCCTCGGCCTGCAGGGCGTGAGCGACGCCACCGAGCGTGGCCTGGCCATCGGCGACCTGCTGCTCGACCGCTACGGCATCGTGACCCGCGGCAGCGTCATGGCGGAGGAGGTCCTCGGCGGGTTCGCGCTCGTCTACCGAGTCCTCGCGCGCTTCGAGGAGTCTGGGAAGGCCAGACGCGGCTACTTCATCGAGAAGCTCGGCGCCGCCCAGTTCTCGACCGTCGGCGCCGTCGATCGCCTCCGCGGCTTCACGCAGGAGCTCGACGCCGAGAAGCAGTTCGAGACGCTCACGCTCGCCGCGACCGACCCCGCCAATCCCTACGGGGCGGCGCTCGCGTGGCCGAGCGACGAGGACTCGCAGACCAAGCACCGCCCCGGCAGGAAGGCTGGTGGGCTCGTGACGATGGTCGACGGCGCCCTTGCGCTCTATGTCGAACGCGGCGGCAAGACGCTCCTCACCTTCACCGACTCCGACGACGTTCTGCGGGCGGCAGCGAGGTCCCTTGCCGACACGGTCCGGCGGGCGCGCATCCCGAACCTGGTGATCGAACGGGTCGATGGCACGTTCGTACTCGAGACGCCCCTCGCGAGCATGCTGCAGGAGGGCGGGTTCTCGCTCACCACCCGCGGCCTGCGCATGCGGCCTGGCCAGTGAGCCACGCCGCGACGCGCATCGAGAGCAAGACCAGACCAGACCAGACCAGAAGCAGAACCGACAGCAGAGGCGGCACAGTGGCGACAGCACGCGGACGACGAGGAAACAGGGCAGGCGGCACCGAGCCGAGGATCGAGGCCCCGTACCTGCCGGAACTCGACGATGCCAGCGCCGCGGACTTCGCGACGGCGCGGGTGCACGAGCTGCAGCACTTCACCGAGGTGCGCGGCGAGGAGCTCGACGCCGCCGGCGTGACGTTCTCCGAATGCCGCATCGAGGGCCTCACGGCCCGCAGGCTCCTCCTGCACTCGGGACGGGTGAGCGAGTGCGTGCTCGAGCGCATCGAGGTGCCGGTCGTCGAAGGGCAGCGCCAGTCGTTCCGGTCCGTGAGCTGGACGGCATCCCGACTCGGCTCCGCGGACCTGCACGAGTCGGACTTCCAGAACGTCGAGTTCCGCGACGACCGGCTCGGCTACGTCAACCTGCGCGGCGCAACCCTCACCGATGTCCGCTTCGCCGACTGCGCCTTCGACGAGATCGACCTCGGGGGTGCGACAGCACGACGCGTGGCGTTCACGGAGAGCCGCACGGGCATCCTCGACGTCACGGGCGCCCGCCTCGAGCACGTCGACCTGCGCGGGCTCGAGTTCTCGACCATCACGGGCCTCGAGGGGCTGCGCGGCGTCACCGTCTCGCCGTCGCAGCTCGAGGCACTCGCACCCCATCTCGCGGCCCACCTCGGCATCGAGGTGCGTGATGCCGGAAGGTGACACCGTCTACCGGGCGGCGACCCGGCTGAACCGCGCCCTTGCGGGCCGCGAGCTGACACGCTTCGAGCTGCGGGTGCCGAAGTACGCGGCTCTCGACCTCACCGGCCTCACCGTCGACGAGGTCGTTCCGCGCGGCAAGCACCTCCTGACCCGCATCGGCCCGCACACCCTGCACACCCACCTCGGGATGGACGGCAGCTGGCAGCTCGTGACCGCGGGCGGGAAGTGGCCCCGTCCGGCGTACCAGGCGAGGGCGGTTCTCGGCACGACTGCCGGCAGCGCCGTCGGCTTCGAGCTCGCCGTCGTGGAGATGCTCGCGAGCGAAGACGAAGCCGATGCCGTCGGGCATCTCGGTCCCGACCTCCTCGGCGACGACTGGGATGCCCAGCTCGCCGTCGCGAACCTGCGCCGAGATCCAGACGCCGAGCTCGCCGGGGCCCTCCTCGAGCAGCGCAACCTCGCGGGTCTCGGGAACGTCTACGTGACGGAGCTGCTCTTCCTGCGCGGCCTGCATCCGCACACCCCGGTGTCCGGCGCCGGCGACCTCGACCGACTGGTCGAGCTTGGCCACAAGCTCATCGTCGCGAACCGCGACCGGGTGGAGCGCACGACGACCGGTGATCTGCGACCGGGCAGGCGAACCTACGTCTACGGCCGATATGGCAAACCGTGTCTGCGCTGTGGGACGCGCATCCAGCGCGGCGTCCAAGGCCGCGAGCGGGTCGCGGCCTGGTGCCCCAGCTGCCAGCCAGCGCCGCCCGCCTGACTCCCGACTCCGCACCCCGCGCCGTCCCCCGCGCTCGCACCCGGCGCCCCGTCCCCTCGCCCTCGCACCCGGCGCCCGTCCCCTCGCCCTCGCCCGCAACCCGCAC